>NZ_JACOIJ010000005.1 GCF_014692495.1 Sphingobacterium litopenaei | reverse complement strand
TGGGTGCCTATATCGGCGGTGTTCACCTCTTCCCATTCCGAACAGAGCAGTTAAGCCCGCCCGAGCCGATGGTATTGCCGTAACAGGTGGGAGAGTAGGTCGGTGCCTTCTTTTATTAAACAACAAAGCAAAGCCTTATCACATATCGTGATAAGGCTTTGTTGCGTTTGGAGAATTTATTTTTTCTTTCCTAGATTATATTTTAGGATACCACTTTCTATTCCTAACATTTATAGTATTCTGCTTATTCTCCCATAGTTTTACAAAAGTTGTTTGAATGGAATCCTCCACATCTGGGGTAGATAAGTTGAATTTTTCTAAAAAAACTAAAGGATTTCTGCATATCGTGAATAAATAATAGCAAAAGCTTCTTCATCGCCATTCTTAAGACGAGTAAGGACTTCCAATTCATTATATTTATTTATTGACATACGGCAAGAAGTTAGATTTGTGGAAATTATATAAAATTTGATCAATAAATTAAAAATGATTAAAAATTTTACCATTATTTTGATAAATTTTTAATCAATTAATATGATTTAAATAGGTATTACATTAAGGATCTTCAACAGTAGATTGTCGCGAAATTTCCTTAATTTGTTTTCAAATTATAAGCTTATGAATTTCATCAAAACCCAAGTAGAAGATCATATATTCCACATTATGTTGGATCGTGGAAAATCGAACGCTATGCATATTGAAATGATTCAGGAACTTATCGAAGCCATAGAGCGAGCGAATGATGACCCTGCGATTGAAGGCTTGATCCTAAGTGGTAAAGAGAATTTCTTCACTTCGGGTCTCGATCTCATTACGCTTTATCAGTACGACGAAGTTGAAATGCGAAACTTTTGGACAGCTTTTATTACTTTATTACACAAATTAGTAGCTTTTCCAAAGCCTTCTGTTTCAGCTATTACAGGACATAGTCCAGCGGGAGGCTGTGTAATGGCGATTTGTTGTGATTATAGATTGATGGCGGATGGGGAGTTTATTATTGGACTGAATGAAGTACCTGTTGGGATTATAGTACCCGAAAGTATTTTTAAATTGTATAGTTTTTGGTTAGGAGAGGGGACGGCTTACAGAAGTTTGTTGGAAGGAAAACTTTTCAAACCTTCTGAAGCTAAAGAGATTGGTCTTGTGGATGAGGTTGTTGCTTTTAATCGCATTCAAAATTTAGCTATGCGTAAAATTAAGTCGTTGACACAATTTGAAAAGAATGCTTGGCGTACTTCTAAACTTAATTTTAGAGCTCATTTAATAGCTGAATTTGAGAAAGATCAAACAGAAACAATTCGTCAAGTGTTAGAGCAATGGTGGAGACCGAGTACGCGAGCTATTTTGAAAACAATTATTGAAAATTTAACGCAGAAAAAAGCATAACTATGGTACAAGGAGCATTACGCGAAGATGCGTTATCAGGCAAAACGATTGTGGTAACGGGGGGCGGTACAGGCTTAGGTAAGGCAATGGCTACCTATTTTTCCGAATTGGGAGCCAATGTGGTGATCACGAGTCGTAAATTAGATGTATTGTCAGAAACGGCAAAGGAGATTGAAAAGAAGACTAATAATTTTGTCTTGGCAATAAGTTGTGATGTACGAAATATTGAAGATGTCGAAAAGCTTTATAAGGAATCAGTCGATACCTTTGGAGGTGTCGATGTGTTAGTAAATAATGCAGCAGGGAATTTTATTTCTCCAACCGAAAGATTATCAGCGAATGCTTTTTCTACTATTATAGATATTGTGCTAAAAGGAACCGCTAATTGTACCCTTACTTTTGGTAAAAAATGGATCGAAAGTAATAAAAAGGCAAATATTTTGAATATAATTACTACTTATGCTTTTACAGGTTCAGGTTATGTTGTACCTTCGGCAGTGGCAAAAGGAGGTGTGTTGACAATGACACGTTCTTTAGCTGCTGAATGGGGAAAATATGGGATTCGAAGTAATGCCATAGCTCCAGGACCATTTCCTACCAAAGGAGCCTGGGATCGGTTATTGCCAGGAGATTTGGCGGCTAAGTTTGATTTCAAAAATAGAGTTCCTTTGAAACGTGTAGGTGAGCATCAAGAACTGGCTAATTTGGCAGCGTTTTTAGTATCTGATTTTGCGGGATATATAAATGGCGAAGTCATTACTATTGATGGTGGTGAATGGCTTCAAGGTGCTGGTCAGATGAATGGAATGGAAGCAATTCCTGCAGAAATGTGGGATTACATTGAAAAAACTATTCGTGAAAATAATAAGTAATATGCGAAATATATGGATAGGGCTTCTTGCTCTACTAACCTTAACCGTCAGTTGTAATCAAGGAAAAAATTCAGAAAAAATAGTGTCAAAAGATTCTGTAACAGTGGTAGTGCCTGTAACTATTGAGGAACAAAATCAGTTGTCCGAAGTTATCACCCGTTTCGTAAGAGCGTATGCAAGCAAAGACAACGCAAAGGCTAATGCGTTGATTCATCCAGAATTGGGGATATACATAATCTATCGTCCAGGGGCATCCGACACTTTTGTAAAAATGGATAGTCTGGATTTTGCTCATCCCGTGCCAGAGGTTTTTGCATATCCTGATTTGAATACTGAATTTGCGCTAACGTTTGAAAAACTTCCTTCTTACGACTGTGGAACAGAAAAATGGAATAAAGAGGGTTTTATATGTGATACAACCGCTCATCCCAACCAATTGTCAAATATAACTGCATTCGAAGATGAGTTTGATGAGGATAAATTTTCGGAAGAAGATTTAATTAGGATTGAAGTTTCAGAAAAAGAAAGTTACCGTGTTATTGTGACCGCTGATCAACCTTTAATTTTTCATGTTCGAAAGTATAAAGGAGCATGGTATGTAACGACTCTTGATAGAGCATATGCAGGATGTGACGCTTAAAATATTGGTAAATTTTTTCTAAATCAACATTCACATTATCAGATATTTTTAATAAATTGTTAATTAATTAAAGTACATAGAAAATTATATATGAGCACTCTAGACCAAGAAACCAAATCTCGTATAGACCAATGGTTAACAGCTGAATACGATTCAGAAACAGTTGCAAAAGTTCAGCAACTGATTGATAACAATGAAGAAACAGAATTATTAGATTCTTTCTATAAAGAATTAGAATTCGGAACAGGTGGTTTACGCGGCATTATGGGTGTGGGCTCGAACCGAATGAACAAATATACAATTGGTAAAGCGACACAAGGGTTAGCAAACTATTTGAAAAAGCAATTCCCAGATCAACAGATCAAAGTTGCTGTGTCGTATGATAGCCGTAACAACTCTCAGTCTTTTGGTCATCTTGTAGCAGATGTATTTTCAGCTAATGATATTCATGTGTTTTTGTTTGAGCAATTGCGTCCTACACCAATGTTATCTTTTGCAGTACGACATTTCAATTGCCAAGGTGGTGTAATGTTGACTGCATCTCATAATCCAAAAGAGTACAATGGTTACAAAGCATATTGGAATGATGGAGGTCAACTTGTAGCGCCACATGACAAAAATGTGATTACAGAAGTAAATGCTATTCAATCTGTTTCGGAAATAAAATTCGAAAGAGTTGACGCAAATATTACTGTAGTAGGTGAAGAGTTTGACGACATCTATGTACAGGCAAATAAGAGATTAAGTATTCACCCAGAAGCGGTAGAAGCACAAAAAGATTTAAAAATTGTGTATTCTCCGATTCATGGTACAGGAATCACAGTAGTCCCTAAAATTTTAGAAGCTTGGGGTTTCACCAATGTTACTGTGGTGGAAGAACAATCAAAACCTGATGGAAATTTCCCAACAGTAGTGTATCCAAACCCAGAAGAAGAAGATGCGATGTCTATCGCTAAGAAGCGTGGTCAAGAGCTAGGAGCAGATGTTATCATGGCGACCGATCCAGATGCTGACCGTGTAGGTGTGGCTATCCGAAATCCAAAAGGGGACTATGAGTTGATTAATGGTAACCAAATCGGAAGCTTGTTAACATACTATGTGCTTTCCTCTAAAAAAGATAAAGCCGAATTGAAAGACAATGACTACATCGTTAAAACAATCGTTACGACGAATTTGATATCAGATATCGGAGCAGAATATGGTGTGAAATCTTATGAAACGCTTACTGGATTTAAATTTATTGGTGAAGTAATCACAAAGTTATTAGGAAAAGAGAACTATTTAGTTGGAGGTGAAGAGAGTTACGGATATTTGGTTGGTGATTTAGTTCGAGACAAAGATGCGGTAAATTCATGTGCATTTATTGCGGAGATGACAGCTTATTTCAAATGTCAAGGCAAATCACTTTTCGAAGTATTGCAGGAGCTTTATGTAAAACATGGATTTTACAAAGAGAAATTAATTTCCTTAACGAAAAAAGGTAAAGCTGGTGCGGACGAAATTAAACAAATGATGATTGATTTGCGCGCTAATGCTCCAAAAACTTTAGGTGGGGTAGAAGTAAAAGAAATTCGCGATTACGAGAATCGTGTAGCGACAAATATCGTTTCAGGCGAAACGTCTGAAATTGATTTACCAAAATCAGATGTATTACAATTCATTACAGTTGATGGTGACGTCATTTCGGCAAGACCCTCTGGTACTGAGCCAAAAATAAAATTCTACTGTTCGGTGAGAGAAGCTTTAGTTGATGCTTCTAATTATGAAACTATCTCTGCCAAGTTGGAGCAGAAAGTAGAAAATATTATGGCTGATATTGTAAAAGGATAATATGCAAAAGTGGAAACTTTTAGAATCTAAATACATTATTCAACGACCTTGGGCAACTTTACGTGTCGATAAACTGGAGTTGCCTAATGGAAATATAAAAGATGAATATTATGTTTTAGAATACCCGAGATGGGTGAACATGGTGGCTATTACCGAAGACCAAAAGGTTCTTTTTGTCCGTCAGTATCGTCATGGAGCAGACGAAATCATGGTCGAACTTCCTGCAGGAGTAGTGGAGGAAGGAGAAGAACTAGAGGCTGCAGCACGCAGAGAGCTTCTAGAAGAAACGGGATATGCTTTTGATACTATAGAATATATTTGTGAATTGTATGCTAATCCTGCCACAAGTGGCAATTTGACCTACACGTATTTACTTACAGGTGGTAAAAAGATTCAAGAGCAGGAGCTAGACAATTCTGAAGACATAGAGGTGGTAGAAATGTCGATTGAGAAGGCTAGGCAATTTTTGTTTGATAACAAAATTGGGCAAGCTTTACATAGTGCGGCATTATTTTATACCTTCAAAAAAATGGGTTTACTATAAAGTAAGCCCATTTTTGTTATAAAGATTGTTTATCTAATTAATTAAACTCATTTTTTTATCTTTGCAGCATGGCAAGAGAGATATTCGAAACAAAGCGCAAGGCTTTGAAAATTAACCTCGATCCAGCTATCTATGGGACATTTGCGGAGATTGGAGCTGGACAGGAAGTAGCGCGTAATTTCTTTGAAGCGGGAGCTGCTTCAGGAACTATTGCAAAGACGATGTCAGCTTACGATATGGCATTTTCGGACGCAATATATGGCGCGGAAGAGTCGGGAAGATATGTGAGTAGGACAAGGTTACGCAAAATGTTAGCGCACGAATTTACCCTCCTGACAGAAAGACTACACACTGAAAAATACGATAATAAAAGATTCTTTGCCTTCGCAGATACTGTAACTACCCTAAATTTTACCAAAACAAATGATCCACACGGCTGGTTAGGTATTCGTTTTCAATCGGAGGTTGATGGTCCTACTAATGACATCATTATGCACGTTCGTTTGTTGGATTCGGACAATAGACTGCAGTCCAAAGTTTTAGGTATATTAGGTGTTAATCTGGTATTTGCGGCTTATTATTATGCGAATGATCCACAGGTGATGATTGAATCTTTGGTGGACAATTTATCTGTAGGAGCGGTAGAAATTGATTTGATAAAGCTAGAAGGTCCTGTTTTTGAGAATGTAAATGAGCGACTGGTGAATTTATACCTTATTGCAAAAGGCTTCTCTAATGCGGCGATTTTCAAACCAGATGGTAAAGCTGCTCAAATCAAAGACTTCTTGTACCGAAAAGATATCGTAGTATTGCGTACTAAATATCGCCAAAAATCGTTGCCAAACTTTGACTTGTTTAACCAAGCGGTGGAACAATTCAAGAAAAATACTAATGCAAAACCTCAAAACACCGTCGTCCTGATTGAGGTATTGATGGGTAATGTATTGGATGAAGAATCTGATTTAACAATTGATGATTTAAAGTATTTTGCGGATCGTGCCGAAGAATTATGTGCTACAGGAAATAATATATTGGTATCCAACTTTAGACGTAACAATCACTTAGCGGAATTTTTCAAAACTTTCAAGCCAAACAATGTTGGTATTGCAACAAACGTTTCGAACTTGCGTAATATCTTCAATTCGGACAATTACAGCAAAGAAAACTATACAAATGAATTGTTGTCATATATTTCAGGGATGTTTAGTAAAAATGTTAAATTGTATGCTTATCCATATCTGGACAAGAAAGCAAACGAAATTATCACCACTAAAAATCTAAAAGTTTCGGAAGAAGCAAAACCTTTATATGATTTCTTAATTCAGAATCAGTATATTATTGATATTGAAAATTACGACGAGAAATACGTGAAAACAGTATAACTGTTTTTCTTCATATAAATAACAATCCCGAAGGTATCGCTTTCGGGATTTCTTTTGTCAAATCTTCGCTATAATTCTATTACGTCATAGTGCTTTTTGCATTTTTCTGTAAATTGTATACCCAATTACTATACATTTGTGGTGAAAATAATTCTGTTGGATGAAAGCAACTTACATTGAGTATAAGGATACAAATAGTTTCTCTAAGACATTACTAGCTTATCTTGCTGGAGATGAAGGATTAAAACCTTATTATGGCAATAATCCGAACTACGAAGGCTTTGAAAAGCAAATAGCATTAAAAGCCGATTTTGCTCATCGAGATGTGTTGGTTTCATCGCTCAAGTCTCAATATGGGGATTTATTGCAGGATGCTCCAGAAGTGGCGAAAAACATTGATTTATTAGCTCAATCCAATGCTTTCACGATTACGACTGGGCATCAGTTGAATATTTTCACTGGTCCGCTCTATTTTATTTTCAAAATAGCTTGTGCTATTCGATTAGCAAAAGATTTAAAAGGCAAATATCCAGACAAAGAATTTGTGCCTGTATATTGGATGGCTTCTGAAGATCATGATTTTGCTGAAATAAACAATACACTTGTTTACGGCAAAAAAATAATATGGGATGTGCCAGGTATTTCGGGGACAGGTAAGATGGATACCAGTTCTATGGATGCGGTTGTCCGTCAGTATATTGGCATGCTGGGCTTGTCCGACAACTCGACTAAGTTGGCGAATATTGTAGAGGAAGCATATTTGCGAGGTCGTAATTTAGCAGATGCAACACGTGTGTTAGCGAATGCTTTGTTCAAAGAATATGGATTAGTTATCGTCGATGCGGATCTTAAAGAGTTGAAAGAAGTTTTTGCACCAATTATTCAAGAAGACATTCTTGAAGAGAAAAGTTTCCAAGCGATTTCAAAAACAACAAAAGAATTAGAAGAAAAGGATTTTTCAACGCAGGTTCATGCCCGAGAATGTAATTTTTTCTATTTAACGGATGAATTTAGAGAGCGTATCGTCAAAAACGAAGATGGACGCTTCGAAGTCTTGCATCGAGAAATTTATTTTTCAGAAGAGGAAATAAAACAGGAAATAGCCAATAATCCAGAAAGATTTAGCCCGAATGTAGTCATGAGACCATTGTATCAGGAGGTTATTCTTCCGAATCTGGCATACATAGGTGGGGGAGCGGAGATTGTATATTGGTTACAGTTTAAAGCTAATTTTGATCAATATGGAGTGCCTTATCCTATTTTGGTACCGCGTAATTCAGCGATGATTACGGACGATGCTGTGGCAAGTAAGATTTATCGACTTGACCTAACGTTTAAATCTATTTTCAAATCCACTACTGCTTTGCAGAATGAATATGTACGCAGACATACTACACATCGATTAAATCTACGTGATGAATGGATGGAGTTTAATGCCATCTTTGGTAAAATTAAATTGCGTGCCCATAAAATCGATGCGAGTCTGGCGCCGAGTACTGAAGCTGTGAAAGCAAGGCTGAAGAAGGCTATTAATAATCTTGAAAAAAAATTGTTGAAAGCAGATAAGCGCAACCATGAGGAAGCGCTTATTCAAATAGAACGAGTTAAAGACAAATTGTTTCCAAATGGTGGATTACAAGAGCGTTCAGAAAATTTCGCGACGCTGTATGTTAAATATGGCGATGATTTAATCAAAGAATTGATTAAGCATTTCAATCCATTGGATTTCAAGTTTACAATATTGTATTAACGGAAGATAAGCTTTGGGCTATCTTCTGTTATTTCTATGTTTTTGATAATATCGATCATAATCCGAAGTAATATATTGTTCTTTTGGTCCCCATTCTTCTAGTTTATTATCAATAAAGTGATACCAATTCAATAGGGTATCTGTTCTAAAGGGACGACTCGGGTATTCATAGATTTCTAAAATTCCATCATCATATTTTTTTGCTGCAACTATTTGAATTGGTTTTCCAGCTATAGCAATGACTTCCTCTGTTGTCATACCAATTTTTATTAAAGTATAATCTTGTGAATAATAGACACCACAGCTAGACAGAGTTGCTAGAATAATTAACACGAAAGAGGCTTTTAGTAATTTCATAATATTGTTTTTAGTCGATAAATATGACTTTTAAATATTACGTAGGTTTAGTGCAGATTCAATTGAATTGAAATTTATTTTTTAGAAAAAATAAATTTTTTATCGAGAAGGTAGCACACAAATGCCCCGATGCTGTAGGCAATTAAATCTGACCAAAGAAAACCTTGGCCTAAGACTAATCTTAATAAGGAATGATTTCGAGCTTCGATAAGAAGAGGAGATTGTACAAGTTGTAAGAATTCAATAATAAAGCAAAATACAATTGATAACAAGAGTGCGTAATACAAAGGTTTCCTAATAAACACAAACCGAAATCCTAAATACACCATTACGGCGTAAAGCGCGTCCCCAGTTGCTAAAGGAAGAGAGTCAATTTTGCGTGAAAACAAACCGAGAGCAATTGTGATAATAATAAGGATAAAATATAGGTGTCTCCTCTTTTGCATAATACAATATAGTGTAAAAAACAAAAAACCTCCAAAGTCAGAGAACTCCGGAGGCGAGGAGAGTTGTAATTTGGGAATTATATATAGATTATGGTAAGTCGTTAATCGCGTCAATAACTTGTTGAATTGTTCCATTTTGCAATTCAGCTAAATTAAAAGCTACTGTGCTATTTGCGGTAATACTAGTGACAGGTTTTACAGCATATTTAAATCCTCCATTTTGTTCCGTGACCAAAATATAATATACTTCTGCTCCGATTGGCATTCTAGTATTGGCATATGCTAAGGAATTTGGACGAGTTTTCGTAGCCATGAAAATATAACTATTGCTGTTATTAAATCCAGCAGGTGTTTGGAAAGTGATGGTCGTAAATCCTTGCCCCAGATCAACAAATTTGTCAAAATTAAACCAGTCGAAATTATTTAAGAACACATTATAGGCGTCGGCATTTATTGCTTGGTTGAAGCCTGTCCAAGTTTCGACAGTTTGGGTGATATTCTCCCAGCTTAGATTTCCGTTGGCATCAATATTTCCTGCAAAAGCTTCCATATCTTGGTCTGTGCCTCCTGTAATACTTGTAGGGGCATGGATAGAATAACCGCAATCGGATATTAATTCTTCGCCATTTTGGGTAACTTTAACCAGAAATTCCCCTCCTGAGGTTAATAATTTCGGTTCACCAGCTTGAATACCAACTGTAGGTTTGTTGGTCACTAGCATAGTACCTCTATCGAAAATCTCGATATATGAAAAATCAACTTCGCCTACGACAGGATCACCGTTTTGCTTTTTCAAACAGGAGCCATTTATAAAGACTTTGACACCCTTTGCTGAGGTAAAAACAAAGTTGTCTTCCGCGTCAAAAGTGTCGTGTTGGGTAATTGATTCTAGGTTACTGGCAAATAAGTCTCTTAGCGCATCGCCTGAGGGGCTGAAAATAGGCTCTTGAACGGTGTCATTTGAACAAGATATAGATGAGAAAACGAGTGTTCCTATTCCGAATAATTGTATAAGCTTTTTCATAATTTTAAAATTTAAAGGGTTATTAACTCTGTTGTTTCAATTATATCAACAGAATAATGAGTTTGTTACCCCCTCTAATTTTAAAATTAGAAGCCTTTATTAGTGAAATACTTCGGCGATCATGCAACGTATCGAGCCGCCTCCATATTTTTCAATGGTGTAAATGGGAATTGAAATTAATTTGCCAAAGCTCCGTAACTGTTCTTTTTGTTCTTCAGAAAAAACATTAAAGGCCTGTTCGCTTAGTACAATTAGAGTTTCTTCCTCTTTATTTTTGAGTTCAAGGATATTTCCACAGAAATGGTGCATTTGCTTTTCGGAAATAGAGATGATAGACTTGTTAGTCGCTTCCAGGTTTGATATAATCTCTTTTCTTTCCTCTTCATTCTGTATACTATCTAAACAAATCACACAGAACGCTGTTCCTAATGCCATCATTACGTTGGTATGGTAAATGGGAAGTCTCTGCTGTTCCACTTGTTGTGTAGCGTGAAATACGATTGGAGTATAGTCATTATCTTCACAAAAGATAGGAAGAAGGATTTCATTTGCTCTTTCAGAAATTGAGCAATAGGCAATTTTATTTACCCTATCTAAGATTAATACCCCTGTTCCTTCTAAAAAAAGTTCTTGCTCCGTATAAATGCTATAATCTTTTAACGTCTTGAACTGGATCCCATTTTTCTCTAGCACGCCTAAATGATTAAGAAAAATTTCGCATTGTCTATTGGCGGCAAACATGGGGTAAAGAATTGCCTTGTCCCCATGAAAGGAAATGACATTATTAGGGAAGATACTGTCTGGCGTATCAAATTTTCCAGAATCTTCAACTACAACAACTTTTACTCCTGCGTTCACCAAAATATTTACTGCATTATCAAATTCAGCTTGCGCCAATAGATTGGTGTTCTTTTCTGTTGTCTCTGTGTCTTGAAAATAGTTGTTAACTGCCGTTTCTTCATTCGCGCGAAAGGCCGCTGGCCGAACCATTAGGATACAATTAGTTGACTGAGCCATTATTCACGGATTAAAGGTAAAGTAGAACAGCGTAATAGGCCTTCCTGTTTTCCGATCTCATAGTAAGGGATTCTTTCTACTATAAATCCTTGATCTTCTAACCAATTATTGAGTTTGTCAAATCGTTGTTCAGAAACAATAACCTTGGGTGAAATAGAAAACACATTGGAATTCATTTCGTACATGCCATCTGCATCAATGTGATATAGGTTTTCTTCTCCGAATATTTCGACAATACGGTGGTAATCACTTGGGTTGCGGAATCCACCTTTAAAGATAATTCCCTTGTCTAGTCCTATGGGCTGAAAACAGCAATCCAAATGCAAGGCATTGGCGCGAGGATTGGTCATTGATTTTATCAAGTCACAGTCTATAACCTCTTTTTTAGGGAATAAATCTTTCAAGAAATCGACTCCAAAGCGGTTGGTGCGCGCAGTATTAATTTCAGAATAGTCTACCCCATAATATGTGCCGACAAAAAGATAATCATTCCAAACTATTACGTCACCTCCTTCAATATGTACTTCTTCTGGAGGAACAATAAATTTTTCCTTTTCAATTTGTTGGATAATAAAATCTATGGCATTCCACTCTTCTGCGCGGTCTGGGAGAATATTTGATTTGATAAATAAATCATCTATAACAAAGCCAATGTCGCGTGTAAAAATTTGATTTAAATTGGGAATAAGTCGAGGTCTTAAAACTTCTACTTCATACTTTTTTAGCACGCTTTCAAAAGCCGATATTTCCTTTATCATATCTTCTTCAGTAGGATAAGTTCCTGCAAGTATATGTTCTAAAGATTTTGGGTCATAAGCCTCCTCGGCGTTAGGCGTAGCGCCATTGCTGTCGGCTCTTCCTAATACCACAGTTTTTAATTTTCCAGTCTCGTTTTTAACATTAAGTTTCAGCATATAAATTGGAGTTAATAAGTAGTTCAAAAATACTAAATAGCAGTATAAGAATTTGATAGTTAGAAACTTTTGTAATTTTCACAACCTAAATGATTTGTACGTGAATATTTTTGAAATTTATTGTGAATCGCATTGTTTTTTAATAATAAAATCGAACAAACGTTTGCATGACAATAAATCTTTTGGTAAGAGGACAATCCTTCAAAAAGTATTCAAAATTCTGTATCTTTGCGCAACCAAACTTTAGGCTTTCGTTAAGGGAAAGAAATTGTTTGTCAAACTGTTAAATACTAAGTGTTCTTGCAATTATAAAGCAAATGAGTAACGTACATTACCAAGAAAAGTTTCAGGACCGTCACAACGGACCAAGTGCTGCACAAACCGAAGAGATGTTAAAATTTTTGGGTGTAGCTTCTTTAGATGAGTTGATTGAACAAACAGTTCCAGCTCAGATCAGAAGAAAAGCTATGAATCTTCCAAATGCATTAAGCGAAGTAGCTTATTTGGAGAAAGTAGCACAAATCGCTGAGAAGAATAAAGTTTTCAAATCATATATCGGACAAGGATATTATGATGTTGTTCTTCCAGGTGTTATTCAACGTAATGTATTCGAAAATCCAGGATGGTATACACAGTATACTCCTTACCAAGCAGAGATTGCGCAAGGTCGTTTACAAGCTTTGTTAAATTTCCAAACTGTCATTTCTGATTTTACAGGTTTAGAAATTGCGAATGCTTCTTTGTTGGATGAAGGTACTGCAGCTGCTGAGGCAATGTTTATGTTGTATTCAGCGCGCAAAAACAAAGCTGCGAATGTATTCTTGGTTTCTCCAAATGTATTCCCTCAAACTTTAGATGTATTGACTACTCGTGCTACTCCATTTGGTGTAGAATTGAGAGTGGCTGATGTTACTGAAGCGAATTTGGCGGATGATGTATTTGCTGTTTTTGTTCAATATCCAGCAGCTGACGGAACAGTGGCGGATTATAAAAAATTAGCTGAATCGGCACACGCTAAAAATATTACAGTATGTGTGGCTGCAGATTTAATGTCATTAGCATTATTGACGCCTCCAGGCGAATGGGGTGCTGATGTAGTTGTGGGTAACTCACAACGTTTTGGTGTGCCAATGGGCTTTGGTGGTCCTCACGCTGCATTCTTTGCGACTAAAGATGCTTACAAACGTAATATCCCAGGTCGTATCATTGGTGTGACTTCAGATTCAAACGGCGAATATGCATTGCGTATGGCTTTGCAAACTCGAGAGCAACACATCCGTCGTGATAAAGCTTCTTCAAACATTTGTACTGCACAAGCATTATTAGCGATTATGGCATCGTTCTATGCGGTTTACCATGGTCCGAAAGGCATTCAGAACATTGCTACTCGTATCAATGATTTGGCTAAATTAGCTGATAAAGCTATCCAAGCTTTAGGTTATGAGCAAGTCAACAAAACTTATTTCGATACATTACGTTTCAACGTAGGTCAAGAAATTGATGGCTTGAAATCTGAGGCATTAAATAATGAATTAAACTTCTATTACAACGAAGGAACTGTAGGAATTTCTATCGATGAAACGACTACTTTCCAAGATATTGAAACAATCGTACGTGTATTCGCTAAAGTAAAAGGCAAATTACAAGATGATTTGGATTTAGAAGATTTGGCAAATGAATTAGGTACTTCTATTCCAACGGAATTGGCACGTAATACTGATTATTTGACTCACCCAATCTTTAATTCGTACCATTCAGAGCATGAGATGTTGCGTTATATCAAATCTTTAGAAGCTAAAGATTTGTCGTTGTGCCACTCGATGATTCCATTGGGTTCATGTACAATGAAATTGAATGCTACAACTGAGATGGTTCCCGTAACTTGGGCTCGTTTTGGTGGTTTACATCCTTTCGCGCCAGCAGACCAAACTTCGGGTTACATGCAATTGATCAATGAGTTGAATGATTGGTTGTCAGAAATCACAGGTTTTGCTAAAATGTCGTTCCAACCAAACTCAGGTGCTCAAGGTGAGTACGCAGGTTTGATGGTAATCGATGCTTATCACAAAAGCCGTGGCGAAGGTCACCGTAACATCTGTTTGATTCCAGCTTCCGCACACGGTACTAACCCAGCTTCAGCCTCTATGGCTGGTCTAAAAGTTGTCGTTGTGAAAACGGATGACAAAGGTAATATCGATGTTGAAGATTTGAGAGAGAAAGCTATTGAGCATTCTGCTAACTTGAATTCTTTGATGGTGACTTATCCGTCGACTCACGGTGTTTTCGAAGAAACTATCATCGAAATCTGTAATATTATCCACGAAAATGGTGGTCAAGTATATATGGACGGTGCGAATATGAATGCTCAGGTTGGTTTAACTAGTCCTGGTTTCATTGGTGCTGACGTATGTCACTTGAATTTACATAAAACATTCTGTATTCCACACGGTGGTGGTGGTCCTGGTATGGGTCCTATCGGTGTGGCAGCACACTTAGTACCTTTCTTACCAAATCATAAGGTGGTAGAGGTTTCTGGCGAGCAAGGAATCACTGCTGTGTCAGCAGCTCCATTTGGTTCGGCTTCTATCTTGTTAATTTCTCACTCTTACATCGCTATGATGGGTGCTGAAGGTTTAACAGACGCTACTAAAACAGCTATCTTAAATGCTAACTATATCAAAGCTCGTTTAGAAGGTCACTACCCAGTTCTTTATGCAGGAGCGAATGGTCGTTGTGCACACGAGATGATTTTAGATTGTCGTGCTTTCAAAAACTTTGGTGTAGAGGTTGGTGATATTGCTAAACGTTTAATGGACTACGGTTTCCACGCGCCAACAGTATCATTCCCTGTAGCAGGTACGTTGATGGTTGAGCCAACAGAATCGGAGTCAAAAGCAGAATTAGACCGTTTCTGTGATGCGTTAATTGCTATTCGTCAAGAAATCGCTGCAGTAGAAGCAGGTGAAGTAGACAAAGAAAATAACGTCTTAAAAAATGCTCCTCACACTGCTGCGGTAGTTTCAGGTGACGAGTGGGATAGACCTTATTCACGTCAAACGGCGGCTTACCCACTTCCTTACTTAAAAGTAGCTAAATTCTGGCCTTCAGTAGGTCGTGTGAATGATTCGCAAGGAGATAGAATGTTGATCTGTTCTTGTCCTTCAATCGAAGAATACGCATAATATATTTGCTCTTACATATATAAGTGAAAGGCTTGCAAAATTTTGCAAGCCTTTCTTTATTTTAAAATGTTATCTTTAAAATTAATATCAATTTTGAAAACTTAAGTTAACCATGAGAATTGGATGTAGGATAATCCTTATTTATATATTGCTAATTGTACACTTTAATACTTCCAAAGCCCAGCAATATATTCCTTTTGCGCAGCATGTTTTCAATGCTGCTCAGATTAATCCCGCTTATGTGGGATATAAGGAAATGTGGTTTGCGCAAATGGGGATACGTTCGCAATGGACAAGCATTAATGGTGCTCCGAGGTCTGGTTATGCTTCTGTAGATGGTATCTTGGATCCTATAGGAAAGCGACATGGCGCGGGATTGCAATTAGCTTACGACAAAATTGGTGTTCAATCTGCAACTTCTATGTTTGTGAGCTATGCGCTACGTTTACAAATAGACGATGATGACACTCAGCGCTTGAGTTTAGGAATCGCCGGAGGAGCCACACAATATAGCCTCAATGGAAATGATTTAGTATATATTGACGAAAATGATCCTTACATTCCTCGCGGAATGATAACTACATGGCGACCTGATATCCGCTTAGGTGCATTTTATTACCATCCGAAATTTTATATTGGTTTTGCGGCACATGATTTATTTTCTAGATCGGATAGTCGCGAAGATTTTGTTTACAATCAAAATTCTTTGGAAGGATTGTATAGGAATACCCATGCATATATCATGACGGGAGCCGCATTGAATGTTTCAGAGGGGTTGATCTTTAGACCGAGTATTTTGATTAAGGACGATTTAATAGGTCCTACGGCTTTTGATATCAATGGGATGGTGATATTTGATGAGAAGTTTTGGATTGGAGCAGCATATCGTTCTCGTTCCAGAATATTCGATCGGGAGTATGACGATTTACCTTTATCCAAATTCACTTCCTATAAATCCATAGGATTGCTCACACAGTTATATACCAGTTCTAAACTGCGCATAGGTTATTCCTTCGAGCATAGTTTGAATAAAATTGCAGGCATGAATAATGGAACACATGAAATCTCCTTAGGTGTTTCTTTAGGAAAATCCATGAACAGATTTCCTATGCCCAAATATTTTTAGCCCTCGCTAAAGTCCTATATCTCGACTTTTCTTTTTAGGTTTGCATATGCAACAAGGCAAACTTTATTTAATTCCTGTGCCACTTTCAGAAGGTGCAGAACCATTATCTTACACATTGGTTCATCATGATATCATCAATAAAATAGATGAGTACGTGGTGGAAAATGAGAAGACAGCTCGCAAATTCTTAAAGGCTGCAGGACTAACTATTCCTCAAAGTCAACTCACTATCCATGATTATGGGAAGCATGCGCGTGACAAAATGGATTACAATAAAGTATTTGCCCATGTGATGAAAGGAAAAGATCTTGGCTTAATGTCTGAAGCGGGGTGTCCAGCTGTTGCAGACCCAGGTTCAGATGTGGTGATGGAAGCGCATAGAAGAGGAATTCAGGTTATTCCAATGGTGGGACCAAGCTCCATTTTATTGGCCTTGATGGGTTCCGGGTTTAATGGGCAAAAGTTTACATTTCATGGATATTTGCCTATAGATAAAGGGGATCGATCAAAGAAGATTAAAGATTTGGAAAATCAAAGCTTACGAGAAAAGGTGACACAGATATTTATAGAGACGCCTTTTCGGAACAATCAGCTTTTGACCGAATTATTGCGTATAGGAAAGCCATCTACCAAATTGTGTATTGCTGCGAATCTTACCGCTAAGGATGAAATCATTCTAACTAAAACTATTGCAGAATGGAAAAGTACTACTATAGATTTGCATAAGATACCTGCTATTTTTTTATTGTTTGCTTAACTATTTGTATTTTTAATTATGCGACATCATACACTTTTCACACTGCTTTTGATCCTGTTTACATTTACAGTTTCGTACGCTCAATCCACTTATGTTATTGTGCACGGAGCGTGGGGTGGAGCATGGCAATTTAAGAATACAGCAGAACAATTGCAGCAAAACGGACAAATAGTTTACCGGCCGACCATGACTGGTTTGGGTGAGCGTCATCATTTATATAAAAATGAAGTGAATCTTACGACACATATTACAGATGTCGTTAATACTATTTTGTTCGAAAACTTAAATGATGTAATCCTAGTAGGGCATAGTTATGGTGGAATGGTGGTAACAGGCGTCGCGGACAGTATTCCAGAAAGGATTAAGAAGGTGATTTATTTGGATGCGATTGTTCCAGACGAACGGCAGTCTGCCGTTCAGGCATTAGGCATGGATGAATCCACTGCCGGTAATTCTTTCGATGTGAAAGATGGCGTGGTCGTTCCGGCTTGGGTTAAGGATACGACAAAGACTCCACGTGATGTACCGCACCCTATTAAAACTTTTATGCAGCCTTTGAATTATTCTGCTGAAAAGCTTTCAAAGCGTCCAATTACTTACATTTTCACGTATGAGAATAATAAAGGTGGAAAAGAGAAAGATCAGTTTTATTCTTTTTATGAAAAGGCTAAAAAAAGAAATTGGAAAATCGTCGAGCTTGAAGCTTCACACAATCCTCAAATAGATAAATTAAACGAGTTAGTCGCTATATTGTTAGAAGAAAAGTAATAATGGAAGAGATCATCAATAGCCCAGAGTATAAATTATTAGAGCCGTATTTATTTGTTATTTCCCTCGCGTTTCTAGGTTTTTTGATTCTTTTAATTGTTGTATGCTGGCAATTAAGGTCTTCACTAATTAAAATAAAAGCAGAGAATCGCTGTATTCATCCGGAACAGGTATGGCTTTTATTGTTGCCATTCTTTAATATATATTGGAATTTCGTTGTTGCTCGTAAATTTAGTGACTCCTTGAATAATGAATTCTTTGACAAGAAAGTCGCTGTAGAAGAAAATCCAGCATTTAAGAATGGGAATATTTTCGCATGGAGTTTTCTCGCATTAAATTTCCCATTACCAGGATTTGTATTTTTTATCATCTTTATTCTTTCCTCCATATCCCTGTTGTTATATTCTTTAAAAATTAGAGAATTTAACCGATTGTTGGAGCAAGACTATACTGATTTTGATTAGATCAAACGTTTATGAAAATTAGAGAAATTACAGCATATTTAGAATCCATTGCCCCATTAGCTTATCAGGAATCTTATGATAATTCGGGATTGATCGTAGGGAATCCTAATGACGAGGTGAGCAAGGCATTAATTTCATTGGATTGTACTGAAGAAGTAGTAGATGAAGCCATTGGAAAAGGTTGTGATATTATTATTTCGCATCATCCTATTGTATTTAAAGGTCTCAAAAAATTCAATAACAAGAATTATGTAGAGCGTACAGTTATTAAGGCAATTAAGAATAATATTGCTTTGTATGCGATCCACACAAATCTAGATAATGTATTGGGAGGTGTGAGCTCAAAGATTGCAGAAAAACTAGAGCTTGAAAACACAGCTATTTTAAGTCCAAAATCAGGTTTGGTAAAGAAATTGGTGGTCTATGTTCCACGCGCTAATGTGGAGGAGGTTCGTCAGGCTTTGTTTGAAGCTGGGGCTGGAAGTATAGGCGATTACGATCAATGCAGTTATAATACGGCTGGATACGGCACATTTCGTCCATTGGCTGGGGCAAATCCTGCAATCGGAGAGATCGGAACACAGGAACGTGTAGAAGAAACAAAAATTGAAGTCATATTTCCTGCACAAATCGAAAGACAGGTCATCGTCAGTATGTTGGCGGCTCATCCGTATGAAGAGGTGGCGTATCATACTATTACCTTGGATAATAAATTGCAATATGTAGGATCGGGAGCTATCGGAAATTTGGCCGAGCCAATGGATGCTCAAGATTTTTTGGCTTATCTGAAAGATAAATTAAAATTGAATGTTATTCGTCATACTCATCTTTTGGACAAAAAAATTGCCAGGGTAGCAGTTTGTGGCGGTGCTGGTGGCTTTCTATTAAATGAGGCTAAACGTTCTGGGGCGGATATTTTTATCACCGCAGACTACAAATACCATGAATTCTTCGATGCCGAAGATGATATTATCATTGCCGATATAGGACATTATGAATCCGAACAATTTACGCAAGAATTATTATTAGAAATAATTCGGAAAAAATTTGTTAACTTTGCTGTCCTATTGACAGAAATAGACACAAATCCAATAAAATACTACAGTTAATGGAACAAACCGTAGAACAAAAATTAAAGGCATTGTGGTCGTTGCAATCGATCCACACCAAAATAGATAAGATTCGCCAAGTACGTGGTGAGCTTCCTATCGAAGTAGCTGACTTAGAGGATGAAATCGCTGGGTTGGAAACTCGTCTTGAAAAAATCAGAGTTGAATTAGACGATTTAGAAGATTCAATTGTAAAACGTAAAAATATGATCAAAGATGCGCAAGCAGCGATCAAAAAATACGAAGGACAATTGAACGAAGTAAAAAACAATCGTGAGTACGACGCTATTTCTAAAGAAATCGAAATTCAAGGTTTAGAAATTCAAGTTTGCGAAAAACGCATCAAAGAAGCTGAGTTTGAAATTAAAAACAAAACTGAGGCTTACGAGAAAGCGCAAGGTAACTTGGATTATGCTAAAGGTGAATTAGAGATCAAGAAACAAGAGTTAGAAACTATTGCTTCTGAAACTCAAATCGAAGAAGAAGCATTATTGCAAAAAGCAGAAGCGGCTTCTCAAAACAATGAAGAGCGTTTGTTGAAGGTATACAATAAGCTTCGTGGTTCTTACCGTAATGGCTTAGCTGTGGTTTCAATTGAACGTGATAGCTGTTCAGGTTGTCACAACAAGATACCGCCTCAATTGCAATCAGAAATTCGTCAACGTAAAAAATTGATCATTTGTGAGCACTGTGGTCGTATTTTAGTAGACGAAGAGATCTCATCTGAAGATTAAGAAATTAATTCGAAATAAGAAGAGGTAAAATCGATAAGGTTTTACCTCTTTTTTTTGCAACATATTGGTTATATGCCAAAGCTTATTGTTTAATTCATTTATATTTGAGTTAAATAACCACATATTGCCATAAAATGTTAAATAAGCTATCTATTATGCTCGGTGTCGCATTAAGTATCACCAGCATTTCTCCTTCCAAGGCACAAGAGGAAACCCTTTTACTTCGTAGTCCAAGCATCAGTGATACGCATCTTACCTTTGTGTATGGCGGTGACATTTGGGTTGCTGAGAAAAACGGCGCTAATCCAAGACGGGTTACTACCAATCCCGGGGTAGAGAGTAATCCTATATTTTCACCAGACGGCAAGCAAATTGCTTTCTCTGGAAATTACGATGGAAATAATGATGTCTATACCATACCGGTGTATGGAGGAGAACCCAAAAGAATAACTTTTCACCCGGCAGCAGACGTAGTTCGTGGCTGGTTGAATAATAATGAAGTGTATTTCACGACGACTCGTGAATTTCAGTATTCTTTAAGTTCGAGATTATACAAAACCAACACAAATTCGGCTGTGGATATACCATTGATGATGCCAGAAGCCTTTCAGGGATCCCCTTCGGCAGATGGCCGTTATTGGGCTTATATCAAAAATTCTGATCCAACTGAGCGCGATCGTGTAGCCTTCAAACGCTACCGCGGCGGTGGTATGGTTTCGATTTGGGTTTTTGATACGCAGACTAAGAATGTGGAAGTAATTCCAGGAGATAGATGCAATGACGTAAAACCAGTGTGGTTAGGCTCAAAAGTTTACTTTTTGTCAGACAGAGATAAGGTGGTAAATGTATTCAGTTATGACACCCAATCAAAAAAGGTTGAAAAACTTACAAATTTCAAAGATTATGATGTGCGTACGTTGCAAGGAAGAGGAAACGAACTTGTTTTCGAGCAAGCCGGTCGTATTCACCTATTAGAAACGGGAAGTAAGAAAGTTAATACATTGAAAATTGCTATTGCGGCAGACCCAATGTACAAACGCTCGAAATATGTACAAGTACGTGATGATATTCGCGAGTTTAACATTTCTCCTACGGGCCAACGTGTATTATTTCAATCTAGGGGTGAGGTCGTTTCAGTACCAAAAGAAAAAGGGGAAGCGCGTAATATTTCCAATGCACCCGGTAGCCATGAGAAGTTTCCTGCATGGTCACCCAACGGGAAATGGATTTCGTATTTGTCAGATGCCAATGGTAAATATCAATTGGTTTTGCGTGATCAGAAAGCTGTAGAAGAACCGACTTATATCGATTTAGGTAAAGACATTTTCTATTTTGAACCTGTATGGTCACCAGATAGCAAAAAATTAGTCTACTGTGATGCCCATTTAAATCTTTTTTATGTGGATATCGATAGCAAAAAAGTAGTTGCTGTTGATTCGGACAAATTAGCTTCGCAAACCGGAAGAACAAGAAACAATTTTTCACCTTCTTGGTCTTTTGATTCCGAATGGTTAGCCTATGAAAAGACGTTAAGTAATGGTCTTTCGGCAGTCTTTATGTACAACTTGAACACGAAAGTTGCACAACAGGTTACGGATGGAATGTCTTATGCTGGACAGCCTACTTTCAGTAGAGATGGTAAATATTTATTCTTTACAGCAAGTACTAATGTGGGGTTAAGCAATTCTGGTTTACACATGTCAGCATACGATCGTAATCCCGTTTTCAATGTGTATGCTTTTATATTGTCCAAAAAGACACCTACAATCTTCAAAACCGAAAGCGATGAAGAAGCGATAAAAGAAGATAAAAAGGAGGAGAAAAAAGAGGAACCGAAAACAGAGGAAAAGAATAACGATAAAAAATCTGCAACTAAAAAGCCAGAAACGCCAGCGAAACCTGAGGTGAAAAAACTAGAAGTCGATTTTGATAATATCAATAGACGTATTATAGCATTGCCATTGCAACCAGGGTATTATACATTGGATGGTAATGTAGAGAATATCCTGATTTACAGAAGAGGCGGAATTATCGGTGCATATGATTTAGAAAAGGCTGAGGATAAAACATTAGTTGAAAACGGAGGACCATTTGTGATAAGTGCCGATGGTAAGAAAATGCTTTATCGTTCGGGTCGTGATTATTATATCGCAACTGCAGGACAAAAACCAGCGCCTAATTCTGGCAAAGTAAATATTGACAATATTCAAATTGAAGTAGACCCCGCAGCAGAATGGAAACAAATTTTCAATGAAGTGTGGGCGATGCAGAAAGAGTATTTCTACGTTGAAAATATGCATGGTGCGGATTGGAAAGCGGTGAAAGCGAAATATGAGAAGTTTGTTCCTTATGTAAATCACCGTTCGGATTTGGGTTATTTGTTGAATGAAATGATGGGTGAACTAGTGGTGGGGCACGCTTACATTTATCCAGGAGATCAACCATCAAGTCCTTCTGTGAGTACAGGGACATTAGGTGCAGATTTAGAATATGTAAATGGTGTCTACAAGATTAACAAGATCTTTAGCACATTGGAATGGAATCCTTCTTTCAAGGCTCCTTTAGCTACTCCTGGATTGAATATCGAAGAGGGTCAATACATCGTAGCTGTAAATGGAGTTAAACTTTCTCCAGAGGTGAATCTTTACAAATTGCTTGAAAATAAAGTTGACAAACAAGTAGTGTTGAAAATTAACAGCAAGCCTTCGTTAGATGGAGCGCGTGAAGTGGTCGTAAAACCAATTTCTTTTGGACAAGAAATAGAATTACGTCAAACCGATCGTATTGAAGCTAATCGCAAAAAAGTTGATCAGTTGAGTAATGGTCAGATTGCTTATGTCTATATGCCAAATACAGGTAGAGAAGGTTATACCAACTTTAACCGTTATTATTTCTCGCAAATGGACAAAAAAGCATTGTTGTTGGATGAGCGTAATAATGGAGGTGGTTCAGTAGCAGATTACGTGATTGATTTATTGTCTCGCGATTTAATTGCAGGCTGGGGGATCCGCGATGGTAAATCGTTTACTACACCAGGTAACGGTATTTATGGTCCTAAAGCGATGATTATCAATGAAAATGCTGGTTCTGGAGGCGATATGATGCCATATATGTTCCGTTACAAAGGATTAGGTAAATTAGTTGGTCGTACTACCATGGGTATTTTGGTTGGTATTTCTGGCTATCCTTCACTTTTGGATGGCGGAAGTATTACTTCTCCAAACTTTGGTGTTTTTGACTTAAAAGGCAATTATATCATCGAAAATGAAGGTGTTGCACCTGATATTTTTGTGGAGCAGATGCCAAAGGATTTGTTGGAAGGAAGAGATCCTCAATTGGAAAGAACTGTTCAACTATTGCTAGAAGAAATGAAAACATATCCATATAAGAAAATCAAGAAGCCTGCCGATCCAATTCGTGTCAATTAATAAAAACATAATAAAAGGGACTGAAAAGTCCCTTTTTCATTAATAAATATTGTATAACTTTATCCAATGATTGATTTTTTGGAAAAACAGCATTCGCCGTGGCAGTCTATTTTATTGTTGCTCTTGCTGACGTTTGCTTGTAGTATAAGTATTCAAATTTTAGTTATTGTGCTAGGTTTGTTGACCAACGCCAATGCGCAAAGTTTTTTATCGAGTGGAGGTGATTTATCTGCTCTACAGAATACGCCATTTTTTGTCTATGCTTTATTGGCTTCGAGTACATTTGGAACATTTTACCTTCCCGCGATCTTTCTTCAAAAAAGAGAACCTTATAACCTTTATTTTCCTTCGCAGAATAAGAATAAATACCTATTCTATATTTTAGCTATAGCTGGTCTATTGGCTTTTGGTCCCATGATGGGCCTTATAGGGGAGTGGAATGCGAATATAACCTTGCCCGAAGGGCTTAAAGGCGTGGAAAACTGGATGCGTAGGCAGGAAGACGCTTCAAATGATTTGATACGAAACCTCGTTATGGTCGATAGTATTGGATTGCTATTTATCAATATCATTGTGATGGCAGTATTTCCTGCAATTGCCGAGGAGTATTATTTCCGAGGCAGTGTAATGCATATTTTGCACCGAATCGTAAAAAATCAACATTTAGCAATTTGGATTACCGCTATTATTTTTAGTGCAATTCACGTGCAATTTTTTGGATTTTTTCCACGAGTACTGTTGGGTGCATTTTTCGGTTATATGTTGATTTGGACAAATAATATCTGGGTTCCTATAGTGGGGCATTTTGTGAATAATGCTACTGTAACCATTTTAGCTTATTATTATACCACCCAAGGTAAGTCTTTCGAAGACCTACAGTCTTACGATAACTACCCTATATTTGTGTATCTTGGCAGTTTATTGCTGACTGCAGCAATCGCTTTATTGTTTTATAAAAAATCGAAATCAAATATTAACTATGGAGAAGGGCTGGATTAAAGTTCGTACGTATACACAAGCTTTAGAAGCAGAAATTGTGAAACAAATGTTGGAGGAACATGATATAGCGGCTGTTCTGATAAATAAGCAGGATTCTTCTTATTTATTTGGCAAAATAGAATTGTATGTAAACGAATCAGACGAAGCAATTGCTACTGTATTGATTAATAGTGCATCTTTTACGGAGGAGGACAATGCTAACTAGAGCAATTACTGGACTGTTTTTTATCATTGTTCTGATTGGTGCTTTGCTATTGGGTGAAGTTGTATTTACCATATTTTTCAGTTTAGTCGGTATTGGAGCTTTGTATGAATTTTATGGTATTGTCAAATCCGAAGACAATAAACCTAATATTATTTTGGGCATGTTGTCTGCTATTGTTTTGTCGGTTTTAATCGGCATTCATTGTATAGGATACATTCCATTTAAGTTCGTTTGGTTATTTATCCCTTTTTTCGCTGCAATTTTTATTGTGAGTTTATATCAAAAGAGCAAGTTGCCTTTTAATGATATTGCGTATACCATATTGGGTATTATCTATGCCTGTCTGCCATTTTTATTTTTTGTGGCTTTAGGCTTTATTTCAGGCACTTTTAACTACTATATTCCTTTAGGTTTTTTGATTATTCTCTGGGCGAATGATACTGGAGCTTATTTGTCGGGAAGAAGTTTTGGAAAACATAAGCTTTTCGAGCGTATTTCACCTAATAAAACCTGGGAGGGTTTTATTGGTGGTGTACTATTTGCAATGTTGATTGCGTTAAATTTGGAGCAATATTTTGGTTCTTTGGCGAAATGGGAATGGGTTACCATGGCAGCTATTATAGGCATATTCGGTACGTTGGGTGATTTGGTGGAATCCATGCTAAAGCGCAGTCTAGGTGTCAAAGATTCAGGTAATATCTTACCGGGACATGGCGGATTGTTGGATAGATTCGATGGTTTATTAATAGCAGCACCTTTAGTCTTTTTGTTTTTATTAATGCTACAATAATATGAATATAGCAGCTTCTACTTTTGATTTTCTGAAATCTCTACAAGAGAATAATAATAGAGAATGGTTCAATGCACATAAAGAGGATTATGAGAAGGCAAAAGATAACGTAGAGCTTTTTATTCAAACCTTGATTAATAAGCTTTCTGCTTTTGATCCGAATATTGATGAGTCTATTCAAGCAAAAAAATGCTTGTTTAGGATCTATAGAGATGTAAGATTTTCAAAAGATAAGTCTCCTTACAAGACTTGGTTTGCTGCTGGGATTTCTGTGGATGGACGTAAACTGGATGGGCCAGAGTATTATATCCATATTGGTCCAAGCAATTCTTTTGTTGCGGTGGGGTATTGGCGACCAAAGAAAGAACATTTGGAAAGTATTCGTCAGGAGATAGACTATAATTTAGAAGCCTTCGAACAAGCTTTATCTGCAGGTAATTGGACTGTGGCTGATTTGTCACAAGAAGATAGGTTGGTTCGTCCGCCAGCTGGATATTCCGAAGATAATGATGCAATAGATTATCTGAAGCTTAAGAGCTTTATCATATTCAAGCCTTTGGAAGATCGTGATCTCTTGAAAGCTTTTGCATTAGAAGACATTGTACAAATATTCCAACGCACCTTACCTTTCAAAAATTTTATTCATGAAGCTATAGATATCTAATTTTAATACCTACTAATCATTATGAAAAACAAATTAATAAAGTATGCTTTTTGGGGAAGCTTATTTCTATGTTCATTTGAGGCCTCTGCGCAGCAATTTGCCAAAGGGATAGTCTTTGAAGACAGTAATAGAAATGGAAAGCGAGATAAGAAGGAAAAAGTATTACCGAACGTAGCCGTATCCAATGGACGAGAAGTCGTCCAAACCAATAGCAAAGGGGAATATAAATTGCCTGTCGGAGAAGACAATATACTTTTTGTGGTAAAACCTTCGGGGTATATGACTCCTGTAAATGAAAATAACCTACCTCAATTTTATTATATACATAATCCTAAAGGTGCTCCAAAATTAAAGTACAAAGGTGTGGATCCGACCGGTCCTCTACCAAAGTCTGTAGATTTTCCATTGTATCCAATAGAAGAGAAGGAGGAGTATAAAATAATTGTGTTTGGTGATCCACAAGTCTACAATATGACCGAAGTCGATTACCTCAAAAGAGGGGTAGTGGAGGAGCTAAAAGGCGTGAAAGGTTATGAGTTTGGAATCAGTTTGGGGGATTTGGTTGGTAATGATCCAAATTTGTTTGATCCGTACATCAATGTCATGAAAGATATTGGCTTGCCATGGTATCAAGTAATGGGTAATCATGATGAGAACTATGATGTGCCAAGTGATTCTTTAGCAGATGTTAGTTTTAAAGCGCATTTTGGTCCCAATAATTACTCCTTCAACAAGGGTAAAGTCCATTTCTTGTTTCTGGACGATGTATTGTATCAGGGACAGGATGCGGCTAAAAAATATATTGGCGGATTGCGCGAAGATCAGTTAGAGTTTATTGAAAATGACTTGAAGTATGTACCTAAAGATTATTTAGTAGTAATCTGTGCACATATTCCTCTAGTAAATAATGGAAAACACGCTATTCGTGAAGAAGATAATTTACGTTTATTTAAGGTATTGAAGGATTTCCCTTATACGTTTTCAATGTCCGCTCATACGCATTATCAAAAGCAGATCTTCATCGATAAAACGTTGGGTTGGCAACAAGAGCAACCTCACCATCATTATAATGTGGGTACAACTAGCGGAAGCTGGTATACGGGCGAATTGGATGAAAAAGGTGTGCCGCCTACCACTATGGTGGATGGAACTAAAAAAGGATATGCTGTAGTAACTTTCAAAGGCAATAAATATGAATTGGATTATCATGTTAGCAATGCTCCAAAAGACGAGAGAATGGGAATCTTTTTGCCAAAAGTGACGGAGAAAAAGAAAAACTCGAAGGCCAGCATGTATGTCAATTATTATTTAGGCGGTGAAAAAGATACTATTGACTATCGTGTGGATGGCGGAAAATGGGTACTGATGAAGCGTACAGAGACTTATGACCCGCACTTGTTGTTAGAGGTTTTGAAATGGGATACTTCAGAAACCTTACTCAAAGGTTTACGTCCTAATGATCCAAACTTAAGCACACACATCTGGAAGGCTGCGGTTCCTTCGGATGTAGCAGTTGGCAAACATACTATAGAATTCCGCGTGCGTGATATGTTTGGAAGAACATTTACCACTTCACGGGAATATCAAGTAGCAAAAAACTAATACGGTAAACTAATTTTACCCATACATATAGCAGGAGAATCTTTTATGTTTTTAACATTATCAGGTGATCCTGCTATTGTTTCATTTGCTAATACAGCAAACAAACAAGCTTCTTTAGCATCTGGATTCATAGCAATATCATCAATCGATGTTACCTTATACTGCGGTAATCCATTCTTAATATTTTGCAACAATAGTGGATTGTGTAACCCACCACCACTTACGTATACTGCTACATTATCTAATCCCTCAGATACTTTAAGTATTCCGTCTATTATTGCTCGTGCAGAAAAAGCATTGAGCGTAGCCATAACATCTTCTTTAGAAAGGTTGCCTGTATTTGTTGAGAGCTGCAGTTCTTCTAAATAGGCTAAATTGAATAATTCGGGACCTGTGGTTTTAGGAAATTCTAATGTCAAAAATTCCTCCTTCATTAAGGCTGTCAGTAATTCATAATTTACTTCTCCTTTGGAAGCAATTAGCGCATCACGATCCATTTCTACATTGAAATGCTTCTTCATATAGTGATTCATTATGGTATTGCCTGGACCTAAATCTGTAGCAAAAGCTTTCAATTCAGAAGCGCCATGAGGTAAGAATGTGAAATTAGAAATTCCGCCAATATTTAAAAGAATGCGGTTCTCTGTTTGATCTGTAAATAATAAATAATCGCCATACGCGGCAAGAGGAGCACCTTCGCCACCTGCTGCAATGTGTTTTTGCCTGAAATCAGAAATTGTAATAATACCTGTTTTTACGGCTATATGGTCGGCGTCTCCTAATTGCAGGGTGCTATTGGGTAAGGAATAATCTTTGGTTAAAATTTGTGGAGCATGGTACACCGTTTGACCGTGACTCGCAATTAAATCTATTTCTGAAGGCGCCATATTCCATTTTTCTAATGCTTTATTAATAAGTTCTGCATGTACTTGTCCAATGTAAGCATTAATGCCACACAGTTCTTGCTGATCGATTTGTCGCTTTGCAAATATCTTGCGCACATTCTTTCTAAAATCATCTTCATAATCAATAGTTTCAAACTGAATCAGCTCTAATTGGGTGTCAATTCCTGTATTTTTTATTTTACATAAGGCAATATCGAGACCGTCCAAAGATGTTCCAGACATAAGACCCAAAATCAATCGATTGTTTTTCTGACTGATGGTATAGAGCTTCAAAATTTGATTATTCATGCGCTAAAATTAAGATATTCCTTTTTGCTATTGTCAAATGATAATGATATTTTTGAAAAAAAACGATTATAAAATGAATTTTCCAGCAGAATTAAAATACACAAAGGATCATGAATGGATTCGTGTAGAAGGTGATGAAGCCGTAATTGGTATTACTGACTTTGCACAACGTGAATTAGGTGACATCGTATTTGTTGACATCAACACAGTTGGCGATGAAGTAGCTGCTAATGATGTTTTTGGTACAATCGAAGCAGTAAAAACTGTGTCTGATCTTTTCATGCCAGCTACTGCTACAGTTTTGGCTATTAATGAAGCTATTGATGCATCTCCTGAATTAGTGAATTCTGATCCATATGGTGAAGGTTGGATTATCCGTGTGAAATTAGCAAATCCAGCTGATATAGATGCTCTTTTATCTGCAGATGAATACAAATCAGAAATTAACGCTTAATTCTGTGTATTAGATATAAATTAAAAGGGAACATCATTGATGCTCCCTTTTAATTTTTTATTTAACTTCTTTTAATTCTGTTTTGGTTTTAATAGTAGCTCCTTGCATGGAGATATTACTTTCCGTAGAAGAAGAGATGGTCACGAAAGTTTTCGGATCTACAATAAAGTAGCCTGTTGTTGTACCTACTTTATTACCTGTAGCGTCTTCCAAATCAACGACACTTTCTATTTTATATCCTTCAGCATTTTTTTCAGTTAGTGTAAATTTAGACTTTGCGTTCACACCCAACTGTTCCATTTTATTTTCTGCTGTCCAGCTGTCTCCAATAGATACGCTATGGTTTGGGTATGTCGTACCTAAAGAGCTGAGGGATGATTTGTCAAATATTTGCTCAGATACATTAGGGAAGTCCACCTCTTTGATCTGACCTAAAGTGTTCATCGTATAAGTCAATGTATTTTCCAATAATGGTTTGAATTGCGAAGCAAACATTTTTTCCATTTCTGTAGATGGCTCTTTGCTCGAGTCATATGTAGCAGTCATGAGGCCTGCATCAATATCGACCTTCACATACGTATATTTTGCGGAAATATTTAATAGTGAATCTTGAACTTTGGAATAAGACATATCCATTTGCATAAGCATATCCATCATTACTGTTTGTGGACCTTCCACGTCCATTTTATTTACCATTTCATATTTTACAGGCTTATTAAGTTCTGGAGCTAATTTTAATGTTATTTTTTGCTGTGCGGTAGCACTTAATGCCAGAATGGAAAGTAAAAGTGTGTTGATTAATTTTCTCATATTTTTTAATTGTTTCTACAATATAATGATTTTCCGATAAATAGATTTTGTATTGGGCAAAAAAAAAGGATAACTATTTAAGTTATCCTTTTTCAATATCTATTAAGAGCGGCTTATTTTTTCAAATAAGATACTTCTTTTACTGCTTTAACAACTTTTTCGATGCTTGGTAACGAAGCTTCTACTAATGTAGGTGCGTAAGCCAAAGGAACGTCTGCTGAAGTAACACGTGTAACAGGCGCATCTAAATAGTCAAATGCATTTTTCTGTACGTGGAAAGCAATTTCTGAAGAAATTGACGCTAATGGCCATGCTTCTTCAACCACTACTAGACGATTTGTTTTCTTAACTGATTCTAAGATTGTAGCATAATCAATTGGACGTACAGAGCGTAAGTCAATTAATTCTACGCTGATACCTTCTTTTTCTAATTCTGCAACTGCAGGAATTACAACGCGAGGTAACATTTTACCAAAAGATACTACTGTAACATCAGTACCCTCTTGAATGATATTTGCTTTACCAATTGGTAAGTAGTATTCTTCTTCAGGAACTGGTCCTTTGTCTCCGTACATTACTTCTGACTCCATGAAGATTACTGGATCTGGATCAATGATAGCAGATTTTAATAAACCTTTTGCATCATACGGATTAGAAGGAACGACAACTTTCAATCCTGGAGTATTTGCATACCAGTTTTCGAAGTTTTGTGAGTGTTGTGCTGCTAATTGACCTGCGTTACCAGTTGGACCGCGAAATACAATTGGACAGCTCAATTGACCACCTGACATTTGACGAATTTTTGCAGCAGAGTTGATAACTTGATCAATTGCTACTAATGAGAAGTTGAATGTCATGAACTCTACAATAGGTTTAAGACCATGTGTAGCAGCACCTACCGCAATACCAGCGAAACCAAGCTCTGCAATAGGAGTATCAATAACACGTTTAGGACCGAATTCATCAAGCATACCTTGGCTCACTTTATAAGCACCGTTATACTCAGCGACTTCTTCCCCCATTAAAAATATAGTTTCATCTTTACGCATTTCTTCGTTCAATGCTTCACGAAGTGCTTCTCTGAATTGTATTTCTCTCATTAGTCTGTAAAATAGTCTTATTTTTATAGAATACGCAAAGCTAATATTTTAAAATGATATTTTCGCAAAATTAGGGGATGAAATGCGATGATATTTGTCATTTTTAGATAAGCTTTTTCGAATACTTAATAATTATTTAGGATGAAGTTCCTTAACCAATTTTTTAGATTATTTATGGCTAAGTCAATTTCCCAGGCTGATTTATTTCTTTTTTCTACATAATTGGAAATAGCTCTTATTTGTGCGCAATGTATATTTTGCTCTCCACAGGCAAAGAACACCGCGGCACCTTCCATACTTTCAATTTTTACATTTGGAAGTCTTTCCGCTACTTTACTAATACTGCTTTCATTGCCATGTACTTTGTTTACGGTAATTGCATCATAGATTGGGAGGTCTAAGATCAAATTATTCTGGGAAGTAAATGTGCCTTTTCCGAAGCACAAATCATCAATAGATATGAACGTTTCCCCATCTTCTGCCCCGAGTTCGTAAAAAGTGTCGGAACCAATCGATACCACACTTCCCAGAGATATTTTCCTGTCAAATGAACCCGCAATACCTACATTAAGTACATGCGATATATCTAGATTTAAAGCTAAATATTTACCCAAAGCAAATGCTGTCGCAGTCATCCCCACTCCAGTGATGAGATATGGAACTTCTCTTTCTTCCAATAACGGTATATTGTCCAAAATTTCAAATCTTGTGGCAGCGACAATCAAAGGCTTCATTTTCTTATGTTTTGAAATGCTAAGTTATATTTTTTTGAGGTATCTTTGTATTTATGATATATATCACACGAAGAGAGCGATTTTGCGCTGCACATAAATTACATCGGGAAGAATGGTCTGCCCAGAAGAATGAGGCTGTCTTCGGGTATTGTTCCAACCCCAATTGGCATGGTCACAATTACGAATTATACGTCACTGTGAAAGGTGAAGTAAATCCTGAAACAGGATTCGTAATTGATCTTAAAATCATGAAAAGTATTATCAATACCTATGTTATTGATAAATTGGATCATAAGAATATCAATTTGGATGTAGATTTTATGCAGGGTAAAATGGCATCAACAGAGGTGATTGCGATAGAAATTTTTCATCAATTGAAACCACATTTTGAGCAGCATAATGTCCTTTTGCATAGTGTACGACTACACGAAACAGAAAATAACTCCGTCGAGTATTTCGGCAATTAATAAAGTAATCAAACAAAATACAATAAAATGAGTAATCCTACGGATTTCAATGAGGAATTGGACGGTTATAAAAAAATTGACCAATATAATGAACAGCACGTTGATCGTATTGCAAATCATTATACGGATATTTTAGAAGCTTTAGGCGAAAACCCAAGACGCGAAGGGCTGATCAAAACTCCAGAACGTGTAGCTAAAGCTTTGCAGTTTTTGACACATGGATACGATATTGATGCCGCCGAGGTGTTGCGTAGCGCAATGTTTGAAGAAGATTATAGCCAAATGGTTGTGGTTAAAGATATTGAAGTCTATTCAATGTGTGAGCACCATATGTTGCCATTCTTTGGTAAAGCACATATTGCTTATATTCCAAATGGTCATATCGTAGGTTTAAGTAAAATTCCTCGTGTGGTAGACGCTTTTGCTCGTCGTTTGCAAGTGCAAGAACGTTTGACAAATGAAATTCGTGATTGTATACAAGAAACTTTAAATCCAGCTGGAGTAGCTGTGGTCATTGAATGTAAACATATGTGTATGGCAATGCGTGGTGTACAGAAACAAAATTCCGTTACTACTACTTCTGCCTTCACGGGAGCATTTCAAAATGATGTTACACGCTCCGAATTTTTAAGATTAATCACAGCATCTTTAGATTAGTATTTTAATACATATTTAAAAGCCTAAAAACCTGCATATAAAACGCATTATGCAGGTTTTTTTATTCGTAAATTAAACTAAATCAATTATCTAAAGTCTGTGTAATAGCACAAAAATCGACTGAAATTTAAATAAGTTATTAACTTTGTGGTTATGTTTCAGAACGAGGAGCGCATAAATAGTTATTTGGAGAGCATTTGTGACGAAGAAAATGCATTACTGAAAAAGATTAATAGAGAGACCTATTTGAGGGAAACTATGCCTCATATGATGTCTGGTCATTATCAAGGACGTGCATTAGCCATGATCAGTAAAATGGTGTCTCCAAAGCGAGTTTTAGAGATTGGGACATTTACAGGATACGCTACTTTGTGTCTGGCCGAAGGGCTGAAAACTGACGGTGAATTACATACTATAGATATTAACGAGGAGCAACAAGAGCGCGTGCAAGGTTACTTTGATCAGTCGCCTTATTCTTCTCAGATTCATTACCATATAGGTGATGCTTTTGAGATTGTTCCGACATTGGAAGGAGATTTTGACTTAGTCTTTATAGATGCAGATAAAAAAAGAAATCTTATCTATTATGACATGTTAGTAGATCGTGTTCCTTCTGGAGGTATTTTAATGATAGATAATGTTTTGTGGAAAGGAAAGGTTTTCGATGAGAATCCCGACAACCAAACAAAACAAGTCTTAGAATTAAACAAAACTTTGGCAGCAGATACTCGTGTGGAGAAACTGATACTGCCTATCAGAGACGGGCTTTTTGTGTTGCGCAAAAAGTAATGGTTGAACTAAAAAAGAGATTATGCAAAAATCTTTAATTAGCAAGGGGTTGCTAATAATGATCTTATGTTTAATTTGTGTAGCATCAACATTTGGACAACAAAAATTTAGTCCTACAAGCTATATAAACGAGCATAAACAGGTAGCACAGCAACTCATGCGTGAAACAGGTGTTCCAGCATCTGTGATTTTGGCAGTCGCTATTCACGAAAGCGCATATGGCAATAGCCGTATAGCCAAGCACTTAAATAATCACTTTGGAATTAAGGGAAAAAACAATAGCAAACAGATTAAATCTGCATATAAAGGCTATGCTTCCGTCATGGAATCATATAAGGATTTTATCGATTTGTTAAAAAGAAGAAAGTCTACAGAACATTTATTTGACAAGTATTCTTTCAAAAATTGCCAAGCATGGGTGAACGGAATTGCTCGTTCGGGATATTCACAGACGAAATCTTGGAAAACACATGTGATTGGCACTATAAATAGGTACAATTTAGATCAATACGATAAACTTCAGTAATATTTCCGTAACCGTAAAACCCCAATGAAATTACTTGTTTATTTGTTATTTGGAGCTTTAATATTGAGTTCATGCGCGACACGACGCTCATCTTCGACAGTATTAAAAAATCCTTCTTCGACACAGACGAATACATCCAATAGGAATTCCTCTGGAACAACAAATACTTCCGTACGAAAACCAACTTCCACTTCAGGATTATCTTACATTGATCAATTTAAAGACATCGCTATTGCTGAAATGGAAAAGTACGGCATTCCAGCCAGTATCAAATTGGCACAGGCGCTTTTGGAATCGGGAAATGGGAATTCTGCCCTGGCAAGAGAAGCAAATAATCATTTTGGGATCAAATGTGGAGGCACTTGGACAGGTCCAAGTATGACCAAGTCGGATGACAATCCGAATGACTGCTTTCGGGTGTATAGTAATCCAGAACAGTCCTTCAAAGATCACTCGCAATTTTTATTACGTAAGCGCTATGAGAAATTATTCTCTTTAAATAAGAATGACTACAAAGGTTGGGCTTATGGATTGAAAGAAGCTGGTTATGCTACCAACCCTCGGTATCCTGAGTTGTTAATTGATTTAATCGAGCGATATGAGTTATATAAATATGATTTGCCAGAAAGTAAATCAGAGAAAATAGCTCGCGAGGTAAAAGTTGAGACAACGATTGAGAAGAAAGAAGAGAAAGGTGAAGTGGTGCAGGCAGAACAAATCAAATCTCCTGTACGGATGGTCATTCACGAAGTGAAAACTGGAAATACTTTATATAGCATATCAAAGCAATATAATGTATCGGTAGATCAAATTAAACAATTAAATAACCTTTCATCGGAAAATCTTTCTCTAGGTCAGCTTTTAGTAATTAGCAAATAGTGAAAAGATGTTAAGAGAGTGGTAAATTACTGGATAATAATGTAGTTTTATCCTTGTGAAAATCAATATCTACCATATTCTATTTATATTGCTATGTTGTTTGCCCAAATCTTGGGCTATCGCTCAAGAAAGTATAGGAGGGATGGTGCTGGATGCGGAATCAAAGCAACGTATCGGAAAGGTATTTATTGTTAATAAAACTACAGGCGAGAACACTTATAACAACAGTAAAGGTGAGTTTAACCTGAGGCTAAAGCCTGGAGATATTATCATAGCTAATAAGGAAAATTATCACGGCGATACGATTTCATATGCAGGAGCCAAAGCTTTGATTATAAATTTAAAAAGAAAGACTATAGCCATAGCTCCAGTGACAGTAATGGGTAGAGTTTCTCCGGAGGAAATATTGGCTCGTCGTAGAGAGGAGTATAATAAAGCTTATCGGTTAGCGGATCCGGGAGATTTTGTTTCTGTGGGTCAGAATGGTGCAGGATTGAGTATAGATGCGGTATACAATTATTTTAGTCGAGAAGGTAAGAATGCCCGTAGACTAACGAAGTATTTTCAAAAGGAGTACGAAGATAATTATATTGATATCGTATTCTCGAGAGAACTTGTGCGTGGGGTGACAGGACTAGAGGGTGAGCCTCTAGATAATTTTATGATACGTTATCGTCCAGAGTATAATTTTGTACTGACAGCAGATAGATATCAATTGGTAAAATACATTAAAACGAAATACGAATATTTTAAACATATACCATATATTAAGCCATTACCAGATTTGAAGGAAATTGATTTAAATTTGGAAAATTAGACGTTTATATTATGTTAAGAAAGCTAACTTTTGTCCTAACTCTATTGGTGTCACTATTCGGCACACCCACATTTGCACAAGTTAATCTTAAAGATTTGCGGGAGAAACCAGATTCTAAGATTGTCAATGCGGATACAATTAAAGAAAATGCAATCAAGCAAATCAATGTTCCTATTCCGAAGTTGGGGTTGGAGGTTAATTATTGGAAGCATTGGACAAAGTTTGGATTGAATGCCAATCAAGCATCTTTTAGTGATAACTGGAATGCCGGAGGTGTAAATTCCATGTCTTTGATGGGTTTATTTTGGCATAAAGCCGATTATACACGTGATCGTTTCAATTTTGTGTCAGAATTAGATCTTAAATATGGTAAGATTCAAAACAAAGATCAGTTAGCTAAAAAGAATAACGACCGTATATTTTGGGATAATAAATTATCTCATAAATTTTCAGAAAAATGGGCGCTGTATTTTTCATTTACTTTTGAATCCCAGTTTGATGTAGGTTACAAATATGGAAAAGTGGATGGGGAAGATGCAATAATTGATACTATAAGCGCATTTATGGCACCTGGATATTTTACAGAGTCTTTTGGTTTGGAGTATAAGCCTGATAAAACATTTTCACTTCGTATTGGTACAGGTACTGCCCGTCAAACTTTAATATTAGATAACAGAATCGCTCCTAAAGAGGGAGGAAGTGCGGTATATGGTGTGGAGCCAGGAGAAAACTTTCGTAATGACCTCGCTTTTCAGATTACGGCCAATTTAGATCGTGATTTGTCAAAAAATTTAAATCTTAAGGCTAGATACAATTTGTTCGCGGATTATAAAAAGTTGAGTGATCCTGATAATAGATTGGATCTTACGTTAACAGCTAAAATAACCAAACTGGTTAATGTTACAGCGAATGGTATTTTGGTGTACGATTCTGACCAAAGTGGTAAAGTACAATATAATCAAGGTTTAGCATTGGGTATTTTGTTTTCATTACCTAGATAATAAGTGTAAAAATGATGAAGTGGGGTGGATTAGGATTGTTATTAATAACGGTATTATGTGCGTGTGGGTCGAAGAAGGATCTGAAGCAGAAACCACTAATTGCGGCTACTGAAAGTAAAGTAGATTCCTTAACACAGGTTATTAAAGAATCAGCAAAGTCTGTAAGGGAAAGCACCACGACCTTACTAGTTAGCGCGGACACGCTTCCTAATTTCCCTTCTATTCCAGTTATTAAGGAATTGACTCCCGAGGAAAAATTGATGGAGCAGAGGCGAGCGGGTGTCAATAAAAACACGGATTGGGCAAATGCTATTCATTACGACAACCGCAAGCCTAATTATGTTATTATTCATCATACATCACAAAATAGCACGGCTCAAACGGTTCGTACGTTTCAGTTAGCACATACCAAAGTCAGTTCGCATTATGTCATTGGTCGTGATGGGCAAGTAATTCAAATGCTGAATGATTATGACCGCGCTTGGCATGCAGGTAAAAGCAAATGGGGTACGATTACGGATATGAATTCGGTGTCACTGGGGATTGAACTGGATAATAATGGTCGAGAACCTTTTCCCGAAACACAGATAAACTCGCTTTTGGTGTTGTTAGATACCCTAAAATCTAAATATCTAATACCTCAATTAAACTTTATTGGTCATGCGGATATTGCGCCAACACGTAAAGATGATCCTAATGTCAATTTCCCTTGGAAAATATTGGCAGAAAAAGGATTCGGTGTGTGGTATAATGAAGATTTCCTTCCTGAGCCTCCTACTGCTTTTAATCCCACGGACGCACTCAAGATTATTGGTTACGATATGAGCAATCCAGAAGCCGCTATTCGTGCTTTTAAACGTAAATTTATTCGTACGGAAGTAAATGGTGTTTTGACGGCTAGAGATAGAGCTGTTTTATACGATTTGTATAGGAAGTATTATTAGTCTACTTCCGAATTCGTTACTGTAGCTTTCTTTGAAAATATCGCTTCAAAAAGGTACCCAAATAAAATAACTAGTACACATCCGATTAAATTCAACCAAAGGAAGGCTATGACTTCCTGTATCCAGATGATAACGACGATTATTTCTGTACATACTGCTGCCCAGAATACCGCATTTCCACGAATTCTCTTAAAGTAAAAAGCCACTAGAAAGATTCCTAAAATAGTCCCGTAAAATAAGGACCCCAAAATATTAACTGCTTCCAACAAATTGCCCAGTTTGTTTGCGAATAAAGCGACGATAATAGCAAAAACGCCCCATCCAAATGTGCACAATCGTGAAGCATTTAAGTAATTTTTTTCAGAAGCATTTTTATTGATAAGTCTTTTATAGATGTCTATAACGGTGGTAGATGCAAGCGAGTTAATTGCGCTGGATGTGGCTCCCATGGATGCAAGCATAATGATGGCGATGAGCAATCCGATTAAGCCTTTGGGGAAAACAGAAGTAACAAAGGAAAGAAAAATGTAGTTATTATCATTCGTTTCTGCTTTGCTGTCATTAGCTTTAATTAAACTTATTGCGGATTCGCGTAACGCATTTGATTGTTTATTTATAGACTTTAAATGTTCTTGGTTTTCTTTTATATGCTCTTCCTTGTTTTCAGATTTAGCCTGATGTAGATTATTTAATATTTGTACGCGTTGCTGAGTTAGAAAATCTTGTTCTGCTTGCAATTTTTTGTATTCTTCTCCATACGCGCTGTTTTCAATTTTTTGTATTTCGGTTGGATTAAAAAATAGCGGAGCGGAATTGTATTGATAGTATACGAAAACCAATACCCCAATTAACAGAATACAAAACTGCATCGGGACCTTTAGAAGTCCATTCATCAATAAACCCATACGGCTTTCACGGACTGATGATCCTGTCAGATAGCGACCTACTTGACTTTGGTCTGTTCCAAAGTAGGAAAGTTGTAAGAAGAAGCCGCCGATTAAACCTGTCCAAACCGTATATTGATTGTTCCAATCAAGTGTAAAATCTATAGCATTAGTTTTATTGGATGCCCCTGCAATGTGCAGCGCTTCTACAAAGCCTATTTCTGAAGGTAAAAAATGTATCACCATCATTCCAGCAGCAAGTAATCCCCCGAAGATAATACCCATTTGCAATAACTGGGTATAGGAAACGGCTTTAGTCCCTCCATAAGTGGTGTATAACACGACAATTCCGCCGATAAGTAAAGTCGTATAAAATACATCTACATGCAATACTGAGGACAGAATAATGGAAGGAGCAAAAATGGTTATTCCCGTCGAAATGCCTCGTTGAATAAGAAATAATAAAGCGGTAAGGGATCTGGTTTTGATGTCAAAGCGTTTTTCAAGGAATTCATAGGCGGTATAAATTTTAAGCTTATGAAATATGGGGACAAAAGTGACACATAGAACAATCATTGCCAGCGGCAGTCCAAAATAGAATTGGACAAAGCTCATTCCCGAAGTAAAAGCTAAACCTGGAGCGGAAAGAAATGTGATGGCGCTAGCCTGTGTCGCCATGACCGAAAGTCCTACATTGTACCAAGGTAATTCGCGATTACTAAGTAGAAATCCTTCAATATTATTAATATTCCTGCTTTTGTAGATTCCATACAGAACTATCAAAAGCAGGGTAGTAAAGAGTACTATCCAGTCGATAATACTCATGAGAAATATTGTGTAAATAAATACATTCCTAATATGCACAGGACGAGCCAGACAACCACTATCCAGTAAAATTGTCGCCAACTACGTGCAAAAGGTGGCATATTGTTATCTATCACTTTCTTTATGTGGAAGAATTACAGAAATAAAGATTGTAGCTACGATTAATCCGCCTACTAATCCGCCAATAAGGCTTAAGACAGAACCACAAGCTGCAAAAGAGATTAATGCACCAAAGATAGTTCCGATTAATAAAATAAGACCTTTTACATTTAAAGGTTGATCGTTTACTTGATTTTCCATGTTATTGTGATAATTTACTTTTCGTTTGTTAACAAATTTACAAATAATCTGTAAGCTCCGGGTACTCCAGCAGGCAATTGTCTGAAAAACGACAAGGAAGTATAAACAAATTTACCTTTTCCGTATTTTGCAATAAGTAAAGAACCATTATGAGGCTTTTCATCCTTATCATGCATACTTAATGGAGTTCTGTAATTGTTGTTTATATTTTCAGCAAAATACAAGCCACGTTCTTGTACCCAACCTTCAAAGTCTTTGCTGTTGATTTTATTGGGATAAGAAAAAGCAGGATCAGCAGAATCGAAGTTATATTTAGAGTCTTCTTCTGTGACACGCTCTCTCCCAATATTAAAATCATAAGGTCCCAGCTTATCTGATGTTAATCTGCCGTTTACATTGTATTGCGAGAGAACAACACCACCTTCTTTTACATAATCTAAAAGCTTTTTCAGGTTATTTCCACTGGTCTTCGCAACATTAAAATAGCGCACGCCAATGATTACGGCGTCATATTGTTTTAGGTTGCTAAGTGATAAATCTTTGTCTGATAATGTAGTCACGTTGATGCCAATTTGAGGAAGAGCCTCTGCTATTAAATCACCTGCGCCAGCGATATAGCCTACATTTTTAACCGAATTTTCCAATTGTACATTTTGGCAAATAATTTCAGTAGTAGGAAACCAAGTAATGGTCGGTATATGGTCGTAAGAAAGTGTTTTGATATGTCTTAAAACTTCTCCACTGTGACTAAATGTCAAAACAACTTTCTCGCTATTTGCAGCTGTAGGTTTTAAGATTAAAGTTTTAGTAATAGAATTTTCCTTCCCAAAATCAAGAGTCAAATTACTGGCTGAAATATTCCAACCTTTGAGTGGAGCAAGCTGCACCTCAAATTGTGATTTACTATTATCGTGACGTGTGAAGGTAATTTCAATGCTTTTTTCCTCTTGATTCTTGCTTAAAATAATATTAGAAGCAGCCTCTACAGTTATTTCGGGCAGCATTACCAGTGGATCATGTACTTCGCCTTTTACCGGATCTACATAACGATGCTGGATTTCCTGAAATAAGGCAATAGGTTCACCATTAATTTTGAAAGTAAAAGTTGCCTTTGGAGCTGCAGGATTTGTCGGATAGCCTACTGACTCAATAGGAATATTGAATTTTCCTAAAGTGTTCGGTTGTACTAACCAATACGGCTGCGAAGTGCTTTTGTAGATTGTTTTGGCATTGCCTCTCCACAGATTATTGGTTTGTAATGGTTGATTGACATCTTGGTCGTTCACTTTAACAAGTTCCGCCTGAATATCGGGATTGCGAACAATTACTTCTGCCTGAAAAGAGAAGTCTTTATTTACGACTTGTTGATTTTGATTGCTGTATGCATCCCACCAAATTCCTGCACAGGCAATAATCAAGTCCTGAACTTCTTGTTTCTTTTGTGCTATCCAATAACGATGGTTGGCTGCTGAAGGATTTTTGGTATCGATAACATAAGCTTCTAAAGCTTTTTTAAGTTTAATTAAATAATTAACAGATTTTTGTGGTTGTGCAGATACAAATTCCGTATTTAACTTCGTAATTAGCTGTTGAATAGTTTGCGTATTGGGAATTCTTTGCCAAGATGTTTCGACCTCATCCAATAAAGTTTTGTTTGCTTTGCTTCCTGCTACATGTTCAAAATATTCAAAGGAAGTACCGCGCGAAGACGCAGAGCCAAATCCTTGTGTTTTGTGTTGCGAACGGCTGTGTGCGGCTATTTCACCATACGATTGACCTAGAATAGCATTGTAATGGCCTATATCGATCTTCAGTTGATCTTCAGAAGTATTGTTTTGTCCACCGAAATTTGCGGTATTCCAAATCAGTCGTTTTGCTTGCCAGGTACTTAAAGTTTTTAGTTGCTCAGGGAATTTGTTTTTATCAGCTGCTGCTAGGAAAGCTTCGTGCGCTAAAATGGCCGAGGCTTGGTGATGGCCATGTCCGCCACGTTTGTCTGGTGGAAAACGTGTAATGATGATATCGGGTTGGAACTTACGAATAATCCATACCGCTTCACGTAAAGCTGTCTCGTGGTCCCAAAATTGAAAAGTCTCTTCGTGGGTTTTGGAAAAACCAAAATCATAAGCCGAAGAAAAGAACTGTTCACCTTTGTCAACTGAACGAGCCGCCAATAATTCGTGCGTACGAATCAAGCCCAAATTAATCCCCAAATCTGTTCCTAAAAGATTCTGTCCGCCGTCACCTCTGGTCAACGATAAATAAGCTGTTCTATATTTTTGTTCTTGAGCAAGCCAAGCGATCAATCTGGTGTTTTCATCATCGGGATGCGCTGCAAAATACAAGACCGAGCCGAGCGTATTGAGTTTTTGAAGGCCGATTTGAATATCGCTAGCGGATTTAGAAGCAGTCTGACTCTTTGCCGATTGAAAATGAAAGAGTAGGAAAGCTATAAGGGTGATGTAATTGGAAATATTTCGCATAGTTAAATATAATCGGTTTATCGCAAAATCTACAAATTGAAACAGAATTGTTAAAATGAAAAAAGAGTTGAAATATTACTTCAACTCTTTTTCAACAACAATTAAAAATCTTTTAGTCTTAAATAGTGTGCTTCAATAAATCTTTGGCGTTCTAGTCACAATTTTATAGAATGTGATGTAAACTCTGCGAGAGTTATTTTAGCTCTACTATAAAAGTAGTATAAAAGATTGAATTCCTATCTATTCAGGTAAAAAAAAATTTCCACATTGAAGGAGTTTTACACATGTGCAATCTGGAAATCTTTTTTCAAGTAAGATAGGAACAATTTTTTAATATTGTTTATTTGTCGATAGACCCTAAAACACGTTTCATAAACATGTTTAAAGCTTCTTTTTTCGGTGTACCTTCTTTGATTAATTTATCAACTTCGATCGCACCGTACATATTTGAAATCAGTTCGCCGATTACATCCAATTCTTCATCTTTCAATGAAGGCACTTCTGTAAGCGCTTCTAATGTTTCGATAGTTTCCAATACGTAATCTGCATCGTTTTGTTCGATGAATTCCGTAAGGTGCTTAATTACTGGTAACTTCATTTAATAAGTCGATTAATCCGTCGATTTTGTTTGTTTGTACTTGATTTACCAACTGGCCATTTTTGAACGCCGCAAAAGTAGGTAAATTATCTACATTAGCTAATTTTCTAGATTCAGGGAATTTCTCTGCATCTACGATCAAGAATTTTACATTCTCGTTTTCAGAAGCCATTTTTTTGAATTTCGGTTTCATAATACGGCAGTTTCCGCACCATGAAGCAGCATATTGTACCATTACGATTTCGTTGTTTGCTACAACGTCTTGTAATGTGTCGTTTTCTAATTCTTGCAACATAATAATAAGGATTTTTTGAATAAGAGGTGGAAGTACTCCACCTCTCTGATTTACTAATTTCTTAGTTCATAGATAAGTATGAAGCAACGCCATCACGTGTAGCGTTCATTGCTTCTTTACCTTCTTCCCAGTTTGCTGGACAAACTTCACCATGTTTTTGAACGTGAGTGTAAGCGTCGATCAAACGGATATATTCTTTTACGTTACGACCTAGAGGCATATCGTTTACTGACTCGTGGAATACTTTACCAGTCTCGTCGATCAAGTAAGTAGCACGGTATGTTACAGCAGAACCTTCAGCGATTAAACCGAATTCTGGGTGCTCAACTTCTTTAACATCCAAAATACCTAAGATGCTAGATAAGTTGCGGTTTGTGTCAGCGATAATAGGGTATTCGACACCTTCGATACCACCATTATCTTTAGGTGTATTTAACCAAGCAAAGTGAACTTCGTTTGAATCACAAGAAGCACCGATAACGATTGTATTACGTTTTTCGAATTCCGCTACCTCAGCTTGGAAAGCGTGTAATTCAGTAGGACAAACGAAGGTGAAATCTTTTGGGTACCAGAATAATAAGATTTTTTTGTTTTCTTGTTGTGCTTTTTCGAAAATGTTTAGTGAAATATAGTCACCTAAGTAATCAATAGCATCAACTGTAATGTTAGGGAAATTTTTACCTGTAAAACTCATAATAGTATCTTCTTTTAATGTGATGCAAAGGTAATCAATAGTAGTATATTAAAGTATAATTATTGCTTATATAGTATTGATATACTCTATATTTTAATTACATAAATATTGGTAGATTTTATGAGGTTTATTTTTGGATTGACGTTGCTTTTGAAAGAGCCGTTTTATATTTTTGAACAGTATATTTTCCTAGCTGGCCCCGTAGTTCAACGGATAGAATAGATGTTTCCTAAACATTTGATAGCAGTTCGATTCTGCTCGGGGCTACTAAAAAAGCTTTAAGGAAACTTGAAGTTTTTTTGCGTTTATAGCCTTTTGAAGCTTGATTTTGGTTACTTCACTACTTTCGGGTGGTTTGGGGTAAACAGGACAGTAACTTCATTGACAGATAACCACTAACAAAAAAAGAGAAAATATGAAAAATATTGCATTGCACTGCCAGATACTGATAGGTATTGTAGGAGGCATACTGACAGGGTGGCTCTGTATCCAGTTTACAGGAGGGCAGAATTTGTTATTGACTGGATAAAGCCTTTTGGTACTATTTTCATCAAACTGTTGAAATTGATCGCTATCCCTCTTATCATTGTATCTCTTATCAAAGGAGTTTCTGATCTAAAAGATGTAACACAGCTTTCCGGCTTGGGACTTCGTACGTTTGCCGTGTACATACTAACAACGATTATCGCTGTTACTATAGGCCTGGCGTTGGTTAACCTTATTAAGCCCGGTAGCTTTATAACTGAAGCTACCCGGGAGCAGATGTTACAAATGTTTGGAGGCGAAGTACAGCAAAAGGTAGACCAAGTTACTGGAGTACAGGAAGTCATAGGGCCCTTGCAGATACTCATTGATATCGTTCCGGAAAACATTTTTCATGCGACAACCTCAAACAGTAATATGCTCCAGGTCATATTCTTTAGCCTGCTGGTCGGTATGCGATGATATTGTTGCCCGCTAAGCAGATAGAGACGTTAAAAAACGTATTGGACACCGGAAATGCCATCATATTGAAGATTGTCGATATCATGATGATGTTTGCTCCATATGGTGTTGTATTCGCTCTTATTGTTACGCTCATTGCAGAGGCACCTTCCATTGATATGTTCAAAGCTTTGGCAATGTACGCTGTTACCGTTGTACTCGGGCTATTGGTTTTGGTATATGGCGTATACACGATGTTTGTCTATTTTTTTGGCAAAATGAACCCCGTCAAATTTTTCAAGGCTATTTTGCCCGCCCAACTGTTGGGGTTTTCGACCAGCTCGAGTGCGGCTACGCTACCTGCAACGATGGAGTGTGCAGAAGAGAACCTGCATATACGAAAAGATGTGCTGAGCTTTGTTTTGCCCATAGGAGCCACGATCAACATGGACGGTACCTGTCTGTATCAAGGTGTCGCCGCCATCTTTATTGCGCAGGTCATGGGATACGACCTGACCACCGCTCAACAGCTAAGTGTCATAGCAACGGCAACGTTGGCCTCTATCGGTGCCGCGGCCGTGCCGGGAGCCGGTATCCTGATGCTGGTAATCGGACTGGAATCTATCGGAGTCAATCCAGCCGGTATCGCCCTGATATTTGCCGTCGACAGACCATTGGATATGCTCCGGACAGCGACCGATGTGTCGGGAGATTCGATGGTCGCATTATTGATGAACAGGTTTAGTACGGCTAAGGCCAATCCCCCGCAAATTGGCGATAAATAGCAGTAGAAATGGACGAAAAGGAGCTATAAGGAGCAACAACTATACCGGATCACTAAGGGAAAAGCAAAAGATAAAATAGGGGCTGTGTACCCATTAGAAGCCTATCTAGCCCCATTTAGTTTATTTTTTGTACATTTGTTTGTTAATATGGAAAAAACAAACATCATTAACACGACCGAACAGACAACCAGTCAGATTTACCAATGGACATTTGAACTTGCAAAAACTGCAGGCGTGCAGGATAGAATTGCGCATATCCTTACCTCGGCCGGTTTTCTGATTGTCGCCTTTATCCTGTTGGCGCTCCTTGACTTTCTTTTGAAAAGTTTTTTTAATTCGATCGTTACACGATTGATCAAAAAGACGAAAAGTAACTGGGACGACTATCTGCTTGACAACAAAGTACATGTACACCTAAGCCGTCTTATTCTCATCGCTGTCTCACAGCAATTCTTACCGCTGATTTTTGTTGGTTTTCCCTCTTTTGTAACGGCTCTCGACAAATTTTTGAGCATACTGGTTATATTTGCGGTTTACGGGCTGGTAAACAGTGTTTTAAAGACTGCGCGGGATATCCTGCGATCTTCCATGGCGTTTGTGGATAAGCCTTTGGACAGCTATCTTCAGGTTTTTCAAATATTCCTCATATTTGTTGTCGGCACCCTGATCGTTTCTATTCTTACAGGCAATTCGCCATGGTCTTTTCTCGTCTCTCTGGGCGCGGCATCTGCTATACTGATGTTAGTGTTCAAAGACACGATACTTGGTTTTGTGGCCAGCATACAGGTCTCTGCAAATGATTCCGTACGTGTCGGGGACTGGATAGAAATGCCCAAATATGGTGTTGACGGAGATGTCCTACAAATCAATCTCAATAACGTGAGTGTACAAAACTGGGACAAGACGATTGTGACCATACCTACTTACACCTTGTTAAGTGATTCTTTTAAGAATTACAGGGGGATGCAGGAAAGTGGTGGGCGAAGAATCAAGCGCGCTATCCATATCAAGATATCAACCATCCGATATATGGATAACAGCGAAATAGAAGAACTGAGGAAAATCGCACTTCTGGCTCCATATATCGCACAAAGAGAAGAAGAAATCAAGAAATATAACAATGAACACAATGTTGACGAAGAGGTATTGGTTAACGGGCGCAGAATGACAAACGTAGGCCTGTTCAGGGCGTATATAAAAGCTTATGCCCTGCATAACCCCAATATACATCAAGGATTAACCTTGCTGGTCCGTCAACTGGATCCCACTGAAAACGGACTTCCGCTGGAACTCTACATGTTTACAAAGGGGACGGAATGGGCATTTTTTGAGGATGTCATGTCCGATATTTTCGATCACCTCTTTGCGGCGATAAAATATTTTGACCTGGAAGTCTTCGAGCTACCTGCATCAGATGATCTACGCCATCTATTAGACAAGCGGGTGCAAGAAATTCAATAATTAATGACAGGTCAGTCGGCTAGTATGCTTTTATCAGCGGTTTCCTTTCTTTTTAGCCCTCGGAAACAATAGCCAAGTATTCCTGCGGGTAGGAATGTCAGGAGGATCGAAAGGTTTTTGTTAAACATCTATAAACGGTGGATAAGTCCTGAAAATATTTTATAGTTTTACTGCTGTTTTTATTATACTTATCCGGAATGAAAAAGCGATTGTATAATCCTGCCCAGCTGTTTGTATTTAGTTTTTTTATGCTGATCGTTGCGGGCACGCTCTTGCTAAAATTACCTTTCGCCCTTCATAGACCGCTGGCTTGGACGGACGCGTTGTTTACATCGACCAGTGCTGTCTGTGTCACGGGGCTGGTAGTTGTGGATACTGCGAGCCATTTTACGTTTTGGGGACAATTGATTATCATGCTTTTGATACAGGCGGGCGGTATCGGCATATTGAGCTTTGCCGGTCTGTTTAGTTATTTTTTAAAGGGAGGAAGCTCATATGAAGACCAATTGACTATCGGAGGGTTCTCAAACACCAAACAAATGTCTGAAGTCTTTGATCTGTTAAAACATACAGTATTGATTACTTTTGGTATTGAGCTTGTAGGCGCACTCGCCATTTACAGCAGTATTGGAGATGAAATGTCAGCATTAGGCATCAAAAAGGTCTTCTTTTCCCTGTTTCATGCTGTTTCATCTTTTTGCAATGCAGGTTTTTCCCTCTTACCGGACGGACTGATGAATGAAACGGTTGTTTTCAATTATAATCTGCAACTGGTGATAGCTTTGATCTATATATTTGGTGGCCTGGGATTTCCTATTGTAGTCAATATATTGACCTATTTAAAGCATATTATAAACCGGCTTATTGGCAAATGGACATCTAAGAAAGACCTATACCGGCCCTGGGTATTGAATATCAATAGTAAAATCAATCTGGTTACTACCGTTGCTATTTCGGGTATTGCTACGCTTATTATCTTTTTTAATGAATATAGCCATGTGCTTTCAGAACATCGCGGTATCGGTAAGTTAGTTATTGCCTTTACCACAGCAACTACGCCACGGACGGCCGGATTCAACAGTGTCGATTTTGGAGCTTTGCAATTCTCGTCCGTGCTGTTTATAATCCTGCTGATGTGGATTGGTGCTTCTCCGAATTCTACCGGAGGCGGAATCAAGACGAGTACATTTGCTGTAGCCATATTGAATGTATTGAGCCTGGCCCGTGGCAAGGACCGTACCGAAGTGTTCAGGCGGGAAATCAGCGGGATATCACAGCAACGGGCCTTTGCGACGATGTTTTTATCCCTTATGACGATCGGCATGGGGGTATTTGCGATATCATTCTTTGAACCACAGCGCCCGTTGGTGGACATTGCCTTTGAGTGTTTTTCGGCCTATAGTACAGTCGGGCTGTCGCTGGGAGCAACCCCTGAACTCGCGTTGGGAAGCAAAATTGTCATCATCTTTTTGATGTTCATTGGCCGTGTGACCACTTTGTCGGTGCTCATTGCTTTTATCAAAAAAACAAGATATACGCACTACCGCTATGCGCAGGAAGAGCTAACGGTTTATTAATAAATAACGCAACATCATGAAATTTATCATTATAGGTTTGGGTAATTTCGGCGCCTCTCTGGCCATGAAATTAACGATGCAGGGCAACGAAGTCGTGGGAGTGGATCAACGGATGGAAAAGATAACTGCCCTAAAGGAAAAAATAACACATTGTATCTGTCTGGATGCTACTGATGAAGCCGCTTTCTATACTTTGCCCCTGAGGAATACGGATGTAGTCGTAGTGGCAATAGGAGAAGATGAAGGCGCCAATATCATGGTGACAGCCCTATGTAAAGAAGCCGGGGTCAAACGCCTGATCAGCAGAGCGGTCAACAGGCTTCATGAAAAAGTGTTGACCGCTCTAGGAATATCCGAGATTGCCCACCCCGAGGAAGAATCTGCCGAACGCTGGTCAAAGAAGCTTTGCATGACCGGGCTGGTGGATTCATTCGAGCTGAACAGTAATTACAGCATCGTCGAAGCCGTCGTGCCGGATAAATATGTGGGTAAAAGTATTCAAGAGATCGGTTTCCGCGAAAAATACGAGCTATTGGTATTGACCATTTTAAAAAGCAAAGAACAGAAAACAACCTTTGGAAAAAGTATGGTTACGACGATACTCCACGGTATACCTAAACCGGACACCGTACTGGAACAGGGCGATATATTAGCTATCTATGGATATAATGACCATATCAAATCTTTTTTATAGTTTGCTTTCTGCGCTGGTAGGCACGATTGCCAGGCTGTCATTGGGAAACTGGACAGACAGCCATTTTTTCATTTCTGCTCTTCCTCTTCGGGAAAGTCGTCCTTAGCCTGATAGACAAATGCTATGTAATTGACCAGGCTGTCCCTGGTATTGTAATACTGTTGCACACCAATGCTATAATGTGCTATCTGCGGGAACAGTATAGCCATATCAAGACGAAGCTGGACATTTGCCAGCTCATAGCGGGAAAGGCGCTGGTTCAGGCTACGGATCGTAAGATCTTTTTCATTAAAGCAGACGGTATGCTTGTCTATTTCGCTCAATATTGCAGACCTGAGATCTACGCTGTCCTGTTTGATAATGAGCTCCGTATTTTCGACACCATAAGATGCCAATGAGTTTTGGAGCTGTTCGATTTCCACAGGCTGAAATTTTTTTTGGTCAGGAAAGCCAGCTCCAAACGTTTCGGATTTTTATTGAACTGTATTTTTTCATAAACGATAGTTTAGCCTTTTTCGGCAAATTCATGCCGTACAAATTGCTTGATACGGTCACTGAATTTCTTTTCCTGCAAGAGGTTGTATGCAAAATACAGGCTGGGAGCAATCAATATGATAGTCAGTAAGGTAATGCTTTGCCCGATCCGTTTTTCCCGCAATTTGTCCACATAATGAACCTTGGGATACCGCAGATATTTGACGATAGCAAAGGTAGACAGACAAATGAAAACGCAATTGATGATGTATAGATAAATAGCGCCGGCAAAAAAGGAGATATTGCCTATCGCCAGTCCATATCCGGCTGTACAGAGCGGAGGCATCAGAGCGGTAGCGATGGCCACCCCGGGGATAGGGTTGCCCTTATTGACCCGTGTAATCGCAATGACACCGACCAGTCCGCCGAAAAAAGCAATTAGCACATCATAAATATTGGGCGATATGCGGGCCAGTAGCTCGGATTGGGCGTCTTTGAACGGGCTTAGCAGGAAATACAGAAACGATACCACCAGGCTGATCAATGTCGCGATCAAAAGATTTTTGATAGATTTTTTCAACAGCGGGAAATCAAATGTCCCTAAGGCGAAACCAGCCCTTAAGATCGGGCCCATCAATGGCGAAATCAACATGGCACCGATGATAACCGCTGTTGAATTGACATTCAGTCCCACAGAAGCGATGACTATCGCACAGGCCAATATCCAGGCATTAGCACCCCTGAAAGAAATATTGCTGATGACATTCTACAGCACTTTTTCCTTTTCGTCTTCGTCTTTGTGCAGGTCAAAAAAATTAAACAGCTTGTTCATGACGGTTTCCAAAAATTAGTTTAAATAACAAATATATATATACATTAAATATAGTTTGTTTGGTTTCTCTTGTTTTTTGTTTCTTTTGAGAGTTGGTCATAGTCCAGTGATCTATTGAATTTTTTTTAGCATAAAAACGACATCATGAGACGAACCTTATTAGTTCCTACTGATTTTTCAAACAATGCATTTGTTGCAACAACCTATACCTTGGGACTGGCCAAGCTCTTAAACGCCGATGTACACATTATCCACGCCTATAGACCGCTTTATTCTGTCTTTCAAAGGCAGCTTGCCAATGAAACCGAAGCCCAACGGGCAGGATCGAAGCGCAAAAGCGGAGGACGGATTTTTTAGAAAAACTGGACAATGCCGGCAAAGTAGAAATAAGAACGTCTATCGTGAGAGATCATCTTAAAGACGCGCTTTTATTTTGTTAATAGCTTCTGAATATTCTTTTACAAATGAAGTGTCTTTATTTTTAAAATGAGTTGTTCGGCTGTAATTGAGGCATTGGCTTCGCTTTCGGTAAATAATACTGGTGGTATTCTGTAACCTTCCATTAAAGAATAGCCTTTTCCGTCTTCGGTCAAAATAGGGACACCTGCTTGTTCTAATGCTTTTATATCTCTATAAATTGTCCTGTTACTAACTGAAAAATTTATTCGCTAATTCCGAAGCTGTCAAAAGTCGTTTCGTTTGCAAAATTGTCAAAATTGCAGTTAGTCGTGAAAGTCGTTTAGTCTTGTTATTGTCGTCCATTTTCTTTCAGTCTAGGTTTACACGGTAGCTTGTAGCATTATGCCTAACTTATTTATTAGTGCTACAAAATTAAACAAATATCAAAAGTGTGGGCTACCTTACTCGTAATCGGAGTAATATATGCCGTTACACAATCAAAGAGTTGATACCCTATTTCCGCAGCAAACAGCTATGAGATTAGTGGTACATGTTCATTCTAATCTTCGGTTGGCATTACTGCTGATAAACATTTCGTTCCTTTTTTCCACAATGATCTCGATAAATCTTTCATAGTGTTTCAGTACGTCAGAGATCAGCTCGTTTTTTGTAAAAAGCTGTACATCATACCCCTCACGGGCATCCCCAAAATAGGATTTGGGAAAGTGGGTCTGGCTGTCATCCACATCGGGTAGATTCTCTTCATTGAGCAGATAGTCGGATACCACCCTTTTCTCGTTCTTTACACCATAGACAAAGTTATTTACAACATCATGCTTGATCTCGATCTCTATTCTTTGAGGTTTCTCATAGGAATTGATCGTTGCATCAATATTATTTTTTGCAAACTCCTGTTGCAGTTCATAAAAGGCTTCCTTTACCGTGGTGTCGATATAACGGCTAACAGATTTTTTATCATTAAAGGAAACGATCTGTTTCAATCGTTGTCTCCAGGACTCTCCCGACCATGGGATGGTCGTGGCTGAAAAATCACGTTCATAATATTTTTGGTCGATCGCCAAGGCCTTGACCAGACTAACGATAAATAACAGCATAATAACCGAGAACGGTAAAGCGGTTATCAATGTCATGCTCTGCAATGCGTTCAGTCCGCCCGCGTTCAGCAACAATAAGGCAAGCGTAGCAAGTAAAATTCCCCAACCGATTGTTTGCCATTTTGGTGAAATCCGTGCGTTTTTGCTAGCAATGCTGTTCATGACGAACATTCCGGAGTCGGCAGAAGTCACGAAGAAAATAATAATAATAGCAATGACCAAAAAGCTGATGATCTCGGTCAAAGGCAAATATTCCAAAAAGCGGAACATCAGCGCATCCGGGTTACTGGCAAGCTGGCTCAAAGCTCCGTCTGCGATATTCAGGTCAAACCAGATCGCACTGTTCCCGAAGACCGACATCCATATGAAATTAAACAGGGTAGGTATAATTAAGACCGCCGCAATAAATTCACGTATGGTTCGTCCTTTGGAAATCTTGGCGATGAACAGCCCCACATAAGGAGACCAGGAAATCCACCAAGCCCAATACAATATCGTCCAGTCGTAAAACCACGGTTGCGTTTCGGCTTCATAAACGTGCGTGTTAAAAGTAAGGCTAAAGAAATTATTGATATAGTTCCCGATGCCTTCCGTAAAACTACCTATTAGATATACGGTAGGACCAAGAACCAAAACAAACAGCAAAAGCACAACAACACTCACAATGTTGATGTTGCTCAATATCCGGACGCCTTTGTCCACACCGCTCACGGCAGAAATAATGGAAAGCGAGACCAATACACCTACAATCAATACCTGATAAATAAAGCTGCTCCCCGGTAAGACACCCAATGTTTCCAGCCCCGAGTTGATCTGCACTACGCCAAAACCCAACGTAGTGGTAATCCCGAAAAACGTACTGCAAAGGGCAAAAATATCGATCGTATTGCCCCAAGTGCCTTTAATCTTATCTTTCAGCAAAGGATAAAAACAGCTTCTCAAGGAAAGTGGCAAACGATAACGATAAGCAAAATAAGCTAAAGACAATCCCACAATACCGTAAATCGCCCACGCATGAATGCCCCAATGGAAAAACGTATAGAGCTGTGCATCCTTAGCGCGCTGGATGGCGGTATTTCCTGAAAATACCTCATTGGAATAATGTTGCATCGGTTCGGCAACGCTAAAATACATCAATCCGATCCCCATCCCCGCGGCAAACAGCATGGAGATCCATGAAAAGAAAGAATAAGCAGGCTTGCTGTCGTTTCTTCCCAAACGGATATTCCCGTATTTGCTGAACATCAAATAAACTAAAAACAGGACGAAAATCGTTACCGACCAGACATACACATAGTTCAGGTTGACAAAAATAAAATCTTTAACAGTGTTGAGCAGGTTTTCTGTCAATTTCGGATAAATGGCAGACAGCAAACAAATACCTGTAATGAAGATCAAACTGGGAACGGTTACGCCTTTGCTGAGTGTGGTTTTTATACTTCTAAATTTTATCATATCGTACTTTCAAACAGTTGATTTTCCGAAATAAAAAACGGAAAGCCTTATCCCGGGATCTCCTATACAATGATTATATAAAAGACAAAACAAATTATCGTGATTATAACCGAGATTCCTTGGGTATGCAGTGATAAGATCATCACTTTGGAAAAATAGCTATACAAATGTAATCAAAAAATACGAACAGTCTTAACCTCAGACTTCAGATCGGGGCAAAAAAGCCGAAGAATAGACCGTTTTGACGGGATTTTTTACAAGCGAAGCAGGCAAATATCATCACAAACTGTCTCTATCAAAGTAAGTGTGCCGGACTAAGGGGCTTATAAAAATGACGGTATAAGTTTGATCCGTTTGCCTGCTCGCCCACAGGCCAACTTTGGCCTTTTCGTTTGTTTTTCCCTACCTTTGTCCTAATTCTTGGTCTTTAGCCCTGCTCAGAAGGGCTTCTTAAACGAAAAAATCAACACAGTTTGTCTAAAAAAGTAAGTGTTATAGGAGGCTGTAGCTGGGCTACGGCGTTAGTCAAAATTTTAGCTGAAAATAAAGTTCATTTTACCTGGTATCTTCGTCGGGAAGAGCAGGCCGATGCTGTCAATAAGAATGGCACTAACCCGGATTATCTGAATTTTGTCTCGTTCAACAAACCTTATGTCGTGGCAACAAATGATCTGGACAAAGCCCTTGATGCATCCGGATATATTCTTTTTGCTATCCCAAGCGCACACTTGTATAGTCATCATAAGGCGGTGCGGTGGTACCCCCAGACATAAAGTTCGGGTCGGTATTGAAGCCATCCGTACGGTAGTAGTTGGCGGAGATATTGGCCGATCCACGTTGGTGGTGGAAAGGTGTTTCGCCCTCCAAGGTTACATCCGTAATATTCAGCGAGCCATACCGTAGCGAGGCTAAAGCCTGCGGCTGTATGGCACCAAGTTAAAGAGTTGATCTATCCAGTTAAGCTCTCTAAGTGTGGCTAGACCATTACCGGAGTGGTAGTACAAAACAGGAATTGAAAGGTATTGCCTTACAGGATTTTCTCTACAAAAAACTTGGCAGAACCTGGGATGATACGATAGTTGACGGAGCGACGTTGCAGGACATAGATGAAAGTGCAGTAACATCTTTTTTGAAAGCCAGTATCAAAAGTGGGCGTATCTACCACAATGCTGACAAGGATGACTTGCTTACCTTGCTGCAGAACCTGGATTTGATAACGCCGGAAAACAAACTAAGGTCTGCAGCCGTCCTTTTGTTTGGTAAAAGACCGCAGCGTTATTTTATACATAGCTATTTCAAAATCGGGAAGTTCGGCATGTCTGATGCAGACCTTAAATTCCAGGATACGGTTGAGGGAAGTGTTTTTGAGATGGTGGATAAGGTTATACAGTTACTTAAAGACAGATACCTGATTTCGCACATTTCTTATGAGGGTATACAACGGATTGAAAAGCTGGAATCTCCTGAAGCGGCATTAAGGGAAGCTATATTGAACGCCGTCGTCCATAAGGACTATACCGACACCACGATCCAGCTTAGCGTGTATGATGATAAACTGATGTTGTGGAATGCGGGAAAGCTGCCTGTTGATATTCCTTTGGAAAGATTGACGAAGAAACATCCATCTCGCCCAAGAAATTAGCATATTGCGGATACATTTTTCCGTGCCGGTTATATTGAATCTTGGGGGCGGGGCATTGAGAAAATGCTGACCGCTTTTCAGGAAGCCGGGTTGCCTGAGCCGATATTTGAGGAGTCTTGGGGCGGTGTCATGGTTACGTTACTGAAAGATATTTATACGGAGGTACATTTGCGGACTTTGGATATTAATGAAAGGCAAATTAGGGCAATACTATTTATCAAGGAGCATGGCAGTATTACCAATACCGCATACCAAAAATTAAACAATCTTGGGAAAACCGTTTCGACTACGGAGTTAATAGATTTAAGCGAAAAACAGTTGATTGAAAAAGTAGGAACAACAGGCCGCGGCACCAGATATGTTTTAAAGGGCCGAAACGGCCACAAATGACTAAGATATATGTGCGCCTTGTAGGTGAAATTTTAAAATAGACACGATTCACAATGATATATATAATTCCGACAAAAAGAGGTTTGGGGGAGGAAATTTGGGGAACCTATGACGACCTGAATAACTTTTATGAAGTTATTGGAAAGTTTTGGAATGACGAGAATAAAGCGGATAAAAAAGGATTCGACAATAGGGATACTTTGATTAGCGGCTTTTCTTACGAAATACGCAAGGCAAATGATGGAAACCGGCTGAAACTAAAGGGTGGCCATTTTTCGTTTGAGGAACAAGACTATTTTGGCGTTCAAATATCCTGGGTTCATTTCCTGTTCTCATTGACGGCCTTAAAATTCAATATGAGGTACGCTGAAACCAATAAATTCGACATTTCACAAATTCTCTTGATCGAATTTTGGCTGGAAAAAGCAATGTGTAGCTATGACGAAGTCGGGGCACAAGCTTTGATAGGTTTCATAGAAGATGGACTTTATGGAGGGAATGGCCACATTTACCAATGTATGCGAAGCATTAATCTTGATTTCTTCCTTTTGGGAGGCGGAAAGAAAGCCTTCCGGAAACTTCCCGATCTTTTAAAACGGGGCGTTTATTACACGGAAGAATACAGGGATTATCAAAAGTTTTTAGAAACAGAAGCTAAAAAATTGAACTGCGAAATATCTGAGCTTGAACTAAGTGACGATGATTTTGATTACGAAAACCTAAATTGGTAAAACTACAGTTGGGATCACTTCGAGGGATATAATTTATGAATATTCCGGACCATACTTGTTCGGAATAATCACTTTGCCATTCCTCCAAAATCTGCCGTAATAGGCAAATAAAAATTAGTCTGAGTGAATAAATGTATAGGAAGGTTATGTAATGCTTTTTCATTATCCATCATATGTTTTAGGTTTCGGTCGTCAATATTGCCTTTAGTAAGGTAAAATGAAAGTATTTCGCCTTTATCATATTTTAATTGTTCAATATTCGTTTCCATAGCCTTATATTAATTCACTCTATTTTTTAATAGCGTAGAGTTATCAAAACCTTTTGTCAAGTTAATCAAGTAACCGTGTTGGTATGCAGTATCAAGATGACCACCATATTGCCAAGATGTAGACTCATAAATTATTTTGTAGTTCGTTTGTTTTTTATCAACACATGATAGAGATAGTCTATTTCTGTCTAATCCTTGACAATTGTGATTTCATCGTCTTTGGTGGTAGGACTTAGGTCAATGTTTTCTTTGAAATCATGGATATACTTGTACTGTATGCCTTCTTCAACGGTGAAACGTTTTCCAAGACCGGTCATTTCAGCTTTAGGAATGGATTTGGCGTAAAATATATAGGTATATATATCTAATGGTTTTTCTACACTATATGCTAAAATCTTAATAACTTTCCCTTTTATTAGGAAGTTTCCAAGGTTTATGGAGTTAACTTCCTCAAGATCATTCCTAAAAGGAGTGTTTTTGGGACGTTGTGTATTAAAAATTTTAGTGAGGTTGAAAGTCTTGTTTACTTCTATGGGATTGTCATTTATTAAGATTGTATATCTGTAGGCTGCAATGTCTGTCGTCTTTTTGAAGTTAAATCGAAGGTTGATATGGTTTACATCTGGTAAGAAATTAAAAGATGTATTGGGCTAGTTGGAAAATTGCAATCCATAGTAAACATTTTTGGCAGCACTGTCAACAAACATTTCGAGACTCCTCCCAGCTCCATAACTTAAATTAAAATCTATTCCTTTTTGGCTATATAATGTAGAAAGCGCAAACATTAAGCTGAGGATTGTGAAAATTATCATTTTCATAATATTTGTTTTTTTCATAAACCTCCACATAAAAATTGATTAGGGAAACTCTAAAATAGTAAATGAAATTACCAACTTAGTATTTATCGGGTTTTGGACAGAATTTAAAATTTCCATTTTCCTACCTTTGCAGGATGTCTATTACTCCGATAAAAGGTCAACTTGTTTACAAACTTTTGGCTATTACAGTTTTATTTGCTGTATTAGGCGGAGTAACGGTATCTATTATCAACAGCAAACTGCATCATTTTGACAAAACCTCGCTAAAGAATATTGCGAATGAAAAGAATGCTGTTGTAAATAAAGAGATAGAATCACTTAATAATTCCTTTAAATTTCTGGCATCTCTGGCGGAAATCGGCGAAATACAGCTATTGAATACCCTTATTCAACAAGGAGGTTACCGTGATGTAGTGGCTGGCTATGTGTTTGTTGATAGGAAAAGTGGTCTGACACATAATTACTTTCATGGGCAATCTAGTCAAAATGAAATTTGGGATGGTCCATTAGATCACAAAATTGCCTCGGAGAATGAATATTTTCTTTCAAAAGATGGTGTTTTGTATGCTTTATGGCAACCTGTTGATAGTGTAGCTAATATTCGTTTTGTAGTCAATATTCAAAAGCTCAACGAACGATTTTGGAATGAAGAAATAGGACAATCTGCTTATGTAGAGGTATATGATTCGCAATATCGTTATATCATAGGGGTAGATTCCTCGAAAATTGGGAAGATGTTTCCGCAACTAAAACCTCAATTTACCGATAAGATGGGAAAAACTGTCTTGTCCGATTTTTTAGGGTTGGATGTGCGTCAATATTCATTCGAAAGCGAAAACCTTCGCGGTCATACCTTATTGATTTCTGTTCCCATTTTAAAAGGCGATGAAGTATTCACGGAAGTGAGTTTGCCAATTTGGGGGCTTTGGTTTATAGGTCTTTTGGCTATTTTTATTTTGGTGGTTTTTACGGTCAGACAAGACCGAAAACAATATAATTTGCAGATGCGCAATCTGCAATTTCTGAATGAAAAAACTATTCTGGAATACAGTAACCTGAAAGAGAAGATGAACCCGCATTTTCTGTTTAATTCATTGGGTTCATTACAACAACTGATTCAGAAGCAACCTGATATAGCGAAAACTTATGTGGTTAAATTATCTAAATTCTATCGAAAACTCTTAAATTTGCCTCCGAACGGAGTATCCACGCTTCAAGAGGAGTTGGATATCCTTCAGGAATATATATTTTTACAACAGCTGCGATTTGGGGATCTTAAATTACCCATTTCTTATGCTATAGATCCAGCGCTTTTAGGCAAACATCTACCAACGCTAAGTCTACAAATACTCGTCGAAAATGTAATAAAACATAATATTTTAAGTGACGAAACACCTGTCAATATTGAGGTGACTACGACAACGACAGGGATATATGTTTCGAACACGAAGAACTTGCGTCAGGACAGCGAAGATTCAGAAGGGTACGGTACAAATTTCCTGCAAAGGACTTATCAACATTACAGGATTACGGACTTTCATATAGAAGAGAATGCGGATCGATATAGCGTTTATCTTCCTTTTATCGACACCCCCTGATTTCTTTACTCCATTCATTTGCGCTTTCACTCCCTAATATCACACTTTGGCGGAGTTTGATTTTTTTGATGCTTTAATTATGAGCAATTTAAATGCGTTTTTGCACCTGTAAGTAACACACTCAAAACTAGGCGCAAAGCAATTGCCTCAGAAAAATTTAAATTTTTAATGAAATTATTAGCTAGAAGCACCTTCAAGGTTTTACCCTTTTTATTATTAGCTCCTGCAATTCACTCGTGTAATTTTCTCCAATATGTTGGACTTTACAAGGGTAAGGAGACAAAGACAAGTGTCACAGATACAGTTAAAGTCGATACGACAAACAGAAGCTATCTTAAAGTGTATGAAAAAGCCGTGGTAGATAGTGGCATGTTTCAGGTCATTAAAAAAGGCAAAGACTTCTATTTTGATATTCCTGTAGCCCTGATGGGAAAAGACTTTTTGTTGATAAACAAAATTTCCTCTGTGCCGATTGAATTAAACGAAGCCGGCGTCAATAAAGGGATCAATAGCGACAATAAAGTTATTCGTTTTTTCATCCAAAAAGACCGTTCGGAAGTGTGGGTAAGTGAAGTAAAACCTACGGTAGAATCTACCCCTGGCTCTGCTATTGCACAATCAGTAGCTGCTAATTTTACGAGCTCTTTTATTGAGAACTTTAAGATTGAAGGTTATTCGAAAGATTCCTCTTCGGTATTGATTAATATAAATAAAGTATTCGACGGGAAAGCAAATAGTTTCAATGATGTATTCAAAGATTTAGGTCTAGGTACTTCGCCGAATACAAACCTATCTGTGATAGAGCAGATTAAAAGTTTTGACGCGAATGTTGTCGTGAAGTCAGTATTGACGACACGCGTGACCGAAGGAAACAGTTCGGTTCCGGTGAGTATCGGTGTAACAAGCAATATTTATAAGTTGCCAGAGCAAGCGATGAAACCACGTTTCGCGGATCCACGTATCGGCTATTTTACCATTCCGCGTTGGTATTTTTCGGATGAACAACAAGAGTTAGAAAAAAGAGAATTAATTACACGTTGGAAGTTGGAGCCAAAGGCAGAAGATGTACAACGTTATTTGCAAGGAGAATTGGTTGAACCAGTTCAACCTATTGTCTTTTATATTGACCCTGCTACACCAAAGCAATGGCGTCAAGAAATCATCAATGGTGTACACGACTGGCAAGTAGCTTTTGAAGCTGCAGGTTTCAAAAATGCCATTATAGCCAAGGAAGTGCCAGATTCATTGGATTTTGATATCGATGATGCGCAATATTCGTCGATTGCTTATATCGCCTCACCAAAAGTGAATGCTATGGGGCCTTCGGTGGTTGATCCGCGTTCGGGACAAATCTTGGAAGCCGATGTGATTTGGTGGCACAATGTGATGACAGCGTTGAATTCGTGGATGCGTATTCAGACGGGTATTGTTGATTCTACCGTTCGTGGAAATGTGTTTGACCAAGAGAAAATGGCGCATGCTATCCGTTTTGTGTCTTCGCATGAGATTGGTCACACGTTGGGCTTGATGCACAATATGGGTTCTTCGTTTAGCTTTCCAGTAGACTCATTGCGTTCTCCAGCGTTTACGGAGAAAATGGGCGGAACAGCGACGTCTATTATGGACTATGCGCGTTTCAACTACATTACCCAGCCTGGTGATGGTGTTAAATTATTAACGCCAAAAATCGGTTTGTACGATAAATATGCGATTGCTTGGGGGTACAGATGGTTTCCTGAAACAACTCCTTGGGCAGAATTGCCAAAACTAAGAGCAGAAATCGAGAAACACCAACACGATCCACATTATTGGTACGGTGAGCAACAAGACTCGCGTAATGTCATCGATCCAAGAGCCCAATCTGAAGATTTAGGGGATAATGCGATGTTGGCGGGCGAATACGGTATTCGTAATCTGAAACGTATGATGCCTCAAATCATCAACTGGACTACAGAGAAAGGCGAAAGTTATTACAAAGCTGGTCGTTTATACTGGGGTGTAATCGGACAATGGTATACCTATGCAGAACATGTCGCGAATAATATTGGTGGACTTTATTTAGAAAATCCAGTATTGGGCGATAATAAGAATGCTTATACGCCTGTTCCACGTGCTACACAAATCGAAGCTTTCGACTTTATGAAAAACCAAGCTTTGGAAATGCCAGAGTGGTTATTTGATAAAGCGTTATTGACTAAAACTTTTGCGTTGAAAGATTCGCCAATGGGGCCTTACGAACAAGCACCTAACAGCTTGAAACGCGAATTCCAAAGTGCCTTGATGCATTTGATGTTGAGTGATGAGCGTTTATTGCGCATGACAGAAGCGGAACTATTATTTGGAAAAGCTAAAACTTGGACGGTAACCGAATATTTGGAAGCATTCCGCAAAGAGGTATTCAAAAAGACATTAGCGGGTGCGAATTTGGATATCAACAGCCGTATGTTGCAGCAAAACTATGTCGACATTCTGTTGGTCAGCAATAATAAAACAATGGATAGATTATATACTCGTAAACTTTCGTTAGTAGACCAAATTTTAGCGGAAACACGCTTGGATTTGTGTGGTATTCATGGTGTAAATCATGCTAAAAAAGAACCGGATGATATCAGCTTCAGAAATATGCGTGTGGATGGTATGGCACGTACAAGTGATATGCTGATTGCGAAGCGTGCAGAACTGATGGCTGTCTTGGATATTTTGAAAAAAGCAAAAGGCGGTGACCATTTGACGAAGTCGCACTACCAAGATTTAATATTGAGAATTGAATACACAATAAATAAAAAATAAAACAACTTAACTTAAAACTAATGAAAAAACTATTGTTTGTAGTGTGGATGTTGATTTCGCAACTAATGGTAGTTCATGCACAGGAGCAAATTAAGGTGCAGGGACGCGTATTGGATGCTAAAACAAAGGAACCTATTGCAGGAGCTTCTGTTTTTATCGACAATTCCGTAGTGGGTGAGGTAACCAATATCAATGGACAAATCCAGCAGTCTGCATTGGGTACAGTTACGGATGCAAAAGGTAATTATACTTTAGCTGTAAAAGCGGGTTTAGCTTCTTATTCGGTAGCTTATATGGGCTACGAAACGGTACGCGTGAAAGTATCTCCTGCGCAAGAAACGATTTATTTGACTTCAAATGAATCGGTAATCAGCGAAGTAATTGTTACAGGTTACACGGACATTAAGAAAAGAAACAATACTACAGCTTACAATAAAGTGAAGTTGGATGATGTACGTCAAACAGGTGTGTCGGGTATTGACCAAATGTTGGAAGGACAAGTTGCGGGTTTGCAATTGTCGAATCTGAATGGTGGTCCGAACTCGGCGCCTAAAATCCGCATTCGTGGAACGGTATCTATCAATGGTACGCAAGATCCATTATGGGTGTTGGATGGTATGCCTATTGAAGGTACAGCATTGCCAAATACGTTTGACAAAGAAACATTAAATACATTAACTAACTTGCCTATCGCTGGATTGAACCCAGATGATATCGCAGATATTACGGTTTTGAAAGATGCTGCTGCCACAGCGATTTATGGTGCAAGAGCAGCAAACGGTGTGATTGTGATTACAACAAAAAAAGGTAAAGCAGGTGCTGCTAAAGTTTCTATCTCAGCGAATACTTTCGTATCACAAAGACCTGATTTCAGCAAGTTGAACTTGATGAATGGCAATGAGAAGGTAGATTTCGAATTAGGCTTAGCTGGAAGATATGATTTAACTTACCGTGTTGGGAATGGTGCTATTGCACGTATCTTAAATGAAAACGGTGAATTATGGGATTACCAGGATTATGGTTTTGATGCTTTATCAGCAGCTACGCAAGATAAAATAAATGCTTTGCGTTCTGGATCTACAGATTGGGGAAAAGAATTGTACCGCAATGCCTTAAACCAACAATATACAGCTTCTATTTCTGGAGGTTCTGATAAACACGATTATTACATCTCAGGTGGTTTTTACGATGAGCAAGCTACAACTAAAGGTGTAGACATGCGTCGTTATTCGTTGACTGTAAATAACAACTTCAAATTTTCGGAGAAATTCAAAGGGGGATTGAGTTTATTGGGTTCGACAACGGATAGAGGAAACTTTATTTCGGATGCTGATGCGTTTACAAACCCGAGTTATTACGCTAGACATGCGAATCCATATACTGCTGTAAGAAATGCAGATGGTTCTTTTGCATATGACCAAGATATTCAAGGTTTAGATGGAACTTATATTCCTTTCAATATTATCGAAGAACGTGAAAACACAAAATATGGTTTAAATAACAAAGCTTTAAAAGCTATCTTAAATTTATCGTACAACTTTATTCCTGAGTTAGCTTTACGCACGGAATTAGGTTTGCAATATGACGAAACTGGAGTAGAGCGTTTTGCAGATAAAGATTCGTATTACGGACGTAAATACAGACTGCGTTCAAGCTATTACAACTCAGCTATAAAAGATTACGATTACTTCCTTCCCGAAGGTGGTGTAATCGAAAATAACAATACAAGTGCTTTCCAATACAACTGGAAATCGTTTGTAGAATTCAACAAATACTTCAATGTACATGAAGTGTCAGTTATGGCAGGTACAGAACTTAGAAGATCGGATAACACGATTGTGAGTACAAAAGGTTTTGGTTATGATCAAAATACCTTGACTACACAACCTGTTATTTTCCCTTCTAGCACTTTTGCAAATGAAGCACGTTTCCGTCAATACCAAAAATCAATTGGCGAAACAGCATATGCTGCTTTCTTCGCAAATGCTGGTTATACCTATGACCGCCGTTATAATGTATTTGCAAGTATCCGTTACGACGGTTCGAATATGTTTGGTGTAGATCCAAAATACCGTTTCTTACCGATCTGGTCTGTGTCAGGCGCATGGAACGTTACGGAAGAAGACTTTATGAAAGAGCAGTCTTTCATCAATAATTTGAAAGTAAGAGCTTCTTACGGTACACAAGGTAATATTGACCGCAATACCTATCCTTTCGTGGTAGGAAAATACGATAATGTAACTATCCTACCAGGTGGTAATGAAAGTGCAATTCAAATTGAAACTCCTCCAAACGATAAGTTGAGATGGGAGAAAACAGAATCATTCAACGCGGGTATAGACATTTCTGTATTCACCAACAGATTAGATGTTACGGTAGATTATTACAACCGTAAAAGTTCGGATGTGATCGGTTTAAGTAACCTGTCGTTGGAAAATGGTTTTGATTTCTTAAACAGAAACTGGGCTTCAGTTACTAACCAAGGTGTGGAATTAAGCATTACTTCTCGTAATATCCAAAATTCTAAATTCTCTTGGTCTACAGAATTCAACATCGCGCACAATTCAAACAAATTGACTCGCGTACAGACTTCACCTACGGCTTATATGCCAGATAGAAAAGAAGGTTACCCAATCAATTCTTTGTTCGTATTGGAAACTGCTGGTTTGGATGATAAAGGCGTGATGCAATTCTATAATGAAGAAGGAGAAGTTGTTTCTTTCGAAGATTTCTACCAATTGTACGATCCTTGGGCTGATTTCTTCCCAGGCTATATGTTGGCTTCTGAGGGAGACGAAGCTTCTTACCGTTCTAAATTTAAATACAAAGGTAGCTTAGATCCTAAATTCTCAGGTGGTATGACGAACAGATTCAAATATGCCAACTTTGATTTTACAGTTTCAGCGATGTTCAATTTGAACCAATGGCGTTTGAGAACACCAAGCTACAATCCAGCGCGTGTTGATGCTGGTATGAACTATTCGAAAGATATCTTGAATGCGGGCACAGGCGTTCTTCCTGCTATTGGAGGTACAGATGTATTGACAAATGATCGTTGGATGCCATACAGCTGGATGGCGGATAATGATCCAGCAATGTCGTACAACTATTACGATATCTGGGCTAAAAAACAAAGCTTCGTGCGTGTCAACAGCTTGCGTTTAGGTTATACATTACCTCAAGCATCTTTAGCGAAGCTAAAGATGTCAAATCTTAGATTCAGTGTAGAAGGACGTAACTTATTTGTGTTCAGCAATGGTCATGAGGGTTTCTTGGATCCAGAAACTTACGGTGATTTCTATGCGCAGCCTATTTCTAAGTCTATTGCTTTTGGTTTATCCGCGTCATTTTAGTTCTTATAATTGATTAATACAATGAAAAATAAAATAGTATACATTGGACTATTGGTTGCAAGCACGATGTTTGGCTCTTGTGACAAATATTTAGATATAAAACCTGTAGGTGCGGTTATTCCAATGACGACTTCGGATTTCCGTGGTTTGTTGGCAACAGCATACAGTATTTTTCCTGCCCACAAATCATATTTGAATCTTCGCACAGATGAATTGTATTTGGATGAGTATTCGGAAGATTTGTCGGCGATCAAGGATATTTATTTGTGGAACGATCAAAATCCTGATCCTACGACGACTCCTTATCCTTACCAAAATTTCTACCGTAGCATTTTCTACGCAAATCATATCTTATCAGAAATAGATGAGAAAGCTGGAAATTCTGCAGAGAATGATCAAATCAAAGCAGAAGCTTACGCTATTCGTGCCTATGCGCATTTTGAGTTGTTGAATATGTACGCGCCTAAATTCAATTCAGCTACAGCTGTAACGGATAAAGGTATTGCGCTTTCTACAGCAGTTGATTTGGAACAAAAATTCAAATTGGCAACTGTTGAAGAAGTCTACAACTTGATCTTTTCGGACTTAGCAAAAGCGGAAAGTTTAGTAAAAGAGAATGTACCAACTAGTGCTACTTTGCGTTACAGATTTAGCAAATCTGCAATTTTCGCGTTGCAATCACGTATTCACTTATACAGAGCAGAGTGGGCAGAAGCGAAAGCGTACGCAGAACAAGCTTTAGTTATTAACGATAACTTGGAAGATTTGAATGTTAGTGCGGTATTACCAAATGAATTTACTTCTGTAGAGATGATCCAAGCTTTGGAAAATATAGGTAATAATATGGTAGTGCGTTCGACATACGTAAAACCTGAATTTATTGCCAAGTATGATGCCGCAGGTGACTTGCGTGTAGAAAAATACTTCCAAAAATCGGGAAGTCGTTATGTTTCCATCAAAGGAGGAAATGATAAATTCAATACTTCTTTCCGTAATGGAGAGTTGGTATTAAATATAGCGGAAGCTGCGGTACAAACTGATGATTTAACGTCAGCGAAGTCTTCTTTGTTGAAATTAGCTAAAAACAGATTAACTGCTACAGCTTTTGAAGCTTACCAAGCAAAAGTAAACGGCTTGAATAAAGCGGATTTATTATCAGAAATCTACGAAGAGCGTGCACGTGAGTTGGCACTTGAAGGATTAAGATGGTTTGATCTTAAACGTACTACACAACCTCAAATTATACATGAGTTTGGTGGTAAAGATTACTTGTTGCAGCAAAACGACCCACGTTATACGATTAAATTCCCGCGTGAGGCAATACAAAACAATCCTAATTTGTAAGAGTAAAATCGGTGTTTATATTGTTACAATCCCTGTTCTTGAAAAAGAATGGGGATTTTTGGTAATTTTGCCTTTGTGCAAATCCAAATCCTAATTGTTGAAGACGAAAAATGGGCTTTTGAAAGTCTATCCGAGCAGCTTACCGAACTGTTTGGAAACCGAATTATCATAGAAGGCGTAACATCTGTTCGCGACGCGACGCAATATCTTCACAAACATAATGTGGATTTGGTATTTATGGATATCCACTTGGCGGACGGGCTGAGTTTTGATATCTTTAAAAAGACGAAAGTCGAAGTTCCTGTAATTTTTACTACGGCATATGACAATTATGCGTTAGAAGCCTTCAAAAATCAAGGTTATGCGTATTTGCTCAAGCCTTTTGAACTCGAAGATTTGCAAGCGGCGCTTGCCAAAGTAGATTTTGTTTTTACGAAAGCGGAAGAGCCTGTGAATTATAAATCACGTTTTTTAGTCAAGTTTGGAAATAAAATGAAGACCGTTGCTGTGCAGGATATTGCTTTCTTTATGGCGGATGATAAAATTCTTTTTGGCTATACTTTCGAAGGTGACCAAGTGGTTATTGATGATACCCTCAGTTGGCTTATGCCTAAATTGACTCCCGAAAACTTTTTTCAGATTAATAGAAAGTTTATAATAAATATCAATGCCATCCAAGAAATGGTTAAAATCGCACGTGGGCGTATTAAATTAAATATGGCAGCTCAACCCAAAGATTTGGAAATTGTAGTCAGTGAAGACCGCTCCACTGACTTTCAAAATTGGTTGAATTCATAGGGAGATTTAATCTTCGGTTTCTCTAAACATCTTTAACTTACTTGTCATCACAAACATCAACAAGCCAAAGAAAGCAAAAAGTCCATAAGAATAACGTAAATCTAAGATTTCTGCGATATAACCTATCAGCGGTGGTCCCATTAAGAAACCTAAGAAACTGATACTGGAAACCATAGCTAAAGCCACGCCTGAAGGCACTTTTTTATTTTGACCCGCCAGGCTATATACGGTTGGAACATTACAAGCTACACCAATTCCTACGAGCATAAACGCAAAAGTACAAATCCAAAATTGAGGCATCAGCACCGAAAGCATCATCCCAGTAAACATTAGGATACCACTCCCTTGTAAAGTCTTCTTGCGACCTATACGGCTAATGACAATATCGCCAATAAAACGTCCTGTCGCCATCATCACCATAAAGGAAGCATAGCCCACAATAATGAAATTGGCAGGTGCGTGAACTATATCTTTGAAATAAACACCACTCCAGTCAAACATCGCGCCTTCAGTCGCCATACTAAAAAATCCAATTATACCGAGCTGAACTAAGGAACTTTCTGGCTTGGAGAAAAAGGATTTTTTCTCCGATTGATCGGCTTTTCCTTGCACCAAAAACTTATGGTTGGAAATGGTATTTGCACACACCAATACTAGAATAATAAAAAAATGTTGTACGGTGTCAATGCCAATATTCATCGTCATCAAACCAATTAATGCTCCGGTAAATCCTGCGATACTCCAAGCGCCATGAAACGACGACATTATTGATTTTTGGAAAATCTTTTCTGCTGCTACTCCTTGTGTATTTACGGAAATATTACACATATTTCCCACTACGCCAAACAAAAACAACACAGCTCCCAACTGATAGGCATTTGTCGCAAAGCCAATAGCACAAAGTACAATTGAGTATATAACTGCCGTAATGCGCAAAACATTAGCACTTCCGTATTTTGTAACCAACTTGCCCGACAAAGCCATTGTAACTAACTGGCCTATAGGTAACATTAGTAAGATAGTACCCAGCTGAGCTTCTGTAAGATGTAAGCGTTCTTTGATGATTGGAATACGACTTGCCCAGGAGGAGAAAGCTAATCCCTGACAAAAATAAAATAACGAAACGGCGATACGGATGCGGTTACGTTTGGAATACAATGGATCTTCGATAGGAATAGAAGTATTTTGTTGCATGGCTAATTTTATTGCGGATGCAAAGTTACAAAGAGAATTGTCATATTAATATTTCCATTGTCGCCCTTGTGTAATTAAAAATGGTTGGTGGAAATTATACACGAAAAGAATTTGATTTTAAGTTTCATGAGCCTTACATTTGACTCGTTAAATCACAAGACTTCGTAGCTCAGTTGGTAGAGCAACTGACTCTTAATCAGTGGGTCGAGAGTTCGAATCTCTCCGGGGTCACTTTCTGGGACAAATCTACAAATGATAGATTTGTCCCTTTTTTTTGCTCTGAAACATGCTGTTATTCTGAAAGATATACGTTGACGTTGCATTGATCTTCGGGGTTCGATGTTGTGTCTCGTAAAATGACAGAAATTTAGGGAACATCGAACCCTCTTTTACTTATTTGTCTCTAACACCACTGGTTTTTCTACTGTTTACAGGGTTTTATTGAAAAGTAGGTATGCTATTCGTTTCATTTTCACGGGCAAAGGTAAAATCAGTGTTCTTAACGCTTTACAAGGTCAAGCCTTCGGTTTGCTAAAAAATCTCCAACCTGCGGATAGTATTTTTCAGTCAAAACCTTGTTTCAGCTAAACACTAACCTTTTTAGCCCATGAAACGAAACATAGCATACTCCGACCTTTGAACGAATAAATAAATGAGCAATTAAAGGTAGTGATAGAGAAACAAAACAGCACCTCCTCTCATTACCGAGTAAATAAAAAGAAGTTAATGAGGTCAGACTGATATATTGAAAGCAGTCATGCCTTCCTGTAATCCTGTTTTCTATCTTTTAAGACAGCTATAAGGTCGGAATGCAGTAATCTCGACTACATATCTCAGACGAATAACATTCTTATCTCTCTACAATACTTTCTGTTCATCAGAACATAGCAAGTTATGTTTTGAGGTGCTCGAAACTCATTCCATGCCTCAAAACTACTTGTTCTTGCAGGTGATATTAACACCCTCCGAAGTCGGGTTTATAGTAAGAGGATAGCCACTAAATGAATTGTAAACAAAGAAAGTTGAGCTCTCAAAGCCTTTCTAAATAAGATGCCAATAAAAGTAAAGGTTTTAAGAGATCGTTTAGACTAGTTCCCAAATATTAAGTATTTTTGTGTAAATAAATTATACTTTTAAATAGCATGCTTTGGAGTCAAAAACATTTTAATAGATATGGATCATATTCAACTACTTTTTAATACTCGTATTGGTGATTTCTATTTTGATGTTGACACCGTCCTTATCGAATTAATGAAAGGAACAAACATTGTTAATGTTAAATTAGAAATAGATTATACTATTGATGATTTAGACGTCTTTATTCATGTTCTTATTGAGAAAATTAGAACTGAAAAAAATACATTGTACCAAAGTTCGAAAAGAGATATTATTTGGGGTGGTAGTACATTTTCAACAGTTCAACCGGTTTCAAGAGTAGTGTATGATTTAATTATCAATAAGTAGGGAATATGAGCATAAAAGAATTATTCTACATTTTTCTTAAAAACTCAGATTTTGTCATAAACCGTTATGAAGAGTTGACTGCCCCTCCTGCTGTCCGTTATTCTCATAATAAGCCTATTGTTAGAGAAGATTTTGAAATATCATTTAAAAAAGCTGAAGAGATAATCGACCATAATATTCGTAGCTCAGGGCGTTCTGGTTCAGAGTATAGATACTTGTTTCCAGACCATTACTTCTATTTGGGAAAACAAGGTTGGAATAAATACGGAGTTTTTTCATACATACCTTTTTACGAGAAAACACATTGGACCCTCGATATTATTGAGAAACACAAAAACTCTATTGCTTGGTTATTACTATTTGAATTTGGAAACTTTATGTTCTCGGAAGATATATTGAGAGAATATGAACAATATATCCCTTGGGTCGATTATTCTGGAGGTGAGAAAAAATATATTTCTTTCTCACGGCAATATATTGTTAAACATGGGACTTCCTTAAGTAATTTCAAAAACATAGGCCAACTTTCTTCGGACTTTATTTTATCTCACATTTCTGTTATCGATATCAATGCATTATGTGAAACAGCTGAGTTTGAAATTACACCAATATTGTTTGAAGAATTCCATAATAGAACTGAATCAGAGGACTTAGGAAATTTTAGATATAATCTAATTAGGAATATTAAGAATAATCCTCGTGTTTCAATATCCTATGATACTGTTCGATATATTACAAATGTTTTAAATGATTATGATTGGAAAGAACTGTTACATAAAATTGAATTAAATTCTGAAAGACTCCTACATTTCTACCGTCTGGACACCGGTTTTTTGGAAGTTTTCTACTATTCTTGTTTCAAAATAAGAGAAAGTATTATATCCAAAATTCAAGAAGAAAAAGCACTTCTTCAAATGATAAAAAGAGACGACCTCAAGAGATTATATCAAGGAGGAGGACGAAACGCCTTATACTCTAAGGCAAAACTTTATTTCTCTTCGGGTCTTCTTCCTCGATTAGACCAAGAGCAATGTGAAAGACAAGGTTTCACAGGATTAAAAAATTTGCCATACACTTATGACTTCTCAGTTGACCTAATTAAGGATAGTTATGAGTCATGGAATCAGCAGTCATATGAGTATTATAGTGGTATGTCACGAAGACCTGACACCAATTATCACTATTATAAACGAGTGACTGCATGGGATATTTTATGTAGGCAAGAATCAATACTTTTAACCTATGATATATGTAAATATCTTATGTCAATTGAGGTGAAAATTGGTGGTTCATATACCTTAGAAGATGGACACTACCATACAGATGATGTGCCTAATCATTTTGTAAATGGACTTCAACTCTTCCGATATTGTAGCGTAAAAAATGAAGAAGAGCTCGTGAAAATTCTTAATGATTCAGAATTAATTGATTTTTTACTTTCGAATACGATGCATAATAAAACTGATTTTAAGAACAGAGATACTAATTATAGTATAGTTGATAGAATAATTCTTGATTTTTTTAAAGATTTTCCTTTCGAAAACTTTAAAAAAATTAGTCCTCTTAATTGAGTAAGAGAGAAAAAGAGTTTTTTATTAGGTTGGCTTTGATATAACCAGACTTCTTTTTCTTTGAACCATATTCTTTCTTTTTTTGTTTGTTTCTGCTTTTCAGATTTGAAAGTTTTTCAATTTCTCTTGCCGTTAATTATCCAATAATAGGGTTCGAGTTTCGTACCAATAGGTTCACTTTCTGGGACAAATCTACAAATGATAGATTTGTCCCTTTTTGTGTGCCCAGCATGTGCAATAACTCTAGGGTGTAAGTCTCGAACACGCCTTTACAGTGGGAAGTGTTAGCTTATGACAAGGGTGTCCACCGCGAGGTGGAATCTGAAGGAAGTCTGAGGCAAACCCTCGGTCCGACGAACAGAAACTACATACAAGGCCGCAAGTGTTGGGTGAGGCTGCAACACAAGACGAAGCCCTAAACTGTACGGAAACACTATGGTAAACAGCCATTTGGTGGGTATCTATATCGTATCGCACAGCGACTGGTTACGGATCATTATCGTAAGCAGGCACGTAATACCGTATTTTACAAACAAGTGCGGCAAGACAGTTCCGAAACTGCCAACTACACCGATGAGGAACTCGATGGAAGAGAGACAAAGAAAATACTTGAACAGGCAATCAGCTTGTTACCTGCACAACAGCAACGCGCATTCAACCTATGCAAGATAGAGGGCAAATCTTATAAAGAGGCTGCTGCATTGATGAGCATTAGTCCCGAAACAGTGCACGCCCATCTGGTCAAGGCCACTCAGTCCGTCAAAGCATACTTTCACAATGCCCAGCAGCATATCCCCGGCGCATTGGCCGTAGCACTCATACTATCTGAGCAAATTCTGTATTGATGCCATCATGATAAAGAAGTTTACATGACACTATTGTCATATATAAAAAAAACAATTATCTTTACATGATAATACACTCGTGTATAAAAACTTTACATGATGAAATCGATCCCCGATAAGTCCGGGAGAGCTCCCACTTGTCACAAAGAGAAGAAAACGGATGAAACTAAATGTAGAAGCACCATATAACAGATTGCCCCATCTACCCGTATCACAATCGAAAATTGAGACAATTCCTATATTGAGGCAAGTAGCGAAGTCAGCCATCGCCTTGGCAGAGCTGAAAGGCTTAGCCCATACATTGCCTAATCCCTCTATTTTATTGAACGCTGTCATTCTAAAAGAAGCACGTGCGAGTTCTGAGATAGAGAATGTAATTACTACACATGACAAACTCTATCAGGCATTATCGGCAAAAGGGATAGAAATAGATGCGGCTACCAAGGAAGTACTCCGCTACCGTGAAGCAATCCTGGAAGGATATCATGCGGTACAGAAGCGAGGATTTCTAAATACCAATACGATCATCGCTATCCAAAGAGTACTGGAAGAGAACAATGCAGGATTGAGAAAACTTCCCGGGACTTCATTGAAAAATGCGGTAACAGGCGAAGTGATCTATACACCACCAGACGACAAGGAAGCTATACTTGCACTGATGAAGAATCTTGAGGATTATATCAATGAAGAAGACGAAGTATCCCCGTTGATCAAGTTAGCTGTACAGCATTACCAATTTGAGAGTATCCATCCATTTTATGACGGCAACGGGAGGACTGGCCGCATACTCAATGTAATTTACCTGATCCTGTGTGGCTTACTGGATAGTCCGGTACTGTATCTTAGTGATTACATTATCAAGCACAAGTCCGACTATTACCGCCTGCTTCAGGAAGTCAGGACGGCCGACAAATGGGAAGACTGGATCTTGTTCATGTTACAGGCCGTAGAAGAAACGTCTCGCCAGACCATCCAGCAGATTGATTCCATTAAAACATTGTTTGCCCGGACACAAGAGAGGATGAAATCCGAAGCGCCAAAGATGTATAATAAGGAGCTATTGGAACTTATTTTCGAGCAACCTTACAGCAAGATCGAGTTCGTCGTCGAAAGAATGGGCATTTCGAGGATTACTGCATCAAAATATCTGAAAACGCTGGAACAAATTGGCATCTTAGTTCCCAAAAAGGTATGGAAAGAAACACTTTATATCAATCAGGCTTTATTTGATATATTGAAGAAATAATTTTTTTCATTTCCGACTAACCACTTTCCCGTTCCCGACCGTACTGTATTGAAAAGGGAAGCTATTGGAACGTCTTGAATACATAAAGGAGCTCTACAGCCAGTATCTGGCTAAGAACATTTCGAAACAGGGTCAGAAAGAACTGATGGAGTTCTTCAATACCTGCAATGATACCGAGCTACAATACATCGTTGGTTCCCTCGATCCCGATGAACAGATTATAGAAAGTGAATTGCAAAGATATGGTCAACGTGCCGATGATGTGCTGGATCGTATCCGTAAGAAGACAGCAACGAAAGACATATGTATCTCGTTTGCGGCGTGCAAAGTCTACAAAGAACTGGAACGGCTACTGAAAGAGAAAAACGCGGGATACAGTGCAGAACAAACAATCGAGATAATCAAAACGATCTACAAAGTGAAAATACAGACCCCATATTCAGAACAGATATATGAAAGACTGATTATCAAAAATGATGATCAAAAAGCAATTGTTGATCTCTTTGATCTAGACCTAAATTGAGAAAATTTATCTCGGGTGTCCCATTGCACAAAACAGGAGAGTATGGGGCAAAATTATTTTAATTTCAAAAAACCGCATTTTATAACACAAATTCAATCTTGTCATTTTCTAATTATAATTCCAGCTATTTTTTTATTAATAATAAAAACGTAAATTAAGATGTTAATTCTTAAGTGGATTGATAACCAAGCAAGTATCTATATTTTTCTCGATGTAGATATATGCGATTGTCTATTAACAAATTAAAAAAATAAATATGAGGAAGTTTGAAATTAAAAAGCGTTCTAATGGCGAGTTTCAGTTTAATTTAAAAGCTGGGAATGGTCAAATAATTTTGGGTAGTGAAGGCTATTCATCTAAAGCGGGTTGTTTAAATGGAATTGAATCTGTTCGGACTAATTCACAGATTGACGAAAGATTTGACCGCAAAAAATCCGCTAACAACAAATATTATTTTAACTTAAAATCTTCTAATGGCCAAATCATAGGTTCGAGCGAAATGTATGAATCTGCAGCGGGCAGGGATAACGGTATTCGTTCCGTAAGTGAAAATGCACCCGATGCTTCAATAGAAGATTTTACAGTTTAAAAAAAAATAGGTTTATAAAAAATGAGACAACACGTTGTCTCATTTTTTATTTACTAGAAATTTCATTTTTAAGCATTATGTCGGCATAATAATTATTAAAGGCTGTTTATAACTCAAAACCAGCTTCCAAACTCTTAATAAATCGCAATTTTTTAGCGTTTTTCTGCAAACGTTGTCGGTATCGTTTGCGCAATTTTAGCGCAAAACCTTGTCTAAGCGCCTTATTTATACCTTAATATTGTATATAATATTTTCATCTACCTTGAAAAATATTATGTAATCCTCTGCGGAGGTGGTAACCATTTATACAATAATTAATAAACATTTAATAACAAGGCTATAGCTCCCTTAAGGAAGATGTAGTAGTTGTTTTAACTAATTTAAATCTGTTCACTATGAGGGTAACATTTACTGTACTCATGATGGTACTGATGTGGCAAATCTCCTTTGCCCAACAGCGATCCGTTAATGGCGTTGTCTCGGATACGGACAACAAACCATTGTCCGGTGCCACGGTTAGCGTCAAAGGCACTAATCGAAAATCGAGCACCGATGCTGAAGGAAAATTCAGAATTCAAGTAAATTCTTCCAATGAAATCATTGTGGTGAATCTGATGGGCTATGAAACCCAAGAAAGGGTGGTCGGCAACCAAAATAATCTGCAATTTACCTTGACGAGTGACGAAGCAGCGTTGGAAGAAGTGGTGGTGATTGGTTACGGAACAGTTAAACGTAAAGATTTAACTGGTGCTGTATCTTCAGTTGACTCCAAAACCATAGCTGCAGCTCCAGTTGCTTCTGCATTAGAAGCTATCCAAGGTCGTGTTGCAGGTTTGAATATCGCTACGACTGAAGGTTCGCCTGATGCTGAATTGACTGTACGTGTTCGTGGAGGAGGTTCCATCACGCAGGATAATTCCCCTTTGTATATTGTGGATGGCTTTCCTGTGAATTCTATTGCAGATATAGCGCCACAGGATATTGAGACAATCGATATTTTAAAAGATGCTTCATCTACAGCTATCTATGGTTCTCGCGGGGCGAATGGGGTTATTTTAGTGACCACAAAAAGTGGTAAAGCAGGTAAGACCAATATTAGCTTAAATGTTTTTACGGGAGCACGTAATCTAGCGAAAAAACTGGATGTTTTAGATCCAATGGATTATGTGACATGGCAGTATGAGCAAGCTTTATTGGCAAATAAGTTAACTAATTATACGGATTACTTTGGTAATTATCAGGATATAGATTTGTATGCTAATGTACAAGCGAACGATTGGCAAGAGATTGTGTTTGGTCGTACAGGCAATACCTACAACCACAACTTAAATTTCAATGGTGGTAGCGAAAAAACGAAGTTTAGTGTAAGTCATTCCTTCGTGAAGGATAAAGCAATTATGCAAATGTCGGATTTTCAACGCCAGAACGTGAATTTCAAATTCAATCACAAACTGTACAAGAATTTAACGTTGGATTTAGGACTGCGTTATTCGGATATGCGAGTGAACGGCGGAGGTATGAATGAGCAAAATGAAGTTTCTTCTGCGGACTCCCGTCTAAAGTATGCGATGCTATATCCGCCTTTTCCTGTGGAAGGATTGACAACGACAACAGAAACGGATGATGATTTCAATCTGTATAGTCCTTTGGTAGCTATCTCGGACAATGATCAATATTTTCAACGCAAAACATATAATCTTAATGCAGCTTTGACGTATGAAATCGTAAGTAACCTGCGATTGAGAAGTGAGTTTGGTTATGATGGCTACCGCAATGATCAAGATCGTTTTTATGGTGGTACGACTTATTATGTACGTAATGTGCCTACTAGTGCTAATCAAAATTTACCAGCTTTATGGCTTACTAATACAAACCGTAATGGCTGGCGCAATACCAACACCTTGAATTTTGATTTCAAAAAATTGATCTCCAAAGATCATTCGTTGAATATGTTGGTAGGTCAAGAGTATTTAATGACGCAAAATCAAATTTTGTCCAATGTTCTTCACGGATTTCCAGAGACTTTTACATTTGATGAAGCGCGTAAATTGACTACGCAAGGTAAACCAAATTCCATTGACAATAACTTTTCACCAGATGATAAGCTTTTATCATTTTTTGGACGTGTCAATTATGGTTATAAAGAAAAATACTTATTGAGTGCGACGTTTAGAGCGGATGGTTCATCTAAATTTTCGAAAGATAATCGTTGGGGATTCTTCCCATCGGTATCTGGAGCATGGCGTATTTCGGGCGAAGATTTCTTACAAAATGCGCAGTGGCTTAGCGATTTGAAATTGAGAGCAAGTTACGGAGCAGCTGGAAATAATAGAATTCCTGCCGGATTATTGGTACAAACTTTCAATAACTCTACCACAACGTGGGTAAATGGTTATGATAACTATTGGGCAGCTTCCAAAACCATGGCAAATCCCGACTTGAAGTGGGAAACAACTATTACACGCAATATCGGTTTAGATTTTTCATTATTGAATAATAGATTGAGTGGTACGGTAGATGCGTATTTGAATAAAACGAACAACTTATTGATTGCTTATCCTGTAGGTGGAACGGGTTATGATATTCAATACCGCAATATTGGTAATACCCAAAATAAAGGGTTGGAGTTTTCTCTTAACTGGGCCGCTTTGCGTAAAGAAAATTTTGATTTGTCTTTGAATGCTAACATTGCATTTAACAGAAATAAAGTTCTAGATCTAGGTGCTGTGGAGAATATTCCAGGTACCTCACGTTGGGCATCAACGGCGATCAACATGGATTATTTGGTTGAAAAAGGAGCTCCTGTAGGTCGTATGTATGGGTATATTAGCGATGGACGTTATGAGGTGGATGATTTTGAAGGTTATATCTCCAATCAATGGAAATTAAAAGAAGGTGTAGCAACTGCAGCAGATGTGGTGGGCACCATGCGTCCAGGTGCGATGAAGTTGAAAGACGTAAATGGTGATGGTATGATTTCGGTAGCCGATCGTACGATTATTGGAAATGCCAACCCATTGAATACAGGAGGTTTTTCTATCAATTCACGTATCTACAATTTTGATTTAGCGGCGTATTTCAATTGGTCTTATGGCAATGATATTTACAACGCCAATAAAATCGAGTATACGAGCACTAGCCAGTATTTCTCTCGAAATATGACTTCCGAAATGGCTTCGGGCAATCGCTGGACAAATTTGCGTGAAGATGGAACCATCAGCAATGATCCCGCGGAGTTAGCACAGATGAATGCTAATACGACTATGTGGTCTCCTTATATGCGTTCGTTTGTATTTAGTGATTGGGCAGTGGAAGATGGCTCATTCTTACGCATGACTACGTTGACGCTAGGATATACTTTACCAAAGCAGATTTCTTCACGTTTACGTATGCAGAATATGCGTATTTACGCTTCAGGCTATAATTTATGGCTACTTACTAATTACACCGGCTTTGATCCAGAGGTTTCTACTCGTCGTCAAACGCCGTTGACTCCTGGTGTCGATTATTCGGCTTATCCAAAGAGTAAATCATTCCTTTTTGGCTTGAATGTGAACTTTTAGTAAGACTTAATTTGACTGATTATGAAAAAGATTATTACCATTAGCTTAATATTAGCGGCCTCCCTTGCAACTTGGAGTTGTAAAGATATATTGGAAGCGCCGACCAAATCCTCGTTGGATGAGTCTGTGATTTTCTCCACACCAAGCCTTGCCGAAGGCGTAATTCCAGGGATTTTGCAGTCCTTCGGGGAGACGAACTCCTATCGTGGTCGCTATTTGGTCTATTACGGGACCAATACAGATGTGGAAGTGTACAGTTCACTAAAAACAATTAACGACGACAAATCCAGATTGGGCAATTACAATACCAATGTGGAAAATGACCAAATGAACACCGACAATAATGCCTGGGCAAAGTTTTATGAAGGAATAGAACGTGCTAATATGGCGATTCGAGGCTTGCGTAATTACGGTAATATAGACAGAAATCCAGCTATGGCTCAAGTGTTGGGTGAAGTGTTGGTGTTGCGTGCGGTTATTTATAATGATTTGATAAAAGGTTGGGGGGATGTCCCAGCGCGTTTTGAACCGATTAATACAGAAACAACTTATTTACCACGTTCGGACAAGGATGTTATTTACAAGCAATTATTAGCAGACTTGGATGAAGCTGCAAGCCTTTTGCCTTGGCCAAATGAATCTAATGTCACTAAATCTGTGGAACGCGTGAATAAAGCTTTTGCGAAAGGATTGCGCGCACGCTTGGCATTGGCTGCAGGAGGTTATTCACAACGTTTGGATGGTACAGTACGATTGAGTTCGGATCCAGATCTTTCCAAAGATAAAATGTACGCTATAGCAAAACAAGAATGTTTGGATATCATCAATAGTGGGACGCTGAGATTGTTAGGTTTTGAGGAATTATTCCGCAGATTCAATGGCGAGAATATATTGGCTGGTGGAGAATCCATGTGGGAAATTCCATTTAGTGAAGGTCGTGGACGTGTGATTTTTGATTTGGGTGTGCGTCATACTAAGACGGATAAATATACTGGTCAAAATCGTGGAGGAACTGTCGTTGCTAATCCATTGATGTGGTACGAATTTGATAAGGAAGATGTACGCAGAAGTGTGTCGGTAGTGCCATACGAATGGGATCGTGCTTCTTCAGATGCTGCAGATGCTGGTGGTTTTCAAGTGCCAACCACCTTGGGAAGGATGTATTTTGGGAAATACCGTTATGAATGGATGAACCGTAGGGTTACTTCGACCAATGATGATGGTTTGAACTGGATGTATATGCGTTATGCGGATGTAATTTTAATGGCTGCTGAGGCTATTAATGAATTGGATGGACCTCAAGCGGCTGCACCTTACTTGAAAATGATTTTGGATAGAGCATTTCCGACAAATTCCGCTAAGGTAAATACGCTAATGTCTGAAGCTACAGGTTCTAAAACGGCTTTCTTTAATGCTATTGTAGATCAAAGAGCGTTAGAATTTACAGGCGAAATGCTTCGTAAAGCGGATTTAATCCGTTGGAACTTGTTGGCAACTAAATTGACGGAAGCTAAAACCAAATTGCAACAACTAGAAACACGGACAGGTAAGTATGCCGATTTGCCAACACGTATCTACTATAAAACCTTAGCAGATGGTGAAACGGTTGAAATCTATGGTTTGAACTTTGGTGATACGGATGCAGAAGGTGCTTCATTGGGCTATACAGCCAATAAAACGTGGACCATGTCTGCTTCGAGTGACCAAACTACGTATTGGGATGCTTTGGTATATCCAGGCAAGGACCCTAATAAGCAGCAATTTTGGCCCATCTGGCAAATCTTTATTGAAGGTTCCAATGGCATGTTAGATAACAAACATTTAAACCTGTAAACTGAAATATCATGAAACCTTATAAAATATTTGGTCTTGTAACAACGGCGTTAGCGCTGACTTTTGTTGCATGTGATAGTAACTTGACTACAGAGATTTCAGAACTCCATTTAGATAGAGCGCTTTCGCCTACCAATGTTGTAGCTCAAGTAGTAGAACGTACCAGCGTGCGTTTAAATTGGAAAAAAGTATACAATGCTAGTGCTTATCATATTGAATTTTATGATAATCCTGCCGGTACGGGTACTGCTGTGAAGCGAATTGAGAATATCCAATATGACGAACTTCCATACACTGTTGCAGGTTTGGATGGCGAAACAGAATATTTGGTGAAAATCCAAGCTGTGGGCTCGGATATTGGAGAATCAAAATGGTCCACGGCCACTTTTACTACGGGTACAGAACAGATACTCCGCGCTGTCGATCCAGAGGAAATTACTTCTTCTTCTGCAATTTTACGTTGGCCTGCTGGCCTAACAGCTACATCGGTTGAGTTATCTCCAGGAAATCGTTATATACCTGTTACCGCAGAAAATATCACCAACGGCTCCATTACTATTGAGGGTTTGGGCAGTGATATTACTTATACTGCCCGTCTAATGAATGGAGCAAAAACACGTGGCACAATTAGCTTCACTACGATGTTGGGGGATAATGTAACCAAAATCGGACCTTCTGAAGACTTTGCGGCAATTTTAGCTACGCTACAAGATGGCGATATCATTGCGCTAGAGCCTGGAGAATATAAAATAGAAAAAGATTTAGAAGTCTCCAAGACGATAACTATTCAAGGGTATAGACCAGCGGATAAGCCAGTCTTAAAAGGATTGGTATTAAAAGTAAAAGGAGGAGCTGGATTGACTCTTAAAGATGTCATTATGGATGGCACAGGAAATCCTTCACAAAATCAATCTATTTTCTACGATGAAGATATGACTTCAGCATATGGAGAATTATCTATTGAAAATTCCGAATTCAAAAATTATGTGAAAGGATTGTTGTATGTCAATAAAAAAGTGCGGATCTCTAAAGCGACCTATTCCAACAATTTGATTTATAATATCGAATGTGCTGGGGGTGATTTTATTGACTTTCGTAATGGTTTAGCTGATGAGTTCTATTTCCGTAATAATACGGTTTATAATTCAGTGCTTGCAAGAGATTTGTTCCGTATGGATGCGGGAGGAAGTACCAATTTCCCTGGTATTCAATCTAAGATTTATATTGAAAATAATATTTTCCATAAAGTATTAGCGGGTACTTCAAACCGAATGTTGTATATACGTTTGGCTTCGCATCAAATCTATTTTAGCAAGAATATTGTGTCGGAATCAAATGGTTTGCATAGTAATCAAGCTGCCACAACAATCACGCAGATGACGCAAAATAATTATCATAATGCACCGAACTTTACAGGAAGTACAGCATCGAATGCGAAAAATGATACAGGAAATTTCACTTTGTTGAATCCTCAATTTACAAATGCTGATGCAGGAAACTTTACGTTGGGTAATTTGGATTTAAAACTTAATGGAATTGGTCCAGAGCGTTGGAGAAACTAAGATAAAACAATGATGAATTTTGTTCGGCTTTACCATGCTGTTAAGATTGTAATGCTGTTGGGAGCTACGGTATTTTTATTCGTGTATTGTTCAAAGAGTGCGAATACGAGTGATGTAGAACCTCCAACAGAAGAATTGACAGCCCCGCAAGGGATCCAGGTAGAGCCGTACATTTCCTCTGCTTTGCTAAAATGGAACGTCGTTTCAGGGGCGGAGGGATATAGGTTAGAATTGTCTTTGAACAATTCCTTTACAGAAATTATCACTTCTACAAGTATGGTAACCAATACTACCTATACTTTTGATAATTTAAGTCAGCAGACGAAATATTACGTGCGTATTCGCGCTATAAAAAGTAAACCTTCAAACCAATATTCCAGCTGGACAGTAACCGATTTTATGACCAATGGATTGCCACGGGAAGAAGAGTTGGCTTTTCCGGGGGCTTTAGGTTTTGGAAAAATGACCAGCGGAGGAAGAGGAGGTAAAGTTATCAAAGTAACTAATCTAAATGATTCCGGTCCTGGAAGTCTTCGCGATGCCATAAATCAAAGCGGAAAACGTATTGTCATTTTTGAGATTTCTGGAAATATAAAACTGCAAAGCCGTTTAGTCATTCGTAATGGAGATTTAACGATAGCAGGACAGTCAGCTCCAGGCGACGGAATTTGTATCCAAAATTATGAAGTGTATTTGGAAGCGGATAACGTGATAATACGCTACTTACGCTTCCGATTAGGAGATGAAACGCAGCAGGAAACCGACGCTATCTGGGGACGTTATCGCCAAAATATTATTATTGATCATTGCTCGATGAGCTGGTCTATTGATGAATGTGCTTCATTCTATGCAAACAAAAATTTCACCATGCAATATTGTTTGCTTGCCGAAAGCTTAAATAAATCTTTCCATGAAAAAGATGATCATGGTTATGGTGGTATTTGGGGAGGCCATAAAGCTTCTTTTTACTTCAATTTATTGGCACATCACAATAGCCGTAACCCTCGATTTGATGGTGGAAACAGACCTGGCACAGGTGGGCTTAGTCCGGTCGGAAAGGATGTGGTAGATTTTAGATTCAACGTATTGTATAATTGGTGCGGAAACTCTATTTATGGAGGAGAAAATGGGGAGTATAACATAGTAAATAATTACTTTAAAGCAGGTCCAGCGACACCAGATAATAAAAAGAACCGTATTCTAGAAGTTTCAAAAGAGAATGGTGCCGCTTATACGCCGGGTTATGGAAGGTTTTTTGTAGAAGGAAATTATGTGTTTGGAAACACCTCTATTTCACAACAAAATTGGTCTGGAGGAGTTGTCTTTAGTTCTGGGATTAATCAAAGGTTGGTACAAGCGCATCAGCCTTTTGAACCGATATGGGCTGCTGAGCAACCTACAGCGGAGCAGGCTTATCAAACAGTGTTAGAAAAATCAGGAGCCTCGTACAAACGTGATACGGTGGATAGTCGAATTGTCGATGAGGTCCGAGATGGTACTTATACTTATAAAGGTTCAAAAACAGGATTTTTAGGTATTATTGATTCGCAAACAGATGTGGGCGGATGGCCAATACTAAATACGCAGACTGTGCCTTTAGACACAGATGGGGATGGTATGCCAGATGATTGGGAAAAATCAAAGGGGTTAGATCATACCAAACCGAATGCGAATGGAAGAGATTTAAGTTTGGTGTATGATAATATTGAAGTCTATTTGAATAGTTTGGTCGGACATTTATATTAAGCCTGAAATAAACTCATCTATCTTATTTACGGTAGGAATAAACCACGGGTGAAAATACCAAAAAGTATGCGGTGAATGTTCAAAATGTAATTCATCGTATGAAATTCCCCATTTTTTGTAGTACTGCATCAAATCATTCTTCCCTGCGCTGAATCGTTTGAAGCCACTGGTTATAAAAAGCATAGGCGCAGAATTTTTGGAGAGGTGAGTAAGGGCGGAAGCTTGCTTCCAATTTTGTGCTGCCTCAATAGAATCTCCACCTAACCATTCGGCAGCCATTGTTCCTTCTTGGGCATCTGGATGGGTAAACGACAATAGACCATCTATATTTATTACTGCTTTTACACTTGGACTGAGTGTGCTTTTATTGGCTTTTGTCGCAAGGGACTTATTTAATACCCCAATCAAAGAAGCGAGTTGTCCACCAGAAGAGGTTCCTAAACAGATAATATTATTGGGATGAATAGCATACTGTGTCACATTTTTTTTTATCCAGCGAATGGCATCTTGTAAATCTTCAACAGCAGCTGGGTATTTAGCTTCGAGCGAAAGCCTATATTCTACAGCAAAGCAAGTATACCCTTTTTTTGCTAGGGCTTTGGCCAGCTCATGCATATGTGTCTTATCACCTGTTTTCCATCCTCCACCATGAATCAGTAAAATTCCAATATTTTTGCCTTCTGCTAAAGGTTGAAAAACATCAACTGTTAGTTCTCGTTGGGCTATATTTTTATAAACGATATCCTTCTTAATCTTTAGATCGTTGGTATCTGCCAGAGCAATTTCAATATGAGGAAATTTCTTCTTCTCTTTCTCAAAAGTTCCTTTTACAGTGAAAGAAGTATCTCGTGGAATGGACTTTTGCGCCACAAAACCGAAGTACAGTGCACGAATACAAAAAGCAAGACGAATAATTTACTAAAGCTCATGCCTAGGTTATTTTGCTAGTGGATTCCAATCTTTGAAGATGTTTTCTAGTGTATATTTTTGCGCTTCCACATCTGTCAATTGGTGTGACCAGTCTATGCGTTTGTCGATGTTGGCTGCGCCCGGTCCATCATTTTTGTATTCCGCATAGTAAGCCGTTTTATGTTTATCTGGGAAATTTTTGTCTCCTGCCCATGGATCCCAGCCTGCTGACGTAATGTGACTTCCTAGTTTACATTGCATAAAAACTGTTTTTGCATATGGTCGCCATGGTCTACCCAAGTAAACTTTATTCACGCTATTATCAGAAGCGACTATATTACATTTATAAAATACAAAGCCAAATTCATCATGCTGAGTCGTTGAGGCAGCCGTAATATAAGAGTTGACAAGACTTTCAATGGTACAATGCTGGAAATAAGCCGTGGTCGCACCGAATATAAAGTCTGTTGTTCCTTTGATATAGCAGTTATCTACAAACACGCGTACGCCAGCTTTGGAAAGATAGAATGTATCCTGATTTCCAAATAAATTACAATTCAACACTTTGATGCGGTCACCTTCGGTATGTAATGCAACGGCTTGTCCTACACGTCCTGCTGTATTTTCAATTGTTAGATTCTCTACCGTACAATCATCACCTGCTATGCGAAGGGTATAAGTCGTATATGTGGTATGAAATTCCTGCCCGCTTACATCTTTATTTTCCATCTTTTTGCCTGAATAATCATCGTAGCGAATCACAGTGTTTTCGCGATCTAGACCGCGGAGAATGATATTTCTCTTTTGAATTGGAATAGTCACTTTCTCAATGTACGTGCCAGGATGAATATTTATTACCACTGGAAATTCTGCAAAATCTCTTACTTCATTGATTGCATCCTGGATGGTCGTAAAATCTTCTGTTCCATCGGTGCTCACGCCGATTTCAAATTTATTATCCATTGTTTGAGCACAAATGGTAAAACAACTTACTGATAGTAAAACGACTAAAACAGATAATATTCTTGAAATGTACATAGGAGTTTATTTTTCATTGGTTAAAACAAGAATACTAAATATCTCTTAGCACATCAACTCTATTTTATGCAATCGTTCTCGATAACGTTTCCGTATTTATTCCATTGAATACTAGTATTTTGGTGGTAAATTGTGTCTTGAAAATAACCCGTATGAAGAGCATTTTAATTACCGCCATTGCTATTATGGTGGCTTTCGTATTTTTCAGTTTTTTAGAGCAAAGGAAGATAAATGTTTGGATGATAGGTGATTCGACAATGGCGATTAAGGCAGTCAACAAATATCCTGAAACAGGCTGGGGGGTACCCTTTGCCCAAATGTTTACGGATAATGTGCTGGTAAGAAATCACGCTAAAAATGGTAGAAGCACCAAATCATTTAAAAATGAGGGATTGTGGAAAGAAGTCTATGCGAATATAAAGAAAGGTGATTATGTCTTCATACAGTTTGGACACAACGATGAAAAAGTTGATAAACCAGCTGTTGGGGTGACACCAAAGGAATTTGAAGCTAATTTGCAGAAGTATGTAGAATTGGTACAGTCCAAGCAGGCTAAGCCGATATTGCTAACTCCTATTGCCCGACGCAAGTTTGAACAGGGCCAATTGCAGGAGACCCATGGTGAATATGCAACTATTGCGTGCTCCCTGGCGCGAAAGCTAAATGTTCCTTGTATTGATTTGCGAAGTCTGACTAACAGGCTCCTAAGTCAAATGGGAGAGGCAGAATCCAAATCATTATTCCTTCATTTAGATGCGGGAGATCACAATTATCCAAGCGGGGTGCAAGATAATACCCATTTGAATCAACAAGGAGCACAAAAGATAGCGGAGCTAGTGGTTCAGGAAATAAAAAGACAAAAAATAACTTTACAAGACTACTTGAAATAAGTCCTTACGAAGACAACGATTGCATAGAATACACTTTTTTTAAAAGTTTTATCAACGTAAATTGTTGATAGCGATAACCAAAATATAATATATGATGATGTTACTTAGAAAATTTGCTAAAGAATTTTTAGTGCCCTTAGGTACTACTTTAAGTTTGCTTTTTGCTACAACGAGTATTGTTCAAGCGCAACAACCGTCTCTTCCCGTGATTAAAAAAACATCCTTTAGAGCCGATACGGTGAATATAAAAGATTTTGGTGCAAAAGGCGACGGACAATTTTTGAATTCCGAGGCTATTAATAAAGCGATAAATGCTATCAATCAACGCGGTGGTGGTGTAGTATTTGTTCCCGCTGGATTGTGGCTTACTGGCCCTATTGAAATGAAAAGCAATGTCAACTTGCATGTTTCGCGTGAGGCTATTCTTTTGTTTTCAAAAAACTTCGATGATTATAAGTTGGTTGAATCCAATTGGGAAGGTCAGCCTGCTTGGCGAAATCAAAATCCTATTTCAGGGAAAAATCTTGAAAATATAGCTATTACTGGAAAAGGAGTAATCGATGGTAATGGTGGAGTTTGGCGTATGGTCAAGCGTAATAAAATGACGGATTCGCAATGGAAAAAACTAGTTTCTTCTGGTGGCGTAGTGGATGAGAAAGCGAAGATTTGGTATCCTTCTGAAGGATCCATGAAAGGTGCTTTAGAAAATCGTGGAGGAACCATTAAGCCTGGACTTACAAAAGAAGACTTTCTGGATGTCAAAGATTTCCTAAGACCTAATTTGTTGGTTTTCACGGCGTGTAAAAGAGTTTTAATAGAAGGAGTTACCATACAAAATTCTGCAGCGTGGAATTTACATCCCTTGATGTGTGAAGATGTCACGCTACGTGATGTACTGGTGCGTAATCCTTGGTATGCACAGAATGGCGATGGTGTAGATATAGAATCCTGTAAAAATGTGTTGGTAGAGGACTGTACGTTTGATGTAGGTGATGATGGTATCTGTATCAAGTCGGGTCGTGATAAAGCTGGACGCGATCGCGGTATGCCAACCGAAAATGTGATTATCCGCCGTTCGGTAGTGTATCATGCGCACGGTGGTTTTGTGATTGGTAGTGAAATGAGCGGTGGTGCGCGTAATATTTGGGTTGAAGATTGTTCTTTTATCGGGACGGATATTGGTTTGCGTTTCAAAACAAAAAGAGGACGTGGTGGTGTCGTAGAAAATATTTTTATAAATAATATCAATATGGTTGGTATTCCAGGAGAAGCCATTCTTTTTGATATGTATTATGAGGCTGTAGATCCTATTCCACTTTTGGGGGATGAGAAAAAGGAAGTGAAAGTCGTAAAGCTTCCTGTAACTGAAGAAACACCTCAATTCCGAAACTTTTCTATTAAAAATGTCCATGTAAGTGGCGCCGATAAAGGAATTTTCTTTAGAGGTCTTCCTGAAATGCATGTCAAAAACATAACCTTAGAAAATATAAATATAGACGCCAAAAACGGGATAGAAATTATTTCGGCTTCTGATATCAATCTGAAAAATATCCGGGTACATACAGATAACAGCAGCCCATTTGTCCAGATCGCAGATAGTGAAAATATCAGTTTTGAGAATTTGACGCCAATGAATGAGGTGGATTTATTGTTCCGTGTTTCAGGTGATGAAAGTAAAAACATCCGTGCTACGGGAACTGAATTAAAAGGCGTAAAAAAGAAAACTGAATTTGTAGGTGGAGCGAATGCGAAAGCATTGAAAATGTAATGGATATGAAGAAAATTTTTGTAGCAATAATGCTCTTATTGGTAAGTGTGACGATTAGTATGGCACAAATGCCATATTACGAGCGAATGGCCAATACCACAATGGAGAAGGTGGTCGTGGAATCGAAGTTCTCCACAAATAAGGGGCTGAAATGGACGTACGATTTAGGTGTTCCTTTGGAGGGGCTGTTGGAAGTGTGGCGAACGACAGCCAATGGTGCATATTTTAATTTCGTCAAACAGTGGATGGATAAGTATGTAGACAAAGAAGGAAATATTCTGAATTACTCACCCGAGGAATTCAATATTGATCATGTAAAAAATGGAAAAGTCCTTTTGGCTTTGTTCAAAGCTACAGGCGACAAAAAGTATTTAAATGCTTGTCATAAGCTTTTTGCACAAATGGAAAAGCACCCACGAACTAAGGAAGGAGGGTTTTGGCACAAGAAAATTTATCCATATCAAATGTGGTTGGATGGCTTATACATGGCACAGCCTTTTCTGACAGAATACGCTTCATTGCTCGAGAAGCCTGAATTGTATGATGATATTGTTAACCAATTTGTGTGGATGGAGAAGAATGCAAAAGACCCAAAAACAGGTTTGTTGTATCACGGATGGGATGAATCGCGTAAAGAGCGTTGGGCAAATCCACAGACGGGTTTATCTCCGCATTTCTGGGCTAGAGGTATGGGCTGGTTTGTTTTCGCTTTAGTCGATGTGTTGGATAATTTTCCAAAAAGTCATCCAGGCCACGAAAAATTGATCGGTATTTTGCAGCGGACAATGGAGGCTGTAGCAAAGTATCAAGATCCCAAATTGGGCGTATGGTATGATATTGTGGATTTAGCAGATAGAGAAGGTAACTACCATGAAGCATCTGCTTCGAGCATGTTTACGTATGCGATGGCAAAAGGCCTTCGAAAAGGATATTTACACAAAAAATATTTAACCAATCTTGAGAATGCGCACGCAGGATTAATTAAAGAATTTGTGGAGGAGGTATCGCCCACCCAAATCAATTTAAATAAGGTCGTTGCCGTGTCTGGATTAGGAGGTAGCAAAAATTACCGTGATGGTAGTTTTGAATATTACATGAGTGAACCTGTAATTTCCAATGATCCTAAAGGTGTCGGGCCTTTTATGTTAGCAACTATTGAATTTGAAAAGCTCCAAAAGAGGGAACAGACGGCTAAATCTCCTCGAGTAACACTTGATAATTATTACAATAATGAATACAAAGAATTTGTTCCAGGTTTGAAAAGACCTTACCATTATTTGTGGGAGGGACATGATTTTAATGGTTTTTATATTCTAGGCTCTGTATTTGAAACCTATGGTGCTAAATTATCAACCTTGAGAGAAGCTCCAACAGCTAAAAACCTTAAAAATTCAGACATCTTCATCATTGTGGATCCGGATACAGAAAAGGAAACCGAAAATCCTAAGTATATGGACGCAAAGACAGCGAAGTCTCTAGCGGACTGGGTAAAAAAAGGTGGAGTCTTGGTTCTTTTATTAAATGACCAGGGCAATTGTGATTTGGATAAAATCAACTTATTGAGTACTAAGTTCGGTATGAGGTTCAATCAGGACAGCAGAAATAGAGTGCAAGGTCGAAATTTCGAGGAAGGTGCAGTACTGTTAACCCCTAATGATATCTTTCAAAAAACTTCCAAACTATATTTAAAGGAAATCTCCACTATACAGATCACAGCGCCAGCGAAAGCTTTGGTGCAAGATGGCAATGATACGCTTATGGCTGTGGCCAAATATGGTAAAGGAACTGTTTTCGCAGTCGGTGACCCATGGTTGTATAACGAATATGTGGATGGGCGCAAATTGCCTGCTGATTTTCAGAACTTTTCGGCAGCTCATGAATTGGTACAATGGTTAATTAAACAGGCTAGATAGATATGAGGTTGATTTTAAGTATGTTGTGGGTATGTGTGATGACAGGTTGTATGGCTCAAAAAACACCACCATCACCTAGTGATGTTTGGGATAGAATGCTAGAGTATCAATTGCCAAATGGTGGGTGGGCAAAACATTATACTGACGGAACTGCTGTCGATTATTCCAAACCCATTACTTCTAGTTTAAAATTAAAAATTGCAACAGATGGTATTTATGCCACAATAGATAATCATGCCACGACAAGAGAAATTCAAGCCTTAGCTGAAGGTTTTCAAAAAACATCAAAAAAGCAATACAAAGATGCAGTCATAAAAGGTATCAACTACCTGCTGTCTGCGCAATATGAAAATGGCGGATTTCCGCAATATTTCCCTGATACGCGCAATTATCGCAGTCAAATAACTTTCAATGATAATGCGATGATCAATGTCCTTACGCTTTTGCGTGAGGTAGGCTCCGAAAGTGATTTATATAATTTTATTGACGTAGATCTTCGTGTGAAAGCACAACAAGCGGTTGAGAAAGGCATTGATTGCATACTTCGTGCTCAGCTCGTTGCGAATGGGCAACTTACAATTTGGGCTGCACAATATGATGAAAACCTCAAACCAGCACAAGCTCGTAAGTTTGAACCAGTGTCTCTCACTTCTAGTGAATCGGTTGGTATTGTACGTTTTCTAATGAAGGAAAAACCCTCTCAGCAAATCATTTTAGCTATTGAAAGTGCTATAAAATGGTTTGAGAATAACAAAATTGAGGGCTATAGGTTTGATACAGTTAAGAAATCTAATGGTAAAATGGAGCGAAAGTTAGTGCCTGATGCTGGTTCTGTCGTTTGGAGCCGTTTCTATGAAATCGGGACGAACAAGCCCATATTTGGAGACCGTGATGACACGGTGCATTATAATTTTGATGAAATATCCGAAGAGCGTAAAAATGGATATGCATGGTTTGGAGAATGGCCGCTCAATCTTATTAAAAATAATTACCCTAAATGGTTAAAATCAATTCAATCTAATAAATAAAAACATTACATTTTATATGAACATCTTGTCTCCCGAAATACTTCATGAGATATCAACAGACAAAGTCTTATTGCCAACTTCAGAATCTTTTAGCTATCCTGAGAAAGTGTTGCAATTTGGAACTGGCGTACTTTTGAGAGGATTGCCTGATTATTATATCGATAAAGCAAACAAACAACGAATTTTCAAGGGCCGAGTAGCGGTTGTCAAATCCACTTCTTCTGGAAGTATACAAGACTTCGTGGAACAAAAAGGAATTTTTACACTTTGTGTAAAAGGTCTTTCAAATGGCAATGTGGTTGAAGAATATATTGTTAATAATTCCATCACACGTGTATTGGAAGCCGCCTCAGATTGGTCAGAGATAATTAAAATTGCAAAATCCGCGGACTTGGAAGTTGTGATTAGTAACACTACCGAGGTAGGTATTGTGAGCAGTGATGACAAAGTAGGAGATAATCCACCTAATTCCTTTCCAGGAAAATTATTAAGTGTCTTATATCATCGCTATCAATATTTCAATGGAGATGTAGAAAAGGGTCTAGTTATCTTACCTACGGAACTTATTTCCGATAATGGAATAAAATTGAAAGATATTGTCTTGTCTTTATGTGATAAAAATAACTTAGGCGAGGATTTCAAAAATTGGTTGCTAGTCGCGAATGATTTCTGTAGCACCTTAGTAGACCGTATTGTGCCAGGAAAGTTGCCTACAGTGGAGCACGAAGCGGTAGAAAAGTATCTAGGATACCAAGATAACCTCATGATTATGGCTGAACCATTTGCCTTATGGGCGATTGAATCGGATTCGGATCGTGTCAAATCCAAACTTTCTTTTGCGCAGACAGATTCAAGTGTGATTATTGTGCCTTCAATCAACAAATACAAAGAAATTAAACTTCGTTTGTTGAATGCTACGCATACATTTAGCTGTGCTGCAGCCTTGCTTTCTGGCGTGAAAACAGTGAAAGAAGCCATGCAGGATGATCTTTTCACAGTTTACGTGAAAAATCTGATGACACAAGAAATTGGACCTTCTATAATTGATTCAGAACTAACCGAAGAAGATGTGACCGCATTTTCTAATAGTGTGATTGATAGATTCAGCAATCCATTTTTGGAACACCAATGGTCAGCTATTGCGATGAATTATCCCTCGAAAGTAGCTATGCGTTGTGTTCCATTATTAAGTAAGTGGTATGCAAAGCACACAGAAACGCCTAAATACATGGCTTTAGGCATTGCGGCATTTTTGAAAATGCAGGCGCAAAATGAAAATAAATCAGTTGATGAATTGATTAATGATCAATCAATTTGGGGTGAAGATTTGAATGCTTATCCAGATTTTGTGGAAAGCATTAATAAAAATTTAGAACAAATAGCCGATAGGGGAATTTTAAAAGCAATAGCAGTGAATTTATAAATGAAATCAAAAGTATTACGTATTCATTCGGATGATAATGTGTTGGTGGCGCTAAAGGATTTGGCTGCTGGAGAAAGTGTATTCTTTGAAGGTACAGAATATGTGCTAAAGGAAGAAATACCAGCAAAACACAAGTTCTTTATGCAGGATATGCAACCTCAGGATGAAGTGAAAATGTATGGTGTATTGGTTGGTAAAATTCAGTTCCCTGTTTTGCAGGGTATGCGTATGTCTGTAGAAAACACCAAACATGCCGTTGAGCCTTATGAATTTAGACCTTACAATCAAGGAGAATGGAACGCTCCAGACGTTTCCAGATTTGCTAATCGTACGTTTAAAGGTTATGTGCGAGAAGATGGACGTGTTGGGACAGCAAATTATTGGCTATTTATTCCAACGGTATTTTGTGAAAATCGGAATTTAGATGTGATCAAAGAGGCGTTATATGATGTACTGGGGTATTCGGTGACGGATAAATATAAACTTTTCACGCAAGGATTGTTGGAAGCTTATAATGAAGGAAAGGATATAAGAGATTTTGAAACTTTAGATATAAGTTTTGCAGTAAATAAAAAAAATCGTGTATTTGAAAATGTCGATGGTATTAAATTCTTAAATCATCAAGGTGGTTGCGGTGGTATTCGTCAAGATGCTGCGGTGCTTGGTAAATTATTAGCTGCCTATGCTGATCATCCTAACGTTGCTGGAATCACTATTTTGAGTCTAGGTTGTCAAAATCTGCAGCTTCAAGAATTAGTGGATGAGATTAAACAAAGAAATCCTAACTTTAATAAACCGTTATATACTTTCGAGCAACAAAAATCTATTAGCGAGCAGGATATGGTGAAGCAAGCTATCAGACAAACTTTTGAAGGTTTAACTTATATTAACCAATTCACTCGCCAAGAAGTTCCTTTGAGTAAGTTAACTTTAGGTGTAAAGTGTGGTGGAAGTGATGGGTTTAGTGGTATTTCGGCTAACCCAGCAGTAGGTTATACTTCTGATCTGTTGGTGGCTTTGGGAGGGAAAGTATTATTAGCTGAATTTCCGGAGCTATGTAGTGCGGAACAAAACCTAATTGACCGTACTATCCAGCCAGAGGCTGCGCATAAATTCATTAAGCTTATGCGCGCTTATAGCGATTCTGCAGAGCGAGTGGGTTCAGGATTTCATATGAATCCTTCTCCTGGAAATATCAGAGATGGCTTGATTACGGACGCTATTAAAAGTAGTGGTGCAGCCAAAAAAGGAGGAACCTCTCCTGTAGTGGATGTACTGGATTATACAGAGGAAGCCACTAAGCCAGGATTGAATTTGGTATGTACACCAGGTAATGATGTCGAAGCTACTACAGGTAAAACGGCTTCTGGTGCTACGTTGATTTTGTTTACCACAGGATTGGGTACGCCAACAGGAAATCCTATTTGTCCAGTGATAAAAGTGGCAACAAATAATGAGCTAGCACAACGTATGGCAGATATCATAGATATCAATACAGGTCCTATTATCGATGGCGAAAAGACCATTGAGCAGATGGGAGAAGAAATATTAGAATATTGTATCAAAGCCGCTAGCGGAGAGGTTACACCGAAAGCTGTGCTTTTAAACCAAGATGATTTTATTCCTTGGAAACGAGGAGTCAGCTTATAGAATTATAAACGATTATGAAAAATTTTTTAGACGATAATTTTCTGCTTCAAACTCGCACCGCCCAAGAGTTATATCACAATTACTCGAAAGCGATGCCAATTATTGATTATCACAACCATTTGATTCCTGAGCAAATTGCCAATAATACGCAATTTGAAAATATTACACAGGTATGGTTGAATGGCGATCACTACAAATGGCGCGCTATGCGTACCAATGGTGTGAATGAAAAGTATATTACAGGTGATGCCTCAGATAAAGATAAATTCTTGAAATGGGCTGAAACCGTTCCTTATACCATGCGTAATCCATTGTATCATTGGACACATCTGGAATTGCAACGTTATTTTGGAATTGAAGATTTATTAGGTCCTAAGACAGCAGAAAGTATTTGGGAGAAGACCAAAGAAAAATTAGCAACTCCAAATTATTCGGTACGTGGATTATTGAAGATGATGAATGTGGAGGTTGTTTGTACTACAGACGACCCAATCGATAGTTTAGAATATCATCAGCAATTTGCTCAACAGAACGAAACATTCAAAATGCTTCCTGCATTTCGTCCGGATAAAGCGATGAATTCGGATGATGTTCTGGCATTAAATGGTTATATCAATCAATTGGAGCAGGTTGTAAAAAAATCTATAGGCACCCTACAAGAATATTTGGATGCTTTGAAATCAAGACATGATTTCTTTGCAGCAAATGGCTGTTCAGTTTCGGATCACGGACTCGAACAAATTTATGCTGAAGATTATACAGAAGAAGAAATTGCGCAAATTTTCAATAAAATAAGATTAAATCAAGAAATTACTTACCTAGAGAACCTAAAATTCAAATCCGCAATGCTTGTTTATTTTGCGCATTGGGATCATGAAAAAGGTTGGGTACAGCAATATCATTTAGGTGCATTACGTAATAATAATGCGCGTATGCTTCGTGTAAATGGTCCAGATACAGGTTATGATTCTATAGGCGATTTTAGTCAAGCAAGGGCGTTGTCCAAATTTTTGAATAGACTAGACAACCAAGATAAACTTTCAAAGACTATTTTGTACAACCTAAATCCTGCAGATAATGAATTAATGGCCACCATGATAGGCAATTTCAATGACGGTTCAGTTGCTGGTAAAGTGCAATTCGGTTCTGCTTGGTGGTTTTTGGATCAAAAAGACGGGATGACCAAACAAATCAATACGCTCTCAAATATGGGGCTTTTGAGCCGTATGGTAGGTATGCTGACAGATTCTCGCTCATTCCTATCTTTTCCTAGACATGAGTACTTTAGACGTTTATTATGCGATATTTTCGGTCAAGATATTGAAAATGGAGAGCTTCCTAACGACATCGAGTGGATTGGTAAGTTGGTCAAGGATATTAGCTATTATAATGCGAAAGAATATTTTAAATTTTAATTTTTCGATACGGAATAATACGATTTAGTAATAGAGAGTTACATTAAATGGGGTAGGTGTGACGAATCTAATTCATTGCGCCTGCTTTTACTTTTCAAAAAATTTAGGTATACTTACCTAAATTACCTTATTATGTCTTTCCAAAAATATACCTTAAAAGATATTGCTAAAGCGCTTAATTTATCTACTTCTACCGTTTCTAGAGCGTTAAGAGATAGTTATGAAATTAGTGAAGAGACGAAGAAAAAGGTGCTGTCCTATGCGCAAAAGATAAACTTTCAAGTAAATCCCATTGCACGTAGTCTAAAAGAAAGACGAAGTAATACTATTGGTGTAATTGTTAGCGAAATCTCCAACAATTTTTTTTCTCAAGTAATTGAAGGTATTGAATCTGTGGCATATGATAGAAACTATCAGGTTGTAATTACACAATCACATGAGAATAATAAGCGCGAAAAACTGTTGGTTGAACATTTATTCAAACGTTCCATTGATGGTTTATTGATGACGCTTTCTGCAGAATCAAATGAAACTGAATATTTGGAAGATTTAGTTAAAAGTGGATTTCCTTTAGTTTTTTTTGATCGTGTACCGGAAACTTTTGATGCGCATAAAGTCATTGCTGACAATAAAAAAGGCGGTGTAGAAGCTGTAGAATATCTAGTAAGAAAGGGGTGCAGAAGAATAGCGCATATCACAGGGAATCATAATCTTTCAACCAATAGAGAACGACTAGATGGTTTCAAAAAAGGACTAAAAGCCAATGGTTTTCCTTTTGAAGAGGAGGCTGTGAGGTATTGTCCGCATGGTGGAGCAGATGCAGGTGAGATGGAGAGAGCTGTGCAAGAACTTGAGTCCTATGGTTATGACGGTATTTTTATTTCTGGTGATAGGCTAACTACAGGATATTTACAAGCATTAAATAGATTGGGTGATTTAGAAAATAAAACGCATCGAATCGTAGGGTTTACAAATTCTAAAGTATTCGAAATTTTTAATCCACCTATTACAGCTATAAAACAACCTGCAATAGAGATGGGCGAAAAAGCTGCTAAATTGCTTATTGCACAGATTGAAGCAAAGTATCCCATGGAAGAATATGAAACCATTATGCTTCCGATAGAGATGGCCAGCAAATAATTGGCATTAATATTGATTGTTATGGAATGTTATAAAGAAACTTAAAATATGGGAATGGGCACACGTTAGCGTGTGCCTTTTTGTTATCTTACTTTTTAAACCCTTATAAAAAGAAAATATTCTGGATTTTTAGATATAATCAATTATATAATTTCAATTGATTATAGATAAATAGAGAGGTTGAAATCAATTTTTCTAACCTCTCTAAAATGCGTTATTTTTATTTAAATTAATACCCTATCACATCAACTTCTGCTAAATGCGTGTAATTTTCGCCACCAAATGAATCTTTTAGATCAAGTTTGATTTTTTTCAAATATTGAGGTGTAATTTCGAATATTTGCATTTCGTCATTGAACTGTTGCATAACTTGATTGGTAGCTAATGTAATCCAAGTCGTACCATCTTGACTTCCTAAGATATCAAAAGTTTTAAATCCTGTGGAATTCGCTTGCCTTTTGGTAATTCCTATTTTAGTAGCATATACTTCTTCCCCAAAGTCAATCTCAGCCCAATGTGGATAATTTGGTGAACCACCACCATATGGAGTATGCCAAAACGTATTTATATTGCCGTCTATTATTGCACCAGGTATACCAATTGATTCTCCTGTGTGAATTGTTGAAACCTTGGCAGTCCACTTAGTTTTAGGTTTTAGTCTTTCAACAACTGCTGCATAATAAAAAATAGTGCTATTGCCCTCCCTAAATTTATAACCTTGACTATTACTCGCTGTGAGAGCAAGCATATATTCCTTTGTTAGGTCAAACTTTTCAGGTTTATACGTTAAAGTTATAAATTCAGAGCTGGTCGTTCCTGACTTAATATCTGTGCTGGATATGTCAAGCGAAAACGCATCAGCAGGAAAAGGGAGTAGTGGTTGTAAACCTCTGTTTTGTCTAATTTTATTTAAGCTATCTAATGCTTTTTGATCTTGTGAAATTGTAATCTTCAAATCTTCAGCAGGATATCCGACACCACCATAATTTACTCTGAATACATCTTTTCGTTCCTCAACTTGAGGAAACAAAATTAAATCTTGTTGACCGTTTGCTGCCTTCTGTACACTTAACCATGCTTGCTCACGCGTATCATTTAATTGTTCATATGTTGGAACGCTTTCTTTGCACGAAAACAAAGCGGTGAAACTTACATAGATGATAAGTAATGATATATTTATTTTTTTCATGATTTTTAAATTAATAACCAGGAATTTGGACTAAAGCTTTGTTTCGATCAATTTCCATTTGATGCCAAGGCATAAAATAATTCTTATCGTTCCAGTCTGCTCTTTCTACAGCCACGACACGTTGATGAAATGCTGGATCGCTTAGATGTGTCCCTTTTGACATGTCCATTCCAGTAATGATTCCTCCTTGATAATACCCCTCTTGATCTGCTACTTTCCATCGCCTAACATCAAAATATCTCTTACCCTCAAAACATAATTCGATACGACGCTCCATTCTTATGTGCTCGCGCATCTGAGCTTGAGATAAACCAGAGGCTAAAGACGGTAATCCTGCTCGGTTACGTATCTTATTAAGGTAAATTAATATATCTGGATTATTTGGCTCTGCCTCATTCAATGCTTCCGCATAATTTAAGTAAAGCTCAGATAGTCTGATTAACATAGCAACCCTATTTGTAGTAGTAGATGGATTAAATCCATATCCTGGATGAATATTTTTTCTAGCAGTGTAACCAGTCTTTGGCCAGTCACGAGGAGCGCCATTTTTTCCTGAATTTCCTGTTGAATAATATTCTACGCGATTCATACCAGATTTTGCAACACCTGGGATTTTGGATCCATTGAAGGTAATATATGCATAAAAGCGAGGCTCCCTATTGGTGTACATTGTATTTGTGCCAGATACGTAATAATCTGTATTTGCATTTACGTATGTGTTTTCATTATAAGTTGCACTCTGACTTATCGTACTACCATCGGCCATTCTAAAATCATCAACTAATTCTTGTGGTACTGCTAAACCATTATATGGTGTACCTACAACAGCCCTTGGCGAAGCATGTCTCTCCCACTGTTCTCTTTGAGTACTTGGCCTTATCCATATTCCCTCTTTTTGATAACCATCCCAGAATAAATCTCGTGTAGAAAGAAATCCTGTTTCAAAAGTACTGTTGCCATTTCTCACAAATAAATCTTTACCATTAGCCAATGCTAAATCAATAGCAACCTTTGCTTGTGTTGCTGCAGCTTTCCATTTACTAGCGTCGTATGATTGATTAATTAATTGTTTACCATCAAGATTTTTCCAATTGGCTAAATCTGTATTCCCATTATACAATGGACTAGCATGAAATAGTGTAATTTCAGATTTTAATGCCTCAGCTACCATTTTATTTATACGTCCTAATTGAGAGCCATCAGGTGTAGAGGTGTTTTGCTGGTAATGTTCTACTGGCAAATCAATTAATGCTTCGTTAATTAAGTCGAGTACAAACGTTACACACTCATCCCAAGAGCTTCTTGGAATTTGATAATTATCAGCACCTGCTTCATCTACATTCATGGGTAGCAACACTGCAGGTCCATGCATTTTCATTACTAACCAATAATAATAGGCGCGTAAGAATTTTGCTTCAGCTTTATACTGCTTTACTATGGTAGGACCATTTTCAGTTATTAATAATTCATCACATTTATCAACATTATCAATAAAAATCTGGCATTGCCTTATTTTATTATAATAATCTACATATGAGGTGTTTACATTGTCGGCAGAAAGTGCGCCTGAATTTTGTGCGAATTCTTGCCAGTTTGAAATATCCATCTCATCTGTAATTGATGAAAAGTAAAAAGCATACGGTTGATCCCAAATGTCAGGAATACGTGCATATAGTCCTCCCCAATAATTCTCAGTTTGCGCACGATTTGAAAAAATAGTTTCAATATTTAATAAATTGTCTGGTTGGGCATCAAAAAATTTATCGTTACAGCTATTATGTGTTATTGTAGCAATTCCCAACAGTAAGGCAAACGTTATTTTTTTATAATTAAATTTCATAGTAATCTTATTTAAAGTTCAATCTTAATCCGATATTGTATACCCTTGTTATTGGATATGCAGTTCCCCTTCCGTCACCCAACTCTGGATCCCAAAAGTCCCATCGAGAAATGGTAAATAAGTTAGTTCCATTTGCATAAATTCGCATCTTTGCAACACCCACGCGAGATAACCATGATTTATTTTCAAAGTTATAGCCAAATTCTGCCTGTTTAAGACGTATAAAATCAGATCTTTTTAACCACCAGGTGCTAGTATAGTAGTTTGTAGTGACAGTTTCGTTTGTGGATAATCTTGGGTAAAGAGTTTTTTTGTCCGGATTATTTGAATCCCAACGATCCAACAAATTAGTATACATATTACCGAAAGTCGCACCTTGGGAAAAAGGCGTAACCGCGTGTCCACTTGAATAGTTCAAATCAACCATTCCGGATCCCTGGAAAAATAGACTTAAGTCAAAACCCTTGTAGCCTCCTCCAAGCGTGATACCATAGGTTAATAATGGTGTAGATCCATATCCAATAGCTGTCTGATCGTTCGAATTGATAATACCATCACCATTCAAATCTTTGTATCGAATATCACCTACACGAACATCTCCTGCTTGGGTAGCCGAATTCGCAATCTCTTCTTCTGACTTAAAAAGTCCTTGGTCTATATATCCGAATCGTTGTGAAATACGATGTCCCTCACGATCTAAGTATGGAAAAGCCCAAGGTGGTTTGTTGTCCATTACCACCCTGTTTGTGTTGTAGTTCATTGTTCCGCGTGCCATGAAGAATCCATTGGACATATGTTTATTATATTCCAATGTTAAATCAATACCCTTATTTGCCGTTTCTCCAATATTTTTGTAGGGTATATTTCCTGCATGGAATCCAGATACAAATGGAATGTTATCTCCAGGCATTAGAATACCTTTTCGGTCTTCTTTAAAGAGTTCTGCTATAATTTGTAAATTATTGTCGAAAATATTTAACTCAACTCCAACATTATGTCTATATGATGTTTCCCATGTTACATCACCACGTAATAGTGACTCTATATATCCTGTGTACCCTCTTTGAGAACCAGGAGTACCAAAATTATACGAACCTCCTGACTGACTGTATCGAGTTAAGTATAGAAAGCGATCAGAGGTATTAGAATTTCCGGAAGTACCGTAAGAATATCTTAGTTTTAAATGTTGGATATAATCTTTTGCGGATTCAAAGAAGCCTTCGTTAGAAACAACCCATCCAAGTCCTAAGGAAGAAAATAAGCCAAATCGATTGTTTGGTGTGAAGTTGTCCGAGCCAGAATAAGAGAAGTTGCTTTCAAATAGATATTTTCTGTCGTAAGCGTATGTGGCTCTTCCTACTAGATTTCGATTTCGGTAAGGTATAGCAGCTTGGTATGAGTTGACACCTGAACCCGCGTCTGAAAAGTCTGACTGATTGAAAAGTAATAAGCCACCAACGTCGTGTAAGCCAAATTCACGATTGTAATTTAAGGATGCCTCTGCATACAGTCGTCTAGTTGATGACCTATTTAAACTAAAGCTTAAGTCAGGTGATCCTGTTCCAGTGTTGGTTAATATTAGATTCCCTTCCGTATCTCTTCCTTCGGCAAAATAAGAAGGTAAGTTCCTACTTCTAGATAGTATTGTTTGTCCAAAAACATCAAATGCAAATAGTCCGCTTGTGCTTAGACCATTGGTTATCATATCAAGATTCTGAGTAAGCCTTAGATTTGATCTTACGACATTATCATATCTATTGTTAATACCAGACTGTGTCAAAGCTTTATAAGGATTTTCGGAAGCCCCTCTAACAAAAGACCATGATCCGTCAGAATACTGAACAGGAATAATATGTGGGGATGCCTCAGTAGCTAGCGCAAAAATGCTGTTTCTACCACGTGCAGGTTCATTGTAATTTTTCAAATAGCCATTTAATCCAAAATCAAGTTTTGTCCTTGGTGTGATGTTTACAGTCAAATTACTGGTAAAATTAAATCTATCCTCTTTTAACGCAGAGTTATAGGTATCAATATCTTCAGTTTTAAATTGACCAGTCTCATTGTAATAGCCTAAAGACAAATAGTAATTGGCTACATCTGCTCCACCAGTTATATTTACGTTTACACGGTTATTGGTCGCGTTGTCATTGAAAAGAACCTCATACCAATTCACATTAGGATATAAATCTGGATCTTCTCCTGTTCTGTGTTTTTCTATTCTTTCCTCATCATAAAACGCGTTTTTACCACGCATAGTCAGGCCCTCATTAAATAATTCCATAAAAGTAGGACCATCTACAAATTCAGGTAAATAGGTAAATCCAGTAATCCCTTGTTGTACTTCTGCGGATATTGATGGTTTGCCAGCTTTACCTTTACGTGTATTGATAATGATTACACCGTTAGCTCCTCTAGTACCGTATACTGCTGTTGCTGTTGCGTCTTTTAGTATTGTGAAACTCTCAATATCTTCGGGATCAATGTTGTTAATATCTCGATCTGGAACACCATCAACTATGAGTAAAGGAGTTTGTGGAGAACTAGCAAAAGTTGCTACACCACGTACAAATAGGTTAGCCCCATCACTTCCTGGTCCTCCGCTGCGTTGTGTTGCTACTACACCTGCCAGACGTCCCGCTATTGCTGTAGACAAATTGGCAACGGGCACTTTTAATTCAGCGCGTTTGATTGTAGATTGTGATCCAACATTACTCTCTTTTTTTTGCGTTCCAAATCCTACTACAACCACTTCGTCTATTCCTTGAGAATCTTCAGTCAGGGTTACACTTATATTATTCTGAATTCCATCAAGTGGAACTTCAACTGGGGTATAGCCCACCAGTTTAAAAACTAGGATGGATTTTGCTTCGACTTCGACAACGAATCGACCATTAATGTCAGTTGAGGTTAATGCATTTTTTTGATCTTTTAGGGAGATTGATACACCTTGCAATATGTTTCCACTAACATCTTTAACAGTACCTGTGTAAATCTTACTTTGTTGGAACAATATGCTGGCTGATCGACCTACTGTCTCGGAATCGATTGCATGAGCAATAATAGTATTACATAATAATACAGCTATTACTGAGCATCTACGAAATTGAGGAGAACGCATGACATTCCTCTTCCATGGGGTTTTGATCGGTTTACTTTTTTTCATAAGATAGTTTATAATTTGGGTGCAATTATTGTGGGATAATAATTACACATAAAGTAATATTACGAAGATATTTTTAAACTACGACAATTGATTACATGTTTTTTAAAAAAATAATGTAATAGTGTGTTTAATTTTTGTGGTGATATCTGTTTTAAACAAAATCTATAGGCATTCATATTTAAGTTATCTTTACAATTGGTAAATAAAATTAATGACATGAGAATATTCTGGATTTTTATCTTTTTAATACTATCTAATATTAGTTATGCACAGCAAGTGAAAAAATCCAATTGGATAGTTGGACCTTCATTAGGGTATCAATATCAAGAGAAAAGTTTTTTAAAGGCTTCCTTCTGGGGATTAACAGATATAGGATATGCTAATTATATAAGGTTTGATGCTGGGGCGAACTTAACTTTCGAGCATAAAAAAGCGTATTTAATTCCCGAACTGGGCATTACGTACTATTTAAGTGCAAAGGGAGTTTGGCCTTTTATCAAAACTGAAATTACTCCTTATACTATATCTCCAAAAGTCGGTGTTGGCTTATTCAATATCGTTGAGGTCGGTGCAGGATATGGTTTTGAATTAAAGCAAAAGGATAATCTTCCACCTATCAAAGGCTTTAATTTCAGTTTGGGATTGAGTCTTCCGTTGAATTATCATTTGTATTAGTCTTAATTTTTCTGAATGACTACATTTGCTTGCAAATTGAACCTATGATGAATTCATTTAGACATCTACATCAGCCAACAGGTCGTATCATTGCCATGGACCAGAGGGAATACTTATTTTTTGGTGGCACCGCATATTTAGGCTTTTTGGTAAATCCCGAATACCAACTCTTGGTAAAAGAAGGAATTCAACTGTATGGATTAAATAATGGGACTTCTCGATCTAATAACGTACAATTAGGAATATATGATGAGGCAGAAGCGGTATTGGCTGCCCGATTTGGATATGCTGATACGGCTCTCTTTTCCAGCGGATATTTGGCTGCGCAAGCGACTGTGAAAAGCTTGGCTTTGAATGGAAAAATCTATTATGCTCCAAATTCCCATCCGGCTTTATGGATTGCGGACAAGCCAAATGTGTTGGCAGAAGACTTTAGTGAATGGATTACTTCAGTCGTAAAGGAGATTAATGATTCATCTGAAGAAAACTTTGTGATAATTGCAAATGCAATAGACAATCTGAAACCAGAGTTATACGATTTCAGCCCTCTTAAAAATATCAAGCACTCTAAGAAGGTTATATTAATTTTAGATGATTCGCATGGTTTAGGCGTTGTTAATAAAGATTCGATTTCGGCTAATATATTGGCTTTATCCGCTTGTACACATATTGATGTGGTTGTCGTGGCTTCTTTGGCTAAAGGATTAGGAACCGATGCAGGGTTGGTCTTAGGCGATAAGGAGGTAATTGCTAAAATAAAGCAATGCCCAATTTTTATGGGGGCTTCGCCAAGTAGTCCGGCTTTTATTTATGCTTTAGTAAAAAGTCAAGCAATTTATAATGAAGCTTTCGATAAACTTCAACAGAATATCCGACTTCTATCTTCTTACTTAAAGCCGAGCTGGGGAATAAATCATGTCTCAGATTTTCCGGTTTTTACTTCAATCAATTCGAATTTATATCGCCATTTATATCAAAATGATATACTTATTTCCAGTTTTCCCTACCCTTTACCGACAAGTGCGCTTCTAAATAGAATCGTAATTTCGGCTTTACACAGCGAAAATGATATACAAAAGCTAACAGAGGTTTTACAGAGTCATGTTTAATAATAGTTTGAAAATCAACTAAATAATTGTAGATTTGCAGACTATTTTGAATACGGTAGAGATAGGTAATATGCTTAAACGTTTGATTATGAAAAAAATATGTTTGATAAATACTTCAAAATATTTTTAAACATCATGAAAAAACGATAATTTTGCATCCCCAAATGTGGGTAGTGGAGAAATAAATTATTACAGATTATTAGATATGACTAAAGCAGAAATTATTGCAGAAATCTCTACCAAGACTGGTCTAGAGAAGGTTGATGTACAAGAAACGGTTGAAGCGTTCTTCAAGGTTGTAAAAAATGCGATGATTGAAGGTGAGAACGTGTATGTTAGAGGTTTTGGAAGTTTCGTGGTAAAGAAAAGAGCGGAGAAAACTGCACGTAATATATCAAAAAACACAGCTATTATTATCCCAGAGCACTTCGTGCCTAGCTTTAAACCTGCAAAAGTTTTTGTAGAAAAAGTAAAAAATGGTAATAAAGTAAAAAAATAATTTAAATTCGCTTTATGCTTAATACCAAACAAATTGTTGTAATCGTAATCGTGGTGGTGATGATAGGTGCCTTGTTAGCGCAGCCTATTAAGGGTTTGGTAGATAAGCAAGAGCAAAACACTACTGCGGCTGCCGACGAATCATCTTCAATGTATACATTGAAAAGTGTTTCTGAATTAGCAAAACAAGGAATCAATACCGCTATCGCTGAAGAAATTTCGGCTTTAGAAGGTCAAGTAGAGAAAGCAGAGGGAGAAGAGAAAGTTTCTTTGTTGCAGTCATTAGCTTCTAAGTGGGAGGATTTGGCGAAACCTATTCCGCAAGGGTTCATCTACAAAGAGATGGCCGAGGTGACACCAAAATTGGACTATTGGGTGAAGTCGGGAGATGCTTTCCGTGAGGGATATACCAATCAACAAGATACTGCATTAGCATCTGCGTTGAACAAATTGGCTATTGAATCTTATCAGAAAGCGGTGGATATTGATGCTAACAATTTAGCGGCTAAGACTGGTCTTGGTGCTTCATTGGTAACAGGTTCTAATAATCCAATGGCAGGTATCGCTTTATTGCGTGAAGTGGTGCAAGCCGATCCGAAAAACTTAGACGCTAATAAAACTTTAGGTTTGTTTTCAATGCAGTCTGGACAGTTTGATCGTGCGATCGACCGTTTTAAGACCGTCATAGAAATAAAGGCTGACGCTGAATCGTATTTCTATTTAGCAACAGCTTACGAAAAAATTGGTCAAAAGTCAGAAGCTATCGCTGCTTATACAAAGAGCAAAGAGTTAGCTGCTGATCCGACCCTATCTCAATACATTGATCGTCAGATAGAAGAATTGAGTAAATAATAATTAACAGAATTTTTTAACATTATTTAAAAACATTAAAGCTATGCCAAGCGGAAAAAAAAGAAAAAGACACAAAATGGCTACTCACAAGCGTAAAAAACGTTTAAGAAAAAATAGACACAAGAAAAAATAGTTCTTGTTGGTAGTCTTATAAGATTTATTCAATCTCAAAAAGACATTATACAATCTATGAAAAACCTAGGTTATATTCATAGATTGTATTTTTTCATTAAACAAGTTTTTTATGTTTCATAGGGAGTTAATATTGATGCGCGAGGTGTCAATATCCCAAAATTTGAGTAGCTGTTGGTAAAGGAATTAATTATCGATTCGACTCCTGAGAACGGAGTGACTATTGCTTTACTACAGGATAAGCAGCTTGTCGAACTAAACAAAGAGCAGGCTGGCAGTCATTTTTCGGTGGGAGATATCTATCTCGGCCGTATAAAGAAGATCATGCCAGGGCTGAATGCAGCATTCGTAGATGTAGGATACGACAAAGATGCTTTTTTGCATTATCTCGATTTAGGACCTCAAGTGCAGTCCTTACTTAAGCTTACGCGAGTAGTAAAGAATGGCAGTTATCAAGAGAATCTGCTGAATAGTCTGAAACTTGAAAAGGATATCGATAAAGCCGGCAAAATATCAGACGTACTTAACCGTAATGTTCTGATACCGGTACAGATTGCTAAAGAGCCAATATCAACAAAAGGACCTCGATTGAGTTCCGATCTGTCAATTGCAGGTAGATTTGTGGTATTAGTACCTTTTTCAAGTTCGGTTTCCATTTCCAAAAAAATCAAAGCTAGTGCCGAGCGTACACGTCTCAAGAAGATCGTGGAGAGTATTAAGCCAGCAAATTTTGGTGTTATTATTCGTACCGTATCGGAAGGTAAAGGAGTTGAAGAACTTCAAAAAGACCTTTTGGACTTGATTGCGAAATGGGAATTATTTACCAAACGCCTTAAAAATGTAGAGCCTCCTCAAAAGATTTTAGGGGAGATGGATAGAGCTTCTACCATTCTACGAGATATTTTGACGGATGAGTTTACGCATATTCATGTCAATGACTCTTCTATATATGAGGAAGTAAAATCATATGTACAGGAGATCTCACCAGAATTGGAAAAAATAGTCAAATTGTACAAACACAAAGAGCCTATTTTTGACCATTTTGGAGTTGAAAAACAAATTAAGGCGTCTTTCGGCAAAACGGTTAATTTACAGGGAGGTGCATACCTTGTTGTCGAGCATACAGAAGCTTTGCACGTCATAGATGTAAATAGTGGTAACCGAATTGCTAGTAAAGAAAATCAGGAAGATAATGCGCTCTTAGTAAACAAAGAAGCAGCACGAGAAATCGCTCGTCAACTGCGTTTACGCGATATGGGTGGTATTGTGGTCATCGATTTTATTGATATGCACAAGCCACAGAATCGTAAAGATCTGTATACTTACCTGAAAGAATGTATGGGCGAGGACAGAGCTCGTCATACTATATTGCCACCAAGTAAATTTGGTTTGGTTCAAATCACACGTCAGCGTGTGCGTCCAGAAATGAGCGTCGTGACTAATGAAAAATGTCCGGCTTGTGATGGTACGGGTGAAATAAGATCAAGTATTGTATTGCTTGACGATATAGAGAATAACTTAAGTTTTATCCTAGAGGAACAAAACGAAAAAGGAGTAACATTATGTGTACATCCTTACATAGGCGCCTACATTACGTCTGGATTGATTTCTCGTAGATTGAAGTGGTTCTTTAAATACGGTAAATGGATTAAAGTAAAATCTATTCAATCCTATTACTTGACAGAATTTCATTTCTTCAATCAGAAAGATGAAGAGATTAAGTTATAAGATGAAAGAAATTGAAAAGGAGATACCTAATTTTAGGTGTTTCCTTTTTTTTTATAACATTTGTTATGTAGGACATAATATTTGTATATTGCTGAATCATTTATTAAATTATGATTCTGACCACCTTATCTTCTGAGAATAAATCAAAAATTGCTTTGAAGCGAGATGAGGCCATTTTTAAATCTTATTTTATCAAAAATTATAAAGTGTATGAAAAATATGCTTTTGGCATTCTCAACGATAGATTCTTAGCCGAAGATGTTGCATCCGAAATAATTTGGAAAATTTGGCATCTGGGAGAGGATTTAATGCATGTCGCTAATGTTGAGCAATACATTCTTAAAAGTATTAAAAACAAATGCTTGAATATGATGCGAGTGCGAAAGCCAATATTTGTGGAAAATCAAGATTTACTTGATTATGCGGATAACTCATTGAATCCTGAAAAATTGATGATAGAATCGCAAGCTGTAGCAAGAATACAACAGGCTATTTCAGAGTTGCCTGAAAAAACCAAACAAGCTTTTCTTTTAGTAAAAGAAGAGAAAATGACTTATAAGGAAGCAGCTGAAAGCATGAATATCTCACCTAAAACTGTTGATCGCCATATCCAAAATGCGGTCAAAAAACTTTTCAACTTTTTAAAGTCGTAGAATTATTGAAAAAATTAATAATCCTATGGGGGATTTGACTTTATGATGTGTCTATATACTTAGAACGCAAATATAAATATGTCAAATACGGAAGAACATTATCTTTTTTTAATAAATAAACTGTTGCATGGGGATATCACAAAGGCTGAAAGTGAGGAACTTATGCGGCTTTCTGAAGGTGATATAGTAAGATTAAGCTTCATCAAATATTTGACATCATCAGTGGATACATCCGATTTACTGGAAGCAGAAATTGTTTATGAAAAAACCAAACCCAATGATTTAATTCAGGAAGAAACAATTATACCTGCACCATCCAAAATCATAAATTCTAGTCGTTTATATAAAATAGCAAGTATTGCTGCTGCAATAGTTATTGTGGCTTTTTCAAGCATTTATTATTTCTATTACGTATCCGAATCTGCAAATGATGATTGGCAATATATATCAACCAATCGCGGAGAGAGGAAATTTTTAACATTGAAAGACGGTACAGAGGTTTGGCTTAATAATGAAAGTGAACTTAAAGTTTTAAAAGGATACGGTGAAGAACACCGAAGAATGGAACTCAAAGGAGAAGGTTACTTTTCTGTCGCTAAAAACCCGAAACTTCCGCTTCTCATTCACACAAAAGATACTGAAGTAAAAGTAATTGGAACTGTTTTTAATCTGAGCGCTTACCCAGAGAGTGGTGCGACGACGACCTCGCTTATCGAAGGTAAAGTATCGCTAAAGATTGAAGGAGGAAATCATACCAAAGAGATTATTATGAACCCTGGAGATCAAGTAAGAATTTCAAAAGCAAATATTGAAAAAAACGCAGCAGATCTAAGTCTAAAAGAATTAATCCTGAAAGAAGCTGTGAGTTATACAAAGGCGGACGTGAAGGATGATAAGGTTTCTGACATGCTTTGGGTTGATAATAAATTGGTCTTTAATAACCTGACTCTTTCTGAGATTGCTGTAAAACTTGGGCGTTGGTATAATAAAGAAATCATTATTCAAAAAGATGAATTGCGCGATTTATCTTTTTCAGGAACATTTCAAGAGAAAGAATGTACGCAGGTTTTAGATATTCTGAAAAAAACAAATTTGAAAATAAACTACCAACTGAAAAATGATACCATATACATCCATTAAATGAAAAAGTAAATGATGAAAAAAGGGTAGGACTACTATGTAGTCACTACCCTAAAATGTGTTAACCAAGAGTATCAAGCCCTAGGAAAGTGTGATACTCAATTGATTAATTGAAAATCTAAAATTATGAAAAAAAACTCACATGCTTATACACATGTGCCTATTGCTTATTACTTTAAGTGCCTAATAATGCTTAAATTAATTGTAGTATTTATTACTGCCTTCGCAGCTAATCTAATGGCAAATGAATCATTTGCTCAGGATTATGTTACCCTAAAATATAGGGAAGCAAAACTTAAAAATATTTTGACTGATATAGAAAAGCAGACCGATGTTGCTTTTATATACAATGAGGATGCTGTAAAAAATGTCCGCATTGAAAATATCGCAGTTGAAAGAAAAAAATGGAAAGAATTCCTATTACCGATTTTATCCAAAAATTCGTTGCAGATAGAATATATCAGTAATGATCGTGCGGTTATTAAAGCTTCAAAAGCCGTTCAGACTACTGTAGTTACAGGTATTGTGAGGGACAAAAATAACAATCCATTGTCCAATGTTTCTGTAAAGCAAGTTAACGGCACAAAATCTACTTTGACCGATGCTGAAGGAAAATTCGCGTTAGAAACAACAGGATCTAATATTGTTTTAAACTTTTCTTCAGTTGGATTTTTAGCTAAAGAATTGCCGGCTGAGCAAGGCTTGATGCAAATTGTATTAGAAGAAGATTTAGCGCAATTGGATGAAGTTGTGGTAGTAGGTTATGGTACACAAAAAAGAATTAATCTAACTGGATCTGTAAGTACAATTTCGGGGAGTGAATTGGAAAATAGACCGGTAGTGAATGCTACACAAAGTTTACAAGGCGCTATGCCAGGACTAAACGTAAGTGTAAATGGCGCGACTAAGCCGGGGCAATCTTTCAAACTAAATGTGAGAGGTACAGGAAACCTTAGTGGTTCGGACCAACCTTATGTTCTTGTGGATGGATTGGAAATGTCGTTAGCTGATGTAAATCCTAGTGATATTGAGAATATCTCTGTACTTAAAGATGCTTCTGCAGGTGCAATATATGGTTCTCGTGCAGCATATGGTGTAATATTAGTAACCACAAAATCTGGAAAAGCAGGAAGAAAACAGATAAACTTTACAAGTAATACCGGCTTTACAACTCCCATTCGATTGCCTGATATGGTTAATTCGGTAGAGTTTGCCAATTATTTCAATGAGGCAACTTTCAATGCGTTGGGTACTAGACAATATTCAGAAGAGAAAATCGCTTTATTGCAACAATATATAAACGACCCCACATCTGTTTCAATATTTCCTGAGGTTTCAAACAACACATATGGAAGTTGGGAGAATTCTGCGAATGGTGTAGCAAATACAAATTGGTTTGACTTACACTACAAACCTTATGCGATGCGTCAGAATTATAATGTTAATCTAAGTGGAGGGAATGAAGGAACTCAATTCTTTGTTTCGGGTGGTCTCTATGATGAAGGCGGATCATTGCGTTATGCTGACATCAATTATAACCGTTATAATTTTAATGTGTCAGTAAATTCACAATTGACTGATTTCATCAAGGTGAAATCAAATGTAAAGTATACGCAAAATGCGAATAAAACTCCATTAGCGGGTTACGAAGATATGTTCTTTCACAATTTGGCACGCATGCGTCCAAATGTATCGCCCTATGATTTTTATGGTAATTGGAATGAACAATCAATGATTCCTTACCTCCAATCTGGATCAGAAGGCAAGACTAATAATGGAACTTTAGTTCTTTTAGGTGGTTTAGAGATTACTCCCTTGAAAAATTGGAAAGTTTTTGCTGATCTGAATTTTAGAAGAAGCAATTACGATGGAAGCACTTTAAAACTGCCTGGTACAATCTATGGTATTGATGGCACACCTATTTCTGTAAATAGATCAGAATATAATATCCCACTTACGGGTAGTTTCTCCCGCACGATGTCGGAGCAAAATTATATTACGCCAAATATTTACACGAATTATAAAATACAATTTGATAAACATCAAATTGACTTAACGGCGGGTTTTCAACAAGAGTACATGCAGTACAAAGAGTTGACGTCATCAGCGACTGAATTAATTAGTTTTGATAGACCAGGTACAGATTTGGCAACGGGTACAAAGTCCTCTAATGAAGCTCGTAATCACTGGGCTACACGTGGTTTTTTTGCGCGTGTGAATTATAATTTCGCGAATAAATATCTTTTAGAAGTAAATGGTCGTTACGATGGTTCTTCTCGATTTGCAGCGTCACAGAGATGGGGATTCTTTCCGTCGATATCTGCAGGATATAATATTAGCGAAGAGGATTTCTTCAAAGATAATGTGTCTTGGATCGATCAACTAAAAATTAGAGGATCTTACGGTAACCTTGGTAATCAAGCAGGAGCAAACATGTATGCTTACTTAGAAAGCATGAATATTATTATTCCTGGTCCAGGAACTGGCGGCCGCTATTATTTTGGTAATGACCGTGAAAGCTATATTCAGGCTCCAGCAGCATTTAATCCATTAATTACATGGGAAAAAGTGCAAAGTATGAATATCGGTGCTGACTTTACCATGTTAAATCAACGATTATCGGGTACGTTGGAGTGGTATCAAAGAAATACCAGAGATATGTTAGGTCCATCGCGAGATGTAGCTGATATGTTTGGTGCTACCGCACCGCAAACGAATAATGCAGATTTGCAAACTCGAGGATGGGAAATTTCTCTAAAATGGAGAGATAGAATCAATGACGATTGGAGCTATGATGTAGGTATGATGCTTACAGATTATAAATCTATTGTTACGAAATATCAAAATCCAACAAACTTCAATCCTGGAGGCGCTTGGTATGAAGGAAAAGAAGTTGGTGAAATATGGGGATATACCGCACATGGCTTGTTGAAGACTGAGGAGGAAGCAAATGCATACAATCAATTAAACCGTAGTTACCTTTCGGCAAGAGATTGGGTAGTAGGTGATGTCAAATATGAGGATATCAATGGTGATGGTAAGATTGATATTGGTGCTAATCGATTGGGCGATATGGGGGATTACAGTATCATCGGTAACAGCAGTCCACGTTATAATTTTAGTATTTCGGGTGGATTGACTTGGAAAGATTGGTCTATGAATATGCTATGGCAAGGGGTTGGAAAACAAAATTATTTGCCTGCAGCATTAGATGCTTATTTTTGGGGATCAGGCTCACTTGCTCAAGTTACCGTATTCCAACAGCATTTAGATTACTACACGCCAGAAAATCCAGATGCGTATTTCCCTAATCCGTATGCTTCTCCTGTAGGTGCTATTAGTTCGTATACGAATAAAACGCAGTCGCCTTCAAGTAGATACGTTCAAAATGCTTCATTCATACGCCTAAAGAATTTGACTTTACAGTATAGTGTGCCGAATGAGGTGAGTAAGCGCATTGGAATCAATAGATTGTCCGTTTTTGGCAGTGGAGAAAATCTATTAACATTTACCAAATTGGTGAAAATGTTTGATCCAGAAACGCTAGCTGGCGGTTCAGGAACGGGCAAAATGTATCCATTAAGCAAGGTTTATTCTTTTGGTGTTAATCTTACTTTCTAATTGTATTCAAATGAAAATTAAAAACTTTATATATGCTTTTTCATTCTTGTTTTTGACAACAGGGTGTAATGATAATTTTTTGGATCGTTTGCCTATAGACCAACTTTCGACTACAGGGAGTTTAGCTACAGCGAACGAACTACGACTGTACATGAATCAATTTTATGAGAAGCTACCCAATCATCCAGCATTCACAGGAGGAGAAGGTATTGCTTACGATGATGCACGTACGGACAATATGATTTTTACGACAGTAAATCCAAGATTAAATGGTCAGTTGACTATATCAAATGCACAGGCATTAAATGAATATCAAGATATTCGCGGATTAAACTTTTTCTTAAATAAAGCCTCTGGCGTAAAAGGTAATCAAAGTGATATAGATCAGTATAGAGGTGAAGCTTATTTCTTTCGTGCTTGGTTTTACTTTGAGTTGGTTAAGAAATATGGTGACGTAAGTTGGGTAAATTCTTTATTGAGTTCGGATGATGAGTCAACTTTATTAGCACGAGATAGTAGGGTTGTAATCATAGACTCAGTGCTAAATGATTTGCAAAAGGCGACTACGTTACTTGGTACAAAAGCAAATAGTAGTTCAATGCGTGTACATAAAGATGTGGCGCACGCAATGATTTCAAGAGTAGCTTTATACGAAGGAACTTGGCAGAAATATCACAAAGCTAAGAATACAGGCTTTGCAACAAGTACAGTTACCGACGCTAAGATCAAAGAATATTTGACGGCGGCAAAAGAAGCTGCTCATGTTGTAATAAATAGTAATCGTTGGTCTATCTCCACATCAGGCTCGGCATTGACAGATTACAGAGACTTATTCAATACCGCTGACCTGAGTACCAATAGAGAGGTCTTAATGTGGCGTAAATATAATCCTGCTGAAAATATTGGTCATGGTGTTTCTAAATATTTATCTACTGGTGGTGGTGATATTGGGGTTACGTTGAGTTTAGTGGATGATTATCTGACACGCGATGGAAGACCATTTGTTGGCGCTGAAAGAACATCCGTGCAAGGCACTTATGGTCAAGAACTGCTTCCTACAATTCGCGACCCTCGCTTATCACAAACAGTAGGAGTTCCGGGAGAGCCCATTCGACCAGGTGGTACTGTAGCTGCATTTCCACCTATCAATCAAAGTGGAATGAACAGAAATACAACGGGATACCCGATGTATAAGTATATTGAATTCAATAATATGGCGGCAACTTTGGATGATGGCATGAGTGCGGCACCTGTAATTTATTTTCGATATGCTGAAGTTTTATTAAACTATGCAGAAGCTGTCGCAGAGTTAGGTGAAGATCCACAACAGGTGATTGAGGCATTGCGTCCATTAAGACAACGTGTGGGAATGCCTGATGTGAACTTTAACCGTGAATTTAATGCAAATGCAGATTATCCGTTTAATGATTTAGGAAAAGTAATCCAAGCAGTACGTCGAGAGCGTCGTGTGGAAATGGTAGCAGAAGGCACGCGTTTAGCCGATATTTTCAGATGGGCAGCAGCGGATAAGCTAATTGTTGGTAAAAGACCGCTGGGAGCTTTATTTGTAGGGTCTAATCTGGATACTGAAAATTCTCCAACAGGATTTTATAATAGTTCATTATTATATTTCGATACTGCCCCTGCTGGTAAATCTGTGAATTTTTACTTAACAGGAAGCGCAGGTACTGCTCTACGATACATAGATCCATACAAAGCAGTTCTTCCAAATGGATTTGGATTTAAAGTGAACAGAGATTATTTATTGCCAATCCAACAACGCATGATTGAGTTAACTGATGGTAAATGGCAACAAAACCCTAATTGGTAATTATGAATACGATGAAAATTATAACACATAGATATTTTAAAATTTATTCAGCTATTTTTAGTTTGCTTTTGCTCCTGAGTTCTTGTAGTAAAGATCAACCTGTAGCACCACAAGCTGGACCATTTGAAGTAACACATGATATTCCAACTACTGTACCGACATCAGGCGGTTCATACAATTTGACTATCGATGCTACAACAAATGGATGGTGGATTGTAAAATCTGAAAATGTTTCTTGGCTTACTATTAATAGACTTTATGGTTCTGCTAAAGTATCACAGCAAATTTCAATCGCACCGAATACGGGAGAAAGCGCTCGAGAAGTGTCAATAGAAATTAATGCTACTAATAAAGATTCAAAAGTTATAAAGATAATCCAAGCAAGGTAATTATGATTAAAAGGCTTATAATGTTGGCTGTTGTGATGGGAAATGTAATTATTTCTCATGCGCAGCAATCCAAACCAAATGTTGTTATTATAATTTCGGATGATCATTCGTACCAAACTATTGGTGCTTATGGATCCAAAATTGGTCGTACACCGCACATTGATCGTATTGCGCAAGAAGGACTAGTGTTTAATAATGCTTATGTGAATAATTCCATTTGTGGACCAAGTAGGGCAACATTGCTTACGGGTAAGTACAGTCACAAAAATGGATTTAAAGACAATGAAACTTCTCATTTTGATTTTTCACAGAATCTATTCGTAAAAGATTTGCAGCGTGTGGGCTATAAGACAGCATGGATTGGTAAAATACATTTAGGTCATAAACTGCAAGGTTTCAATTATTTTGATATTCTGGATGATCAAGGGCATTATTTCAATCCGGATTTCATTTCATATAAAGGAACGGAGCGTGTAGAAGGATATGTGTCGGATATTGTGACGGACAAAGCTATTAATTGGCTCGATTCTATTGATACCAAAAATCCTTTTTGTCTAGTCATTGGTCACAAGGCTACACATCGTACTTGGATGCCTGATCCAAAGGACTTTGGAACGTATGATAATGATGAATTTCCATTGCCAGAAACTTTTTATGACGATTATTCCTCTCGAAAAGCTGCTGCTGGTCAAGAAATGTCGATTGATAAAGATATGCGTATGGGCTATGATTTAAAAATGTTTGAATCATGGGAAAAGATGCTGGCTGACGGCAACTTCAAACGCATGAATGAAACACAAAAGAAGCAATACGCAGCCTATTATCAGCCTATTTACGAAAAATTGCAGGCAGATAAGCTATCAGGGAAAGCTTTAGCGGAATGGAAATACAGAAGATACATGATTGATTATTTGAACACGGCACAATCTATGGACCGTAATATTGGACGGGTGTTAGATTACTTGAAAGCAAATAATTTAGAACAAAATACCATTGTTATTTATCTTTCGGATCAAGGTTTTTACATGGGTGAACATGGCTGGTTTGACAAAAGATTCATGTACCAAGAATCTTTCCGTACACCATTTATCATGAAATATCCAGCTTTAATTAAAAATGGAGTGCACACGGACGCAAGTATTGTTAATGCAGATGTTGCACCTACCTTATTAGAATTGGCTGGCGTTAAACGCCCTAGTGATATGCAAGGTAAGTCTTTTGTTCCAGTTTTAAAATCAGCTAATAAGGAACATAGAAAACAGATATTTTATCACTATTTTGAAAATGGTGAACATGCTGTTTCCCCGCACTTTGGAGTCAAAGCAGGACGCTACAAGTTGATTCGTTTTTATAAGCGCGTAGAATCATGGGAGCTTTTTGATTTACAAAATGATCCTAATGAATTGAAAAATGTTTATGATGATCCAAAGTACAAAGACGTGGTTAAGAAATTGAAAAAAGCTTTATTAAAGCAAATTAAAGAATTTGAGGATAAAGAAGCAGAAGCCATATTCAATACAAAAATATGACACAAAAAAGTTATCCTAAGTGCCATTTCTATTGTGGGTCGAACAATCGTTTTACCCACAAATATTATTTAAATACATCACAGTTTATTTCCAACACCTAACTTTTCATTTTTATGCTACGGAGTTTTATAGCGCGATTTTTTTTAGTCTCATTTACATTTTTATTTACAAGCAGCTATGCTCAGAAATTCGATAAGATTTATGATTTATCCCACTACGGGATATTACCAAACACAGGTAAAGATATAAGTAATGTGGTAAATAGGACTATACTAGAGTTAGTGAATAAATCGAATAAAGACGCAAAAATATTATTCAAATTCAAAAAAGGGCGATACGATTTTCATCCTGAAAATGCATTGAAGAAAGTTTATTATATATCAAATCATGATCAAGATAACCCAAAAACTGTAGGATTAGCGCTAGAAAATCTCAAAAATGTGAGCATTGATGGTGAAGGTGCAGACTTTATTTTTCATGGCAGAATGTTGCCTATAGCTCTCATAGGAAATGAAAACTTGACGTTGAAAAATATACATATAGATTTTAAACAACCACAAATATGTCAAGTTAAAATTTTGGAAAATAACATTGAAGAGGGTACCATCACATTTGAGACTGCTCCTTGGGTGACGTATACGATCAAAGACAGTGTTTTTTATAATACAGGAAAGGATTGGCAGCTTCGCCCAAGTGCTGGTATAGTTTTCGAAGAAAAGACCAAACGCATAGTATACAATACGAGTGATATTGCCGTAGGGACAGGTAAGGTTGTAGAGCTATCCAAGGGGGTAATAAAATCTCTTAATTGGAAAAATTCGAAACTAAAGGCAGGTATGGTTATAGCTATGCGTACATGGCAAAGACCTAATCCTGGTATTTTCTTACATAAAGGTAAAAATATTAAATTAAATAACGTTACTGTACATTACAGTGAGGGTATGGGACTGTTAGCACAGTTGTCAGAAGATATTTATCTGGATGGATTTAATGTTTCATTACGAGGTGACAAAGATCCAAGATACTTTACAGCACAAGCTGACGCTACACATTTTTCGAGTTGTAAGGGTGTTATTATTTCTAATAATGGTCTTTATGAAAATATGATGGACGACGCCATTAATATCCATGGAACTTATCTAAAAGCAATTAAAAAATTAAATGATAATACGCTAATAGCAAAATATATGCATGGTCAGGCGTATGGGTTTGATTGGGGTTACGTGGGTGATTCGGTACAATTTGTTCAATCTAAAACAATGGAATTAATCGGAAAGCCCAATAGTATTTCATCGATCGAAATCATAAGTGAAAAGCCTGAGGATCCAATTCGCCAGTTCAAAATCACATTTAGTAAGAATCTAGATTCTCAAATAGATCCTGCATTAATGGATATTGGTTTAGAAAATTTTACATGGACACCTAAGGTTGAATTTGCACACAATACTATTCGAAATAATAGAGCGCGAGGAGCTTTATTTAGTACGCCTCAAAAGACTGTGGTAACAAACAATTTATTTGACCATACCTCAGGGACAGCAATATTGTTATGTGGTGATTGTAATGGTTGGTATGAGACAGGTTCTACGCGTGATATTTTAATCAAGAATAATGTATTTATTAATGCATTGACAAATCAATTTCAATTTACAAATGCCGTAATTTCCATTTATCCTGAAATTCCAGATTTGAAAAACCAACAGAAATATTTTCATAGTGGAATTAAAATTCAGAATAATACATTCAAAACGTTTGACAAACCTTTGCTTTATGCTAAATCTGTTGATGGTATAATATTTTCTAATAATAAAATCACAACAAATTCTGATTATCCGGCATTCCATTGGAATAAAAAGGAAATTTTCTTTGAACGAGTAATCAATGAGGTGATTAAAAATAATACGATTGATGGAATTCTATTAGAGTATAAGAAGTAAGGATTTCATTCATTAACCAATCAATATTTAATATTTGAAAATATTGATTGGTTAATCTTCTTGCGTGAATATGATTTTTGTTCAGAATAGTAGATAATCTTTCTGTGGTTATGAAAGTTTGTCGAATATTTTACTCGTCGTAGAATGGAAGTTGTAATATTTTAAATTTGTTTTACTGCAACCCATTATAACCCATAAAAATCTTTCAGCACGACACTTATATTATGTATGATATATGCTTATTTTTAATGTGTTACAAATTATGATAACCAATAGTTTATAGTTGTGAGCAAGATTAATTTCAAGAATCTGGAAGATGATGAATTGTTAATGAAATTTAACAATGGGGTTTATGATGCATATACGGAAATTTATACACGATATAGTCCTGCATTATATCGTCATGCTCACAAAATGCTAAACGATAGAGCATCAGCTCAAGATGTAATTCAGGAAGTATTTACAAATTTATGGATTAATAAGTCATCTATCAGTTTTAATACCTCTGTCAAAAGTTATTTGTATACTTCTGTACGAAACAAAATACTTGATCTAATTGCAAAGGAAAAATCTCAAACAAATTATTTGGCATCTCTTGAAGATTTTATCCACAAAGGATATTACATAACTGATAACCTTATTCGTGAGAAGGAACTTGAAGCTATTATCAATAAAGAGATTTCAAGTTTGCCAAATAAAATGCGCGAAGTGTTTGAATTGAGTCGCAAAGAATATAAATCATATGCTGACATTGCTCAAGAATTGGGTATGGCTGAGAATACTGTTCGTAAGCATATCAATAAGGCATTAAGTAGATTAAGAACTAGAATATCTGATTTTTTAATTTTAGCATTTACGCTTAAATATTTTTTTTAAAAAAAATTCTCCCCGAGTACTACTTTCATTTAACTTATCCGTCTCATCATTAGAAACGGGTAAATAACCCTAAATTTATGATGACCAATAAAACAGCAAAAGAATTATTAGATAAGTATCATTCAGGTACCATTACTGATGAGGAATTGGCTATTTTGGAAAGTTGGTATAATCAACAAGCTAACGAAAATGTTCAAGTCAAGCTGTCTGATGAAGAAATTGAAGAAGATTTACTAAAGATCTCAACTGATATTCATGCTCTGAAAAATGAAGCATCTTATAAACATATGGGCAGAGGTAAAAGATTTTGGTTTGTTGCAGCATCTATTCTAATTGTTTTTACGTTTGGTCTTTCATATTTAATCTTCAATCCTAAAACAAATCAATCAAATCTTGAAATATCAAATTCTGCATCAAAAATCAAAAACAAAGATGCTATAATTCCTGGTGATAAAAGAGCAATTTTAACATTAGATGATAACACACAAATTGTCTTAGATGATATTGAGGCAGGAGATATAAAATCTATTAATAATGTTAAAATTAGCAAAACCGCAACAGGTCAATTAATTTATGATATCAGTGCAAATCAAAATCAAAATACGCCAGTAACATATAATACAATAAGTACGCCTGCAGGAGGTGAATATCAAGTTAAATTATCGGATGGAACTTTGGTAATCTTAAATGCAAAGTCATCGATTAAATTTCCCACGGTATTTAGCGGCAATGATCGTCGCGTGGAAATATCAGGTGAAGTTTACTTTGATGTAAGTTATAATTCACAGAAACCTTTTTTCGTTGAAGCTGGAGGCCAAACTGTTAAAGTCTTAGGGACACAATTCAACATTAATTCTTATTCCAAAGAAAAAGGAATCAAAACAACGTTGATAGAAGGGTCAGTACTTGTAAAATCTAATCTCAAAAACCTGAGTAAAGTATTGAAACCGGGTCAAGAATCAATTCTGGATCAGCAACATAGCCAATTTTCTGTTTCAACAGTTGACATAGAAAGTGCTGTTGCTTGGAAAAATGGTTTCTTCATTTTTGATAATGAAGAATTGGAAGATATCATGAACCATATCGCGAGATGGTATGATGTTGAAATTGAGTACAACAATATTAATAAAACAACACAATTCGGAGGTGCAATTTCAAGATATAGAAAGCTTGAAGACGTATTGAATCTTTTGGAATTGACAGACAAAGTAAAATTTAAAATTCAAGGAAGGAGGATCATAGTCATGAATTAAAGTTTACTTTTTGATATATGAATCTATAAAAAAGTCTTGAAGTGCTGGAACACAACAAGACTATTGATAGGTTCAATACATTCTATTGCTTATATAAAATATAATTATAAACCCAATTTAAAGTTATGAAATTTAATTGTTTAGTTCCTAATAGGGCGACCTATTTGAGCTATAAAAGTTTGTTGATTATGAAATTGACTATAGCACTCATTTTAGTTTGCTTTTTTCAATCGATTGCGAATACCAATGCACAGCGTATCACACTAACAGAAGAAAACGCTTCACTTGAGAATATATTAAACAAAATTAGAAAACAATGTAAATACGATTTTGTATTTCATTCTTCTGATATAAAACAAGCAAGTCCAGTGACGATATCTGTTAAGGAAGCTTCATTACAAGATGCTTTGAATTTGGCATTAGCAAATCAATCTTTGACGTATGTCATTAAGGATAAGGCTGTCGTTATTAAAAAAGCTCCGCAACCTGAATTAATAGATATTAAGGGAACCGTATTAGATGAAAATAACGCTCCTATGTCTGGTGTGAACGTAAAAGTCAAGGCTGGAAAGGAAGCTACTTCTACTGATGCGAATGGAGGCTTTGTTTTGAAGAATATTAAAAGGAATGCTGTTATACAGTTATCGTTTTTGGGTTATGAATCATTTGAAGTTGCAGCAACGGGTAATTTGGATGTTGTTCGACTTAAGCGAATGAATTCGGATCTTGACGAAGTAGTCGTTGTAGGTTATGGTACGATGCGCAGAAGTGATCTTACAGGTTCAATTTCCAGTATTAAGCCAGATGAAAAAGACGCTTCCAAATCTCTTTCTGTTGATAATTTAATTCAAGGTAAAGTAGCCGGTGTGAATGTAAGTGGAGGTGTAGCAACACCAGGTGCAGCACCAAATATCGTTATTAGAGGAGCAAATTCATTACGTGGTGATAACCAACCATTATATGTTATAGATAATATTCCGCAAGGGTCTGTAGGTTCTTTTGCAGGAAGCGCATTAGGAAGTGGTGATTTTGATATACAACAAAATCCATTGACAAATCTAAGTCCATCTGATATTGAAGACATTCAAATATTAAAGGATGCCTCAGCAACAGCTATATATGGTTCAAGAGGAGCTAATGGTGTTATCCTTATTACAACTAAAAGGGGTAAAGCAGGTGCGCCAAAGATTAATTTAATGTCCAATTATACTGTGGCAGAAGCGACACGATTGAGACCTATGCTTAATCTAGAAGAATATGCTGCCTACAGAAATGAAAAAAATGGTGGTACGCCGGTTTTCTATAAAGAGGGAGATGAAATGCGTTATGTGTTTGGTGGGGAAATTTATGATCCAAATATAGACTCTACATACCGTGTAGTGAGAGGTAGAAATTGGCAAAATGAAATTTATGGAAATCCTCTTTCTCAATCTTACAACCTATCGGTGAATGGTGGGGATAAAGTAAAGTACTACATCGCTGGAGATTATAAGGATATTAAAGGTGTCGTAAAAGAAACTGGATTGAAGCAGGGGGGATTACGCTTGAACTTAGGCGGAAATTTATCGCAAAAGCTAATTTTTAATACATCAATCTCGGCTAATCTAAAAACGAATAATATGATGGCTGGCGGAAATACAAAAGGTGGAGCTACTGGATCAATTACTCGTTCGGCAATAGACTCAGCACCTTTTGAGATGCCACCTGATGATCCTACATTAGCACAGAATGATGAACTCCGCACGACTGCTTTAGCGTGGTTGACAGATTACGCCGATTTGGCTGACGAAAAGTCTATTCGTGCTTCCGCAGATTTAACTTGGAATTTCGCGAAAGGTTTTTCTTATGTTATGCGTACTGGTGGTAATATTTTGATGCAAGACCGTACAAAATGGTATGATGAAGGCATTTGGTTAGGTCTAAATAATAATGGCTATTTAGGCAATTCAAATCTTAATAGTAACAATTACACCTTCGAAAATTTAGTTAACTATAATGAGGATTTGGGGAAGATTGGTAAAATTTCTGCGACTACAGGTGTTACTTATGACGATTACAATTGGTTAAATAGAAATATTTTGGCTTCAAACTTTGATTTCAAAGGTTTAGGAACTAAAGGGTTACACATGGCTACCAACCAAACAATCTCTTCACCTAGTCAAAGTGATTACCAATTGTTGTCTTATTTAGGACGTGTAAATTTATCGTTTTTGGAAAGCAAGTATTTGGTTACTTTGACAGCTCGTGCTGACGGAAGTAGCAAATTTATTCCTGAAAATAGATGGTCATTATTCCCATCAGCAGCTGTTGCTTGGCGTATTAATCAAGAAGAGTTTCTTAATTCAGCAACTTGGGTAAAAGATTTAAAACTACGTCTTGGATATGGTAAGACAGGCAGTCAATCCATTAATCCATATAATACTATTTACAATTATACACAAAGTAGAGAATATACCGACGGTAATGGTGCGTTGAACAAAGCAATCACAGTTTCGAACTTGTCGAATAGCGACCTTATTTGGGAGACTACTTCGGCTTATAATGCGGGATTGGATTTCAACTTATTCAATGGATTATTAGGAGGTACGGTAGAGTACTATTACAAAGAAACTTCTGATCTTTTAATTAATAAAAACTTAGCTCCATCTGCTGGTTTCTCTGCAATAACTGTAAACCAAGGTGCATTGAGCAATAGAGGTTTCGAAGTGGCATTAAATAGCGACTTAATCAAAAATGACAATTTATTGTGGCAAATCTCAGGTAATATTGGAACGAATGCTCGTAAAGTATTGTCTTTGGGTTCCCCAATAATGGATTTAGGTACAGTCAAAGGAGCTGGTTATTTAGGTAACTCGATAGGTGATCATTTTGGTGTAGCCAATCTATTTTTAGTAGGAGAAGCTCCAGGATTGTTTTATGGTTTTAAAACTGATGGTATAATCCAAACTGGTGCGGCAAATTTACCAACTACTACTATGTTTAATATGTTACCTGGTGAAATTAATGTCGTGGATACTAATGGTGATGGTGTCATTAGTGCACTAGACATGACTATTATTGGAGATCCAAATCCAGATTTCAACTATGGTTTTCAGACATCTTTGAACTATAAAAAATTCCAATTTTCAACTTCTTTCTACGGTGTACAAGGTGGTGATATTTTAAATGGTAATATCCGTTATGAACAAACTCCTGCTGCTAATACGCCAAATCTTACCAGCGATGCATACAGCAATGCTTGGCGCGTAGATGCGCCTAATAATTTGTATCCTTCGTTGACGAGTTCAGTAAAGAATTACATTTATGATCGATTCGTAGAAGATGGTAGCTTTTTGAGATGTAGTGATATTACATTGGGTTATACTTTTGATAGTGCTTCATTAGGCAACAAAATCGGTTCTATTAACATATTTGGATCAGTGAAGAATGCATTTGTGATCACTAATTATTCAGGATATGACCCAGAGATGAGAACTTTTTCTTTTGACGGTTTGCGTCCAGGAATAGACTTGAACTCATTTTCAAATCCTAGACAATTTGTGTTTGGTTTTAATGTTAAGTTTTAATGTGTACTACAATGAAAAAAATTATATATATATCGAGTCTCTTAGGTGTATTAAGTTTAACTTCATGTGAGAAGTTATTGGATGAAAAGCCAGAATATACGGTCAATAGTATTACTGCTTTTGAATCAGAAACTTCAGCAAATATGGCTTTGCAAGGCTGTTATGCTTATTTGACAGAGTATAGTTTATACGGTCAAAATTTCCAAGAGCTTTTAGTAGGGCCTAGCGGTTTAGCTTTTGGACAAAATAACAATATTGGTTATGCTGAATTCGTTTCTCTAAATATTAGTGAAACAAATACTACTGTATCATTGAGTTGGTCTGGGCTCTATAAAGTAATTAGTGAATGTAACTATTTGATTGCTGGTGTAGAGAAAAGCAATTTGAGTGATTCATTTAAAAGCCAAGCGATTGGTGAAGCTAAATTCTTAAGAGCGCTATGTTACTTCAACCTAGCAAATCTTTTCGGTGGAGTCCCTTTAAGAGTAGATCCTACCACATCAACTACTGTAGATTTACCAAAATCAACACGTGAGCAAGTATATGCCCAAGCGGAACAAGATTGGAAATTTGCGGCTGAGAATTTGAATGCTTCAAAGACTTCTGGTCGTGCTAGTAAATATGCGGCATATGCTTACTTGACTAAATTGTATTGGACACTTGCTAGTGCAGAAGGTAGCTCATCTCCTAATTGGGCAAAAGCGAAAGAAATGGGCGATCAAGTCATAGCTTTAGGCGGTTATAACCTGGAAGATAAATTTTCCAAATTGTTTGAAAATAAATCTTTAGGTTCTGTAGAATCCATTTTTCAAATCAATTTTTCATCCAGTACGAATGGTTACGGAAATAGAGGAAATTGGGTATTTTCACCAACAAACTCTTCTAACCCCGGTATATCGTGGGCGAGATACCGCGCATCAAAAGCCTTCTATGATCAATTTAGAGGTACTTATCCCGATGATCCAAGACTGGAAACAACATTCATGGTGCAATTTAAGTTGATTAAGACAAATAATACAGTACATTATACCTATCCATATTTGTATGGTGCTGCAACAACCAACACATTGCCTACGGACTCGGTGAACTATGCTACATTAGAGGATCCTACGAATCCTAAAGTATCTGAATTATCAGAGGCTATGTTGATAGCTTTCGTGAGAAATGGGGGAAGAGATTACAGCTGGCCATATTTCAAAAAGCAATTTGATGCTACTGCTACTGCGCAGAATAGCAATAAAAACTTATTAGTTTACCGCTATGCAGATTTCTTGCTTATAATGGCGGATGTAGAAAATGAATTGGGGAATAATTCTGATGCGATAAGTCATATCAATAAAGTATTGACAAGAGCCCGTAATTCTGCTCCTAATAGAACTTATCCAAAAAACATAACGATAACTACCCAGTCAGAATTGCGGGACAAAATTTTCTACGAACGCTTGTTTGAGCTGGCAGGAGAATTTGACAATTTCACTGATGTTAGAAGACGTGGAGTTGAGTATTTTGCTAAAGTTTTGGAAAGACATGATAACCATCATATCACTAGAGCACAGGTAGAATACAATAAATCATTAAACAACAATCTAGCTTTTATGGATTATCTATTATTGGATAATGTTAACAAAACAGAACTTCTGCAAAGAAATTTATTGTTACCTATTCCAAGAAATGAATTGAATACCAATGGTGGTTTGACAAATGAAGACCAAAATTACGGTTATTAATATTTAAAAATCTCATATATCCAACTACCCAAATTCAGGTAGTTGGATCTTTTATTTTCAATAAATACGTTAAATATAACAGTGCCTTCCTATTATAAACTATGAAAAAATTATTAAGAATACCTCCATTGCTAATGATAACAATGTTAGCGATGAAGTCTTGTGGCAATAAAAAATTAATATCTCAATCTGATCTAGAAGTAAAAGACTCTTCGAGTTTCACGCTAATATGGTCTGATGAATTTGATAAGGATGGTTCTTTTGATCTGAATAAATGGAGTTACGCTCAGCGGGGTCGTGTTGCATGGAATAAATTCATTACACATGATGAAGCATATGTGCATCAAAAGAATGGAAATCTAGTTTTACGAATGGATAATAATCAGATTCCTGGTGACACCATCGCATATCATTCTGGAGGGGTGCAATCATCTACTAAGTTTAATCTCAAATATGGCAAAGTAGAAGTTAAGGCAAAATTTACTCAGGGAAAAGGATCGTGGCCTGCGATATGGATGATGCCCGAGCCACAATTCGCCAAAGGCACATGGCCTAATTGCGGTGAAATCGACATCATGGAACATGTGAATAATGAACCCGTGATTCATCAAACGTTGCATAATGCTGCGCATACTGCCAAATCTGGCGTAAGTACTGCTACGAAATCATCTAATTACAATATTAATGATTATAATGTTTATAGCCTGATTTGGACACCAGCTGAGATTCAATTTTATTTAAATAATGAGCTTAAATACACCTATTCAAAGCAACCAGAATGGGGGAATAAGGAGTGGCCTTATGATGTTCCTTTTTATATCATACTAAATCAAGCAGGGGGGGCTGGTTGGCCAGGTAAACTTGCTGAAGCGGATTTACCATTTCAGATGGAAGTTGATTATGTGCGTGTTTATGATTTACCATTAAAGGACAAATTAAAATTTGGAATAGTTACTAAATAGAGAAGAAATTAGTATGAAAAAATTAACAAGCTTTTGTGCTTTTGCATTGCTTATATTGCAAACCGCTACTGCACAAAATTATGTAAAGCTTAACTCAAATGACTCTGAACAAGAGCTTGTAAGAAAGGCTGCTTCTGTAAAACCGACTACGCGACAGCTTAATTGGCAAAAGTTAGAGATTACCGGCTTCGTGCATTTCGGAATTAACACGTTCACCGGTATGGAATGGGGAGACGGAACCGAAAGTCCCACTCTATTCAACCCAACAAAATTAAATACTGATCAATGGGTAAGAATTGCAAAAGAATCTGGTATAAAACTTTTAATACTTACGGCAAAACACCATGATGGCTTTTGTTTATGGCCAACGAATACTACTGATTATTCAATTAAAAACTCTCCATATAAAAATGGGCAAGGCGATGTTTTAAAAGAATTGGCAGAATCTTGTAAGAAATACGACATGAAAATTGGAGTTTATTTATCTCCATGGGATAGGAATGCAAAATCTTACGGTTCTGATCAATACAACGAAATGTTTCGTAATCAACTCAAAGAGGTATTAACAAATTATGGAAAAATTGACGAAGTATGGTTTGATGGAGCAAATGGTGAAGGGCCTAATGGTAAGAAGCAAGAATATGATTGGGCATCATATTATAGTGTAATTCGTGAGTTACAACCTGAAGCCGTGATAGCAGTAATGGGTCCTGATGTACGTTGGGTAGGTACCGAAACAGGTTATGGTAGAGATACAGAATGGTCAGTTGTACCTACAAACAATTTGGATCAGAATAAAATCGCCGAAGGTTCGCAGCAACAAATGAATATAAAACCTGCAGGAGATATGCGTAGAAAGGATGTGGGTAGCCGGGAAGTAATCAGAAAAGCCGAAGGATTAGTATGGTATCCTGCAGAAACAGATGTATCTATTCGACCAGGATGGTTCTATCACGAAAATCAAAATTCGAAAGTAAAAACTCCAGAAAAATTATTAGATATTTATTTTAATTCAGTAGGTAAAAACGGTGTGTTGCTTTTGAATATTCCACCAACCAGGGAAGGTTTGTTCCATACTATTGATGAGAATAATCTATTGAAGTGGAAGGAATTGAGGGATTCAATTTTTACAACGAATTTGTTAAATACAAAAGGTGTAAAATTAAAATCGGATAAAAACCGAATTCATATGAAAGATGATGAAGAAAAGATATGGACTACAAAACAGGAAAATCAACCGTTAGTTTTCGAATATACTGCTAAAGAACCATTTAAGACGAACATTATTCAATTAGGTGAATATATCAAGTGGGGACAACGTGTTGAAAAGTTTGAGCTTCAAACCATGAAGGACCAAAAATGGACTACAGTAGCAACTGGCACTACTGTGGGGTATAAACGCATTGTTACCTTTCCGGAAATAATGACCAATCAGGTACGAATTATAATTACACAATCACGTGTGCAACCTTTTATGGACAAAATCGGCCTCTTTCATTATGAAGGTGTGTCGCGTTTTGAAGGAAATACCGAAAAGAAGTAATTTTATTCTACTCAAAATTCTTAAGCACATTTCTCATTTTAGACCATTATGTATGGATGTGTTTATGAATTCGATATATTTATATTCCTTATCAAAATATTCAGGTGTAGGTAAGTGAAGTTTGTAGTAATTATTGCAAAAAATGAATTTGTGTATATTTTTGCTATGTGATGAAGATGGTTTAGTCTTAGTTGAATGGTAAAGTCTTATATGTAAAAAATCCCCTTAAAAAATATTTTTAGGGGATTTTTATGATATTGATAATATTGCTTTTACCCTCCAAATTCCATTAAGTATGATTTCAAAAATTCATCCAAATCTCCATCTAATACCGCTTGGGTGTTTGATGTTTCGGTTCCTGTTCTTAAATCCTTAATCAATTTATAAGGATGTAGGACGTAGTTGCGAATTTGCGATCCCCATTCGATTTTCTTCTTTGATCCTTCAATAGCAGCAGAAGCCTCTTCACGTTTACGCATTTCAATTTCGTACAATTGCGACTTCAATAAACGCATAGCATTTTCTTTATTTTGCAATTGCGATCGGGATTCCTGGTTTTTGATAATAATACCAGACGGTTTGTGATGTAAACGTACGGCCGTTTCCACTTTGTTTACGTTTTGTCCACCAGCACCACCAGCACGGAAAGTATCCCATTCAATTTCTGAATCTTTCACCTCAATCTCGATATTATCATCCACCAAAGGATAAACATATACCGAAGCAAAAGATGTATGACGTTTTGCATTGGAGTCAAATGGTGAGATACGTACTAAACGGTGAACGCCGTTTTCGCCTTTCAAATAACCGTAAGCAAAATCGCCCGAAAATTGTAATGTGACTGTCTTGATACCGGCTACATCACCTTCTTGGTAATCCTGTTCGGTTACTTTACAACCATGCTTTTCGCCCCACATAATGTACATGCGCATCAACATAGAAGCCCAGTCGCAGGATTCGGTACCACCTGCACCTGCTGTGATTTGTAAGATCGCATCTAGCTGATCTTCTTCCGCACTAAGCATATTCTTAAACTCTAGTTCTTCGACTTCCGTTAGAGCCAATTGATATTGCTCTTCGGCATCTTGTTCACTAGCGTCACCAGATTGGAAAAATTCATACATAACAGCTACATCATCAACAGTAGCAGCTACTCTATCGAAGTGATCCGTCCAGATTTTTAAGTTTTTAATTCCATGTAATATTTTCTCTGCTTCTTTTGGAGCATCCCAGAAATTGGATTGAAGCGTGATTTGAGTATCTTTTTCTATCTCTGCCTTCTTCGCATCGATGTCAAAGATGCCTCCTTAGGGACGTTACTCTATCCCTCAAGTCTTGAATTTGTTCTTTGGTCATGTTTCAAAGGTAGTAAGTATAATGCTAAATTAGAAATTCAACCTTTTTGCTGTATATTTGTTACTAAATTATTGTCAAATAAAAACTTAAACATGTTGCCCAATATAGATTTTACGAAAACTTCCTCTTATAAATATCTTGTAGATCACTACATCACCTTAAATGAAAAAACTTTAAAAGAATTATTTGCCGAAGACCCTGCGCGATTCAAAAAATTCTCCATCGCATTCAATGATATCTTGTTAGATTATTCTAAAAATAGAATTAACGAACAAACTTTAGCTTTACTTATCCAATTGGCGAAAGAATGTAAGTTGGATGAGGCCATAAAAGCTATGTTTGCTGGAGAAAAAATCAACGTAACCGAAGGTAGACAAGTTTTGCATACGGCTTTACGTAATCAATCTGATAGACCTGTTATAGTGGACGGTGAAGATGTAATGCCTAAAGTACGTGCCGTATTAGCACATATGAAAGAATTCGTAAACCAAATCGTTTCTGGAGAATGGAAAGGTTTTACGAGAAAAGAAATATCGGATGTTGTTAATATTGGTATCGGTGGCTCGGACTTAGGTCCTGTAATGGTTACAGAAGCATTAAAACCTTACAAAACTCGTTTAAATCTTCATTTTGTATCGAATGTAGATGGTACACATATCGCGGAAACGTTGAAAAAAGTTAATCCTGAGACTACTTTGTTTTTAATTGCATCTAAGACCTTTACAACGCAGGAAACTATGGCTAATGCACAGTCTGCGAAAGATTGGTTCTTGCAATCAGGTGCTGTAGAAGCTGATGTAGCAAAACATTTTGTGGCATTGAGTACCAACGAAAAGGGAGTTTCGGCTTTTGGTATCGATACTAAAAATATGTTCGAGTTTTGGGATTGGGTAGGAGGTCGATATTCGTTATGGTCAGCTATTGGTCTTTCTATCGCTTTAGGCATTGGATACGATAATTTTGAAGAATTATTAAAAGGTGCATACGAGGCGGATGAACATTTCCGTACTACGGAATTTGAAGAAAATATTCCGGTTATTTTGGGCTTATTAGGTATATGGTATAATAATTTCTTTGAGGCGGAAAGTCAAGCCATTTTGCCGTACGACCAATACTTACACCGTTTCGCAGCGTATTTCCAACAAGGAGATATGGAAAGTAATGGTAAATATATAGATCGTAATGGAAACCGTATCGAGTACCAAACTGGTCCAATTATCTGGGGTGAGCCTGGAACAAACGGTCAACATGCTTTTTATCAATTGATTCATCAAGGTACAAAATTAATTCCTTGTGACTTTATTGCACCAGCGATCTCGCATAATCAGATTGGTAACCACCATCAGTTATTGCTATCCAACTTCTTTGCACAAACTGAAGCATTAATGAATGGGAAAACCGAAGAAGAAGTTATAACTGAATTCGAAAAAGCTGAGAAATCTAAAGAAGAAATTGAGAAACTTAAAAATTATAAAATATTCGAAGGAAATAGACCTACAAACTCTATTCTTTTGAAGCAAATTACTCCGAAATCTTTAGGTTCTTTAATTGCCTTGTATGAACATAAGATTTTTGTTCAAGGTATTATATGGAATATTTACAGTTTCGACCAATGGGGAGTAGAGTTAGGTAAGCAATTAGCTTCTAGGATTCTTCCAGAATTGAGTGGAGCTGACGATGTAGAATCACATGACAGTTCAACAAATGGATTGATCAATCAGTATAAAGCTTGGAGATAAAATTTTAAAAATTTAAAAAAGGTGAATAATTTTTTATTCACCTTTTATTTTTATACAGTGTCTCGTCTTTAAATAACGATTCAAAAAAGATTCGTTACATCCTAGATATATCATCATATTGTATTTCTCGATTGTACTTATTTAATTAATTCAAAAGCTATTGCAAACCTTAAAAGCTCAGTGGATGATTTGCAGTTTATTTTTTTTATTAAGTTCCGGCGGTGTGTTGATACAGTAAATTGCGAGATATAAAGTTTCTCTGCAATTTCGTTGGTGGACATTCCATTGGCAAGTAAGCTCAAAATTTGTTTTTCCCGAGCTGTTAATAGAGCGAACTTTCTATAATTATTTCCTATGTATCCTTCTAAATTTAAAGTTTTATTTACTCTATTTATTAAGTTATTAAATCCAATTACCGGAGAGGATATAACTATGAGTTTTTTAGTGTTTGGATAAATGGCATCTACATGTATTAATTTACAGACTGTAAAAAACCATGCTGGATCTTCGTTACCGGGACGCTTTACCCGTTGAAAAAAGTTGTATTGACTATCTATTTGATTAAATGCAATGTATTTTGAAATATCTTGAAGGTAATCTTTAATTTCTTCAATAAAAAAGTACCGATTATAATATTCTTCTCCTAATTCATTAATTTCTTGAGCAGTTGTTTGTAAGTATCTACAGCCCCAATCATTCATGTAACTACATTTTACTATTTTATTATCTTCTATATCATGAATCATTAATGAGGCTGGAATTTTATTTGCAATATCTTTTATATGTAGCGAGTTATTTTTTAATGCGTCGCTTAATTCATGGAGTGTATGATCGGTGTTGCTCATAAGTTATTTAAGGAATCTAATTGGTATTATTCCTAATATAAGACTTTTGGTTATAATATTCTTTTAAAAGCAATGTTTTATTGCAATTTGTGAATGTATCCGAACATGAAATAATAAACATTTATTTATTAAACAATACATTTTTATACAGCCTGAGGAGAGCAAAAGGTAATATAAAAAAACTAATTAATTGCTTTATAATCAATTCAAAAGGGAAGATAGTTTTTAGTTTACAAGAAGCTAAAAAGTAAAATTGGGTGACCTAAAAGGTCTCCCAATTTAATATATAGCATATTATGTTTTTTGCTTATTTATGAATTGTGGTATCATAAAGTTTTATTCCTTGATGATTGATAACTTTTGCACTAATACATTTATCATCTATTGCAAAATACATAAAACCATAATCCGAAGCTGCAAAATTTGTAATCTCCAGACCTGCTTTGACGGGAGTGGCTTCTGATCCCGAGCCCGAAACAAACTGATGAAAATGCATATTCTCAACTTTTATATGCTGTAGTGAATGATCATGTCCTGAAAGATAAACATCTACTTTATTTTTCTGCAGCACCTCTTCTAAAACTTTTCTTACAGCCAAGGTATCGTAGTTGTTGGTTCGAGGCCCAACCGTATAAATTGGATGGTGTCCCACTACGATTTTCCATTTTATATCGGGATCTTGAGTGGATAGCAATTTGTCTAACCATTCTAATTGTTTCTCGGGATACTGACCTGCAACATGTGGGCCGTATTCACTGTTTTTATAAAATTCAGGTATCATAGGGTTTGTGTCTATAAATGCTATCAACACTTTTCCTTTACCTTTGAGATTAAAAGTTTTGCTGTAATATCGAGCAGGCATTTTCCAGCGTCTACTGATTTTAGTATACCGAACCTGAGCGTCAGGGTCAGATTTATAATCATGATTACCCAAAATTGGATACCAATCCCATTGTAAAGCAAAATCAGTATAGACGTTTTCAAAGGAATAATGCCAAAGAGGGTCGTGTTCACTAATGACACCACTTGGATAAAAATTATCTCCAGTAGACACAATAAAATCATTGGGATGATTGGTGACCCAATCGCCCATTTGTTTGGCTACCTGTAACTGATGGTCAGCGCCATTACGGCCCCAATCGCCTATTGCAACGAAATTAAGTAAACCTTCCTGCTCTAAATTAGATCTTGCATCAATGTCTTTACTGTCTATATTGGTTATGGGATGTGATAATGATAAATTGGCAAGGGCAGAACTTGCTATACCTGTCCCAATAGTTGTACTAATGGTATTTTTCAGAAATTGTCGTCTCTTCATATTTTAATTTACGTAACCAGGGTTTTGTTTCCAGATATTGTTCAGATTCAGGACTGTTGTTGGAACAGGAAATATGCGTCTGAATTTCTCAGTATATCCTGCTGGATATAAATCTCTAAATCCCCATTTGTCTTCAAATTTTCCATAACGAATAAGATCATTACGTCTCCAGGATTCGTCTGCAAATTCTCTTGCACGCTCATCTAACAAATCTTGTAAGGAAGGGGCTATAGTTAGCAAAGGAGCTTTAACATAACTGCGTATTTGATTGATTAAACTCATTGGCGTTTCGCCATTTGTCGCAGATGCCCCACGTAAAATGGCTTCAGCTTTCATTAGTAAAATGTCTGCATATCTAAAAATTGGCACGTCATTACTTTGATTACGTTGATGAGCAGAAGTTACATTTACATCCATGTAAAATTTAATAGATCTATATCCCATTGATCGACCTTTTTGATCATTCCCAACATTAAGCGTAGCCGCTCCATCGGGACGAAGAATAATGTCTCTGGTTATGTCCAATTGCCATTCAAATTGCGCATCAGCATCTGCGCCCACGTAATCTTGGTCTATACCCTTTTTGGAAGTTCGAATTAAAAATGGTCTAGTTCTGTCTTCTTGATAGTTGCTCCAATAGTATTGCTTTCCGCCAATATATGACGCGTTACGTTCGTCTCCAGCTAAATTAAATTTATCTAAATAAGTGGGTAATACACGAAAAGTTCCTCCCACACTTTGTGGTAGATTTGCAAATTGATTTTGGGCACTACGGTGTATCCAAAAGCGTGAGAATGTCATCCCTTGTTGACTTTCTTTATCGTAGGGCATTACAAAAATAAAATCTTTGATTTGAGGGCCATTATCGGGACGAAATTTTTCTAAGAATTTATGACTAGTGAGGTTAAATTGATTGGAAGCAATGATATTGTCGCACATTTTTACTACTTCTTGCAGCTTTTCGTTCGATGCGTTTGGTGTATAATCTTCTACATTTTGTGCAGTATACACCGACCAATTTAAATACAGCTTAGCGAGTAATGCCTCAGCCATGTATTTGGTTACTTTTCCGTATGTACTAGAGTTTACAGTAGTGGGTAATTTATCTTTTATTTCCAGTAATTCCGACTCAATGAATCGACATACTTCTGCTCGAGGCGACCTATCAGGTTGCACTTCTACTCTACCTTTTAGTATAGGAGCAGCTCCAAAATTATCCATTAAAATAAAATGGTAGAACGCACGCATAGCACGAATTGGGGCTGCAATATCCGCTTCATCATTATTAATAATGGTTAATACATTATTGCTATTTACTATCCCAACGATGGCAGAATTCCACATATTGGTTAACATGCCATTATCTGCATTCCAGTTATGGACATGAAATTGTCTATATTGCCCTCCGTCATACCAATCTGAACCCATAGAAACACTTACTGCTTCGTCAGCTGATAAGGTTTGTACCATCCAATGATCTCTTCCCATCGCTCCGCGATACGCTGTATACACGTCTGCGGATATTGCTTCTGCGGCGCGTTCATTGTCCGGAAATTCTGTAAATTGTGATTTTATGTCAACATCTAAGTCTGTACAGCTCCATATTGTAAAAGATAAAGCTGTGAAAAAGAATGGTTTGATTATATGTCTCATTTTTTAGTGTCCAATTAAATTAAAAATTAAAATTTGCTCCAAACATAAAGGTACGTGTACGTGGGTAGGTTTGTCTATTATCAATACCTGGTTCAAGGCCACCTAGATTGACCTCAGGATCTAGTCCTTTATATTTTGTAAATACATAAGGATTATTTACTGTCGCAGCGAGACGAATGTTTTTAATTTGGGTTCCTAAATTTTTAAATGTGTAGCCAAATGAAAGTGTAGAAATGCGTAAATAATCGCCAGATTCTAGATATCGATCAGATAAATAATGTGCATTGATATCCGTTGGCTTATCGGTGCTTGCTACTTCAGCCAACAGATTCTTGTTTCCGGCATTTCCTACGACGTTAGAGTGTCTTGCTCGTGTAGCATTAATAATTTTCCCTCCAAATACACCTTGAAATAGAATGGAAGCACTCCACTGTTTGTATGCTAAAGCATTATTCCAACCTAGCGTAAATTTAGGAAGTGCAGTTCCTGTAAAGGCTCTGTCTTTGAGTTCGGGAGTAATAGTTGTTTCTCCAGTTCTTTCTCCCATGTCTTCATCTCTAACATAAAATGTAGATATGCCATTTTCATTGTATCCAGCCCATTCCCACGTATAGAATTGGCCTATTGCATAACCTTCCATAAGACGTTGCTGGTTCGCATTTGATTGCCCAGCTCCATCTAAATAGGCTAACTCGATGAATTGAGAAGAGAACTTTTCGTTCGAAATAGATTTAACAATATTTTTATTTTGAGAAAGATTAATTCCCGAATTCCACGTGAAATTATCTGTCTTTGCAGGAATTGTATTAAGACTAACTTCAAAACCTCTATTGTTTATTTTTCCAATGTTTGCAGTAAGATAACCTGATGGATATATTACTGGGGAAACAGCAAAACTATATATCAAATCAGTCGTATTTTTATCGTACCACTCTATAGATCCGCTCAATCCGTTGCTAAATAAGGAGAAATCAACCCCTATATTTAACATATCGGTCCTTTCCCATTTTAAGTTTGGATTGGAGTCTCTTAATGCTTTCAAAGTACGTACTATCTGTCCTTGACTGTTTTCAAAATCAGTTACAGATGCACCATAGACCGATCTTGCTGTAAACACATCAAAACCCAGAGAGTTTCCGCTGGCTCCATAGCCTGCGCGTAGTTTGAGTTCGTTAAATAATCTATTGTCTTTCATAAAGTCTTCTTCAGAAATTTTCCATGCTGCCGACACAGAAGGGAAAGTACCCCAGCGGTTATTTAATCCGAAAGCAGAAGACCCATCTCGACGCAATGTACCCTGCAAGATATACTTGTTGTTGAAGGTATAATTCAAACGAGAGTATACGGAAATCATACGGAGTGTCGATAAATAATATCCTCCAAAGCCATTTCTATTAATGACATTTGCCATTCCAGGATTGTAATAGGTAAGATCGTCACCATAGAAGTCAGATACCGAAAGCTGAATACCGTCATTGTTATTGGATTCTTCCCAAGAATATCCTAATAATGCGCTAATTTTATGCAGACCAGCAAACGTTTTGTCATAAGCCAAATTGGTTTCTAGGACTTTACGTTGATCTTCTACAGCAGCTCGAGTCGCTCTTCCGTTCATGTTACGCGCTATCATGGATAATGAGCTGTTGTATTCGTTGTAGTTGAATTGTCTATTTTGCAACGACAGGTCTAAATTATATTTTAACCCATCGAAGATTTGATATCCCAATTTGACATGACCTTGAATTAATTTCGTCTTAGACAGAAGGATGTTTTCTTCAATTAGTGAAACTGGATTGGCATATTGTGAACGAGGCGTATTTTCAAACCAGGTTCCATCTTCATTTTTAAGAGGTGAATAGGGAAGGTAATAATACATTGCATCAAATACGCTTAATCCTTGGCCTTGTGCAGGTACATTGTTTTGCTTTGTTAAGCTGACATTGACATTGAAGGACATTTCTAATTTGTCATTCATAGCTTTGGACTGAACGTATCCCCGTGCAATCTGTCTGTCTAGATCAGTACCTTTAATAACACCTTGGTTATTGAAGGTATTGATGCTTGCGCTATATTTTGTTTTCTCACTTCCACCCAAGATGGATACATTATGGTTGTGCGAGACTCCTATTCTGCTAACCTCTTTTTGCCAGTCTGTATCTGCTCCGGTATCATCTATTGGTTCCATCGAAAAGCCATTATCGTTGATATAAGATCTATACTGCTGAGCATTCATCATTTCTAAACGTTTAGCAATTTTGTCCATAGCGACATAACTGTCGTAGTTAATGGCAGATTGACCAGATTTTCCTTTTTTAGTTGTCACAATGATAACACCATTGGCTGCTTTGGAGCCGTAAATTGCTGTAGCCGAAGCGTCTCGTAATACATCAATGCTTTCAATATCTTGCGGAGATACAAGAGCTAAAGATGCTCCGGGTACTCCGTCAATAACATAGTAGGGTTCTGTTGCTTCGCCTGAACGTAGCGTGGATGAACCGCGTAAGGTTACAGAAGGTGTTGCGTTAGGATTACTGTTGTTGTTTGATATTACTAATCCCGGAACTTTACCTTGTAATAATTGACCAACATTACTAAAGACTCCAGTATTGAGGTCTTCAGATTTTATGGAGGTGATAGAACCCGTAAGATCTTTTTTTGTTGTCACTCCATATCCGATATACACTTCATCAATGGTTTGCTTCACTGAAATCAATTTTACACTCAATGCGATTTGTTGTCCATTTTTGATTGTATAGCCCGAAAGGGTATCGCTCTGATAGCCTACGCTACTAAAGATAAACTGATAGGGTCCTCCTTCAGGCAAATTGCTGAAAGAAAATAATCCCTTGTTTGATGAGCTGGTATTGAATGTATTACCAGTTTTGGTGTTTAGTGCCTTTATGTTTACGCCAGAAAGAAATTGTCCATTTTCATCCTGTGTAGCACCTTTAACTTGCTCTTGTTGTGCATAAAGAAAGTTACTCCAAATTAATGAGAGAACGATCAGAGCCATTTTTGGCAATGGGTTTAGTTGGTTTTTAAGCATTTTTAAATCCTTAATTTTTGTTTATTAATTTTAGTTTATTTTTGGTGGTTTTTATTTTTGTAGATGTGATAGATCCCGTTTTGAGTTCTACGCCATTCAAGGTTATTAATTAGGCAGATGACCTCTAAGGCATCTTCTAAGTTTTCGGTACGCGTATCTACCGAGCCTGTATAAGTTATATGGTCAAGTGCTTTGTTTTCAATGACAATTTTTGTTTTATAAAGACGACTTAAAACATTGACAGCTTCAGGAAGAGAAATTTTATCCATTTTTACTACTGCTGATGCATATTCATCGCTAACATTTTCAACAGGATTATTTTTATTGATTGATGTTGGATTTATATGACTTAGATGATGGGTAGCACTATTAAAGATGAGTTTTTCACCTTTTTCACTCATATAGATTTCATCAAATTTGGAATCCTCTTTGACAGATTTGATAACAATCTTTCCAGTATGCAAAGTAACGGTTGTATTTTGCTTATTTGGAAATGCATCAATAGTAAAGGACGTACCTAGTGCAGTCGTCTTTGTATAATCACTCCATACTCTAAAAGGTCTTGATGCGTCTTTTTTCACGTTAAAATAAGCTTTACCACTCAACCGTATGTCTCGGTTTATTGCTGAGAAGACTTCTGGATAACTAATTTCAGATGATGGATATAATTTTACTCTTGATGAATCTGGTAAGTATATCCATTTAATTTCTTGAGTTGTATTGACTTGGGTTATCCAAATATCTTCATTCGTTACAGGGAGGCTATAATTTGCTGATAGATCCGTGTTTTTAATCGTTTTATGATTCAGCTGTTGGTAAAAGACCCAAGAAAAAAACAGCATAAGGCAAGCTGCTGCGGAATATTTTATTAGACTATAGATCTTATATTTTTTGTCACGTTTATCGAATTGCGCAATCGTATCTTTGTTAATCTCGGTTTTGACCTTATTATACATTTGATCCGAAGGAATATTATCATCTTTTTCAGATTGATAATTTTCCCATTGATTGATATCGAATAGGTTGTCAACTATCTTCTCCTGATTGCGCCAGATTGATTGTTTTAATTCTTTATTGGTTAGCCTTTTCTTGTCCTTCATATACATATTACGTTTATCAAAGACTTATCCCTAGCTCGAGATCAAATTTTTTATTCGACGTAAAAAGTCGCGTAGGAGGTATTTCTTTAAGAAAGGTTTTCAGGTGGTTATTATTATTATAGCATTATAGAGTATAAATGCTGCTTAAGCTGGAGTAATGCTTTACTGATATGTTGTTCAACGGCTTTGTTAGAGATATTCAGCATTTGAGCAATTTCTTTATGTGTTAAACCTTGTTTTCTACTAAGTTCAAAGACATGACGTCTAACAGGAGGCATGTTGGCAATGTCTCCATCAATTAAGCGCATTAGATCTTTACTTTCTAATGCTTTTATCAGGTTATCTGTAAAGGGGGTTGCTGCAGCTTCTCCCTCATATTTAAATCGATTCGCTTCTTTGCGAAGTTCATCAATCATAACTTGCTTTGCAATACCAAATAATTGAATATTTATGGGTAATGTGTGATTCAATTTGGCTCTATTTTTCCAAGCCTTAATAAAAGTTAACTGCGTTACTTCTTCTGCTAAAAATTCGGATTTAGTGCGTTGAAAAATGAAACCATAAATTTCGCGATGAAAGGTTTCATATACCTTCGAAAACGCATGGACATTATCTTTTTGTATGGATGCAATTAGATTCATTACAAGGCAAATGTATCTAGGTAGAGTTAATTAAAAGTTTAATGAATATTAAGAAAAAATCATTTTTAAATCTTGGTTACTTAATTAAAAATCTATCATATAAATTGTTGGGTACCGTATTCAACAACATAATATTTCATTTTTATTATTAGCTTTTTATATGTTAAAAAATGCTGAAATGGAATTGTTTATATATTGGTTATGCCATATAGCGTGTTATTTGCTTATGATTTATGTTAAATATATGAATTTATTGTTCGAGACAAAAATTCACACAAAATAATTATTTACATAGTGTCTAGTTTGAAAACTAACCAAAGTATTATCTCTAAGAGAATAATCATATTAAAATTTGGTATAGTAAAGGGTATTTTATAATTTCGTGTACGTACACGAAATTATAAACTTAACATCTTGTTTAAATTATTACTATATAATGGTCGGTTAATAACCGCGAATGGCATATTAGAATCCGCTTATTGCTACATGGAAGATGGCGTAATTAAGGAGTATGGTGTGGGCGATATTCAAGTGAGTGAAGATACGCTAGAAATTAATGTTGCCAACAAATATATATCTGCTGGTTTTATAGATATTCATATTCATGGTGGTGGTGGATATGATTTTATGGATGCAAATGTTGAATCCTTTTTAGGCGTGGCTAATACACATATTAAATATGGTACTACCAGTATGTGCCCCACAACCTTAACCGCGGATTCAGAACATTTGGAAAAAGTCCTCACCGTATATGAACAGGCAAACCTACATAATTCTAAAGGGTCTAAATTTTTAGGTCTTCACCTAGAAGGTCCTTATTTTGCGATGAATCAGCGCGGTGCGCAGGATCCCAAATATATTCGCAATCCGGATTACAAAGAATATTCTCGTATAGTGGAAATGAGTCCTCATATAATTAGATGGAGTTCAGCTCCTGAATTACCGGGAGCGTTAGAGTTTGGAGATTTTCTAACTGATAGAGGAATTATAGCAGCCTTTGCACATACTGAGGCATTGTATGATGACATAAAACTTGCTTTTGACCACGGTTATCGTTTAGCCACTCATTTTTATTCTGCTATGTTGGGCGTGACAAGAAAGAATGCTCACAGATATGCAGGAGCTGTGGAAGCCTGTTATCTGATAGATGAAATAGATGTAGAGGTTATTGCCGATGGGGTGCATTTGCCCAAACCTTTACTGGAGCTGATTTACAAAATAAAAGGTTCAGAAAGAATAGTTTTAATTACCGATGCTATGCGCGCTGCTGGAACCCATGTTAACAAAAGTGTTCTGGGAAGTTTGCACGATGGTATCGAAGTAATAGTAGAGGATGGTGTGGCTAAACTTGCCGATCGCTCTGCATTTGCTGGAAGCATTGCAACAGCCAATTTGCTGGTTAGAAATTTCCTAAATAATACTAAAGCATCTTTCCCTGAGGTAATAAAAATGATAACCGAAAATCCAGCTCGCATCCTTGGGTTTGCACACCGTAAAGGTAAGATAGAGAAGGGATATGATGCGGATGTAGTAGTTTTTGATGATAATATAGATGTCTATTTGTCGATTGTGGAGGGACACATAAAGTATAACAAATTAAATTTTAATTCGAATGAATCCTAAAAGTTTAGGTGTAAAGGATATAGCGAAGTTGGCGAATGTTTCTATCGGTACGGTGGACAGAGTGCTGCATAATAGGGAAGGTGTGTCCTTAAAGACAAAGGAAAAGATATTAGCGATAATCAAGCAATACAATTATGAACCTAATATTATTGCCCAATCACTAACCAAAAAAAATATTAAATATTTCAAAGCTATCATCCCAAAATCATCAAAGGAATCTACCTATTGGCAGGCTCCATTGCAAGGTATACGCGATGCGATTGAGGAAATAAAAAAATATGGCATAGAGGTAGAGATCCTATTGTTTGACCAAAATGATATCGCGTCATTTAATGCATTGCAGGAAAATTTAAATTTCAACGAATTACATGGTTTGCTTATTGCGCCAATGTTTAAGCAAGAGACTCTGGCATTAATCTCTAAATGTGAGGAAAACGCAATTCCTTATGTGTTGATTAATTCTGATCTAAGTCAAGCTAGTCCTATAGGTTATTTTGGGCCAGATCTTTACCAAAGTGGGCTGGTTGCAGCAAATTTGATTCAATATTCTTCTGCTCCTCAAGAATCTATATTGATTGTAAATATCTCCAAGGAATTATATCCTGAGCATCATCTTTATATCAAGCAGGAAGCATTTATCTCCTATTTTAAACCTCATAAGAAACGACAAATCCATACGCTAGATATACGTTCGACAGAAAGTGAGGTTATTAATCGTGAATTGCATCGTTTTTTTGAACATCATAAAGTTAGAGTAATATTTGTGACCAATTCGAGGGTATCAAGTGTAGCTTCCTATTTGAAGTCTAAAGGCCTATACGAAGATATACTGTTAATTGGGTTTGACTATTTAGAGGATAACCTGCAGTATTTAGAAGAAAATGTCATTGATTTTTTGATTTGTCATAAACCCATACAGCAAGGTTATCAAGCGCTACTCTCTCTGTTCAATTATGTAAAGTTTGGAAAGAAGGGGGTACAAAAAACGTTCATGCCAATCGATATTATAAGCCAGTACAATTATAAATACTACGATAATTAAAATGATTTTACTATAAACTACCCTATTATGAAAAAACTATTTCCTTATATAATTCTTCTTTTTTATGTACTCTCTTGTAAGCCTTCGGTAGGTCAAGAGAAAAAATTTCCCATTCAAGGCTTTCATTTGGACCTGAGAGTTCAAGCCATGCAGATTGATGCTTTAAAAAAGTTGGCCACACAACTCCATCAAGGAGGGATCAATACCTTAGTAATGGAATGGGAAGCAACGTATCCTTTTGAAAAACATCCATTGATTCCCAATCAATATGCTTATACACGTGAGCAGGTTGTAGATTTTATCGCGTATTGTGAGAATTTGGGCATTGATGTAATACCGCTGCAGCAAAGTTTTGGTCACGTAGAATACATTCTAAGACACTATAAGTACAAAGAGCTCAGAGAAGATCAAAAAGATTTTTCTCAGATTAATCCTTTAAAGGAGGAGTTGGCAAAAGAGCTTTTTAGGGATTTATATTCGGATTTAATATCGACCCACAAATCTGAATACATTCATATTGGAGGTGATGAGACATACCTGTTGGGGCACTCTAAAGAATCTCAAAAGAAAGTAGCTGAAGTTGGAAAAGGACGCTTGTATGGTGATTATATAAAATTATTATGTGAATTGGTAGTTTCTCTAGGTAAACGACCTGTGATTTGGGCTGATATTGCCATGAAATATCCAGATGCCTTGGAAGGCTTGCCAAAGCAAACTGTATTCATTGATTGGAATTATGGGTGGGACATTAATATGTTTGGAAAACATAGCAATCTGTTGAATTCTGGTTTTGAAATTTGGGGTGCACCATCTATTCGTAGTCATCCAGATAATTATTTTGTCACCCAATGGGAAAAACACTTTAAAAATATTAGAGATTTCATACCTCTAGCTAAGGAGTTCAATTATAAAGGAATCATAATGACTTCATGGTCTACATCTGGTCTTTATTCGAGTGTCTGGGAGAGTCCAAAGGATTTGGTTGAGTTATATCCAATACGTCGAGTATATCCTTTGAATGGCTTTAATATGCTTATGGAAGCCTATTTTGAAGCACTAAAGAGACCTGAAGCTTTAGAAATAGAAAAGTTTGTCCAGCAATATGCTTATCAGCGTTATGGTTTTAATGATTCTGAATCTCAACTATTTTGGAATGCTCTTAAAGCAAATCCTTATGAAATAAATCAAGGTGTAGTCAGTGCTGGTGGACCTGCGATTAAAATAATGGCAGATAGCGCTTTGTGGGTGGTAAATAATTTGAAGAGTTTGAAGCCAAAAAACAATAAGGAAGAATATGCGCATTATGTTTTAATGTCCGAGATCAGATATGACTATCTAGTATATATGACTATAGAGGAGCGGCTTAATTCAAAAGACTTCAATTCTGATGAAATTCCGCATATACTAAAGCAGTTAAAACAGTTGGAAAATTCAAATAAAAATAAGGAGTTTAATAGATTGCACAAAAACTATCTTTTCCCTGCTGAAATAAGACAGGAAAACGAATTGCGCAACAATAAGATTAAACTGATGTATGATAGGTTAAGTAAAAATTCAAAGTAGATTATTTATGAAGATATTAGCATATATTGTTGTGTTTTTGTTAATTATGACCTCTTGGGGGTTTTCACAAAGTGCTTCGGATGTTAGCATTAAAGTTTCTTGGCAACCTTTGGAAAATAATTACAATGGAAAGGAAGAGGCTTTATCCCGAATTGTATTTAAGAATGAGGGCAAAACGGTTCTTGATAAGAGCGGATGGAAGTTATATTTCAATTTTATTCGAATTTTTGAGCCCAAGAACTCTAATCCTGTTTTTGATATACAACACATCAACGGAGACTTGTTTGTACTGACGCCCAATGATTCTTTTAAGCCATTAGCTCCAGGCGAAGAATTAGACCTGCAAATAGTTTCTAAATCATGGATCGTGAATTTTAATGATTCCCCTCAGGGATTTTATATAGCCTGGGATAATGGAAAAATTACCCCGTTAGGAGAGGTGGAAAGGCTGGAGCCTGTAGATAAAAAGAGATTTTATAGGGTAGCGAACGACGTAGAAATGACCCCTGATTTGATCTTTGAGAAGAATAAAAGATATGTGGATTCTCATAGTGTACAGCCTGGAAAAATATTTCCCACTCCATCCAAGTTCGTGTCAGTAGATGGTTATTTTGCCTTATCTGGTACTACGCTGATACAAGGAGGAGGATTATTTACAAATGAAATAGATTATTTCATCAATGAAATGGGAGAACTTTTCCATATTAATTTTTCTATCCACAAAAAGCCGAGGTCAAAAGATGTAATCAAATTTAAACTAGATAAAACCTTAAAAGAGGAAGCTTATAAACTTTTGGTGACTAAAGATTCAATTGTCGTGACTTCAAGAAGCGGAAAAGGAGCTTTTTATGCTATTCAGTCTATTAAATCCTTAATAAAAGCCGAAGATTATAAGTCGAGCAAAAAAGACGTAATATATATTCCTTGCGTTGAAGTGTACGATGAACCGAGATTTTCGAGCAGAGGTTTTATGATTGATGTCGCTAGAAATTTTCAGTCCAAGAAGCAGATTCTTAAACTAATAGATATTCTTTCCTTTTATAAAATAAATACCCTGCATTTTCACCTTAATGATGATGAAGGCTGGAGGTTAGAATTGCCATCTTTTCCGGAACTTACTTCCGTTTCTTCGGTGCGTTCGCATGCATTTATTTCTTCTTCGTCACTTCCTCCCTCTTATGGGTCAGGACCTTTGGCTAAAAATAGAGGTACGGGATATTATTCTATACAAGATTTTAAAGATATCTTATTGTATGCTAATGCAAGACATGTTCAGGTCATACCAGAGATAGAAACTCCGGGTCATGCACGAGCTGCGGTGAAAGCTATGCAATATAGATATGAGAGATTGAAAGATAAAGATCGTAGTGAAGCTGAAAAATACTTGCTTTATTCAGTAGGAGATACCTCTAAATATTCCAGTGTACAGAAATGGAATGATAATGTCATGGATGTCTCTTTAAGTTCAGTATATAATTTTTTGGAACAGATTACCGATGATATCATTGGAATTTATAAATCGGTAAATGTGCCCTTGCACACCATTCATTTCGGAGGAGATGAAGTTCCTAATGGTGTTTGGGAAGGTTCTCCTGCCTTTAAAAAATTAAAAAATGAAGACCCGAATATCAAAAGTGTTGAAGATTTATGGTTTCGTCATTTTAATAAATTATATGAAATATTAGATGCCCGAGGTTTGTATTTGTCGGGCTGGGAAGAGGTCGGCATGAAAAGAGGCGTGACAGAAACAGGTAGGAAAAAATGGTTTGCTGATAAAGGATTAACGAATAAAAATATTCATTTAAATGTTTGGAATAATCTAACGGGGAATGAAGATTTAGCCTACAAGTTGGCGAATTTAGGCTATAAGGTCAAATTATCTTTTGTGAGCAATTTCTATATGGACATGTCCTATCAAAAAAATTTCAAGGAACAGGGATTTTATTGGGGAGGATTTATTGACATGGAAAAACCTTTTAGTTTTATTCCTTACAATTATTTGAAAAACCAGCAAATGGACTGGCTAGGGCGCAAACTTCCTAATAACACATTAGAGAATCATGAAAAACTTACTCCAGAAGGGGAAAAAAATATTGTAGGGATTCAGGCTTTGCTCTGGTCGGAAACTATAAAAAGTGAAGAGCAGATGGAAAAAATGATATTCCCGCGATTGCTTTCTTTTGTGGAAAAAGCTTGGGCACCTGCTCGGGAGTGGGAAAATTTGGACGGGGATTCTTATGAAAAAGCTTACCATAAAGATTTAAATGAGTTTTTTGGCATTGTGGGTAATCAGGAGCTTAAAAGGCTTCAATATTATAAGCAGGGGTATAAATATCGAATTCCAACCCCAGGTGTGGCATTGGTGGATGAGATGTTGCATGCCAATACAGATTTGCCAGGATTCAAAATTTATTTTACTGAAGATGGTAGTATGCCGACTTTAAATAGTAAAAAGTACACAGGACCTATTAGACCAAACAAAAATATGGTCTTTAGAGTGTTAAACGATAATGGTGAAGGAAGTTTGCCTGCCTATTACACGCATCCTAATTAAAAGTTATGAAGAAAAGTATCCATAATCCTATAAGTGTAGATCAGTTAACCTCTCAGCAAAAGGTGATATCAGTGATAATAATCGCTGTGCTTTTCTTTGTTTTTGGGTTTGTTACCTGGGTAAATGCTATTTTAATTCCCTATTTCAAAATAGCATTTGATTTAAGCCATTTCGCTTCTTATTTAGTAGCTTTTGCTTTTTACATTGCCTATTTGGTCATGGCGGTACCTTCGGGATATATCTTAAAATATTTCGGTTTTAAGGGGGGGATGATGCTGGGCTTTTTTATGATGGCTATTGGTGCATTTCTTTTTATTCCCGCTGGGGCCTACCGTATCTATGAGGTGTTTCTCACGGGATTATTTACACTGGGCGTGGGATTGTCCATTTTGCAAACTGCCGCCAATCCCTATGTCACGATTCTGGGCGACAAGGAGCGTGCTGCTCAGCGTTTTAGTATAATGGGAATTAGTAATAAGGTTGCTGGAATTATTGCGCCATTATTATTTGCAGCCATCATACTAAAACCTGAAGACAAAAGCTTTTTTGAAAATTTATCCTTGCTTCCTATAGCACAAAAAGAGGCTGCTTTGGATGAATTGGTAGGTAGGGTTGTTGTGCCTTATATGGTTATAGGCTTTATTCTTGTAGCGCTAGGATTGCTTGTAAAATATTCACCATTACCAGAAATAGATAGCGAGAAAGAAACCGACGAGAACAGTAGTAGTAATAGTTCAAAAAAGTCTGTGTTATCCTTTCCCTATTTGGTTTTAGGAAGTGTCGCTATATTTTTTCATGTTGGTTCTCAGGTTATTGCCGTGGACAGTGTTATTAATTATGCCCAATATCATGGTTTGAACTTTTTAGAAGCCAAATCATTTCCCTCCTATACGCTAACAGCAACCATACTAGGGTATTTGCTGGGGATAACATTTATCCCAAAAGTCTTAAGCCAATTATTAGCTTTACGAATTTGTACTTGTTTAGGATTTATATTGTCGTTGGGCGTAATATATGTATCAGGTCATGTTAGTCTTTTAGGTCATCATACGGATGTTTCCGTGTGGTTTTTAGTCGCTCTGGGGTTCGCCAATTCCATGATATGGGCCGGCGTATGGCCATTAGCATTAAATAATTTAGGTAAATTTCTAAAAGTAGGCGCATCTTTGTTGGTCATGGCATTATGTGGCAATGCCATAATGCCTATGATATATGGTTATTTTGCCGATACAGAAGGATTGCGGTTTGCCTATTGGGTACTTGTTCCTTGCTATATTTATCTTATCTTTTACGCTTTTTACGGATATAATATTAAGAGCTGGAAAAAATAAAGTCTATTATAAATGCACCTTAAAGAAAAGGAGCATTTATTTTTTTACTTTTTTTGTACTATCTCTTATGATAAGATCTGTTTTGACAAGTATTTCTTGGTGGTCTATTTTTTTCTGAAACTTATCTTCGATTTGTTGAATTAAGATTTTAGCTGCAATATTTCCCATATAGTATGCATTGTCATCAATGGTGGATATATTAGGCTCAATAATGGTTGAAATCGGATAATTACTAAATCCTATAATAGAAATATTTTCAGGGATTGAAATATTCAATTTTTTAAATAACTGGACCGCTGCTGATGCGGTATAATCATTGGCGCATACTATTCCGTCAATAGGATTTTTCAATTTTGAAAGCTTCTCAGCAGCAACTAATCCTTCTTGATAGGATAAATTATGCGTTTGGTATAATAATGCATCTTCAAATTCCAAATCATTATCTACCAATGCCGCTTTATATCCTTCAAATCTTTTATTGAAGATATTTACATTTAGATTTCCAGATATATGAGCAATTCTTTTGCATCCTGTATTTATTAGGTGCTTAGTTGCATCGTATGATGCTTGATAATCATTGATACATACAATATTTGTATCTAGATTCTCAATAGGTCTATCGTATAGGACGAGAGGGATGTTGGATTTTATTACTTTCTTAAGGTGATCCACTTTTTGTGTTTCAAGGGAAGGACAAATAATAATTCCAGCTGCGAGTGACGTCTCTAGAAGTTTTAGGATTTCTTTTTCTTTTATATAAGAATCTTTGGACTGAAAAATAGTGATTTGATAGCCTAATTCAGAGGCATAATCTTCTATTCCACTAATTACTTTCGAGTGAAAATCTACATCAATTCTTGGAGCTACAACACCGATGGATTTAGTCTTCTTGCTTCTAAAGCTGGAAGCAATGGGATCTAATGAAAAACCTAACTCTTTGACTTTGTCATTGACTAATTTCTTGGTTGCCTCACTAATGCGAGGGTTGTTAGAGAGAACTCTCGAGATAGTCGAAGATGAAAGGTTTAGCTCTTTGGCTAAATCTTTAATTGTTAAACGTCTGGAGTCTGATTTTTTCATTTAAAAGTTTATCTAAGCTAAGATAAATTAAAAATATAGGGAATCAAAAAATATTGTATGAATAATAATTGTGCAAACAATTGCATTAGTTTTATATGGTATTGTTAATTATATAACTATATAAGTATTTTTTATTGTGCAAATGTTTGCACAATAAAAAATAATATCTATCTTAGTGTTGTAAACTAATTTATTATAAACTTAAAATCAGAATTATGGTTTTAACTACTAACTACCTACCTAGAATTTTTAATTCTTGTCTAGCGAAAATAATATCGTTAATTATTTTTTCTTTTGTTTGCCTGAATTCTGGAGCGTTCGCGCAACAGAAAAGTATTAAAGGTAAAGTATTAGACGCGTCAACCTCTTTACCTATTGCTGGGGTAAGTGTAAAAGTTGCTGAGACAGCAAAAGCAAGTTCTACCGATCAGAATGGACAATTTGTTTTAAATGATGTTGTAATAGGAAATACGATTAATGTATCATCCGTAGGTTATTCGGAGTATTCTTTTAAAGTCTCCAACCAAAACGAATATATCATTCGTCTTTCCTCTGAGCTAAATACCATAGAGGAAACCGTAGTGGTCGGTTATGGAACTCAAAAAAGACGAAATGTAACCGGCTCGATAGTGTCTGTTGGATCTCAGGAGATTGAAAAAACCTCTTTGCAAGATCCAATTTCTATTTTACAGGGGCGTGCTGCCGGGGTTCAAGTAACTTCTAACTCTGGTGCTCCTGGGGGTGAGATGACTATCCGTGTGAGAGGTAATTCATCCTTGAATTCTGGTAACAATCCTTTGTTTGTGGTCGATGGTATTCCAATTGAATCAGGTTCTGTTAGTTCTTTAAATGGAACGCAGAATTTTGGACTTAATCCTCTTGCTGATATAAACCCAAATGATATTGCTTCAATTGAAATTTTAAAAGATGCAGCATCTACAGCAATATATGGTTCAAGAGCAGCTAATGGTGTTGTTTTAATTACCACAAAAAGAGGTGCAGAGGGGAAACCGGAAATTCAGGTAAATGCAACTACAGGTGTAAGTTCTATAACACGCTTTTTAAGTGTCTTGAATGCTCGTCAATATAGAGAAGCTGTGCTTGAATCTTATGGTGCTCTTGCTGTGCCTGAAGAACCATATTACACGCTGATTGATTCACTAAGTCCAATGAACAATGGTGATGTGAACTGGCAAGATGAGTTAATGAGAACAGCTCGAGAAAATAAGGTTGATTTTTCTGTTCGTGGAGGAAATGAATCGAATAGATTCGCTTGGAGTTCTTCTTATCTTGATCAAGATGGGATAGTTATAAACTCTAATTTTAAAAGATTTACATCTAGAATTAATACTGATTTCAAACTCTCAGATAGAATCCGTGTGGGTCAAAGTGCTTCCTATACCAATGGGGTCAATAATAGAATTAATGCGGCAGGTACTGGCAACTTAAGTATCATTAGAAGTATGCTGGTTAGACCGCCTAATATGTCTATGTATTTACCAGATGGGTCTATAAATGGATATATGATTGGTCAAAGAAATCCTGTGGGTATGGCCTTGTATGCGACAAATCTTGGAAAAAGTAACAGGTTGATAGGAAGTCAGTATGCAGAGGTAGATATTGTTAAAGATCTTAAATTCCGTACTAATTTTAACATAGACTACATCGCGATGAAAGAAGATGAGTTTATGCCATCAATATTGGACTATAGAGAAGGTTATAATACGGGAGCTACTCGTAGCACAACAAACCTAACGTGGGGAAATGAGAGTTATTTCACTTATAACAAATCTGTGAATGATGTGCACAATTTCGGTGCTGTATTGGGTATGAGTTTCCAAAATTGGAGATATGACCGTACAGGCTTAGATGGTATGTATTTTCCAAGTGATGATATTAGAACATTAAATGCTGCATCTGTCATTTCCAATCAAGGGGTGAATATCGGATCAGAACACGCTATGTTGTCCTATTTTGGCCGTTTGACGTATAATTACATGAGCAAATACATGTTGGAGTTAAATATGCGTTCTGATGGATCTTCACGTTTTGGTAGAGAAAAGCGTTTTGGATACTTCCCGTCAGCTTCAGTGGGCTGGAGATTTGTTGAGGAGGAGGGAATTAAATCATTGGGATGGCTTAGTGACGGTAAGTTAAGATTTAGTGTTGGTAGTACAGGTAATGAGGCTATTGGAGATTATACTTCTCAAGGTGAATTTACATTAGGTACAAATTACCTGGATTTTTCAGGTGCTGCACCTACCGTAATGCCTAATGCAAGCTTAACTTGGGAAACTACTACCCAATATAACTTAGGATTGGAGTTGGGATTTGTGAATAATAGAATTCTCCTGACTACGGATTATTACCTAAAGAAAACAAGAGATCTTTTGTATAATGTTCCAATACCTAATACTACAGGTTTTGAGTTTATAACACAAAATATTGGAAACATAGAAAATAAAGGTTTAGAAGTTGGTCTTCAGACTCGAAACTTAGTGAATGCCTTTAAATGGAATTCTAATTTTAATATCAGTTTTAATCGTAATAAAGTTACTTCTCTTCCAAATGAATTGTTGACCAATGGATTTATTCAAAATGGAACATATCACATTTTGCAAGAAGGCTTGCCTATTGGTGTATTCTATGGATGGAGATTCCAAGGTGTGTATGCCCGTGATGAGGATAATGTAAATAACGTGATTAATGGAGCAAACGGACCTAAATATGTTGGTGGAGACCCTATTTGGAAAGATGTGAATGGAGATAATATCATCAATCAGGATGACCGAGAAATTATTGGTTATGCTGAACCTAAATTTTTTGGAGGATTTTCGAATGACTTCTCGTATAAAAATTTCTCATTAAATGTGTTCTTACAATATTCATATGGAAATGAGATTTATAGTGAACTTAATCACCAGCGTAATTCTATAGTAAGTTATAACAACCTCTCTACTGATGCACTAAACAGATGGCGTGAGCAGGGTGATGTGACAAATTTCCCTAGGTTAATTCGTAACGATCCTAAGCAGTCTGACAGCAGAGTGCAAAGTAGATGGGTGGAAGATGGCTCATACCTGAAACTTAAAAATGTCAATCTTCGCTATACGTTTAATTCTCAATGGATAAATAAGATAGGGTTGAGAAAACTGGATATGTTCGTAACAGCAACTAATCTTATTACCTGGACAAAGTATACAGGATATGATCCAGATGTGAATTCTTATTCAGGTCTTCGTGTAGGTGTTGATGAAGGATCTTACCCACAGAATCGTTCATTCATGTTTGGTTTATCTGTAGGACTTTAAAATTGACAATTATGAAAATTACTATAAAATCTATATTAGGCGCTGCGTTAATTAGTGTTTTAAGCTATGGTTGTTCGGAATCTCTGTTAGATAAAGATCCTATTAGTAGCTTCTCGGGGCAAGGTTTCTATAAGAAAGCTAGTGATGCACAAGCGGGTGTAAACGGAATATATAACAGTTTGCAATCAACCATGCGTTTGAATTTTGCGTATTGGGGAGAGGGTAGGGCGGACAATGTGACCACAAGGCATTCTGGTGATCCTTTCGCTTTGCAACAAAATGCGCTAACACCGATAATTAATTCTGCCAAATGGGACAACTTCTATACATTGATTTCCAGAGCTAATTACGCTATAAAATACACTCCTACTGTTTTTCAAACAGAGGATAGTCCATTGCGAAACCAGCTTTTGGGGCAGGCGAGAGGCTTACGTGGGTTAGCATACTTTTATTTAACTCGTATTTGGGGCGATGTGCCACTTATTACTGAGCCTTATGAAAGTGTTGAACAGGATATTTTCGTTGCCAGAACACCCTCAGCCGATGTGTTAAAGCAAGTAGAAGAAGATTTACTTTTTGCTGCTGAAAATTGCGCTGATAATTATACGGGGGACAGGGATAAAGTCCTTTTCACCAAATCTGCAGCTCAAGCATTTCTAACGCATCTGTATATGTGGCAAAAAAGATATGATAAAGCTATTGAAACTGCTGATAAAATTATCACAGGCAATAGGCATTCCTTGGTGTCTATCAGCGATTGGAATAATATTTTCACTATGGGTCGTTCCGCAGAAAGTATTTTTGAGGTGGGATATAATGAAACTCAGACCAATGCGCTGCGCGTACTTTATGCTTTAGGTTCAGATAGTGATTATGTGCCAAGCGCGAACTTTATTGCTTCAATAGAAGAGGGTGATCTGCGCAAAGAAAAAATTTATGATGTAACTCAAGCTCAGCCCCGTAAAATTTGGAAATTTTTTGGCGAAGGTTTCAATGACGAAAGTGCTGACCCTTCGTCCAATAATATTGTATTAACAAGATTATCGGATATTATTTTGTTAAAAGCAGAAGCTCATGCCAATTTAAATCAGAATGACGATGCCCTTACTTTATTGAATCAGATACGTCGTCGTGCAGGTTTGGAAATAATGGATGCATCCTCTGCAAACAATCTATATGGCTCTTTAATAGGTGCAATTTTGCATGAACGTTCTATAGAATTAAGTTTCGAAGGACATCGTTGGTTTGACCTTGTTCGTACAGGGCTGGCTATACCTACGATGAAACCTATTAATGGATTATCGGATGAAAGAAATATAGTGTGGCCAATTTTTGAAACCACCATTCTCAGAAATCCGAATCTTGAGCAAAATGAGTTTTACAAATAATTTTTATCAACCCTAATAAAACGAACTATTATGATACAGATCATAAAAACATATCGATTTCTAATGTTATTATCGATAACAAGTTTAGGATTTTTGGTAAGCTGTGAAATACAAGACAATTTTGAATATACACCATCGCCGGATAACTCAAAATTAAATCAGACGACATTAGAGTTTATTTCCACCACAGATTCTCTTTCTTTGATGAAAGAAGCTATTGAAATTGCGGGCTTAAGTTCGATATACGACACTGAAGATGGCTTAACATTTATTGTTCCAAATAATGCAGCTTTCAGAACTTACCTTAAAGAAAATAAATACGCAAGCCTACGCGATATTCCACTTCCAATTCTAAGAAATGTATTGAAATACCATATTGTAGAGGATGTAGTGAATTTTAATGATCCTGATTTATTTGCCAGCAATCGTCCGATAGCGTATCCTACTAAAAATGGTCAGCAAATGTTTCTTTCACACACGAGTACTTTCGTGGGATTAATAAATGAAAAAACCAAAATCCAATGGCAAATTAGAACATCAAATTTGGTGGCAAATAATGGCGTAATTCATGTAGTCAACAATATTGTTTACTATTCAGCCCCAACGGGTGATACGAATTTACCAAATCCAGACTTGGTCCAAGATACCATCTTTGCCAAACATGATACATACGTAAATGGAGGAGCAGAATCTGGAGTGAATTTTGGAACAAATACATTGATTAAAATTAAGAATGTAACAAACGACGGGGATTATGATAGGAAAGGTTTCTTAATGTTTGATTTCAGTGATTTCAAAAAAGAAGGTGTTGTAACAGATATGCAGATGCAACTTTCTGTATCCTTTTCACATGGTAAGGGGGTGGACTTTGACCTTTACGTTACACCAAGCACAGATTGGACGGAATCGTCTTTAAAATTTAACAATGCTGTATTTCCTAATACACCTCGAATTGCCACATTAAAAAGTAGTAAAGCCACTAAGTTCAATTTCGATATTACGGATTATTACAAGTCAGCAAACCCACCTTCTTTAGTTTCTTTTATGTTGGATGGACAATATAGGTCGGATGAAACGGATGAAATTGCCTCGAAAGAACATCCAACTTTAGCTCCTCCAATGATTATAGCTACGCTTGCTTCTGGTAATTCCAAACTAGAATTAGAGCACGTTAAGGACATCAGCATGGCAAAAGGAGAAGTCATAGTATTGGATCAAGCGAATTTGCTCGTTTCTGGAGCGACAGCTGCTGATATAATTTATACGATTGAAGAACTGCCAAGTTTTGGATGGTTGGTCAAAGGAGCAGAAGTTTTGAAACAAGGAAGTAGATTCTCGCAGTTGGATATTGATTTGAATAATATCGTGTTCATTCATGATGGCAATGCTACAGGAACAAATAATGTTGTACTGACGGCAAGAGATAGAGCGGGAGCAATTCTAGAGAATATAATCTTAAAAATTGTTGCTAACTAAGGGTTTTATGAGTTTATTAAACACAACACTTTCTGTATTGCTACTCCTCTTATTCACCAATTGTGACAAGAGGAGTACTCCAGAAGAAAATCAAGTTATTACTCCCTCGGAGAGAATAATTAAATTTTCAGGCTACGATTGGATTGTACGGAAAACTAAATCGGCTAAAGAGGGGCCAGGACCCAATTTATTTTCCGATTCTCAGGAAAATGTTTGGGTGGATAATCAGGGAAAGTTACACCTGAAAATTACACAGAAGGGAGGTCAATGGTATTGTTCTGGTATAACATTAAGAAATACTCTGAGTTATGGAAAGTATACGTTTTTCATTAACTCAGATGTTTCCAAATTAGATGATAATGTCGTAGCAGGGTTATTTACTTATCTGACCAATACGGAAGAAATAGATATTGAATTTTCCAAATGGTCCGTTAATAATAATATGAATGCACAGTTTGCTGTACAGCCTTCGGATAAAAATGGAAACAAAGTAAGGTTTGATATACCAAGGGATTTAGGGCCTACCACACATAGTTTCAATTGGCAAAAGGACAAAATATCTTTTCATAGTGAATATTATAAACAAGGCAGGACGAATGTTTTACATAAATGGGAATATACAGGTGAAGATATCCCTATGGATAAAGAAGAACGATTGAAAATCAACCTATGGTTATTTAGAGGACAGATGCCTAAAACGTTGCAAGAACAAGAAATCGTTATTGATAGCGTGAAGTTCGAAGGTTAAAAAATTAAATGAATTTTATTATATAGAAATCAAAGCGAAGCTTTGAATAGGGGTTTATTATGTTTATTGTAGAAGATAATATTAAGGTATTTCAAACGAGTAAACTTGCTGGGTATGAGGCAGGGAAAGATATAGAAGAAAAAATTGTTGAATTGCAAAAAGATAAGGATGATATCCGGATTATTTTTGCAGCGGCACCATCTCAGGATTATATGTTGGAGTATTTAAGGAACTCCAATAAAATAGATTGGTCAAAGGTGGTTGCATTTAATATGGATGAATATATAGGGCTCGATCAGGAGTCTCCTGAATTATTTTCCTCTTTCTTGAATGAAAGATTATTTACAAAGGTTCCTTTCAAAGAAGTAAATCTCATTGATCCTTCACGAGGTGTTGAGAAGGAAATTGAAAGGATCTCTTATTTAATTAATGCCGAACCCATTGATATTGTATGCTTGGGTATTGGCCAGAATGGTCATTTAGCTTTTAATGATCCTCCTGTTGCAGATTTTAATGATCCTGTTTTAGTAAAAGAAGTAGAGTTAGATTTTTCTTGTAGGGAACAGCAAGTTATAGATGGTTGTTTTGGTAGAATTGAAGATGTGCCAAAAACCGCCATTACACTTACTATCCCGACCTTGCTTTCAGCTAAATATTTATTTTGTGTGGTCGTAGGGATGCATAAGTCACTTGCTGTAGAGCAAACATTAAAAGGTGAATTGTCTACAGAATGGCCTTCCACTATCTTAAGGAATCATAAGGGCTGTGTATTTTATTTTGATCAAGAGGCATATTCTAGAGTTTAGGATTGGTTATATATGTATGTGGATAAGAGATAATAGCTTTTATACTATTATCTCTAAGTTACTTTTTGTTTGATGTATTGAAAATCAATTCAATAATGTCGAAAAGCGCTTTTTTTATTTCCTTTTGACCATCTGGAGTATTGATATTTATTTCACAAAAATCTCCTCCAGTGGATTTGGCATGAAGTGTAAGATAGTATACTCCTGAAAGAAGAATAGCATAGCAGGCTCTCAGGTTGATATGACTATTTTTAAAATATTCATCCGTTTGTGCAAACATATCTTTCCCTAAAAGTTCCCTTTCAAAACTGAGCCTCTTTAAATGATCGCTTTTTTCAGATATTTCCCAAGTTAATATTTTTCTTGCCTCCTCGAGATTATAAAGATTATCAAATAGATGAATCAAAAATTCTGATGCAAGGTGTTTACCATGATCTTGGAAAGATAAATCAATATTCTCAAAGGTTCCTTCGCTGAGCTGGGTCCAAAAATCCCTTTTACGAAAATATTGTGCTAAGAGTTCATCGAGACTTCCAAAATAACGATAGATAAGCTTTTTATCTACCAAAGCTTTTCTTGCGATATTGTTTATTCCTAACTTAGTATAACCTTCGGATACTAGAATTTCTCCGACAGCTTCAATAAGCTTTTCTTTTGTTCGTTCTTTATTACGAACCTCCCCATCAACAATTTTTCGCATATAGTTTTCATTTTAAATTAATTCTGAAAGCGTACTTAAAGTATAATCCATTTCTTGTTTAGTATGTACAGCAGATAAGCTCATTCGAATACGAGAATCTCCTCGTGATACCGCTGGATATAGAATTGGGTTAGTGTATATACCTTTTTTCATTAGTTCTTTACTGATATATAATGTCTTTATGTCATCACCAATTTTTATAGGAAATATAGCAGACTCTCTTTCTCCAAGCTCAATACCAATCTTCTTAAGACCATTATTAAAATAACGAATATTTTCTTGAAGGTTTTTTAACCATTGTGGTTCCTGATCTATTAATTCTATAGCCTTTACTATGCCTAAAGTAGATGCTCCAGCTGTCGCTGAAAAAATTTGTTGTTTAGACTGAAACTTTAGAAATTTAGCGTTTTTAGGGCTGCAGATTACAAAACCTCCAATATTACCAAATGATTTACTAAAGGTTCCCGTTATAAAATCAACCTCTTTTATAATATTATCTCGTTCCAATACTCCTCTTCCTGTATTGCCCGTTACGCCTATTCCGTGTGCATCGTCAACCATTAAGTATGCCCCATATTTACGACATAAGGTTAAAATTTCTTTTAATGGTGCCGTATCGCCATCTTGAGAATAAATTCCATCAACCACTACCATTTTTGTTCTAAATTTATTTTGGTATTGTTGAAGAATTCTCTCTAGTGCTTCAATGTTATTATGCGGAAATGTTTTTTTATTTGTTAAGATGCAACCTTCGTGAACAGAGGTATGTACACCACTATCTAATATTGCTACATCTTCTTTTTGTAATAAAGCTTGAAGTGAAGCGCTATTAGCCGTATATCCTGTGGTAAATATTACTGATGAATCACTACTATAGCCAAAGAAACTAGCAATTTTTTCTTCCAAAAGGTTATGATAATCAAAAAAACCGCCGATTAAAGGTGATGCGCCGGCTCCTGTACCATATTTTAATATGCCTTCTATGGCAGCTTTTTTTACTTGTGGATGCTGAGTAAATCCTAAATAGTCATTCGAAACATAACTAATAAATTCATCGCCAAATTGACTTTTTAATTTAATTTTCGAATTGCAACCACTTGTCGCAATTACCCTATAGGTTTGTTGATCATCGTATTTTACATATGATAAGTATTCCGTAAAAATTTCTGAACGCTCATTAATATCCATTTCTGGGATATTTTCAAAGTCTTTGAAAGTTTTGTTAGTAAAATTCATAAATAGATAAATATGTCACCGGTTTATTAAAAATGCTGTTTTAACTTTGATCAATATTTAAAAATGAATACTAAAATATATGTTAGGTAGAAGACAACACCTAAAATACGTTAAAAAAATTTAAATATAGCTAGTTCTAAATAAATATTATTGCGGAATTAATTTGGGATCATTTTAAAATTTAGGTGTGCGTTTAAATACTAATAATGGTCCCATTATTTAATAAGTTAAATATTTATTGAGATATGTAATGAGTATTACTAAAACGAATTACCTTATGGTTTTTGTTTTGGATTTTATGAATCAACAAGATTGTTAATAGCATGGTAATTGTATTTACAAATTAACCATTTGTTGTCCTTCTGGATATATGGTGTATTGATGGTTAGTATTAAATCTTGATGAATTATGATCAAGCTAAGAATTAAAACAAATGACGATCGAGAATTTAAGGAAGCAGTCAAATGGTTTGAAGTAGCTTTTAATTCTCCTGCATATATTACGGAGCCAGATTATACCTGTTTTACATTGGGGGGATATGAGTTGGCGCTTTACCCTGAAAAAGATGAGGTTTTAGAAAAACCGCGGACCAACATGGCATATGTAGGCGTAAAGGATATATCAACAATATTTAATCGGCTAATTTCAATGGGAGCTAATGTAGTACAAAAACCTTTTGTTTTAGGTGGTCAAGTAATGATTGCTCGGGTTCGCGATCCGTTTGGTCATATTTTATGTCTAATTGATGATCCTTCATATACATAATAACATATTAATAAGGAAGGAAATTCAAAATAGCTAAAAGCGAAAAATAAGACCCTTTCATTTTTTAAATAATAAATTTAATTCTCTACAGCAATAATTGGTAATATTGTTTTATAATGATACCAGGGCTCCCTACCCTGGTATTCATTTTTAATTAAAAATATTAGCAGATAACTTCCGATAGAATGCTATGCTATGCAAAAAACTAAATAAATATTTCTTAATAATCTTTGTAATGATTAACAAAAGATTTACCTTGAACTAACAGTACACGCCACGCTACCAATCAGTACAGCATCCAAGGGCGTGTCTTTTGCTTTTAAGACAATCCTATTAGTCTATTTTTTAAATCCTTTATGTATGATAGCTGGTTCTCCAGTAGATTCACACTAATATTGGATATGCTTATAATATATATAAAGTTTTGTAAATTAGGATATTATGATGTATATACCTTTTGAGTAGGTTAATATTCAGCTTTTTCAGGATTTGGTGGAGCGGGGGTATAAGGATTATGTTCTGCAAAGGTTCCAATGGCCCTCTATTGACAATGGCAAAGGGTTTTTAATCTCGGCCTATACCGATGAAAGGATTGCTCAAGAACATGCATTTCATTTGGATGACAAGGAGGGTAAAGCAGTTCATATACCAAATGATATTCATAAAATTGAAAAACTTCTAGAAGTGAATTCTGGATATAGAATTTTCCTAAATAAGATTAAAGATACGAATTGGGAGAAGCGAATGTTAAAGTTTTATAAAACGGAGCGTAAAACCCACAGGTCTTTATCCTGTGGGATGTAAGCGACTAACCCTGATTGAGAATATACTCACGAATACTATCAGAAGAACAATATCAAGTAAAAGAAAAGACTGGTGCTTTTTGTGGAATAGATTTAGGTTTAAAAGACTTTGCTATTACTTCTGATGGTGTCAAATTCAAGAACAACAAATACACCAAACAATATGAAAAAGAATT
>NZ_JACOIJ010000059.1 GCF_014692495.1 Sphingobacterium litopenaei | reverse complement strand
TTGTTGGGTAGAAAGCATCCTGATATCCGTTAAAGCTTAATTTAAGATACAAAAAAAGGAGTAGAAAATGCACTTTCCACTCCTTTTTTTTGGCCCAATATAAAAGGGGACTTTTTCAGTGCCCTCATCAACTGATTGGGATTCTTTTATTATAATCAAATTTTTATAAATGACAATTCTTGATAACTATCTGATATTGCAAATAATTTATACCCTTTTTTTCTTAATTTTTGCAATAGCATTTCGGTTTTCTGTTTGCCATCTTCAAAAAATCGCTCGTGAATTTCGAGTAGTATTTGCTTAATACCAATTCCTGTATCCAAGATGTTATCCATTATATCGTATTCAGCACCTTCTATATCCATTTTTAATACGTCAATATATGAATGTTGTAGCCTATTTGTAATACTTTGTAAAGTTTCGAGTTGAATTTGTACTGTATTTGAACAATCAACAAATTGATGTGAATATAAACTACCAGAGATATTTTCTTTGTCTTTGGGTAAATTTAAGGTGGCCTGTCCAGAAGATTTACCAATACCAATTTCTTCAAAATGAAAGTTGTTCGGAAAAATTTGATTTTTTACCCATGCAATAGATTTTGGCGTGGGGTCAAACGCATAGATAGAACTATTGTGATACTTAATTATATCAAGATCAAATGAAGTGTCTTGACCAATTCCGAAAGAATAAACAATAGATTCTCCATTCAAAACAGTAGGATTTACATAAAAGCCACCATATTCATTTCCATACCATTTCTTTGGGCATTTATAATCAGTTTTCAAATATGCAATATGACCTATTTTGGATTTAATGCAGTTTTTAAATCGTTTTATTTGAGGAATGTTGTCTAATGTTTTGAGAATCATTTGTTTATAGTTGTATATAATAATAACGAATTATTATAAAAATATTATAATACAGCGATGTGATTATTCATAATTTTTATATTAAATGATTTTTTTATTTCAGGTTAAACAGATGATAATTTTTTCATTACTGTCCTAAATAAATTTTAGGCCGCAGATTATCTGCTATCTTCTATGAATTAAGAAAGCTTTTGTTAAAAAATCCGAAATATACCCTCTCTATTGTTTTAGAAGAGTTTAAACTGTCCAATTTTATCAGGAGGTTTACCAGAAAAGAATGGATCATTAGCCCATTTCCAGAGATCAATTTTCACAAATATATTTAATCGAATAAAGTTCGCAAGATTGGATAAATTCCAATCGTATTTAGCTTTTTTCTGAATGTATTTAAAGAGTAGTATTCCTATTAATGCAGTCCAAATTTGAATGTAGACAGCATTTTCTGAGGTTCCTACAAAATTGGTTACTTTCAGACGCTGTTTTAGATGCTTAAAGAAAGTTTCAATCTCCCATCTTTCTTTATATAAGGCCGCTACTGTTGATGCTTTCCAGGTGAAATTGTTTGTTAAAAACTCATATTCAGCCTTATTTATGCTGTCCCAAAAACGTACTATACGCATTTTCTTTCCTTGATAGTGCTTTTTAGCATCCCCATCAAGTTCAATAATTTGATCCTGAAGGACGCCGCTGTCCTGGAGTGCCTCACTTTGAAATGTTTTCACTACCGTATATTTCATGTTGCTTTTACTGCGTGTGAGAAAAAAGGACTGATTGCTGTCCAAAACGTTCATCCAAGCATAATCAACGTAGCCTCTATCTACAACGACCACACAGCCTTTAGGAAATGAAATAGTCTTGGCGATTTTAGATTCATGTTGTTTACCATCTGTGATATGCACAAAACTGGGCATACAGCCATCATAATCAAGGATAGTATGAAGTTTTACAGCTCCCTTAGCACTGCGGAATTTTGCCCAGTCAAATACACTTAAGCATAAAGGAATAATAGTAGCATCCATGAGATATACTTTACGCTTGAGTCTGTTAAGCTCGGTGCGTCTTGGAGAATCTTTACGCCACAAATCATCCAAAAGTTTATAATACAAATCTCGAAATAGGCCATGATTACGATGTTTGTTGATGTATGAGAGGTTGGACTTGCTAGGTGTTCTGGAGATGCCCATATGACTCATGTTTCCTGTAGTACTACGAAGCCCATTAGAAATATCACGAACGGAATCAGCAGAGGAAAGATGGCAGAAAAGCATACTTACAAAGTGTGTCCAACTATTAATTCCTTTATGGTGTTTATCGGACTGATATTGTTGAACTAATTTGTTAAAAATATTGCGATCTACTAGTCCTAATATCTGAGAAAATACGTTTATATTTACCATGGCGGTGATGGAATTTTAGCGAATTAAATATAGCAATCCCTGCTATATAAATACACCGCCATTTTTACCTTATTTAGGACGGTACTGTAATTTTTTTCTGTTATTTATCTTTTTGTTTAAAAATATAATTTTGATAATTAGGACTTTATTTTTTTTGATAAAATATTTTCTTTTAAAAAATTATTTTTTTTCAAAAACTTTCTGTAGCTTTAAATGTTATTATTTTCAAGTTAAAATAATTAATAAAGAGAAATTATTTTTCAGTTTGCTTCTACCTATTGTAAACTAAAAATAACACCATGAAAAACAAGAAAAAGTATGTCAAACCTACAGGTAGGTTGTTGATGTTAGTTATGGAAAACTGTTTATGTAACTCTTCTGTTCCAGGAGGCGATGTTGACGATGATATCTTAATTGGTGATTGGGAAGATGGTGAGGGTGGTTACGGAAGTGGAGATTTGTAAATATCTATACTATGAAAAATTTATTCTCAAATTGGATGGCTTTAGTTATTCTACTAAATCTAGTAGGATGTAATAAGCAAGATATTAGTAATCCTAATAGTGAAGGTAAAGTGACCTTACGCTTGACACTTAAAGGATACATAATTTCAACTTGGATAAAAATGCGCTTTCTAATAAATTAGATGGGCTACAGGTTCAAAAGATGTATGAAACTCATGATGGTTTTGAATCTACGAGTTCTTTTGCGATTGATGCAAAAGAAAAAATAAAATCTGCAAGTGCTGCAATTGGTTCAGAGCCTTCCAAATTGGAGGATGGAGTCACTTATCGCTTATTGGTATACCACGTAAATGATCAAAATGAACAGGAATTTTTTGATAAGATGGATTATGTTACTCGTAGAAATGAACCTGATGGGCCGATAATAAGTGCAAATTTGGGCGATAAAATCAAGTGGTATATCTATTCATATAATGACAAAGAAACAATTCCTGAAATTGAAGATTTAGATAATCCCATTGTACCTATGGGTATCAATAGAGATTTTGTCTATGCGAGTGGTGAAGTGGAAATTACAGAAGATTTGAATCCAATGGAAGTAATACTCCAAAGGAAAACAGCTTTAATAGCCGTTGAAATCGATGCTAGAGGGCTGTTTACTGATGAAATCAGAAGTATGACCTTCTCCTTGCCAGCAAATATACTTAAAACATCAAATTTTGACATTAAAGGAGGTATTAATGTGGCAGGAAGTGTAATAGGACTTCCACAGCAAACCATTCCGCTATCACCTTTTGCAAATATTGATGAAGGTTATAATGACCGCAAGCTAGTGTACCTGCATACGGCAGTTCCTGAAGTCTGGAATAATTTCAGTTTTAGTTTACAAAATCTTTCAATCTTGCTTGATAATTCCGCAGTAAGAAGTTTTCCAACAACTGTTTTTGCTATTGCCAAACAATTTAATATCGAACCTGGAAAGCGTTATAGAGCTAAGATGGATTTGATAGAGTCCGCTTTGACTTTTGGAGGAGTTTCTTGGGCGAGAGAAAATTTGTATCGTACACAAGGAACTCGTAATCCTTATCGGTTTTATCACGAAAATAGGCAGACAGACGATTTTAGAAGTTATTTTTCCTTTAAAGGACATATACCTGGTAAATGGGGAAGTACAGTAATAGGCGAGCAGCGTGATCCCTGTGCTTTGGTTTATCCAGGAAATAGATGGATGCAGCCCACAAAAGCTTCTTTTCTGAACTTGACACGTACTTCGACAAATCTTACTACGGATGGCATTTTACCAACTGTCGTAAGTAATTTAACGGATATTCTCGCAACAGAAGCTACCAAATGCTGTTTTTGGTTCAAATTATATAGAGTATAATACTGCGCAAGGCTCAAGTGCCGTATATCCTGAGTCTTCGAATGTTTTGAGGTTCTATTATAATGGATATGATCCTATTGACATAAATGTATTAGGAGATGGATGGGTAAATGTAAATGTGATTGATACTTATGGTAAAGCTACAGCACTATGGACAAGTGAGCAAGGACTAAATGTGTTGGGGTTAATTGGTGCTGGTGCTTGGGGATATTTTGGATCTACAAGACAAGTGTTTCTATCCAGTCAATTTCGGGCAAAGGGAATAAATTCTATTCAGCTGTTAAACGTAGATGCTTTAGGTCTGAATTTTGTTTCTTCCGCTCGAAAAAATGTACGATGTATTCGTAATCCAAATTGGGAGATCATTTCTCAACAAGCGGAGTACAATCCCGAACCAAATTACAATTAAAGGAATAAAATATAGTTGATTAGTTTTTTCTACCTATGAGCTAATAATGGTTGGTTTAGTGTGAAAGGCGGATCTTCCCAAGGGATTCGCCTTTTAAATTTAAAAAGCCAGATGCAATGCATCTGGCTTTTTAGTACCCAGCGCCGGAGTCGAACCGGCACATCCGAAGATATTGGTGTTTGAGACCAACGCGTCTACCAATTCCGCCAGCTGGGCTTGCTGTTTCATTTTCGACGTTGCAAATATAGATTTTTATAGATTAAAAGCAAAATTTTTGAGGCAAAAACCATGCATTTATTTCGTGTATTCCTGTACTGATTTGAAAATTAAGATTTAATTTTTAGAACTATTACTCTTGTCCCGCTTGTTGTCTGTAAAGCATGCTAATTCTCAAAGCTCTAAAAATACTTTAAGATTTTAATTCAAAAGCCAAAAATGGAGGAAAACACCCCTCTTAGTAAAGTTGTTTTCCTTGCTATAAAGCTGTGAGCTCATCTTAATTTTATATAACATATTTCGTTCTTCCCCCAAAATAGGAAGAGCGTAATATAATAATATAAATACTAACTATTTAAATATTCATTGTATGGCTGATTTATCAAACATTTTACCTGACCAACTGATGCATAGTGTGTTGGGTAAGCTTTACGAAATTTTGACAGGTGGAGATGCGACAGTACCTGCATCTAAAGATAATTTTTTTAGCTGGTGCTCACCAGGAATTCCGATACGAGCCGAAGACTTACGTTTTCTATCAAAGGGAGTTTCGGGCGTATACACACCCCAAAAGGATAGTGAAGGAAACATAATAGAACTTACGGAGGAAGAAAAAAACGTTATCAGAACTACTGATACAGGTTGGCTTTACCAACAAGCAGAAAATTTTGCCCGTTTAGTAGATTTTGTGCCTGATGTAACTGCAGCTGCCAATAATCAATTGTCTAAATTGAGTATTCATCATAACGAAGGAACATTGTCTGATGTGCATAAATATGCCCTTCAATTTAGTCAAGTGGCTAATACTGAGCTTTCGCAGGAAGAAAAAGCAAAAGTAGAGAAATTCAGAGAGCTTCTGCAGGTCAAAAGAATTAAGAAGGATCTTATTACAGACGAAGAAACAGAAGTAATAGAACCTAGTCCTTTGGTAGTGTTATACAATGAAAAAATGGCTGCTTATGTAGACGCGGTACTAGAGTATAACACATATAGGGTGGATGCACTTGCCGCTGATAATCCTAGAGCAGTCCACTTTTGGGCTATGAATGCTTCTTCTCTCCGTAAGAAAGTACAAGCAGCAATGGCTGACTGGATTACCAATGGCTATAAAAACGAATATGAAGGTATTGCTGCTCGGATAGACCAAATTATGTCGAAGGATTTGTCATTGCTTAAAGCGGAATATAAAGATACATTGGAAAGAGCTAAATTGACAGGACTTGCTTCTGGCTCAGATTTCTATTACACCTCACTAGTGCCAGGTAATTTTATGACAGGTGGCTGGACAAAATTCTCCTTTAGTTCATCTGATTATGCTCGTCATTCTTCCAGTAAATACACTTCCTATGGAGGCGGAGCTTCTGCTGGATTTTTAGGAATAGGTGCATCCGCAGGATATCAACATAAGGATTCAAGTAAGAACCAGAAAATTAATGCCCCTAATTTTAAATTGACTTTTGAAATGTGTCAGGTTCCTATTGTAAGACCTTGGTTAAAAACACCGTTTCTAACTTCCAAAGCATGGAAATTAGATCCAGGAAGTCCAGAGGTACAATCGAGAGGCGAATTCTTGAGTGATGGTGCAGGACCACCAAATGGTATTTTACCAGCATATCCCACCGCTGTATTGTTTATACGCAATTTGGTATTAGATTTTGGAAAATATAATTCGGAATATGCTTCCATCTTTAAATCCGATAAAGCAGAAACATCGGTAGGATGGGGCCCGTTTAGCGTAGATGCTCATTATTCATCAGCAAGCTATAAATCAGATTTAACATCGCATTCAGAAACGCAAGGTATTAGTGTAATAGGAATGCAGATCATAGGTTTTAACTGCCGTGTTTTGCCAAAAAGTCCCGACCCACTTCCTAATATCAAGAATTGGATTTAATAGAAAATATCATGTTTTTAAATGCCATAATATTCGAAAAACTGAAATCTGTATTTAATCAGTTAAATACAGAGTCAGTTCGATATTTTCTTACCTTTTCTCCAATTACTACGAGTTTCAATAACCAGGATTTTAATTTTTTGGATAATACTGATACTAACCACCAAATTTCCGATAAATATGAAAATCAAATGGCGTTCGCTCATCTTGCGAACGCCATTGTAAAAAATCAAAAAATATACGAGTTGAATGCGGAGTCTTTTTTGCAGGAAAATTATAAGAAAATATTTGATCAAGCTAAATTGATTGAAGGTTCACTTTCGGAGAATGATAAACAAAAATATAGAAATGCAAAAGCGGTGCTTTATCAAGAAGATGGTGAGACTAAATCTATAAAGTTTGAAAATTACAGCAAATTTAAAGCGAAATATGAAAGTCTGACAAAAGATTTACTGCTTTTGAATGATAATCTTATGGGTAATCCCAATGACACAGAGAGTTTATCAAAAAAAGCAGAGCTAGAGTTTCTTCAAAATAAAGCTTTTAACGATTGGATAGTAGATGGTGACAAGGATGGGATTGAGAATGCCATTAAAATAGTTTCCAATATAAGCGAGCGATCTGTATTTGTATCACAATGGAATCAGGAATATTTAAAACTTCGAGCAGATCTTTCTAAAGTGTCTACGATAGGTTCTAACATTGAGTTTTTACCAGTGACGTGTCTACCAAATGATATTTATAAGTATGAATACGCTGGTTGAAAAAAGTAGTATTAGAAGAGAATGAAATTTCAAATTTAGAGCTTTCTGCTAAATCTTCTTTATCAGATAGTCTATACAATGTATATAATAGTACCAATGTTGCTTATTCTAAAATTGAATTTGAATATATTTTTGTCACTTTACTTAGAAATTGGTTTAAACCAAATCTCATTAATTCTAGATTTTGGAATTTGACAGATTCACAGGTTGTTTCGTATGAAAATGACATTAATAAAGGACTGTTACCTGCTTATATCGAAAAATTTGTGTTTGTGAGACGGATTAACGCTTATAATAAAAGCACATCCGCGCAAGATAGTCCCATCGCCACCGAAGAAAAAATTCCTCAAACCTACATTTTTAAGAATCTTGTAAGGAATAGGAAAAAGATGGACGTAGTGCAACCTCAGGTTTTGAAGATATCCAAAGTCAAACTCATGTCTCAAAATAAATTGATAGCTAAACCTTTAATCCGAAAAGTAGAATTGGCGGAAACCTCTCGTACTGGAACACAAGTAAAACCCAATTTGCATCAAACCCTAATACCCACTAAAATTTTACTACAGGGTGGTATTATTAATTTAGGCCAACAGAAAACAAAATTTAATCTCACGTTAACATTCAAGGATGTGGTCGGGAATTTTTTGGTAGACATCAAGGATCAAGCAGAATTCTTGGGGGGAGTGTTAAAAATTTCTTAGTTTAGCATCCTTAATACAGATATCCCTTGCAAGAAGCCGAACGTAAATTACTATCTTTATTGCTGCCCGAAGGGCTTTTGGAAT
>NZ_JACOIJ010000058.1 GCF_014692495.1 Sphingobacterium litopenaei | reverse complement strand
GGAATAATTGGTGTAGTATGCGCCGGAATGTCAGTTCAAAATATACATAAGATTATTCTAACTGATGAATCAAACCTGTACAACGCTATTAATTAGTGGTGTACTTTGGAGCGGAATGACTGGTGTATTTTGCTGTGGAATGGTGGTGTAGTATGGTCCGGAATATTCACTAATGGGGAACTAACGAATGTTTTGACCTTGGAAAAATTAAAAATTGGGGGCGTTCAAAAAGAAAATTTGGATTTATTTTCTTTGTTGGCTAGACCAGGTGTTTCCTATACTATTGAGATTGTATTAAAATCCAAAGGTGGGTCGTTGGAAGGATTTAATGATGGTACGCTAATATGGGCAAATGGAAATCTCATTAAAATAGGGGAGGATCAGTATGCGTTTGCTACTTCTCAAGGCGAGTATGGTGATTACTGGTATCGTAGCAATGACGGTTTGGTATATTCTAATCCGATGAATACCCAGAATAAAAGTTCGAGAACGGGCGTTCCAGTCGACAATATTTGTGGCAAGGTAGGAGCAGGCTGGCGCTTACCAACAGAAAAAGACGTGTTTAATTTAGAAAAATATGTGGATTGGTATGGAAAATCTAATAAAGCATTTGGGGCCTATGTAAAGCCTGATGGTACATCTGTACAAGGAATTTATATTGGAACTAATAAAATTCCTTCCGTCGCTGACCAAGATAAATATTTATTCTTACCAGCGGCTGGTGCCTACAATAGCGGTTCTCCGGCAGAAGTCAATCAATCTTGTTTTTATTGGCATTCGGGTAATGTTTATAAAGAGGAATCAACCTCTTTTCAAATTGCTTCTTATTATTTTAGTCCGAATAATGATGGTGGAAAAGATTTGAGTCGTACGAATTCGGTACGTTGCGTGAAGGATGTAAAATAACAGAAATGCCCAGTTTAAAGCTGGACATTTCTTATTATAGGAAGTATTATTTTAGTATAAGCTTATTTCAGACCATCCAAAGTTTTACGTTTTTGATCCAGTTGATGTTCCATTATGAGATCGTAATCGGATTTATTTTTATCGGATTTACTCAATAATACGAACAGTTCTAACGAAATTAGAAAAGCCAACAAGATCACATAGAAAATCAGCGCTACCGTGCTTTCTTTTAAGATTTCAAGCATAGCATTCAACTCTTCCAAAAATCCTTTTTTAGTTTTGAGTTCTGCTCTTAGGCTTTCTTCAGCTTTCAATTTACGCTGACTGTATTCTTCATATTGATCACGAAGCTGTTTTAAGTTATTGTTATTTAGATCAGCTTCTTTAATCTTTGGATTTGCAATAGGATTATTAGATACCGTACGTTGGGTTTTATTGGTAATGCTACCATCCTCATTTTTTATCGGTACAGTCGTTACGCTAGTGGATACTGTGTTGATCGTAGGGGTTTGACTAATCTGTTTATACAACTCAATATTTCGATGATCCAACGAGTCAATTTCCACTTGCAATTCAGAGAGTTTCGTATTAATGACTGATAAACGATCTGGCAATTGCTTTTTTACCTGCCTGTCTACGATTTCAATCATTTTTTTCTCGATATCATCTTTGAAAATAATCTGATCCAAAATCGCTGACCCTAATACGGCCATGATAACGGCAATCACCATCCGAAAGATCGATGCGAACTTATTATGCCCAACATTTAAAATAATTTGCCGTTCGATTTGAATAATGATTAAAACAAATATTATAGCAATTCCTATGGAACCCCATGTGCCTGTTTGGATATATCTGTCTGCAAAGGAATAACCTACAAAAGCCCACAGAATAATCAAAATCAAGATAGCAGAAGTGTATTTTTTTAGTTGCTTATAACTTGCTTCTGTACAACTTTGAAGTATATTGTAGTTCCATCCAGTCAAGAAGCAACCGAATTTTATCCACCAATTTCTCATAATGAATTATTATCAATTTTAAGATTATGGATAGAAAGGGAGGCTAATCCTTTGGTAAATCCTACTTCGTACGATTGGAAAAGACCGGTCATGTATAATTCACCTTCTTCCAAATGTGCTTTCATTTTATTTAGTTCGTCTACATGTTTGATGTAGGTTTCTTTTCTGGATTTCAAGAGTTCTACCAAATCACTTAAGCCAGCTTCAGATCTGCTTTTGATATGAAAATCGATCTCACGGATCATGTCTTCATATTTGAGAAGTACCTGCTTGAATTTGATTTCAAGATTACTCTTTATAATCGTAAGATTTTTCTCTTTATAAGATTTATCTGGATTTACGAGCGCGTCGTTGTATGCTTTGGATTCATAATCTTCTTTTAGGAATCCGTAAATAATATCAATAGGCAATTTTGTCCCAAATTCTAAACTTGTACTGCTGGTATTATAATTTGGATCCGAATCGTCTACAAAGAGATTACGTGGAAGGTCTGGTATTTCTTCTTGGTCCGTAGCTTTTTCTGTTTTCTCTGCTTCTTTTCTTTTAAATATAAAATCGAAAATTCCCATATTTTTAATGTTAGGTTAGATGTATTTAATTGGTACTTCGTACAAGCGATGGCCTTTAGAGTGGCAACTTTCGCATAAGGTGATAAGTAGATTGTCCGCGTAATCCCAAGGGTCCGCATGTACATTCAATCTCTTGATAATATGATATTGTCTGTGATGAACATGTAGCTTGACTTCGCTGCGCTTACAATGTACACATTTGAATTGATCACGGTTTAGAATATGCTTTCTTTTGGCAATCCATCTCGGATCAAAAAGCTTTTCACCATAGTAGACTTTTGTGTTCATAATGGAATATAAATTTCAACGGCAGTAGGTTAGTAATAAAAAGTTTTCAAGTCGCGATGATATCAAATATAATACTTTTCATAGATAATCTTTATTAAGATTCACTATTTTGTAAGGTGAAAAATTCTTCTTTATCCATATTTGCATTCGAATCATGTGCTGTATATTTTGGAAAACCAACCGTAAAAGTTGAACCAGCATTTGGTTGGCTTTCTATATGAATAGTTCCTTCATTAAGTTCAATTAATTCTTTGCAAAGCAACAAGCCCAATCCAGCGCCTGACTCGTTAGAAGTGCCTATTGATCGCTGTTGTACTTGATTGAATAACGCTTCGGATTTCTCCATGTCTATGCCCACACCTTCATCCTGTATATGAATATAAATCCTTTGCTCGTCTTCAGTCGTAGAGATATACACATGGCCATCTTGGTAACTGAATTTAATCGCATTACTAATCAGATTCCGTAGGATAATGCGCATGTGGTCATAATTCACAAAGAGAAAACTTGATTCATTCACATTCACATGGATGTGAATTCCCTTTCGGATATAATGTATTTTAAATTCGTTAATAATTTCTTCAAGGGCTTTTACCACACATATTTTCGTTCGAATGGTAGGAGCACCTTTCATGCTATTGCTACTCCATGTAAGGATTTGATCCAAGACTTTATGCTGATCCTTCAATTGTCTTTTGAGTTGTTCTATAAAATCATGCATATGATCTTTATTGACCGTATTCGTTTCGAAAATATCAATAATAATAGAAGCATTGACCAAGGGTGCACGCATATCGTGAGCCATAATAGAGAAAATCTTTTCTTTCTCATTATTTATTTCTTCTAAACGAATGCGTTGCTCCTCAATCTGTTTTTTGTCATTATAGATCACACGTTTGAAGAAAGCTATGGCTGTGATTAAGAAAACCAAAGAGGATAATATATTATATATAGCTCTATCTTTGTGTACGGGTGCTTCGATAAAATCTATGTCAGGATTCGAGTAAATAATTAAGATACCACAACTTATAATTCCACTGCCAATACTTAAATATTTGATGTTGTCGTACAAAAGCATGGATACAACCAAGACACTCAATAAAAAATACTGAGCTCCATTTTGATATAATAATCCGCTAATAAAAAATAAAATTGTACTGGATATAAGGAGCAAAGCTTTTGCACTTCGTGGGCGATGGAAATATTGCAACCCCAACACTACGCTATAGGACATGCCTGTCAATAGATTGATAGAGGATAATATCCAGCGTTCTTGAAAAATATTGATTGTCGAAAATACGAAGGACGGAATAATGCATAGAATACATATGATATTCACCATACATATTCTTTTGATATCCAAATACGAGGAATTCGCATCAGCGCCTATATGCGTTAGGAGATGCAAATAGTATTTCAGTTTCGTCATTCTACAGGATAGGCTAGATGTTGCTGTAAATATACGAAAAAGTTGTCCCTCTATCTGTCCGGTTTGACGGATTATTTGCCATGGAAAATTAAAAAAAGCCAAAACTTTTATTTGCCTAACTATTTTTAAGTAGGAGCTGTGGGTATTCACTGAGTTGTTATAATTGTGAAATACAAATTCATTTCTAATTATTGAAACCACAACAATTATAAAATATTGTAATCCTATTTTATGAAATGAAGGTTCTAGACTTTCAAAGCTACAGCTGCAAAATATTTGAAAATCAAATCAATGAAAGAATTCGTTTTGTTACCTGAATAATAAGCGAGTGTTGTTTTTAACCTCTGACCCTTAATTGGGCAGAGGTTTTTCGTTTAATCATTATTCTGAATGAAAGTATTCTTTTTTGGAGGTTAAAGCAGAACTAACTTTTTATATATACCTTTAACGGCCATTTCGCCAATACAATGTTATGTGCAGTTATAATTCATTAATTTTTAGTGCGACTTCTCTAAATGTTTGCCATTCTTCTTCTACAAAATTATCTTCTAGTAATCTTTTTGCAACTGCTCTAGCAATGATTGGCTTAGAATTTCCAGTTCATCTTTGACTTCATTTTCAATGTTTTCATAATTAGAAAATGTAGCTCTCATTGTTACTTCATAGTTTTGACCAAATACGCAAAAGCTATCGTTAATATTCCAATCTCTTGATGTTAATACTTCAGCGATTGCATCATCTTGAATTCCTATAGCTTTAAGAGATTCTTTGCTTTTATAACCCTGTCTATCATCAGAATCATCGTTATGGAAGCATATAAATGTTGGTATTTTTAATGCTGTAAATAATCTCCACCAATTTGCTAAATTTCCTTTTCCACCAACTCCAATTATTGCAATTCCTTCTTTAAGTACATCCAATCCGACACCTTCAAAAATTATTGGAAGAGATAACTCTTCAGTTTCTCCTTTCACTAAAACTATTTTTTTTGCAAATAATCCACTTAGTATATTTGTTTTGCTGTGAGCAGCATAGAAAGGAAGTATAGTTTCAGCCGTTGCTCGAACTGCACCTGTATCTATAGAAAATTGAGCAAACTCTTCTGCTGTAATATTTGATATTTTTGTTTGCTCATCTTTGGAAACAATATATATACCTGGTAAATATTCTAAGTTTATAAAGTAGGGACTATGAGTGGTAATTATTATCTGCAATCCACTTTCAGCTAAAGAATGCATTTGTTTAGCTAACCATTTTTGTGCAATAGGATGAAGATGAGATTCTGGTTCATCTAAAATTAATATCATCCCTTGACCAAGAAAATTATCTGAATATGCTTTTGCAAATGATAAAGCTAAAATTTGTTGCTGACCAGTTCCTAATTCTTCAAATGCTCTAATTTGTCCATCTTCCGATGGATGAACTTTCAATGTTTTAAAATAATTACTAGGGTCGTACGAGGAAAAATCAAAGCCTAAAGCGTGTGTCATATTTGACATCATTTGACCTGAAATGGTACACATACTTTCTGAAAATTGTCTAAATTCTTCTACTTCAAGGAAGATTTGTTTATTATGTTCAAAAAGTTCTTTTAATCTCTGTACTTTTTCTTCGTCACTACTTAATTTATCGGGAAATGCTTTAGTTACTTTGGATAATAGAGTATATTTAGAAGCATAACTTAGTTGAAAAGATAAATTTTGTTCTGAATTTACTATAACACATAATAATTCTTCTCTTAAATTATTACTTACATATTGATTTTTAAAACCATTTTCAGCTTGAGTTGCAGTGTATGAACTTTCAGTTCCTTTGACGTAAGCATAATTAAATCCTCCACAAGAAAATTCTCCTTGTCTGCCTAATCTCGTTCTAAATCCAGAAACTTTTGTTGAAATAGATATTCTATTAGAAGTAATTCTTTTGTAAAAATCATAATCATCTAAGTTTTTATATTTAGGATGAAATTCACCGAACATAAGTTCAATAGCTCGTATTATATTAGATTTTCCAGCGTTATTTTCACCAACAAAAGTAATTGGCATATTTTGATGAAATTTAATAGAGATTGGTTCATCACCAATTGATCTAAAATTCTCAATAGTAATCTCTTCTAATCTAGGTAATAGTGGAGGATTAGAAAGCCTAAACTTTCAACTTTGCACTAACCTAAGCCACAGCCTTTTATTATTTTCTAAATTTATGAAAAAAGGAAATATAAAAAGCTGTTGCGACTAAAAATGCTCAAACTTTCTATATTTCCCTTAACCCGCCATTTCGCCAAGCCGATGTTAGGTGTAGCCAGTTTTTTATTCGTTTAATCTATTTTCTATATCCATCTGTTGATGTAAAATTCTGATAATCTCAATTGCATTTTCTTTTAGATTTATTCGATAAAAAATAAAATGTGATTTAACTTTTGAGCGATAATAACCTTTTCTAATATGACTATAATCTTTACCACAAGTTGGATTTTGAGTTAAATAATCAATTTCTTCAAAAATTAAATTGAAATACCTATCAGCTTGTTCCTTCGACCAAGTTTCAAAAGTATATAGCCAAATATTTTCGAGGTCAAATTGTGCTTCTTTACTGATTTTGAAATTCATTATTCAGAAGCATATTTTTGATGAATATTATTTAAAAGTGAATCTCGGTTGAAGTTTTTCACAAAACCAGATTTTTCTCCTTTTTTAAGTTCATTAATTAATTCTGATTTCTTAGTTTCCTCATATTCAAACATTCTCAATGCAGCTCGAACAACCTCGCTTGCCGATGAAAATTTACCAGATTTTACCTGTTCATTTATGAACTTATCAAAATATTCGCCGAGAAGTATAGAAGTGTTTTTCGCCATAATTTTATTATTTGATTCAAATATACCAAATCTTGGTACACTATTCAATAATTAAGCGTTAATTTTTAGACGAAATCTTGTCAACTGATTACACATAACGGACCGCGGCTTGGCGAAGTGTGGGGAAATCGAAGCTAAAAGTTTCGATTTTGCACTGAGGCGAGCCAAAACGAATTTTTATGAGTTAAATTTAAAAATAAAAAACGAATAAAATTCGTTTTTGGCGACAAAGTAGGGCAGAACGTTGAACTTAGCAGTTCAGCCCCGCTTTTGGCAATACCTTGTTGTGCGTAGTTATTTTTTCTTGTATCCGTCAAATTGTTCGTTTTTAGTTTTTCCTATTCCTTCTCCGTAAACAACACCTTTATATTTTAATGTGTCTATCCAATTGTATTCTGGATTAAACTTAATAAAGTTTGAAGTCAGTTCGTTAGTTTTCATTGTATCAGCGGATAATCAAGCGCACAGTATCAAAACTATTAGCTCATTTTATGGTATATCAGCCAATAAATTAAGGCGATACTACCGTAATAAACTCAGTGGTTTTCAAGAGTGGGCCCATCGCGAAAATGCACAGGAAGGACTAATATTTCCACAGAATATAGGTAGTAGTCTTTCCATTGATGAGACCAGTCTTTCTCATGGTGAACTCTATACGGTGGTAACTAATAAAGAAGCTCACGGAAAGAAAGGTACTATAGTTGCAATTCTCAAAGGAACTAAATCCGATAGTATTATCTCTGTGCTTCAACAAATTCCACTCCGATTACGCAATAAAGTACAGGAAATAACACTTGACTTAGCTGGCAATATGGGGATTATAGCTAAGACGTGTTTTGCTAATGCTGTACAGGTTATTGATCGCTTTCATGTGCAGCAATTGGCAACTCAGGCACTTCAAGAAATCAGGATAAAACACCGGTGGCAAGCTATTGAGGAAGAAAATAAAGCCATTGAAGATGCTAAAAAGAGGAAAGAAACTTACACTTCAGAAATTTTATCAAATGGTGATACTATAAAGCAAATGTTAGCTAGAAGTCGCTATTTACTCTATAAAAGTGAACACAAATGGACAATAGAACAAAAGCAAAGAGGTAGTTTACTATTTGAACGCTATACTGACATTCAAAAGGCTTACAAATTATGCCAAGAATTATCTTGGATATTCAACACAACTGTTGATAAAATCTATGCTTTTACACGATTAGCTAAATGGGCTGAGAAGGTAGATCAAGCTGGATTCAAGTCTTTCAATACCGTGTCAAGAACCATAGATACGCATCACAAAAAGATTCTAAACTACTTTGATAACCGAAGCACCAATGCTTCAGCAGAATCTTTTAATGCTAAAATTACGTGAGTTCGGTTTAAGCAGCAAGGAATAATTGCTTTTCTTGCTGTTGAAACTGAATATTTAGAGAAGGTTTTTTAGGAAAGAAAGCATAGGCAGCTAAAGCTCCCAAAATATTCAATAAGAAGTTATTTACAACCCTGTGTCTAGTGTGTTGTAGTTTGCATATATTCTTTAATTCATCATTTACACATTCAATTATAGCTCGTTTTCGTAGCATAATTTTATCTGTCTGAGAAAGATTTAATCCCTTCATATTTTTTCTA
>NZ_JACOIJ010000057.1 GCF_014692495.1 Sphingobacterium litopenaei | reverse complement strand
AGTCCTAATATCTGAGAAAATACGTTTATATTTACCATGGCGGTGATGGAATTTTAGCGAATTAAATATAGCAATCCCTGCTATATAAATACACCGCCATTTTTTCCCTTATTTTGGACACTACTGATTGATTATCAATAAAGTAGTAGGTATATAGAAATTAAAAAAACCGAATTTACCACCATCTTTGCTCTCAATATGAAGCATATCATCTAAATAAAATTGAATCACGATGAAACCAAAAAAGGCTCAACAAAACTGTTGAGCCTTTTAAAATATATTACAATATTGCTTTTATTATGCCTTTACCATGCTAACGAAATCGTCAAATAAATAACGAGAATCGTGAGGACCTGGAGATGATTCTGGGTGGTATTGTACTGAGAAAGCTTTTTTACCTTTCACACGGATACCTTCAATAGAATTATCATTCAAATTGATATGTGTTACTTCGATATTATCTGAGTCCTCAATATCCTCTCTTACTACCCCGAAACCGTGATTTTGAGAAGTAATTTCGCAACGGTTAGCAATGATATTTTTTACTGGGTGGTTGATACCACGGTGACCGTTAAACATTTTCTCCGTACGGATACCGTTAGCTAATGCTAAGATTTGGTGACCTAAACAGATACCAAACATTGGTTTGTCAGCAGCTAAGATTTCTTTTACCGTATTGATCGCGTAATCCATTGCAGATGGATCACCAGGACCATTAGAAATAAAGTAACCATCAGCCCCCCAAGCTTCCATTTCTGCGAAAGAAGTTTTTGCTGGGAATACTTTAGCATATACTTGACGTGCATCAAAGTTTCTTAAGATATTGCGTTTGATACCTAAATCCAAAACCGCAATACGAACTGCAGCATCTTCATCCCCATAGAAGTAAGGTTCAGTAGTGGTTACTGTAGAAGACAATTCCAATCCGGCCATCGAAGGAACTTTCGCCAACTCAGCTTTCAATGATTCTGCATCCAAATTCTCCGAAGAAATGATAGCATTCATCGCTCCTTTGTCACGGATATGACGAACTAAAGAACGTGTGTCGATATCGGAGATACCTACCAAATTTTCTTCTTCAAAATAAGTCTGAATAGAACTGTCAGCCATTTTACGGCTATAATTAATGTTATAGTTTTTACAAACTAATCCAGCAATTTGAATTTTTTTAGATTCAGTATCATCTTCGTCAATACCATAGTTACCAATATGTGCATTGGTTGTCACCATGATTTGTCCATAATACGAAGGGTCTGTGAAGATTTCTTGATAACCTGTTGTACCTGTATTAAAACAAATTTCACCAGTAGTTGTTCCTATTTTTCCGGCAGCTTTACCGTGAAAAACAGTACCATCTTCTAAAACTAAAATTGCGGGTAATTTACTGTAGCTGGTCATTATTTATATTGTAAAAATAAATTATTCATTTTGTAGTGTATGTAACTTCTGACGATTAGACACAAAAAAAGCCCAAATGGGCTAAACGTATCAAAAATATGATATTTCAATGATAACATTGAAGTTGATTGCACTAATTACTGGGTCAAAAGTATCAAATTTCACGGGAGACAAAGGTACAACAAAAAAGTAAAAATTAAAAAGTAAAAAGCGAAAAATCACCTTTTATCTTATTTAATTAAAAATCGTCTTCAATAATCTCTTGCACCCTTCCAATTTTCCCATCTGTCAAACGTACTTTAATGCCACGATGATGAAATGCTGCGGATGTCAACAAATCTTTTACTATTCCTTCCGTCAATATCCCTGTGCGCTGGTCTTTCTTCAATACAATATTAACCAACATCCCCGGTTTTATATCCGCTCTTGTTTTTCCGTCTTTCATCTTATTATTTAAACATTAAACCAACAGACACATTGAAATGTTGGTGTTGAAAATCTTTCATAAAAATATTCTTGGTCAATTGCTGATAGCCATAAGCCGCCGAAATCGTCCACTTTGTTTTAAAAGGTGTATCATGCAAATAGAAAAAACCTGCTTTAAACAAAAATCCTTTATCGTACTGCGCGCTTAGCTTAGGCGCGTAACCCGCATTAGCCCAAAGTCCAATTCGCGACACCTCATTAAACTCTCCAATTGGCAAACGACCATCTACAAAGATTGGAAACAAATTTTGGTCGTAGGAATATTCTGCTTGATTAGTTTCATGCGGATTATTTGTTTTATAGGTTCCTTTAAGACGCTCATTCCCTAATCCCAACCCTAAATAAGCACGCTCATTGTAATTCTTTCCGAAAATAAAATGCGCCGAATATCCATTGAATGCACCTTTATATCCTTCATTTGCAAAACCCAAATTACCTCCACCTTGGATAATCATATAATTTGAAGATTGTGCTTGCACCGCAAATGAAGCACTTACTAAAGCCAAAGCAAGTAAGATTTTTTTCATATGTAAATATTAAATTAGTTTAGAATTTTAAAAATCATTTCACGCAACAAATCGCCAACCGAAGTATTAGGCCCAGCATCCAATCCTTTAAACTTCAAATCGTAATCCTTCAAAATCGTCATCACATGAAACAATTTGAGTTTATTAAAATTACGCGCCGCATATTCGTAATCTTTTACAAAGTAGGGGTTCACACCTAATTCTTTTGCGGCAGTGGATTTATCTGGCAGATAATGGTACTTTAATACCTTAGAAAAGTAGCCATACAGAGTTCCCATTACCAATACTACGGGATTTGATTTGGGGTTGGCCGCAAAATAATCTACAATCTGAATAGCTTTCAACGCATCCCGTTTTCCTAAAGCATTATTCAGTTCGAAAACATTGAAATCTTTACTGATACCAATATTTTGTTCAATATCCTGAACCGAAATTTCTCGTTCTTTGGAAACGTTTAAAATCAGCTTTTGAACTTCATTAGCTACTTTAGAAAGATCCGTTCCTAAATATTCAGCCATCAATGCTGCGGCTTGCGGATGAATCTTGCGACCTTGACTTTGAATTTCATCTACAATCCAAGGCGCTACTTTATTATCATATAGCTTCTCTGATTCAAACACTATACCTGCCTTTTCAATGGCTTTATACAATTTAGTACGTTTGTCGAATTTGCCATGTTTGTAAGCAAATAGCAGAATCGTAGTTGGGGTTAAGTTTTCGACATATTTTGCCAACATTTCTACACCTTCTTCCCCTTTCCATTTTAGACCTTGCGCTTCTTTGATAATGATGACTTGATAATCACTCATCATCGGATAACGCTTTGCCGCACTAATAATAGTTGAAAAGTCCACATCCTTTCCATATAGGATAGTCTGATCAAAACCTTTCTGCGCATCATTCAGTACAGTACTTTCTATAGCATCGCAAATCACATCGATATAATGTGATTCCTCTCCATGTAATAAATAAAGAGGCTTATATTTACGTTGCTTTATTGCGCTAAGTATTTCTTGTACTTTCATAACATCGCGAAATTAACTATTTATTACGAAACATTTTGAAATTGCACAATATTGAAGCTGCATATATTTTCAAATTCGTGCTTAGTTTTGTATATTTGTATATGTTTAGTCCCGTTCCATTAAACTTACCTCCTACTTCACTAAAACTTTCACGCGTTAACGACAAAATCTACATTTTTGATGTATTGCGTAAGAAAAATTTGGTTTTGACTCCAGAAGAATGGGTGAGACAACATTGGGTACATTTTTTGCATCAATATAAAAAGTACCCGAAATCGTTAATGAAAATTGAAGGCGGACTCATTTTAAATGATCTACATAAACGTTCGGATTTAATCATCTACAATAACAGGGGTGAAAAAGTCATTTTGGCAGAATTTAAAGCTCCTGAAGTAAAGATAAATTCAAAAACTTTTGAACAAATAAGTTCATACAATAGTAAGCATAAAATACCCTTGTTATTAGTGAGTAACGGTCTAGAGCATTATTTTTGCAAAGTAAATTTTGAAGACAACAGTTATCAATTTATTGAGGATCTTCCAAATTACATTATTGAGACATAAAATTTATATGTATTTAACAAAAAGAATTTATATTTAGTCTTTAATTAGGGAATTGAAAAATATATACATATGAATATAGATAAAAACGAATTCAGAAAATATGCGATTAAACACCACAGAATTGGTAGCCAACATGTGGATGGTTTTATCTCAAGAGTAGAAACTAAAATGCCTACAAACTTGACACCTTACATCGTTGAAGAGCGTCAGTTAAATGTAGCTCAAATGGACGTTTTCTCTCGCTTGATGATGGACCGTATTATTTTCTTAGGTGACGGAATTAATGATCAAGTAGCGAACATTATCCAAGCTCAATTGTTATTCTTACAGTCTACAGACGCAAAAAGAGATATCCAAATCTATATCAATTCACCAGGTGGTAGCGTATATGCTGGTTTAGGTATTTATGACACCATGCAATATATTACGCCAGACGTAGCAACTATCTGTACTGGTATGGCGGCTTCTATGGGTGCTGTATTATTAGTTGCAGGAGCAAAAGGCAAACGTGCAGCATTGAAACACTCCCGTGTCATGATTCACCAACCATCAGGTGGTGCTCAAGGTGTAGCTGCAGATATGGAAATCAATTTGCGCGAGATGTTAAAATTGAAAGAAGAATTATACACCATTATTTCTGAACATTCAGGTCAGTCTTACGAATGGGTAGAAAAATCTTCAGACCGTGATTATTGGATGAAAGCTGCAGAAGCCAAAGAATTTGGAATGATTGATGAGGTGTTAGCACCAAGAAAAGATATTAAATAAAATGAGTAAAAATCAAAAAGATATACAATGCTCCTTTTGTGGGATCAGTAAGAATGAAGCTTTGATGCTGATAGCTGGTGATGGAGCGCATATCTGTGATCGTTGTGTAACTCAAGCTGGAGAAATCTTAGCAGAAGAGTTAAATCAACGAAAAAATAAATCTTTACAGACGACTTTAAAATTAATTCGTCCTTTAGAGATTAAACAGCACTTGGATCAATACGTTATCGGACAAGATGATGCGAAAAAAGTAATTTCAGTAGCAGTTTACAACCATTACAAACGATTGAACCAAAAAGCTTCTGCTGATGAGACGGAAATCGAAAAATCTAACTTGATTATCGTAGGTGAAACAGGTACAGGTAAAACATTATTAGCAAAAACAGTTGCCAAAATACTGAATGTACCTTTCTCTATCGTCGATGCGACAGTATTAACTGAAGCGGGTTATGTGGGTGAAGACGTAGAAAGTATCTTAACAAGATTGCTACAAGCTGCGGATTATGATGTTGCTGCTGCCGAAAGAGGTATTATCTATATCGATGAGATTGACAAGATTGCACGCAAAAGCGATAATCCATCTATCACACGTGACGTATCTGGTGAAGGTGTACAACAGGCTTTATTGAAAATATTAGAAGGTACAAATGTAAACGTTCCGCCTCAAGGTGGCCGCAAACATCCAGACCAAAAAATGATCTCCGTAAACACAAGTAACATCTTATTTATTTGTGGTGGTGCATTCGATGGTATTCAGAAAAAAATCGCTAACCGTTTGAGAACACAAACTGTTGGTTTCAAAATGTTGGAAGAAGAGGAAGATGTAGATTTAAACAATCTATACAAATATATCACACCTCAAGATTTGAAAAATTTTGGTCTGATTCCAGAATTAATTGGTCGTCTTCCAGTATTGACACACTTGAATCCTTTGGATAAAGAGACGTTGTTAAGCATCTTGACAGAACCAAAAAATGCCTTGATAAAACAATACATTAAGTTATTTGAATACGAAGGGGTTGATTTAGTTTTTGACAAAGAAGTGTATAGCTTTATAGTAGACAAAGCATGGGAATTCAAATTGGGTGCCCGTGGCTTACGTAGCATTTGCGAGGCGATTATGCTGGATGCAATGTTCGAGATTCCATCGACAAAAGAACACAGTGAGGATAAAACACTTCACATTACGCTCGATTATGCGAAGAAGAAATTTGCAAAATCAGACATTAAGAAATTAAAAGTAGCGTAATAATAAAAAATCCCTCACTCTAAAAAGTGAGGGATTTTTGCAAATAATAAATTAAAACTAGAATTGCTTATGACAAAAAAACAAAAAACAGTAGACAGTCCTATTACTCCAGGACTTAAATCGAAAGAGGAAATCGTAGAAAACTGGCTTCCACGTTATACAGGTAAGCCATTAGAAGAGTTTGGCCAATACATTCTCTTAACCAATTTTTCGAAATATGTAAAGATGTTTTCGGAAATGCACGACGATGCACCTATTTATGGAGAAGATAAAGCGATGCAAGCGTGTACTGCCAACGGTATTACGATAATTAATTTTGGTATGGGTAGCCCTATGGCAGCTACAGTGATGGATCTACTAACTGCTATAGATCCCAAAGCGGTACTTTTCTTAGGAAAAACTGGAGGGCTGAAAAAGAAAATTGAAGTAGGTGAATTAATACTTCCTATTGCTGCTATTCGTGGCGAGGGTACATCAAACGATTATTTCCCACCCGAAGTCCCTTCCCTACCGGCTTTCGCCTTGCAAAAAGCCATTTCGACTACTATACGTGATCACGGAAGAGATTACTGGACAGGAACTGTATATACCACTAACCGTCGCGTATGGGAACATGATAAAGCTTTCAAAAAGTATTTAAAATCCATCCGCGCAATGGCTGTCGATATGGAAACCGCAACAATCTTCAGTGTAGGATTTGCAAATAAAATTCCAACAGGTGCATTATTACTCGTTTCGGATCAGCCGATGGTACCAGAAGGTGTGAAAACTGCAGCATCTGACTTATCGGTAACGGCAAAATTTGTGGAAACACATTTGAATATTGGTATTGATGCGCTGAAACAACTTATCAATAATGGTCTAACAGTAAAGCATTTGAAATTCTGATGCAATGAAACCGAAAATCAATCAAACCTCATAAAAGTTCAATTCTTAATCGATTGAACTTTTATTTTTCTATTATTTTTCAAATAGTTTTTATTTTTTAAAAATTCTACTATATTTGTCGAGTACTTTAGTAGAGTATCTAATCAACACCTTTCTAGTATCGGTCTTGATTTATAAAGAAGTGGCGAGAGACTGGCTCAATGACCCACTGGCAACCTTCAATAAAGATTGAAAAGGTGCCAAATCCTGTCCAAAGTAACATTACTATGGAGCATATAAATGAAATAGACTATGACAACATTAACAATATTAAATCTTACAAATATTGCTGTACTAGAAAAGTGCACTCCAATCTTGCTACCAAATAATCCCGTATTATTTTCTATTCGAATGCGCTAGTCGTCTGTCGCACTATTACTTTTTGTAATGGTATTACATTCATGACGACCAAACTTTTGCATCTCTTAATAGAATTTATACATATATTTAATAACCTAAAAAAACAGAAAAGAAAATGGCAGAGAATAAAAACTTAAAATTCGAAACTTTACAGATTCACGCAGGACAAGAAGTAGATCCTACAACTGGCTCAAGAGCAGTTCCAATTTACCAAACTTCATCATATGTTTTCGAAAACGCAGAACATGGCGCTAACTTATTCGCCTTAAAACAATTCGGAAACATCTATACACGTATCATGAACCCTACTACTGATGTATTCGAAAAAAGAATTGCATCGCTAGAAGGTGGTGTGGCAGCAGTAGCTGTAGCTTCTGGCCAGGCAGCACAATTTATCGCTTTAAATAATATCTTAGAAAGCGGTGATAACTTTGTTGCTGGATCGAATTTGTACGGCGGAACATATAATCAATTCAAAGTAGCTTTCAAAAGATTAGGCGTAGATGTCCGTTTTGCAGCTGATTCTGATGCTGAAAATATCGAGGCTTTAATCGACGATAAAACAAAAGCTATCTACGTAGAAACCATTGGTAACCCAAGTTATAACATTCCTGATTTCGAAAAAATTGCTGCTGTAGCACGCAAACACGATTTACCTTTAATCGTAGATAATACATTTGGTGCTGGTGGTTATTTATTCAAACCATTAGAGCATGGTGCTAATGTTGTCGTTGAATCTGCTACTAAATGGATCGGCGGTCATGGTACAAGTATCGGAGGTGTAATCATCGATGGTGGTAACTACAACTGGGGCAACGGTAAATTCAAACAATTCTCTGAACCTTCAGAAGGTTATCATGGATTAGTATTCTCCGATGTATTTGGCGAAAACGGTCCTTTCGGAAATATCCAATTCGCTATCCGCGCTCGTGTAGAAGGTTTAAGAGATTTCGGTCCTGCCCTATCACCTTTCAATTCATTCTTACTATTGCAAGGTTTGGAAACATTGTCTTTGCGCGTACAACGTCATGTAGATAATGCTTTAGAAATCGCACAATGGTTGGAAGCGCATCCACAAGTGGAAAAAGTGAGCTACCCAGGTTTGAAAAGCCATCCTTATCACCAAAATGCACAGAAATACTTGAAAAATGGTTATGGCGCTGTATTATCATTCTCTATCAAAGGTGGTGCAGATAAAGCGAATGAATTTATCGATGCATTGGAATTGGTAAGCCACTTGGCAAACGTAGGTGATGCGAAATCATTAATCATTCACCCAGCAGCGACTACGCACCAACAGTTGAGCGACGAAGAACAAGCTAAAGCGGGAGTGTACGCAGGTTTATTACGTTTGTCAGTCGGTATCGAACATATTGATGATATCAAAGCAGATTTAGAACAAGCTTTCGAAAAAATTAAGTAGTCAATCGACTACTTAATTTTTTAGGAAAATATACATACAAGGAAAAGGAAAACTGAAATTTTAAAGCTATATATGAGTAAGAAACTTACTATCGGTATGTTCGGGTTCGGCGTAGTTGGGCAAGGATTATACGATATTATTAAAACAAAAAACTTAAACCTAGAAATTAAAAAATTCGTAATTAAGAATGCAGACAAAAAACGTACGTTGCCTGATGAATTATTTACAATAGATGCGAATGTTATCTTAGACAATCCAGAAATCAACACGGTAGTAGAATTGATTGATGATGCTGATGCCGCATTTGAAATCACTAAAAAAGCACTTTCTTCAGGTAAAAATGTTGTTTCCGCAAATAAAAAGATGATTGCGACACATTTAGAAGAATTGACAGAATTACAAAATCAATACGGTACTTCTTTATTGTACGAAGGTGCTGTTTGTGGAAGTATACCAATCATCCGCAATTTGGAAGAATACTATGACAACGAACTTTTACATTCGGTAAGTGGTATTTTCAATGGTTCTTCAAACTACATTTTATCAAAAATTTTCAACGAAGGTCAAAGTTATGCCGATGCGTTGAAAAAAGCCCAAGAATTAGGTTTTGCCGAAACAAATCCAATTTTGGACGTAGGTGGTTATGACCCGAAATACAAATTAACTATCGTTGCCTCACATGCGTATGGCTTGTTTGTAAATCCAGAAACTATCCTAAACTTAGGCATTGATAAATTAAATGATAGTGATATCCGCTACGCACGTGAAAAGAATTTCAAAATCAAATTGATTCCTTTCGCTAAAGAAATCAGCAATAGCGAAGTAGTATTATATGTGTTGCCAAGATTTATTACGAAAGATAATATCCTTTATAACGTTGAAAATGAAAACAACGGGGTACTGGTTAAAGCCGCTTTTGCGGACGAACAATTCTTCTATGGTAAAGGCGCGGGAGGTCACCCTACGGGATCTGCTGTACTTTCAGACATTGCTGCTTTACGCTATGATTACCGATACGAATACAAAAAACATTTGGAATCCCAAGAGCTTCAGTATTCGACAAATTATGATTTGAAAGTTTATTTCCGTTATCAAGATGAGGATGTATTAGAGAATATTGAGTTCAAATCAATAACCGAACGTTATTACGGTGAACATTCGAAATATGTAATCGGTTACATCAACTTGCAAGAGATTATTGATAAGCGAGATTTGATTAATCAAGACGGTTATTTCTTAGCGGAATTATCTTAAGTCACTATAAATATGTCCACGTATACGTTAATAAGTAAGTTTTTCCATCAAACGTTAAAAAGTCTTAAAAGGGTTGCGAATATGATGTTTAATAATTAGATTTATTAGAAAACGTTATATTCTGATTTTATGAAAAAGTTAGGTGGCATATTTTTCTTAACATTGTGGTCTAGTTTGGGATGGGCTCAAACACAACAGCAAGAAGAGCAGGGATCTTCTACGGGTTATATCATCATTGGTGCCATCCTACTTCTAGTCGTAATTATTATTCTTTACAATAGACAAAAACGTAAGTTTAATCATTAACAAAAAAGGTTGTGAAATATCGAGGGCACTGAAAAAGTCCCCTTTTATATTGGGCCAAAAAAAAGGAGTGGAAAGTGCATTTTCTACTCCTTTTTTTGTATCTTAAATTAAGCTTTAACGGATATCAGGATGCTTTCTACCCAACAAA
>NZ_JACOIJ010000056.1 GCF_014692495.1 Sphingobacterium litopenaei | reverse complement strand
TGACAGATCTCCCAGGGTAAGAACGTGAACTTTCTCTCCATATACCTGTCGAATCTACCGCGGAATGTTTCGGATAGTTTAGGGCTTTGTCTTGTTATGCAGACTCACCCACATCCAACGGCCTAATCCGATTTCTGTGCGTCAGGCCAGAGATTTACCGCCGGCTCCCTTCAGATTCCCCCTCGCGAAGGACACCCTTGCCTTAAGTTAACGTTTCCCACTATCAAGGCACGTTCGGGACTTACACCCTAGAGTTCACGCCCATGCCGGGCGCACATAAAATAAATGGTTTCTCCTTCACGGAAAAACCATTTCAAAAAAGCTAATCACCTTATATTTTATCAATTAAATTGAAAACTTAGATTATGTTCCTCGATAAGACGGCGTAAATTGCTCAAGGCATATCGCATACGACCAAGTGCAGTATTAATACTAACATCCGTGATTTCAGCGATGTCTTTGAAGCTCATATCACAGAAATGTCTCATGATAAGCACTTCCTTTTGATCATCCGGCAGCAGTTGAATCAATTTTTTCAAATCAACATCAATCTGCTTTTTGACTAGCTTGCGCTCCGCATCTTCATCTGCAAAATCCATTACTTCAAAAATATCATATCCCTCATTGTTAATCACTGTGGGGCTACGCTTTTCCTTGCGGAAATAATCAATTACCATATTATAGGCAATACGAATCACCCATGGCAAAAATTTACCTTCTTCATTGTAGCCACCAGACTTAATGGTATTAATGACTTTTATGAAAGTTTCCTGAAAAATATCCTCAGCAATAAATTCGTCTTTGACACGCATATATATGGAGGTATATATCTTACTCTTATAGCGTTCTAACAAAACCTTCAAACCATTCTCTTCACCATTTGCATAAAGATGAATCAGTTCCTGATCAGTTATGTTATTCACATTTTTCATAACATTTCTTATTTAAGTTACAGCAAAAATTAAATTCGAGTAAGTGTGCTTCGATAGGCGTTTAAATTTTATTTATAACAATTATTAATATAGCTAACTATTTACATAAAAGTAGGGTAAAATCTACAAAAAATCAAAAAGATTAGCTATCATTTAACATAAATTCACATTGTGGTTTACTAGAATTATACCACAAAAAAAGCACCAAAGTTTTCTTTGGTGCTTTTTAAAATATATAATTACAATTATATTACTTGTACAATGGGAATTTAGCCATCATTTCTTTCACTTTACCGTGAATTTTATCTAATTGAGCTTCATTACCACGGTTTTTCAATGCCTCATTGATTAATTCACCGATTTGAATCATTTCAGCTTCTTTCACTCCACGAGTTGTAATCGCAGCAGTACCGAAACGTACACCTGATGTCACGAAAGGCGAACGCGTATCAAAAGGAACCATATTTTTGTTAGTAGTGATACCCGCTTGACCCAATACTGCTTCAGCTTCCTTACCTGAGATATCTTTATTACGTAAGTCAACCAACATTAAGTGGTTATCTGTACCACCAGAGATAATTTTGTAATCAAGGTCAATGAAGAATTTAGCTAAAGCTTGCGCATTAGCTTGAACTTGTTTAGCATATACCAAATAATCATCTGTCAACGCCTCGCCAAAAGCAACAGCTTTCGCCGCTATAGTGTGCTCTAAAGGACCACCTTGAGTACCTGGGAATACCGCTAAATCCAATAATTGAGTTATTGTACGAGTTTCACCTTTAGGAGTTTTAATACCCCAAGTGTTTTCGAAATCTTTACCTACCATGATCATACCACCACGAGGACCACGTAATGTCTTGTGCGTAGTTGTCGTTACGATGTGACAGTGAGGAAGTGGATCAGACAATAACCCTTTAGCAATAAGACCTGCTGGGTGAGAAATATCCGCCATAACTAAAGCTCCGATCTCGTCAGCTACTTTACGAATGCGAGCATAATCCCAATCGCGAGAATAAGCAGAAGCACCACAAATAATCATTTTTGGTTTTTCGCGTAACGCTGTTTCCTCTAATGATTCGTAATCGATTAGACCTGTATCTTCTTTTACACCATAAAATAATGGCTGGTAGATTTTACCCGATAAGTTCGCTGGAGAACCGTGAGTCAAGTGACCACCATGAGACAAGTCAAGACCTAAAATCTTATCACCAGGTTTGATTGTTGCTAAAAATACAGCTGCGTTAGCTTGTGCACCTGAGTGAGGTTGTACGTTTACCCATTCAGCACCGAATAATTGTTTTGCTCTATCAATAGCAATTGTCTCGATAGTATCCACTACTTCACAACCACCATAATAGCGTTTTCCCGGAAGACCTTCTGCATATTTATTAGTCAATACAGAACCAGCAGCTTCCATCACTTGTTTACTTACAAAGTTTTCCGAAGCAATTAATTCGATACCTTCTTCTTGGCGTTTTAGCTCGTCAGCGATTAGATTAAAGATGGCTTGATCTCTTTCCATTATACTTTAATTATTTTTGGATATTCGTATTGTTTAAAATTGACGCAAATATACGATTATCTTACCTTTTCTTTAAATTCTTTAACACTTCTTTTTTAAAAGAATGTATTAACAATAAATTCTTCACTAAAGCCTTCCGAATCTTTGAAAAAGTAAAATATTATTAGGCAGTAAGCTCTTTTTTTAGAATTATTTGAGCAGCCTCATAAGGATTCACTTCTAATTCCGCAACATGTTTTAGCACAACAGCTACATAATCATCTATTTTGGCACCCAAAGGAATCACTCTTGCTGTATTCTTAAAAAGGCTAATTGTACTTTCTTTCAAATCTTTCACATTAGTCCACGCTGCATCTGAAACGTATAACTGTTGAGTAAAATTATGTTGGTATTCATTTTCAATATCATTTATCAACAATTGTTTAAATTCATCTATGGATATACTATTGGAATGATGACGCAACATCACTTGATAAGGAGAAATGCGGTGTGCAAATAAAATTAATCTTTCATAAGCTGCGTATTTCAGATGTTGGGTATTCTTGAGCAAGTCTTTGTTTTGTCCAATATCACTTACTTTGAGAAAAAGATATTCAACTTTGGGCCATACCACATAAAATGCCAGTACCAAGGCCACCAAGACTCCGAATGAGATAATAAATAACTGTTTCAGCAACTCTTCAAATTCCATGTATTTTAGTGTTTATAAATTGTCAAAAAAACTTAGGTTCTATTTAAAAGCCTAAAAATATGTAATTTTGCTTAACAATCAATTTAGAAAGGATATTCGATGAGTACTGAAAATACAACAGCTGCAGCACCAGTTACTTTAACAGCAGGAGCCGTTGCAGAATTAAAGAAATTAATAGATCAACAAGAGTTAGGTCCAGACTTTGGTTTACGTCTTGGTGTAGAAGGTGGTGGATGTTCGGGAATGAGTTACATTTTAGGATTTGACACAAAGAAAGATGGTGATTCAGAATACGAAATTGAAGGAATTCGTGTTTTTATGAATAAAGCACATGGAATGTATCTAGCAGGTATGGAAGTTGATTTCAAAAACGGATTAGATGCACGTGGCTTTACTTTCAACAACCCTAACGCGACTAGCACTTGCGGTTGTGGATCAAGTTTCTCCGCATAATATTTTTTATTTTACGTTTAATACAACAAAAGCACTTCCATGGGAAGTGCTTTTGTTGTATACGTGGATTTCCTAATAAATTAGTACCAAATAATCTATTAGAGGTGTTCAATAAATATAGTATAAATAGCACTGCAAGGTTTAATAACTAAATTGTTATGAAACTTTTTTAGAACATATCTTAAATTTGAACTATTCAATTTTCGACCAATCCTAGCAATATCTGGACTTTCTAAAAATTCCTGTTCTGACCATTTTTGATCATATAAAAAAAGCATTTCCCCTTCAAGACGTATACTATTACTAATCGGTTCAATAAAATATAATGTTAAAGAATCTTTATACAAAAAGAAAGACTCTCCATAATCTATATCCTCCACAGTAATTTCATTACCAATTTTATTTACCTTAAATTCATGTCGACTGTATATTGGACGTCCATATCTAATTGGGGGCAAATATTTAATTGGATTAATTATCAAATAATCATCTAATTGTTTTTTCAACCACGAATTCTCTGAGTGTGTGGTCATTTCTATATTCGATTTATTATAGGCAAAATATAGCTTAAATTGAGCACTAAATTCATTAGGAATTACTTCCAACGTTTTTAAGTACTTTTTGAATGAATCACAAAATTTTCTATTACCTCCACCAAATTCTGCACTGATACCTGGATTAGGAAATACCACGTTTCCAACATTTTTTAAATGATCATACTCATATACATCCACTATTTGCATATTAGACAACAAATCATTAATCCCAACTACCATATAAATTATTGAATCTTGAATACTTTCATTATTTACAACAAACTTATTCAAAAGCCTATATTCATCTTTACTCCAATGCACAGAGTCTTTAATTCGATAAAATGTAGGTCCCTTTGTGAAGATTAATCCACTACTACTTAATGGCACATGTAAACTCCATCTCATGTCATTAAAAAATGTCTGGAAGTTTTTAGAAAGCTTTATCAAATTTGAATCACTTTCCGACTGAGAATACACTTTAGATAAAATTAACAGATAGAAGAATACAATAAAAAAACGTTTCATACCTCAATGATGCTAAAATTGATTTTATTCCACAAGAAATCTAATCCGAAATTCATAAATACTCATCTAACTATGCTTCGCTTTTTTCACCTTCCATATTTAAAGTTATTTCGTTAAATTAGCGACCTTTGAAAAATTGATATAAAATACGTGATGTACAAGGAATATAAGCAGTTAAATTTACCGGAAATCGGAAAGGAAGTTTTAAGACGTTGGGGTGCGGAAAACATTTTCGCAAAGAGTATTTCGAATCGTCCTGCAAGCAAACCATACACTTTTTATGAAGGTCCGCCTTCGGCGAATGGTATTCCAGGCATTCACCACGTGATGGCTCGTACGATTAAGGATATTTTCTGTCGTTATAAAACCTTGAAAGGCTACCAAGTAAAACGTAAAGGTGGTTGGGATACGCACGGTCTTCCTATTGAGTTGGCTGTAGAGAAATCTTTGGGTATTACCAAAGAAGATATCGGCACAAAAATTTCTGTCGAAGAGTACAACAATGCTTGTCGCAAAGAAGTCATGAAATACACCGATGTATGGAATGACTTAACAGAAAAAATGGGCTACTGGGTGGACTTAGAAAATCCATACATTACTTATCAAAACGAATACATCGAAACATTGTGGTTCTTGTTGAAAGACTTATACAAAAAAGGTCTTTTGTACAAAGGATACACCATTCAACCCTATTCACCCGCTGCAGGTACAGGTTTAAGTTCACACGAATTAAACCAACCTGGCACGTACAAAGATGTAAAAGACACTACTATCGTCGCTGAATTCCGTGTGGACAAAACACAAGTTCATCCGTTGATTAATATCTTAGTAGAATCAGCTGATGAAGATGTGGCTTTCATCGCTTGGACGACTACGCCTTGGACATTACCAAGTAACTCGGCTTTAGCTGTAGGTCCAAAAATTGAATACGTAAAAATCAAAACTTTCAACCAATACACAGGTTCTCCTGTTTCTGTGATCTTAGCGAAAAGCTTGATCGGTAAACATTTCAAAGCTGAAGGTCAAAACGCTTCATTCCAAGATTACAAAGTAGGCGACAAAATTGTTCCTTGGGAACAAGTAGCTGAATTCTCAGGTGCGGAATTGGTCGGTTTACGTTACCACCAATTGTTACCTTATATCTCTTCAGAGGAATTATTAGAAAAAGCTTTCCGTGTCATTCCAGGTGACTTCGTGACAACAGAAGATGGTACAGGTATCGTTCACATTGCTCCTACTTATGGTGCAGATGACTTTAGAGCTGCCAAAGAAGCTGGTGTACCGGGAATTTTGGTAAAAGACGAAAATGGTAAAGAAGTGCCTACAGTTGACCGTACAGGTCGTTTTGTAAAAGAAGTAACTGATTTTGCAGGGCGTTTCGTAAAAGAAGAATACTATTCGGAAGAAGAACGAGCTTATAAAGACTTCCGTCCGACAGATGTATTAATCGCTATCAAGTTAAAAGAAGATAACAAAGCGTTCGACGTTAAAAAATACGAACACACCTACCCACACTGTTGGCGTACAGATAAGCCTGTATTGTACTATCCATTGGATAGCTGGTTTATCAAAACTACTGCTGTAAAAGAGAAATTGGTAGAATTAAACAAAACTATCAACTGGAAGCCAGAAGCTACAGGTTCAGGTCGTTTTGGCAACTGGTTAGAAAACTTAGTAGACTGGAACTTATCACGTTCTAGATATTGGGGGACACCACTTCCAATTTGGAGAACAGAAGATGAGAACGAGGAAATCTGCATCGGTTCAATGATTGAATTGAAAGGATTATTGCAAGCTTCTTTGGAGTCAGATGTACTTTCAGCTGAAGAAAAAGCCGTGAACAAAGAATACTTAGACAAATTCGGTTCTGATAAATTAGACTTACACCGTCCTTATGTAGACCATATCGTGTTAGTATCCGAATCAGGACAAAAAATGTTCCGTGAGCCGGACTTAATTGATGTTTGGTTTGATTCAGGTGCGATGCCTTATGCGCAATGGGGATTAGATTACGATAAATTAGCAGCTGGCGATCCTCTTCCTTTCAAATCGGATTACGATTCAGCATTCCCTGCAGATTTCATCGCGGAAGGTGTTGACCAAACACGTGGTTGGTTCTTTACGCTTCACGCGATTTCGACAATGGTTCGTGGTTCTGTTGCTTTCAAAAACGTCGTATCTAACGGATTGGTATTAGACAAAAATGGTAACAAAATGTCTAAACGTCTTGGAAACGGCGTGGACCCATTTGCTACAATCGAGAAATACTCAGCTGATGCGACACGTTGGTACATGATCAGCAATGCTTCTCCTTGGGATAACTTGAAATTCAACGAAGAAGGTTTGGACGAAGTTCGTCGTAAATTCTTCGGTACATTGTATAATACGTACGCATTCTTCGCTTTATACGCGAACATCGACAAATTCAGCTACGCTGAACCAGAGATTGCACTTGAAAATCGTCCAGAAATCGACAGATGGATTATCTCCTTATTGAATACCTTGACTAAACAAGTAGACGAATTCTATGCAGATTACGAACCAACAAAAGCCGCTCGTGCTATTCAAAATTTTGTAGACGAGCATTTGAGTAACTGGTACGTACGTTTGTGTCGCCGTCGTTTCTGGAAAGGTGAATACACCGCAGATAAGATTTCTGCTTACCAAACTTTGTATACTTGTTTGGACACTATCGCCAAATTAATGGCGCCAGTTTCGCCGTTCTTTGCAGATCAATTGTATTTGGATTTGAACAACGCAACGAAAAAAGAAAATTTTGAGTCAGTGCACTTGGCTGACTTCCCTGCATATCACACGCATCTGGTAGACACTGCTTTAGAAGAAAGAATGGCATTAGCACAAGACATTTCTTCGTTAACATTGTCTCTACGCAAAAAAGTTGGTATCAATGTACGTCAACCATTAAGCAAGATATTGGTTCCTGTGTTGGATTCTTCTTTCCAAGAAAAGGTAGAGAAGGTAAAAGACTTGATCTTGTCGGAGACAAACATAAAAGGCATTGAGTTTATCACAGACACCACAGGAATTATCAAGAAAAAAATCAAACCAAACTTCAAAGCGTTAGGTGCTAAAGTGGGAAAAGATATGAAAGTCGTGAGTACGGCTATTCAAGGATTAGGTGCTGAGGAGATCAGTACACTTGAGAAAAATGGATCATTAGTTCTTGCAGATACGGGTTATACGATAGGATTGGAAGATGTAGAAATCATCGCAGAAGATGTGGCAGGATGGCAAGTAGCGAATTTAGGTAATTTGACTGTAGCTTTGGATATCCAAATCACAGCAGAATTAAAGCAAGAAGGAATCGCTCGTGAGCTAATTAACCGCATTCAAAACTTACGTAAAGAAAAAGGATTCGAAGTGACTGACAGAATTCGTTTACAAGTAAGTAGAAATAATGAGATCGAAGAAGCTGCCAAAAATAATTTATCGTATATTTGCACCGAAATACTAGCTGATTCATTTGAATTCGTGGATGTTGTAGAAACCAATGACAGCATCGAGATCAATGAAAGTAAACTTGAGGTATTAATCGCAAAAAATTAGATCATGGGAGAAAACACAGAAAAGACACGTTATAGTGACGCGGAATTACAAGAATTCAAAGCAATTATTCTTGAGAAATTGAGAATTGCTAGAGAAGAACTGGATGCATTAACTAAAACATTGAGTGGTGGTAATGCGAACGGAACAGATGATACCGCAGGTACGTACAAAACGTTAGAAGATGGTTCAGCTACCCTAGAGAAAGAGCAAACTAATCAATTAGCTGCTCGTCAAAAGAAGTTTATTGATAACTTAGAAGCTGCGCTTGTACGTATTGAAAACAAAACTTACGGTATCTGTAGAGAGACAGGTAAATTAATTCAAAAAGAACGTTTGAAAGCGGTTCCTCACACTACTTTGAGTATTGAGGCCAAAAACAAACAATACTAGACAAAAAATTAAAGCAAAAGATAGCCTTTGCAATGCTTAAATTGTAAAGGCTATTTTATGAAATTGATATGAAAGGCTACACAAGACCCATTACATTAATTGCTATTATCTTACTTATAGACCAACTCTCCAAGTTTTGGGTAAAATTAAATATGACCATCGGTCAAGATTTCAACGTTATTGGTAATAAGTTCCTAATTCATTTTATTGAAAACCCAGGTATGGCCTACGGTATGGAATTCGGTGGTGAATATGGAAAATTATTTTTAACTGTGTTTCGTATCCTTGCTGTTGGTGGTATTGGTTATGGATTACATTATATGATTCAAAATAAATACAACCGTGGATTTATTTTGAATGTAGCCTTAATATTTGCTGGAGCTGTAGGTAATATTATTGACTCTGTATTTTATGGAGTAATTTTTAGCGAAAGTACCTATTACGAGAAAGCAACATTGTTTCCTGAAGCTGGAGGTTATGCCTCATTATTACATGGAAAAGTAGTGGATATGTTATATTTTCCACTTATAAATGGTACATTCCCATCTTGGTTTCCAATTTGGGGAGGTGAAGATTTCTTATTTTTTAGACCTGTTTTTAACATTGCTGACTCCGCTATTTCAGTGGGTGTCTTCTTAATATTAATCTTCCAAAAAAGATATTTTAAAGAAGAACATAAGGAAAAAGAAACGCCACATAGCGAGATACTTGAAGATTAGAATAGAATATAAGGGTTAGATGTAAAATCTAGCCCTTTATTTTTATATTTATACCTCACTACATAAGGTTATGAAAAGACTTTTTCCGTTATTTATTCTTCTTTTAGTTTTACTAAGTGCCAAACTTACAGCACAAGAAATCGAAATTAGTCGATTGAAAAAGCATATCTTTTATTTGGCAGATGATAAAATGAAAGGTAGAGCGACAGGCTCTAAAGAATTAGCGAAAGCGGCTAACTATATTGAAAATGAATTCAAGAAATATAAGTTGCAACCTTTAGGTGAAAACGGCTATAGGCAAGCCTTTGAAGCGAAAGTTCGTCGTGTTATTGTGCCCGATAGTATTCGTCAAGCAGAAAATATTATTGGTTTTTTGGATAATGGTGCTCCTTATACTATAGTAGTGGGTGCGCATTACGATCACTTAGGACATGGAAATTTTGGTGGAACAAGAGACACCTCACATATTGGACAGATTCATAATGGAGCAGATGACAATGCTTCAGGAGTAGCTGGGCTATTGGAATTAGCGCGTTATTATAGCAGCAACAAAATTAAAGAGAAATATAACATCTTATTCATTGCCTTTTCGGCAGAAGAATTAGGATTGGTAGGTTCCAAATATTGGACAGAGCATCCTACCCTACCTTTGGATAAAATCCATTGGATGCTGAATATGGATATGATCGGAAGATACAATCCTGATAACGGCTTAGCAATTATTGGATATGGTACTAGTTCCAAATTCCCTTCTATCTTTGAAAATATTTCAAGCACGATAAAATTCAATAAAAGTAAAGATGGTAATGGTGGTTCAGATCAAACGTCTTTCTACAAAAAGAACATTCCAGTTTTATTCTTCCATACTGGAGGACACGATGATTACCATAAAGCGACCGATGATGCAGACAAAATTGATTATAACGCTTTGAAAGCGATTCTTGAATTAGAAGTTAAAGTCATTGACTATTCTATGCTTCACGATAAAATGGATTTTATTTGGACAAATTAATATGCGCGTACTACTTACAGGTTCTAATGGATTTTTAGGACAAAAATTTTGTGAAAAATTATCAGAATATTCAGAAATCAAGGCAATTCTAGGAGTTTCGAAGTCTCTGAATAGAAATTCGTATTTGGACGAAAATACTTTCAAACAAATAGATTTATTGGATTATGAATCCTTCTTAGAAATTATCAATGCATTCGAACCTACTCATATTTTACACACTGCTGCCTTAACAGCTGTGGAAACTTGTGAAGAAAAACCCAAATTAGCACAACAGATAAATGTGGATCTTTCTGCGCAATTGGCGCAGATAGCAAAGCAAAAGAATATCCATTATACATTCATTTCAACAGATTTTGTATTTGATGGACTAAATGGACCTTATAAAGAGACGGACGCTGTAAAAGCAACTAACAATTATGGGCAAACCAAAATTGACGCAGAACAGCAAATTACTGCAGTGAATACAGACGCGGCTATTCTAAGGACTATTCTTGTTTATGGAGCAATACCAGATAAGAACAGAAGCAATCTTATACTTTGGGCTAAAAAACAATTAGAAAACGGTTCTCCTATTAAAGTAGTGTCAGATCAATGGCGTATGCCTACTTGGGTGGATGATTTAGCAGACGCTTCTTATTCGGCGATGCAAAAGAGAACTTCAGGTATCTTTCATATTTCAGGAAATGAAATGATGACAGTATTAGAAGCGGTAGCAACACTTGCTGACACGTGGAACTTCGACAAATCGCTGATATCACCTATTACCGCAGCAGAAATAGGACAGGCGACAAACCGTCCTCGTAAGACTGGTTTTATATTAGACAAAGCTGAGCAAATATTAAACTATAAGCCTACATCTTTTGTTGTATCTTTGCAAAAAATTAATGAACAATTAAAAAAATACAACAGTTAGATGGAAGCAAAAAAAGCACACGAATCCTACACCGAAATGAATGAATTAGTTCTTCCCAACGATACCAATACATTTGGAAATCTAATGGGTGGAAGATTGTTGTATTGGATGGATATCTGTGCTGCGATGGCTGCACAAAAGCACTGCAGCAATGTTGTAGTTACAGCTTCTGTAGATAATGTATCGTTCAAGCGTTCTATCAAATTAGGCGAAGTAGTTACTATCCAAGCACAAGTTACTCGCGCTTTTAATACTTCAGTAGAGGTAAGAATGGAAATTTTTGCACAAAATCTTCCTAAAGGCACAAAAGAAAAAAGTAATGAAGCCTTTTATACTTTCGTAGCGCTAGATCCAGAAGGAAAACCTAAAGCTGTTCCACAACTTATTCCTGAAACAGAAAAAGAAAAACAACTCTACGATGAAGCGCAGCAACGCCGTGAGCTTCGTTTAATTCTGGCAGGAAAACTAAAACCTGAAAACGCCACAGAACTCAAAAATGTAGTTGGTCTATTTGACCACAAAGGATAGAGTAGGAAGGTAATCATTATTTGATTACCTGACCCCTCACACCACCGTACGTGCCGTTCGGCATACGGCGGTTCATTAAACATTAACAGTCTTTGGGACTATTATATCGGTAAGATATAGTAG
>NZ_JACOIJ010000055.1 GCF_014692495.1 Sphingobacterium litopenaei | reverse complement strand
GGATTAAAAATAATATCGTCAGGAACTGGCGATTACACGGGCGGAGACTCAAATAAGACTTTGGCAACAAAGCACAAGTCTGTGAAGCCCGAAGCCCATTTGTCTTTAGCAAATGGGTAGTTCACATTAGTCACCTGCCTATTTTAGTTAACTCAGATGTGATTGCAGAGGCAGAGGATCATCTGTACGAAATTTCATTAAAGGGAATGTATTTGACGCTGTCTATTATAAGCTCATTAATATTATTAGAAATGGGGCTTTTACCTTGAAAGAGCCACAAGTTTATTTTTAACCTTTCTTCACTTTGTTTGGGAATATTGTTTCCTTTATATGTCCATTTAGCTATAGTTTGTACTTGTGGATGAGTTTCCCGAATACTTTCAAAAGAAATGCTTTCTTCTTTCCATTCGAAGCTATGCACGGTGCGTTCTGGATAATCATCCATATTAAATCGGAAAATATTTTCAGGATTATCGTGGGGTTGCACCACAAATTGAGTATTCTGGTTAGTAACATCTGACCATTTCGAAAATTCAATATCAATTTCTTGATTGTCATTTAAATAGGTAAATAGCCCCGCTACGGCATTCTCATCTAAAGATGATAAAGAGGAACTAATGTAAAAAATGTACTTCCCATGTCCTACCTTCTGATCCAATGTAACCTCTGAACAATACCAAAGACCTTTTCTATTTATTATGCGTAGATGTAGTTTACCTGTTTTATCTACCCAAACATTTTCTTTTGAGTTGCTAAATAAATTTGGTCCGGGACCAACTATATTAGCCCCGGTATTACGTACTAACCACTTATGTCCAGAAAAAATGATTTGACGTTCTTTTGGGGTGTTAATATTTACTTTTCTCACTACACATTGATTGAAAGTGGATATAATTAAACCAGCTATAAAAAGTCTTATAAATGCTCTTGTTAAATACATTACTTTGATTTTCTCAATTGGATTCGATACTACAAATTGACTAATTTATATCCTTGGTAGCATTAAAAAAATTATTATAGAGGGAATCTGGTATGAGAAAGTTCGTTGAAATCAACTTTTCATTTTTTGCCTTGTACTCATCAAACTTATTTGATAAGAGTTTTGCTACTGACTTAATTTCATTTTTTTCTTCAGTTAAATTCGTGTTCAAGTTAAATACCTTTCCTTCCACCATGTGGTAATTGGCATATACAAAATCTTGCTGCTGGGTTTTACTTTGCATTATTGGAATACCGTTACTATTTGGTGCTGCTCCAGTCTCTAGACCTTTCCCAATCCAGGTGACTTGATTTGGCGTTTTGAAAGCATAATTATTTCGATAAAATGCAAGTAACGTTGGCGCGATATCAAAATGACTCACAACTTGATTGAATGTAGCGGAAGATTTTAGCAAAGGTGAATAAATAATTAATGGAACATGATACCTATCTATTTTGTCTTGCAGATTAATCTCTGGCATACTATGGTCTCCTGTAATAATGAAGATGGTATTTGCAAAATCTGAACGTTTTTTATACTCTTCAAAAAAGCTTTTTAAAGCTTCATCTACATTCATTACTGATGCGAGTTGCTTTTTATAAGATTTAGCCAGTTTAATATTGTCTGGTTTTAAGTCTAGTATTTTGATCTGATTTTCTACTAGTTTTTCAAAATACTCTTGATTATTAATCAAAAACGGGCTGTGTGTGGATAGCGTAAGCAACAGATTAAAGTAAGATGAACTCTGTGGAGTAGAAACCAGCATTTTATTTAGAACCGCTTGGTCTTCATATCCCCAACTTTCTCCATTTAGTGAAGGAAGTTTTTTATAAGGCTCCTTAAAAGTTTTTATATCCATTAAGTTATCTATGTTGTTGTGCTGCATGTACTTCTTCATGTTATCAAAGGAAGCATCTCCACCGTAATAAAAACTGGTTTGAAATCCATTATATTTAAAAATATTCTGTAGATTGAAGTGAACAGGATATGTGTCTAATTCTAAAAATCCATTTTTTGCAAAGGGTAGTGAACCGAGAATACTTGGAAGTACTGCAAAAGTTCTTCCCGAAGAGCTTAAGCAATTCTCCCAGTAAAGAGATTTTTCTTTCAACGAATTTAAAAAAGGGGTAAAATTCCCTATATATCCATTTGATGAACTATAGGCGTGCCCCAACCCCTCCAATATAAGAATTACTAAATTTGGCGTTGATTCCGAGGCTGCTAAATAATTTCCTAAAAAGTCTTTAGTATCTTCTTTCCTTAAAAATGGATATGGTTCCAAATTATTAATATTTTGTTTACCTACTACATTCATTTTATTAGCCCAAGGGAAATTTTCTTCCACGTAATTGAAAAAATTAGTCTCCAAAAAGTATTTCCATTTGCTTACTGATGCATTAGCGTAAAATTCATTTCTATTTTCAATATTTTTGGTGAATTTAAAAGGTAAGAAAACTAATATTAAGCCCGTCACTGTAAGAATAGCTCCAGCATAAGGTGTATTGAATTTATAGCGGCTTACAAAAAATAATGGGATTACCGCAAATAGTATAACTAGTAAAAGCAGGGCAATGTTTTTTAGATTTAACATTCCACTACTTTTAAGAATCTGTTTCAATTCGTCATAACTATAAAAAAAAATGTCAGCTCCCAGTAAGTTTTGTGATTCTGAAAAATAAAGGAAAAGTATTACTTGTATTACAATGAAAATGGAAAATATCGCTATTATCAAAGTGTTTATATACCTAAAACCTAGATATAACAATAATAAATACAAAATACTAAAAGCTGCAACTAATTGTATTACAAAAACCAGGTTATCAATGAAAAGATTAAAATATATTGCTGAATAAATTTGATTATCAAATTTGGTGTTATACCAGTAAGCCTCAAGCCCCACGTTGGCCATATAGAGAATTAAAAAAACGAATGCAATAGGCGCATAATTTCTTAATGCCCATATAGCTGTTATTTTAATTTGAATCCATATACTTTCATTTTCATTAGACTGTTGAAATCCCTGTCTAGTCATCTCACCCCAGCTGTGCTGTTTTCGAAAATAGTCTCTTAATCCCGATACGCCAGCCATGACAACTCTTCCATGAAAAAAGAATGGTTCAAGTATTGCAGTGCCAATTAATGTCAATAAGTCTTTTCTCTTTGTATAAACTTGGTGAGACATCAGATCCAGTAATATAGCATAAATTGAATATAGTATTCCCGAGGCTATAACTAATATGAATAGTGTGAAAAAGAAGGGCCAATTTATAATTCCAAATACTAAGAATAAAATAAAAATACAATAACCTAAAAATTCAACTAAAGGACCTAAAAATTCAAAAAAGAACCAATATGGCATACTTATCATACCTAAGCGACCATATGAGGGGTTAAACATAAGTTTGCGATGTTTCCATAGGGTTTCTATAGTTCCCCTCATCCATCGATTTCGCTGCTTTTTTAAAATATCAGTTGATTCTGGTACTTCCGTCCAGCATAGTGGGTCCGATATGTTAAGAACTTTGTACTTTTGCTTTTGCTCTTCCATATAGCGTCTCATTCTAACTACAAGTTCCATATCCTCGCCAACTGTCTTGGGATCATATCCACCACATTTCAATACTAATTCTTTATCAAAGGCACCAAAAGCACCAGAAATTAAAATAAGACCAGATGCTCTTGACCAAGCCATTCTCCCCAGCACGAAAGCACGTATATATTCTAAGGCTTGGAATCTTCCTAGCCATTTTTTAGGTAGATTAACTTCTACAACTTTTCCGTCTACAATTTTACAGTTGTTTGCTAGACGGATAACTCCACCACAAGCTATAACACGCTCATCGGTTTGATCCATGAAGGGCTTAGCTAATTTTAGTAGTGCATCTTGCTCTAAAATGCAATCCACATCAATACAAACAATATATTTTCCACTGGATACATTTATACCAACATTTAAAGCATCCGCTTTACCTCCGTTGTATTTATCTACAACTATGAGTTTTTTAAATGCGGGATTTTTACTTTTATAAATCCCTTTTATTTCTTTTGTAGGTATTACTTGAACTACGTCAAAGGGAATTAGTTCTAAGTTGTAAGATTTAACTAATTTATCAATTGAATCATCTTTACTGCCATCGTTTACTATAATTATTTCCAAATTACTATAGTATAATGAAAGCAGTGATCTTACATTATCAACAATTGTTAGGCCTTCATTATATGCGGGAGCTATTATACTAAAAGCTGGTGCGTTAGGATTACTTGCTATTAATTTATAGTCGGTATATTGATTAAGGTCTGTATATTTTTTTAGTGCCCCAAAAGCATAAATTCCTACCCAAGAATATATTAAGAATATGACGATTGAATATAATAGAAATAGCCATACTACGATTTCATATATAAAATGTGAATAATCTATCATAATTATTTTGATAAAGCATTTTGCAACACCTGTCTATATTCGGGCGCAAGATTGACGTCTGTTATTTTCTTCGTAAGATACTCCTGTTCATTCAGTTTTTTCAATAATTTGACAGTATTTATGTAGATATGGATATCACTTTCATTTTCTAATACTGAATGAAGAAATGGAATTTGCGTATTATTCCCTGAGCGATCTATAAATTTTATAATTTGAACTTTCACTTTTTCGTTCTGAAGAGGGTAGCTGTTTATAAGTATGCTTAATGTCTCTTGATTTTCAATAGTTTGGAGCGTTTTAATTGCACTAATTCTAATATCCGTTGAGTTGTGATTCAGCAAACCGACAATACTATCATGGGCGGTAAGAATTCTAAACTTTCGTATAAAAGCTAAGGCGAAATCAATGACCGATAAGTTGGTGCTGATTAACCATTTTGATACAACATGAAAATCAGATTCTGCTACATTATGTAGCGCTTGTAATAATCGCATTTGTTGCCATTCTGATAATGGCTTTTCCAAAGATTGCAAAAATGAGAGACCTTGAAATCCGTTAAAGCGTACTATGCTATACTGTGCTTCTGAATATACGTAAGGATTATAATGATCCAAAAGGTTCGTAATTGTACCAATGGCATCACGATTATTCATTGCAGTCATTACTTGAATTCCACGTACATTTTGATAACTATTGCTGCTCTTTAGTTTCTCCCAAGCTAAATCATCTAGTTTAAGGCCATGAAAAATTTCTTTTAATGTTTTGTGCGCATCACCTACAAACCTTTGATCCGATTCAATCAAAACTGATATGAAAATTTTCTTAAAATTTTTGTTTTCTAATAGCGATAAAAATTCTGTGTCATTTAATAGGTTATATGTCCCATTAAATATGGAGTAGCTAATTTTTTCTTCTATTCTCTTTTTCCACAGCTGTGCATTATTTATAAATTGATAATTTCGGTACCCATAAATGATAACTCCTATTATAAGTAATATAACCAATAGTAGGAGTACCACTAATGCCAGAGTCAGATTATAAAGTTGGATTTTTAGAATTATCATTTTACTTAAAACGTAATAGTCTTTTAATTCTTAAGACTAATTCATTGGGATTAAAAGGCTTGACCATAAAATCTGATGCGCCTAGTATAAAAGCATCTTCTACGACATCCTCTTGACCCAAGCTGGATAAGACGATCACATTTATGGATAAATTATGCTGCTGTATAGCAGAAAGTATTTCAATACCTGATGCAAATGGCATCATAATGTCTGTTACCACTAAGTCAGGTGGATCACTGACAATATGGTCTATAGCTTCTTTGCCATTTCTACATAGAATGATATCATATCCTTCATTCTTAAGTTTATGTTCAATAGTTTTTAAAATTAGTTCATCGTCTTCTGCTAATAATATTTTCATATCTTAATATTTTAAATGTCTTTAAGTATTGCTAAGCTCTTGTTTATCTCTGTAATAATTTCTTCATAAACATTTTCATCAAAATTATTATTAAAAAGTATATTTTCATGCTTTTTGATCTTTGAAACCAATGTTGTCATTCCTATAGTCGAAGCAGTGCCTTTGAGCTTATGAAGATTTTTTTTGAGTTCCTCGGTGTTTACTTTCTCTTTTGCACTTTTTAAAATAGATATAGTGTTGTTAAGCTCCTTAATTGCAAGATCCATGAAAAAAGATTTGAAATCATCATCACCATTAAAATTTTGATTTAAAGTATCTATATCAAAACCTATATCCGATGTTTCCAATGCCGTTTGATCTTTATCATCAGCATCTAAGTAATTTATTAATATATTTTCGATATTTTTTAGTTTAATAGGTTTTTGAATTATTTTAGTGAAATTGTTTAGATCTGAGCGTTTTTCCAGACCAGATATTATTCCAGCTGTAATTCCAATGATTGGCTTTGTCTTATATTTTGTAAGTTGACGTATTATTTCTGCCGCTTGCAAACCATCTATTATGGGCATTTGGAAATCCATAAATACTAAATCAACGTCATAATTTTTACAGGCATCAATAGCCTGCCTACCATCATATGCTTTTAAAATTTTTGAATTTGGAACCAGTTCATTAATGAATTTTACATTGAGTTCCATGTTAATCTCATTATCATCGGCAACAAGAATTACAGGCGTTAAATTTTGTAAAGCTTTTATTAGATAATTACTTTCTTTGTTGATTTGGGATGTGTATTTATTTTCTTGGCTACTTTTTAATTCATGTAAAGCTTGGTATAAAGCCTCTGGAGTAAAAGGCTTAATTAAACGATGATATTCAAAACTATCTAACTCACTAAATTCATTCTCATCAAGAGAGATAGTGTGCATTATTATAATAGAAACTTTATTTTTGAGCTTATTTAATTTCTGCTTCAGCTCACGGCTAAGTTGATTGTAGTTTATTAATATAACATCATAATTAATTTCTTTTTCTAGAGTTATGCAAACCGAAGTAAAATCACTGCAAACTATGGTATCAATATTTCTATATGCAAGTAGCTTTGCTATTACCTCTTTTAAGGTTTCGTTTTGCTCAATTAATAAAACTTTCTGTATATTGGTTTCAATTTCTGGAGTTTGATTTTTCGGATTATAATCTAATTCAATGTCAAAATAAAAAACACTACCTTTTCCTACTTTGCTTTCCAATACTAGATTAGTATTCATATACTTAAGTATATTATTAGAAATTGTTAATCCTAAGCCTGTTCCCCCATAAATTTTATTTATAGAATTATCACCTTGCGCAAAAGCATTGAAAATACCCGCTTGACGATGCGGCGCGATACCAATGCCTGTATCTTTTATGAAGAACCGTAAATGAATTTTATTTTTTAACTTTTTTAAAACCGATACTTTTATTAATACTTCACCCTTATTAGTAAACTTTACCGCGTTTCCAACCAGATTAATTAAAATTTGTTTTAATCTATCGTGATCATAGAATATGTTTATTGGTAGTGCTGGATCAACATCCAAAATGAGCTCGATATTTTTCTTTTGCGCTTGGATTACTACTGCACCTACGACCTGGCTTGTTAATTCATAAATATTGGCCTCTTCGATAAATAATTCCCATTTACCTGCTTCGATTTTGGAAAAATCAAGTATATCATTAATTATATGCAATAAACTAATTCCCGACTCGTGAATATATTTTAGATACTGAAGTTGATTAGTATTAATTACAGTATTCATTAATAATTCTGAAAACCCAATAATTCCATTAAGGGGAGTTCGAATTTCATGACTCATATTCGCTAAGAACTCCGATTTTGCGCTATTGGCTAATTCGGCCGATTTTTTTGCTACAATCAACTCTTTGTTAATTTTGATATAAGAGGTGATGTTTTGGGCAAAAACTATGATTCCGCCTATAATATTTTTGGAAATATACCACGGTCTTACCTCCCAATTCAAATAATTCGGATCTTCCCCTTCGTTGAATTGTATTTTTTCATTTGAATTTTTATAGGTGATACCTTGTAAAGCATTATAGTATATTTGTCTACGTTCTTGCGGAATATTTGGAAAAAGAGAAAAGAGATTTTTATTCTTAATGCTTTTTAGATTTATTCCGAACTCATCATACCATTGGTTACTATAATGTAAAAAATCAAAATTGTTATTAAACATGGCAACCGAAGCAGGTACGAATTCTATAAATGCGCGGAGCATTGCTTCTTTCCTTTCTAATTCCAGGTATAGCCTTTTACTTTTATCAATATTTTGAATTATCCCAAATATGCGCGCGCATTTACCTTGGGTGCATTCGGGTACTCCTTTAAGTCTAACCCATACCGATTCAGCTTCATCTTGCTTAATTTTTAGCTGAATATCAAAGCCTTGTATGTCTTGTTTAGCTTTAATTAAAGCTTTACGCAAAGTGCGTTTAAACTCGTTATCAAAAAGATTTTCAAATTCTTTTAGGGTAGATATACAGTCTTTTTTAAGGTTAAAAAAAGTCTTTCCCGTATCAGAGAATTTTATTTTTTCTTTATCAATATCGATTTCCCAGCCACCAACTTGAGCTACAGTATTTGTTTGTTCTAATAACTCTTTAGTTCTTCTTAAATCTAGCTCAACCTTCCTATGATTTGTAATATTTAATGAGGTGCTCGCTACATAAGGGAAATCTCCGGTATCGCATTCAAGTATATTATGATACAAAAAATAAAGTAGGTTACCATTTTTTGCGATTAAAGTAATAACCCCGGAAGTTTCCTTCTGTTCTTTAATTTTAATTAAATAATCGTCGATGTGCTTTTTACGCTCCTCTGGTACAAAATCAACTATATTTTTACCTTCAACTTCAATCGATTTATAACCCAGCATTTGACTGCCTTTTTCATTGATTTTAAGAATTTTTCCATTTAAATCATGCAGGCATGTGAGTCCTATGCTATTCTCAAAAAAATTTCTGAATTTACGTTCTGACGATTCTAATTTTTTTCTTTCTTGTATTTCCTTTGTTATATCTCTGCCGAAGACAAATATTTCGTTGACGGTATGATTATATTTAAATGTCCAATCAATTAGCAATTTCTTTTTTGCTATTATACTCTGGCTTTTAATGTTGCTTTTTCCGTTTAGTTCACTCTTATTTATGGCTAATTCTAGTTCCTCACTTTGGGAATTAACAAGCTTAATGAAATTGAATTCATTAGACTTTTTTTGTGATTGTAAAAATAATTTATCAAATACCTGATTGGCCTGTTTAATATTTAAATTTTTATCCAAAACGCAAATCATATTCTGCGTTTGTTCATAGATACTTTTGTAATACCCCGATTCTAATTCTTTTTTTTTTCTTGTATATATTTGACTCAATGCATACGCAAGATCTTCTAGAGATTTGATTTGATTTTCTTCAAGAACCTTAGGCTTATAGTCCATAACACATATAGTTCCTAAAGCTATACCCTCTTGATCTACTATAGGGACACCTGCATAAAATCTAATTCCTGTTTCTTTTATTAAAGGATTCTCGACCGTTCTGTAATCTAATGAAGTGTCTGGTATAACTAGAGCGTGCTGCCCGTTAATAGTATACTGACAAATTGTATCTTTTCTCTCTAGGGTGTTTATATCTAACCCTATGCAGCTTTGAATCCTTTGTATATCCTCTTCCATTAATGCAATAAGGGAGGCTGCACAACCGGTTAATGCGGTTGCAGATTGCGCGAATATATCAAATTCATGATCTTTACCCATACCAATTAACTCATAATTATGCAGCTGTTTAATTCTTTTAAGCTCATTTTTAGGTTTGGGAAATAATCTCATGACAGAAACATTACTACTATAAAACGGATAAATGGTAAAAATCTGGAGACGATCTTGATTAAAAGACTCTACTATAGCCAATACTTAAATCATATTGATTACCTTTTTGGCTAACCTGAAACTCCTGATTGAAATAAGTGGCAGCAATACTTACTAAATTTCTCTTTTTAATGGAAAAGTTGTAGTTGGCGCCAACTTTATAAGTTTTTAACTTAAAAGAATCCTCGACAAGTAGGTTGTTTCGATTTTCTTCAGGACTTATACCTGTACCTACTTGAAGTCCAAAGTAATCGTCTGCTCCTTTCAAATAATATCGTACAGTTCCAGTATAGGAATGAGATATATTCGTTTTATCAGGAGAAAGATAGGTTCTTAAGTTGAACCATAAATTTTGATAATATTTACCTATGGATGCGGTATAGAGCCATATGTTGTTTGAAAAATTCAATTGCCTATATCCAATTTCACCTTCAAAGCTTTTGGGTAAATTAGCATAAAGAGAAACTCCAGTTCTATAGCGTGGAAAAATACCCACATTATCTGAGTACCCTGCCCCTAGGTATAAATAAAAAATTTTATTGATTCTTGGATAAGCTTCTAGTTCAAACTGTAAGCCATTATCAGCGAATTTATTAGCGTAATTTGTTTTAAATATCACCGAACCCAATGATGTTGCTCTTCTGTAGCTTACTCCCAAAATATGCCAATTATCATCAAACTGTTTATCAAAATGAGTGAAATCATAATTTATACTAATTGCATTTTTTGCGGTATAAGATTTCAAATTTTGAGCCAGTGAGTTGGCTTCTGTATTTTTAGGGTTAATATTCAGTAGAGTATTGACGGATGATTCTGCGTTCTGATAGGCTTTTATGCCATAATTAAATTTCGCATGCAACAAGAGTATGTCTTCGGATTGAGGATGCTGGGATAGCCCTTCATCAATAATTATTTTCGCTTTTTCGTTTTGGTTGTTCCAATAAAGTAGGTAGCCGTAAGCTAGATAGAAATCTTCATCTTTGATTTTTTTTGCATGTAGATTTTCAAAGACTCTTGCGGCTGAATCAATTTTATCACTCCATGTATAAAGCCTTCCTAAGAAAATGTGCAAATCTGTATATTCTGGGGATTTATCCAGTGCGGATTTAATTAATCTGATTGCTTGTGGATAATCTTTTAATTCAAATGCTACATTTCGAGCTCGGGAAAATAGTTCATCGGAAGATAAATTTACATCTTGACCATAGATTGTTATAGTCGTAAGTAGGCTCAATAAAAGCGAAATTATATAAGGCTTCATAGGGCAGATAGAATTTCTGGAAACGAATTAAATTTTATAAATATAGAGAATTATGTATATATATTATACTGTTGTTTTTTATTTGTAACAAGCCGTTTTTGAATGCTTTTGACCCAGAAATGTTTTAAAAATATGGGAATCACTGGACAACTTGAAAAATGATTTATATCTTCAATCATTCTTTTGGCAGTTTTGCAAAAAGGTTTCAGGTAAAAGTAAATCTTCATACCCAATGCCCTAATGGAAAGTAATGAGTATTATTTCTATTATTTATTATGAAAGGTTGATTGATTAATAGTTGTGGTATTAATCTGTTTTCAAGATTATTAAATCTTTATATTTTGAAAATCCACCGCCGTTTTTGCCTCATAAAGGATGTTGCAGAAATTATTATTTAACATTTTGTAACATTTGATTGTAAACTATATATTCTTTTATATGTTCTACTAATGAAACAAAACTTTAATACTATGGATTCATTAGATTTGAAAGGCAAATGGAATATTTTAAAGGGTAAAGTAAAGCAACAGTATGCAGACTTGACCGATGATGATCTTTTATATGTAGAGGGAAAAGAAGACGAACTTTACGGAAGGTTACAAGAAAAAACTGGTAAGACTCGTGAAGAGGTTACGAATTGGTTAAATGATTTAGATAAAAAATAATATTTTTTGTCTAATTATTCGAAATACAAGGGTCTAACTATTTGTTAGGCCCTTATTATTTGTGTGCCCAGCATGGGCAATAACTCTAGGGTGTAAGTCAGAACACGCCTTTACAGTGGGAAGTGTTAGCTTATGACAAGGGTGTCCACTGCGAGGTGGAATCTGAAGGAAGTCTGCGGCAAAACCTCGGTCCGACGAACAGAAACTACATACAAGGCCGCAAGTGTTGGGTGAGGCTGCAACACAAGCCGAAGCCCTAAACTGTACGGAAACACTATGGTAAATGTAGCGGATATATGAGGTGAAAGTTATTGTTCTTACCTGGGAAGATAAGACTAAACTCTGTCAAAGGTATAGGCGAATGCCCGCGAAGAAACATCTAGCAGAATAATGATGCTAGATGCTTTAGTCAGAAGTCAGCAGAGGTCGGTGTGTCACGAACAAAGCATGATATTGCTTTGGTGCTGTTTGAATGATGAGGGTAGGCCCCTCGAAGTCGACGTTCAGGCGCAGGCTTCAAACCACCTTTATGTTGCT
>NZ_JACOIJ010000054.1 GCF_014692495.1 Sphingobacterium litopenaei | reverse complement strand
ATATCACGAACGGAATCAGCAGAGGAAAGATGGCAGAAAAGCATACTTACAAAGTGTGTCCAACTATTAATTCCTTTATGGTGTTTATCGGACTGATATTGTTGAACTAATTTGTTAAAAATATTGCAATCTACTAGTCCTAATATCTGAGAAAATACGTTTATATTTACCATGGCGGTGATGGAATTTTAGCGAATTAAATATAGCAATCCCTGCTATATAAATACACCGCCATTTTTTTCCTTATTTTGGACACTACTGTCCATAATTTTCTTGTGTGAATTATGACGTAAACTACTAATTTATACTTTCTTTCAAATTATTATTTTACAAAATCACTTGTATAGGTGAGTTAAGTAGCAAGGTTATTATCTAATAGGAGCTGTTTATTTGAGATATAAGAATATTCTTATTCTGGATAAGAAAGTGTACTGCAAAGTTTAAAAGATTGCTGCAACAGTAAACAAGAAAAGAAAATTATATATTAAGCATTAAAATATATGTTGCAATTCTTTTAAATCAACGATCATATGGGGTACATCTGCTGGTTTTTCTGCACCTAATACATTAAAATATATAGCATCTAACCCTGCATTCAGTGCGCCGCGTATATCGGCGTCGAGATTGTCACCAATCATAATAGATTTTTCTTTTTGGGCTTCGCCGTTATTTACAGCATAATCAAAAATACGAGGATCAGGTTTGTTTACACCAAAAACTTCGGATATAACAATGGTTTTGAAATATTTGCGGAGATCACTATGATTCAGTTTAGTTTCGCAGGATTCTTTAAAACCGTTAGAAATAAGATGTAATGAATATCTATTTTGAAGATATTCTAATGTTTCAATTGCATTTGGGAACAGATTAGTCTTTGTTGGACAGATTTTTAAATATTCCTCTTCAAAATCCACTGGAAAAAGTTCTGGATCAACACCCAATTGGCTGAAGGTATCGGCAAATCGTAATTTGCGCAACGTAGGTTTGTCAATTTTGCCGTGGTGATACAATTCCCATACGCGGTGATTGTTGATCGTGTATGTTTCAATGAATTCATCCGAATTAGGTCTGTTGAAAAGCTCATCGAATTTATATACATAATATAATTCATGTAAGGTTTCCTGAGCATTGCGGTCAAAATCCCAAATCGTATGGTCTAAATCGAAGAAAATATCTTTTTTATCCTGAAACATATGCAAAGATATAAAATGTATTGCTAAGCCTATGAATTGGGTTTTTCTTCTTAGTGTCATAAAAAGTGAGCGGTTTTATAATGCTGTGATATTTGAGTATTTTTGTTGAAATAAAAGATATGAGAAGAGCTCTATTTTGGTTTTATGTATTAGCGTTTTACGCCATCTGCCAATTATTCGCTTGGGGATATATGTTTATCAAATATGTTCCTGATCGTAAAGGTATGATCATAGGAGAGGGGATGATTTTTATTCTCATCTTTATTTTGGGTATTATACGCCTGAAAAACCACTTGGAAAAAGAACGAAATTATTCACAGCAACAACATAATTTCCTGTTGTCAGTGACGCATGAATTGAAGTCGCCATTGGCTTCAGTAAAACTTTATTTACAAACCATTCTAAAAAGAGACTTGGATCGTGAGCAACAAAAGTCTTTCTTATCGAACTCGTTGAAAGATATAGAAAGATTGGACTATCTGGTGGAAAATGTGCTGTTAGCAACTAAACTCGAGAATAGAAGCTTTAATCTTCCGAAAGAAGATTTTGATTTTTCGTCATTAGTGCATGAGGTGTTAGATAGATTGCAAAAGAATTCATGCAAAACAGAAATGCTGCGTGGAGATGTAGAACCGAATATTATCTTACATGCTGACAAATTTGCAATAACCAATGTGGTGAATAACCTGGTGGAGAATGCTATAAAATATTCGCCGCCATGTGCTACTGTAGAAGTGAAATTGCATAAAAAGGATAACGATTTAGTGTTTACGGTAGCAGATCATGGGCAAGGTATTGCAGAAGACGAAAAAAGACTTATTTTTAATAAATTCTACCGCGTTGGAAATGAATCGACCCGCAAAACCAAAGGAACTGGTTTGGGGTTATATATAGTAAAAACCGTTTTACAAAAACATAATGCTACGATTAGAGTGAAGGAAAATCAGCCTTCAGGTAGTATTTTTGAAGTAATTTTTGAAAATTATGCAAGCTAAACAAAGAATACTATTAGTCGAAGACGAAGAACATTTGTTGGAAGCTATCAAACTTAATTTAGAATTAGAAGGTTACCGTGTAACTACAGCTACAGATGGAAAAAAAGCGCTTAAGATCTTCAAAGAAGAGCGTTTCAACCTGATTATACTGGATGTCATGATTCCTGAGATTGATGGTTTCCAGGTTGCTGAAACTATTCGTTTGCAAAATACAGAAGTGCCTATTATGTTCTTAACTGCTAAAAATAGCAGTGAAGATCGCATTACAGGTTTGAAAAAAGGTGCAGACGATTATTTGGTGAAACCATTTAATTTGGAAGAGTTGATTCTTCGTGTTGGCAACTTAATACGTCGTGGAATGAAGCCAGAAGATTTGAAAGAATTGAATTCGTACACTATTGGCGATAAAACAATTTATTTCAATTCTTTTGAATTACACCAGGCAGATGGAACGATTACTTCTTTGACAAAGAAAGAGACAATGCTATTGAAATTGTTGATTGAACGTCGTAATGAAGCTGTTTCGCGGGAGCAGATTTTGGAAACAGTGTGGAATTACGATGTGTATCCTTCTACGCGTACTATCGATAATTTCATCTTGACATTCCGAAAATATTTCGAGCCAGATCAAAAACATCCTATCTATTTCCATTCTATCCGTGGAGTAGGTTATAAATTCACCGACAACGGCGAGGCATAGAACGTTATAATGAATACTAGAATTCGATTGATTATTATAGCTGTAGCTGTAATTGCGTTGGCTTATTGTGTAGTTTCAGGATATTACAATTACTGTGTTTATATTCTGGGATTAATAGGTTATATCGTGTGGAGCGAGTATCGTGATGGCACAGTTTTTCTGGCTACCCAAGCCTTTCATAAGCAGGATTACGAGAGAACAAAAGAGCTTTTGGCGCAAATTAAAAATCCAGATCATTTACGTAAGGGAAGAAGAAACTTCTATGAGTTCATGATGGGAAATATCGCCTTGAAAGAGAATAAGATTGAAGAAGCGGAATATCATTTTCAGTTGGCTTCACGCTTACCTTGGCGTAAGGATCATGAAAAGGCGATGGTATTAATTAATCTTGCAAATATCAATTTACGTAAAAAGGATTACGAAAGAACTGAGGCTTATCTGGCTGTAACCGATAAATTGGCCCTTACGGAAAGACAGAAAGATATAGTTCAAAAAATTAAAAACGAAACAGAAAAATATAAATAAGAGCATAGTGAGTACGACTTTACAAAACGATTTGTTTATTAAAGCTGCCTTGTCGCAGCAAACGGAAAGACCTCCAGTATGGTTTATGCGTCAAGCAGGACGTTTCATGCCGGAATATTGGGAGATTAAAAATAAATACACGTTCTTGGAGATGTGTAAAACTCCTGAAATTGCAGCGGATGTAACCATGTTGCCAGTGGATTTGTTGGGGATTGATGCAGCAATTTTATTTTCGGATATTTTGGTGACTGCTGAAGCAATGGGAGGAGATCTTTCATTTGAACAAGGTGTAGGTCCTCGTTTTTCAAATCCTGTTCGTTCGCTTGCTGATGCTCAAAAATTAGCAGGCGCAGAAAGTATTGACAAATTGCAATATGTAGCTGATGCGATCAAAGAAATTCAAAACCGTCTTAACGGTTCTATTCCTTTGATTGGTTTTGCAGGTGCTCCTTTCACGATTTTAAGTTATTTGGTAGAAGGTGGTTCAACTCGTGATTTCAAACGCACGAAATTGATGTTGAACAATGAGCCTGAATTAGCTCACCTAATCTTGCAAAAGATTGCCGACCTAACTATTGCGTATTTAAATATGCAAATTGAGGCGGGTGTGAATGCTGTCCAGTTGTTTGATAGTTGGGCTGCGGCTTTATCATGGAATGATTACAGAGATTTCTCACACAATTACAATAAGTATATTTTGGATAACCTAAAACGTACTGTTCCTGTTATATCCTTCGCTAAAGGAGCTTCGGTATTTGCGCCATTAATCGTGGAGTCAAAACCAGATGTAATTTCGGTAGACTGGAATGCAGATTTGTTAAATCTGAAAAAATCATTGCCTGAGGTTATGGCGGTTCAAGGAAATTTGGATCCATTTATTATGTATGCGGATAAACCTGTTATCAAAAAGAAAATTCATGAGTTGTTCGAAAGAATGCGTGGTGAAGCAGGGTTTATTTGCAACTTAGGTCATGGTATTTCTCCAGATATGCGGTTTGACCATGTTAAATTCGCGATTGACACGATTAAAGAATTTAGATATTAACGAATATTGATTTTTTATGTTAAGGAGCAAAGGAATACTTTGCTCTTTATTATTTTTAAGGTATTCGGGTTATATTTTATAATTTTGAAGGATAATACTACGCAATGATATACTTATACGCAAAAGCCATTCACATTATATTTGTAGTCTGCTGGATGGCGGGTTTATTTTATATGCCTCGCTTGTTTATCTACCATACAGAAGCAAAAGATAAAGGTCAGGAAGCATACGACATATTGCACAAGCAGTTTACTATCATGGAAAATAGATTGTGGTGGGTAATCACTACTCCAGCGATGTATATTACTGTTGCAGCCGCTTTAGTTATGTTACATTTCAATCCTGCTTTACTTACTATGGGTTGGATGCAGATTAAATTAGCCTTTGTGGTCGGGTTGATCTTTTATCATTTCAAATCCCAACAAATCATGTACCGCTTACGTGATGACAAGTCTACTTGGACATCTGGACAGTTGCGTATGTGGAATGAAGTTTCTACTATTATCTTATTTGCGATAGTTTTCTTAGTAATCTTAAAATCGACCTTTAATTGGATTTTTGGCGTGGTAGGATTATTAGGATTGGCAATCTTGTTGATGGTTTTGATTAAAGTCTATAAAAAATATAGAAAGTCAAAAGGAGAGAAGGTAGATTAATCTTATCAATGTGGTTAAAAACTTAGGTTTTATTAAACCTTTTAAGATTTTTATGCTCATATATGCATAAACTTAATTTATGAAAAAAATCTTTTTACTTTTTACCTTATTCTTTCTTTTGGGAATAAGCCTTTCTAAGGCTCAACTTAGAAAAGAGAAATCTGCAGTGTTATCTGTTTTATCCGAAAATGAACCTTTTGTTCTATATGTGGATAATGTTCCCTATAATCAAACTCCCACTAATGCAATAAGGATAGAGGAAATATATAAACGCTCTGTGACTATACGATTGGAGATGAGTCGTAGAGGAAGAAGAGTAGCTACAGAGAAGGTAGTAGATTTATATAGTGAAAATGGTTATTTTTTAAATGTATCCTATAATGTTTCTAAAGAAGGTACTGCAAAATTAATTTTATGGAGTCTTTTTCCAGCAGGTGATTTTGCTCATCCTAATTTTGATGATGTTGGTGCGTATGTTTATGGAAAACCTAATCAATTAATTTTTAGTCACAGGCAGCCTGGTTATGACTTTATTACCTATTCTGACAAAGACTTTGCGGATTTTATCAAAAGTTTAAAGAATCAATCTTTTGATAGTGATAAGTTGAAATTTTTAGATGCCATGAGCCCTGATATCCACTTATCTGTTAGTCAAATTGAAGCTATTATGAAACAATTTTCATTTGATGATGGAAAGTTAAGTGTCGCTAAGAAATGCTATAATATTTGCATTGATACACAAAATTATCATAAATTGACTGCGATATTTTCTTTCTCTTCTTCGAGAAATAATCTGATAGATTATATTGCAAAATCCAATCGTAGATAATAAAAAACTGAGGGCGTAATATAATTTATATATTACGCCTTCGAATTATATGCCGTAGCACAAATATTTTATTTCCATATATTCGTCCAGTCCGTATTTAGAGCCTTCCCGACCAATTCCAGATTGTTTGATACCTCCGAAAGGTGCTGAAGCATTGGAAATCAATCCTGTATTTATGCCAATCATTCCCGCCTCTAATGCTTCACCTACACGTTGGCAACGGCGGACATTTTCACTGTAAAAATATGCTGCTAACCCAAAAGGTGTATCATTGGCTTTTTGTATGGCTTCTTCTTCTGTTTTATATTTGAATAAAGCACAGATAGGACCAAACGTTTCTTCAGATTGAATCAAAGCATCGTCAGAAACATCAGTCATCACTGTAGGAGCGAAGAAGTTTCCTTCTATTAGTTTTCCTCCAGTAAGAATTTTTGCACCTTTACTTACTGCATCTTCTACGTGTTGCGTTACTTTTTTTACCGCACTCGCATTGATTAAAGGTCCAACTTGGCTGTTTTTTGCTAAGCCATCAGCTACTATAAGATTCTTAACAGCTTGTGCTAATTTTTGAGAAAACTCTTCGTACACGGATTCCTGAACAAAGAATCTATTGATAGAAACACAAGTTTGTCCTGCATTACGGAATTTGCCTGCAACAGCACCTTTGACTGCTGCATCAATATCTGCATCATCGAACACAAGGAATGGAGCATTGCCCCCCAGTTCAAAAGAAACACGTTTGATAGTTTCTGCTGCTTGAGCCATTAAGGTGCTTCCTACCTCTGTAGAGCCTGTAAAAGTCAATTTGCGAACCAATGGATTGGTCGCTAATTCTTTTCCTAATCCTTTGCTGTCTTTACTAGTAACCACTGAAAATACGCCTTTTGGCACACCTGCCATTTCACATATTTTTGCTAAGGCAATAGCTGTAAAAGGTGTTTGAGAAGCTGGCTTCAACACCATCGTACAACCAGCCATTAAAGCAGGAGCTAATTTGCGCGAAATCATGGCTAAAGGGAAATTCCAAGGCGTAATAGCTGCAACTACTCCTACACCTTGCTTAATAGTAGAAATGCGTGTTGTTCCATTCATAGAAGGAATAGTTTCGCCATAGGAACGTTTTCCTTCTTCCGCAAACCATTCCACAAAAGCATTACCATAGTCTACTTCACCTAAGGATTCTGACAACGGCTTACCAGACTCTAGCGTCATTATTTCAGCTAGCTCTTGTTTGTGCTGAATTGTTAGCTCATATATTTTACGAACAATAGCACAGCGGTCTCCGACAGGAGTATTTTTCCAAGATAGCCAAGCTTCATGAGCGGATTCTATTACTTTTTTACAATCTTCAACTGTTAGATTAGGAAGGGTACCTATACTTTTATTTGTTGAAGGGTTAATGATTTCAAATGTGTTTTCACTTGAAATAAATTCCCCATTAAGATAGGCTTCTTGTATAAATAGACTATTCTTCATGTTTTACAAACGTTCAATAAATGGTAAAGTTTGCTGTAAAAACAAAAAGAGGATATTATCCTCTTTTATTTATTATAAGTTTTTCAAAATGGTATGACCCATTCGATCTCTTTTAGTTTTTAGATATTCCTCGTTGAAAGGATTAGGTGTGATCTCGATAGGTACATTGTCTACGATTTCTAAACCATAACCAATCAGTCCAGCACGTTTAGTAGGGTTATTGGACATCAAGCGCATTTTAGTTACACCCATATAACGTAAGATTTGCGCACCGACACCATAATCTCTTAGGTCAGCTTTGAAGCCTAATTGAATATTAGCGTCTACAGTATCCACTCCGTCTTCTTGTAATTTGTAAGCGTGCAGTTTGTTAATTAAACCTATACCACGGCCTTCTTGGTTCATGTATACAATAACACCTTTACCTTCTTTTTCGATCATTTCCATCGCTTTGTGCAATTGTGGTCCACAATCACAACGACATGATCCAAATATATCTCCAGTCACACAAGAACTGTGTACACGTACCAACACAGGCTCGTCTTCTTGCCACTCACCTTTATAAATTGCCAAATGCTGTTCGCCTGAATTCTTTTGAGTGAAAGCTTTCATTTTGAAGTCACCAAATTCAGTAGGCATATGTACAGATACTTCTTCTTTAATCAACGTGTCGTGTTTTAATCGGTATTCGATTAAATCCTCGATACTGATAATTTTAAGATCAAAGCGTTTTGCTACTTCTATTAAGTCGGGAAGTCTAGCCATTTCGCCATCATCTTTTAATATTTCCACCAAAACACCTGCAGGTTCGAATCCTGCTAATCGCGCTAAATCTACTGATGCTTCCGTATGTCCAGTACGTCTCAATACACCACCATCCATGGCGATTAATGGAAAAATATGTCCAGGACGACCTAATTCTTCTGGTTTTATATTAGGATCAATTAATGCTTTAATAGTTTTTGAACGGTCCGAAGCAGAAATACCTGTCGTACAGCCATAACCCTGAAGGTCTACCGATACTGTAAAGTTTGTTTCATAAACTGCTGTGTTTTGCCCTACCATAGGATGTAGGTTCAATTCTTCACAGCGTTCTCTTGTCAAAGGAGCACAAACCAATCCTCTACCATGAGTAGCCATAAAGTTAATAACTTCAGGCGTAGCATTGCGCGCGGCTGTTACGAAATCACCTTCATTTTCACGGTCTTCATCATCCACCACAATGATTACTTTCCCTGCTTTAATGTCTTCAATAGCTTCTTCTATGGTGTTTAATTTTATATCCATCGATATATGATATTTTTCGCTAAGTAAATAAGATTTTATGAATTTAGTATAAGGACAAAGTCAAATTCGGAATCAGGCTCTTAATTTTTTACCTCCAAATTTACTCTTCACCCATTCCCATGCACGTTCGGCTTTAAGCTTATATTGCGCCGAGTCAAATAGGGTGGAGTCTGTCGTAGACTTATAAGTCAAAAATGCGGCAAGCGGTGCCAACACGATGATAGCCATCCACATGCCCCAAAATGGTGTTATAGCGCCATCTTTTGCAGATTTTTCAGCTACAGTAGAAATGATATGGTATATTAAGAAAAATATAATAGACATCACTACAGGTGCTCCCAAACCTCCTTTACGTACGATAGCGCCAAGAGGTGCGCCGATGGCGAAAAGAAGTAAACACGACACAGCTAGTGTAAATTTACGATGCCATTCTACATCGTACTTGATGTCTTTATCAACTAATTCTTTGTATGTGCTTCCTCTAATAAATGTAGCATCACGGAACATCTGTAAACTACTAATAGCACTATTAATTACAGATCTTCTATTTTCAAGTGGAATATAGCTGATAATATCTGTAGTATCTTTAATCTTGGCACGCTGCATTGCTCCAGTATTATAGTACGGAGAAGTAAATAGCACATGCGATTTTAGTTCTGCAGCATTAGCTAGAGCAATACTATCAATTTGCATTTGAGTTGTATCCGATTTTAATTTGAGCTGTCTCAAATTCATCATCTGATGGTGACCTTTGAAAAGATTTTCATCGGTACGTTTCATGTCAAATGCAGACATGTCAAATTTTGTTTCAGTCTCTCTGAAATAGAAACGTGTAAACTGTTGGCGCGGATCGTAATTAGTAGCGTTTTGTTTTCTGGAATCTTGATATTGTACTCCGTTAATAAGTTTCAAGATCAGGTAATTTTGGTCACGGGAATTGTACATATAACCTGTGTCGGCCATAAGCACATTGCTTCCTGAAGAACCATTAGTTTGATTATAAATAGTTAAATTATACAGTTCTTTTCCGTCTTTGGATTTGTTTTTTGCTCGAATAGAATAATTCGGAATAGAACTATTGAAAATACCAGGTTTGATTAAGAAATCCGCTTTTTTCTTTGTTACATCCCAAAGTAAAGAGCCCATTTTCAAATTCACTACTGGTAAAGTATAATCCGAAAATAAAAAGGAAGAACCTGCAAATATGCCGACCAAAATAAATAGCGGAGCCATCGCCTTACGTAATGAAACCCCTGCTGCTTTGATGGCGACTAATTCATAGCTTTCTCCCAAATTACCAAAGGTCATAATAGAAGAAAGTAACATAGAAAGCGGCAAAGCCATGGAGAGTTGAACCGCACATTGGTATCCGATTAATTCGAGAATAACGTGCCATTCTAGACCTTTACCTATTAGGTCGTCGATGTATTTAAACAAAAAAAGCATCAGCAGAACAAACATCACAATACAGAATGTGACAATGAATGGTCTAATGAATGCTTGTAATATTAAGATATGTATCTTTTTCATGTAAACTTCACTTATCCAAATGCATTATATAAGAATAAGATTGGATACAAAGATACGTAATTTTTATGCACCAATTACACTTTGTAAATAGCTAATTGAGTTGTTCCAGATTTTTTTTCTTTCTTCCAAATCTTCATCTTTAACAAAGTCAACGATGGATAAAGATACGTCGTTGGTCAACTCATCTTGGTTGATTTCCAACTCAAAATAATTGGGCTCGTCGTCCAACCATTTAAATTTAACGGATTTGTTTTCTTTTACAGCAGCAATCTTCGCGCGATGAGATTCATTATCCCAAATGAATTCATAGATTCCGTCATGATAATTCACATCATCAGCAAACCATTGAGCCAATTCATTTGGCTCCACGAGAAAAGGGTACAGAATGCGCGGAGAAGAATTAATCATATATTCAAGTTGAATTTTTGTTTTTTCTGACATATCTCTGCTTATGTTTTTTAAGTTTATTTAATCATTGATTTCTGTAAGTATACATATTTTTATTTTAATTGTATAGTGTCGAAAAGAAATTTTATAAAATCCATTATTTTAAATTTATATAGCGCATTCATTTTTAACGATTTGGGCGTTTTTTAAGCTCTAAAGGATGATTTTTCATCAATAAAAATGAAAAAAATACTTGTAAAGTGAAATGATGTTGCTATATTTGCATCACCGAAACGGCGGGGTAGCTCAGATGGTTAGAGCGCAGGATTCATAACCCTGAGGTCGGCAGTTCGATCCTGCTCCCCGCTACTACAAAAAGCTTCAAGGAAACTTGAAGCTTTTTTGTGTTTATAGCCTTCTTAAGGCTGTTTTTGGATGTTCTGAGAAGAATATCTAAAGCATTAGAAAACTCTTCATCATTGTATGAAAATTCTAAGCGAGACACGAGCGAGACAGAATTTTTAAAAATGTACACAGAACCAATCCTTGTTCAAGGAAAAGATTTAAAGACAAGGTCTTTTATCTAGGCTTTACCTACACTTCAAAAATACCGCCAACAGTCTTCGTCTATTTCATAGATATCGTTGAATCATGCTTGCGCATTTCTCTTCAACGACCTTCGCTCAACTCGCAGGAAGGCGAGCAAATTAAAGAGGCTTATAAGTTTAATAAAATAATTAAATACGTCTTCTTCCTTCTCATCATAAGAATTCATCAAAAATGTTCAACTGACCATCATATTTAACCGATATCGATTCACTTAAACAACTTCTTTCAATCAGAGTAAATTCCCCTTTCTTTATATGGACTGAAAAAGCATATCCTAGTTTTTCCATGAATTTTTCCTTCTCTTCTCCATTTAAAATGTAATTCTCATCATATAGCTTTGGGTCTTTAGATTCAACTGCTCTCCAATAAGGTGAAATTTTTTGCCCATTAAATTGTTTTCTTGATATGTATGTTTCTAAATTATACACGACAAAGTCTAATTCTCCAATGAATTGATTTAAATATATTCCTATTGTAATATCCTTCTCAAGTCTATCATAATATCTTATTTTAAAAGCTTTTATTAAAACGTCAATGAATACAGAGTCAAATTCATTTATCATTTCAAACTCAACCTTGATTAATAGTTTTTTGAGTTTACTGAAGTTGTCAAAATGATAGTTGATCCATTCGGGTTTATTTAGGTTAAAAATGATTATTGCTTTCAAGTATTTTTCTCCAGCTGTGCTTGCAAGAGTTAGACTTTGTAATACTAATTGATTATTGAGAATAAGTCTAGCACTTATATAATCGCGAAATGCTAAATCACAAAATGATGAACTAAGAGTACATTTTTCAAAGAAGTTTCTTGAATTGGTCATAAGTGTTCAATTAGAAATTCTAATATAAAAAGTTAATAAATGTTATTTCAAGAGGTAGAATTAATTTGTAACTATTTAAAATAATAGTTTCGATACTTGCTAGATGTATAGCTAAAAATCATATTAAAATTAGGACAAACTTCAAGGAAACTTGAAGCTTTTTTGTGCTTATAGCTAATTTTCGAGCTATGCTTTCTATCCAAAATATTCCAATATTCTAAAAATGCTCTTATTAGATTATGTTGTAAATCAATGTTTTATTATTGAAAATCAAAAATATTTGACTTTTTTATAATTTCATTAATTAACTATAAGTTTTATTTTTACACTATAACGTTAAGTCGATGTGAAGTTTGTAGCGAGAATACTACAAACTCAAGTTTGCTGAGTTAAACTCTATGTTAGAGTTTATTGAAATGATATTATTGTATTGTCTATGAAAAACAAGTCGAGAAATTAAAGCCTTCTAAAAGATTTTTCCTCTTGTCTTAATTTATCAATTAATAATATATATCATGAGTGAAACCAGACCATACTCAGATTCTGTCCAAATACTGCCCGCTCTAAAATTCAATGTTTTAGCTATAGAGGATTTTGTGGCTTTGATGGAATTAGATTATAGTCAAACCTTTAAAATTAATTGTTATACTTTAATTTTTATCACTTCAGGTCAGACTCAATATGTTGTTGATTTTAAAGTATACGATTTAAAAGAAGGTGATGTGTTGTTATTATCGCCAGGACAAGTTTTTTATTGTTTGACACCCCGACGTGTGAAAGGAAAAATGATCTATTTAATGGAAGAATTTTTTCACGTCAATAGTGAACAAGATTTTGTAGTAGGTAATTACTCTCTATTGATGATTTTGTGTCAGAAAGGAAAGCTTACTATTTCTTCCGATAGAAAACCAAATTTTTATTGCTTGATAGATTTAATTACATCAGAAGTAGAAACTTTTAAGGATAGACCTAGTATAATTCTACAACAATTGATTTCTGTTTTGTTAAACTCATTAGAAAGAGAATATAGTAGACTAGAAAGGAATGAAATTTTCATCGCTGAAAAGAATTTGGCATTAAAATTTAAAGTACTCGTTGAAAAAGACTTATCTGTAAAAAATAATGTAGAATATTTCTGTAGCAAATTAAAGATTTCCAAAAGCACTTTACAAAAGGCTACCAAACTTGTTTTTCATAAAACACCGAAAGATATTATAGAAGAGGTGTTACTATTGGAAGCTAAGAGATTATTAAAAGTAAGCAATTTGCATATTCAGGAAGTAGGATACAATTTAGGGTTTACCGATCCAACAAATTTTACAAAATTTTTCAAGCGGAATACTGGTCTGACGCCTAATAATTTTAGAAAGAAGAAATTTGATTAAAAATTTATCAAAATTACCATATAATTAACCATTTTAACCTTTTTAAATCATGTTGACACAAGTGTCCTAAATAAAAATTTTAGACATATAATATACCTCCTTATCTAGTTTCTAGATAAGTTTTCTGTTTTAAAGTCAAATTATACTCTCTATATTACTTTTAGAATAGTTTAAATTGCCCAATTTTGTCAGGAGGTTTACCTGAAAAGAATGGATCATTAGCCCATTTCCAGAGGTCAATTTTCACGAATATATTCAAGCGGATAAAGTTCAC
>NZ_JACOIJ010000053.1 GCF_014692495.1 Sphingobacterium litopenaei | reverse complement strand
GATGCTACTATTATTCCTTTATGCTTAAGTGTATTTGACTGGGCAAAATTCCGCAGTGCTAAGGGAGCTGTAAAACTTCATACTATCCTTGATTATGATGGCTGTATGCCCAGTTTTGTGCATATCAATGACATAGTACTCACTTCCGAGTTTTCGAATTATGTGCGAGAGCGTGGAATTAAGTTTCATTTTTGTCGAAAACCCGATCCCCAAAGCAAGGGTAAAGTAGAAAACGTAGTTAAATATGTAAAGCAGAACTTTCTATATAATAGGCCATATCGTGATCTTGAAACGCTTAATGATGAATGTATAGCCTGGCTGCACCGTACGGCCAACAATCTGCCCCATGGTACAACCAAACTTATTCCACTAGAAGAACTTGCTAAAGAGCAGATGTTTTTAGAACAGTATCACCAAGTGCTTCCCAAGCCACCGCAAAAACAGATTTATGCTGTTCATAAAGATAATAAGGTGTCTTATAAGGGTAATTTCTATAGTGTTCCAATTGGCACATATAACGCTGGTATTACTAAAGTCCACCTTAGCGAGCAGCATGGCAAATTACACATTACAGAGCTCTCAGGAAAAGAAATCTGCGTACATGAAGTTTCAGCTTTAAAAGGGAAAAAGATCATTCTGCGTACTCATGGCCGTAATATGGAGCCAAAGGTAACAGAACTGATTTATCAAACAGCTTCTTTATTCGAAAATATAGAAAAAGCTCAGCAATGGTTAATTGCGATAAAACTCCATAAAAAAAGATATATACGTGATCAGATACAAATGATTGAGCGTGTCATAGAAAACAATAATCCACTTGATATATCACGTGCATTAGATTACGTTCATGCTAATAATATACTAAGCGCAACGGACTTTAAAGCTTATCTAGATTATATCCGCTCAGAAAAAATCCATAAACCGGAACTGGAAACCAAAATTATCAGGCTCAACCCACTTTCAGCAAGCAATAACACCCAAATGGAACTCGAACCTCAGAAAAGTGATTTAACTGATTATGAATTGCTTTTTGGTAACAACTAATAATATCCCTGTCGGTAATACGGCAGGGAAAAACTAATAACTCTACTAAAAATATAACAATGGAAAATCAAAAACAACTGGTAAAACAACTTTGTTCAGACTTCAGAATCTCAGCGGTTGCTGCAAATTTGGATCAAATAATAGCTACAGCTGAAAGTGAAGATATTGGCTATTTAGAGCTCCTAACAAGGTTATTGAAAACAGAGCAGCAACATCGCCAACAAAGAGATGAAGTTAGACGTATGAAATCTGCTGCTCTTCCCCGTAATAACGATTTATTAAACTATGATGCTAAACGTAATGGACTTAATGATAAAAGACTCGCCACCCTTAGAGAGCTTAACTGGATAGATCAGCTCTTTAACTTAGTTCTTATGGGACCAAGTGGTACAGGAAAAACAATGCTAGCGGCAGGGTTAGCCAAGGATGCTGTAAGGGCCGGGTATCATGTATACTTTAGAACTATGGAAGAAATAGTCTCTACCTTAAAAACCAAGGACTTTGTACGTTCGCAAACAGCAGAATACAAAAAAATGGTACGAGCTAACCTAATCATTATTGATGATGTTATGCTTTTCCCTTTAGAAAAAAATGTTGCAGTTGGCTTCTTTAATTTTATTAATCAAATATATGAATCAACATCTATTATCGTAACCACTAATAAGAAACCAACTGAATGGGCTAAAATGCCCGAAGATGAGGTGATTGCAACGGCACTCTTAGATAGAATTTTGTTTCGGTGCGAAGTCATAAATCTAACAGGAGAAAGCTATAGATTGCAGAATAGAAAATCATTCTTGGACAAATAAATTTTATAGCATACTTTTGAAATGGATTGTGTATTTATTATTGCCAAATATGTTGCACTCATAATTACCAATTTTGCTGCATTCTTATTTTCCATTTACATTTGCCTAAAACTTCTGCTAATCCAGAAAATTGCAATTATTACTTTAATTGGAATACATTACTTACTCGCAGTGGAATAAATGATTTAAATCATAGTACTGGAGATCCATGTTCTTTAGTATATCCAGCAGGAAAATGGAAAACCCCGTCGGAAGATGATTTCAATCTGTTACTAACATCCGCAAATGTCAACTTCTCAAATGAGGGAACAGGAGCTATAAAGTTCCAAAACACTATTACGGGAAATACAGTAATTTTTCATCAAGCAGGCTGGCTATTTGGTTTAGGTTGCACGGTAAGTAATACTACGGATGGACAATATTGGACTTCCTCGACATCACCTTTAGGGGTATTAGGAAAAATTTTTGAAATTGGTAATGAAAGTGCAGGGCCAAGAGCAGGCTTTGATTCAGAGGCAAAATCTGTTGGAGCTAGTATACGTTGTATTAGAAATTAAATTGAAACACTTTTAGCCAGTCATTTAAGATATTTGAATGGCTGGCAAATTAATATTGATATTATAAAATTCAAGTTTCTGCTTTAACATCTTAAAATATATTTCCATTGAAGGTTTACTTTCTCCCATGCCATCGCTAATAAACTCTATACAAGGTTTGATATTGGCTAATTCAATTATTTGTTGTTCTCTTTTGGTTAGTTTAACGGATTTGTGAGTTATATTAGTTGTATTATCAAGGGCAGCTTTTGATGTATTACATAGGTATTGACTTCCATTCAACACCTCATTAATAGCCTCTATCATTTCAGAATTTTTAGCACCCTTTACGATATAGCCATTTGCACCGTTTTTGAGTAACTGCGTTATATGTTCGTAATCTTCAAAAGAGGATATACCTATAATCTTTATATGTGGATGATTTGCCTTCAAGTATTTACAGATTTCAAATCCATTTAAATCGGGCAAATTAATGTCTAACAAAGCTAAATCTATATCTTCCAAGATTTGCGAAGACAATAAGGCGTTGCCTGAATTATATGTTTCTATAACTTCAATGCCATCTTGACCATGTAAGCCTAATTTAAGATTAAAGACCACAATAGGATGATCTTCAATTATGATAATACGTTTCATTTATAGATGCTATAATATATATAGAATATTCAATATTACAAAAAAATATTGCATTCACAATAATTTTAGTCTAAAAATATTAATGGATTGTTATATGTTGCAATGTTATTCTGAAATATTTTAAAATTATAAAATTATTTGAGGATGTTTTAAATGAGATTCAGGGATTGGTTTAGTTCCACATACCCCAATTCTCTATCCCTAAACCTTCACAAATCGAACCCGACCATCCCTTCGGTCCGAATGCTATTGTGATATTCACAAATGTTTGGGATTTTAGTTTTGAAGAGGCTATAAATGCAAAAAGCTCCATCTTTCGATGAAGCTTTTCTTGCGGAGAGTGAGGGATTCGAACCCCCGAACCTGTGACAGTTAACGGTTTTCAAGACCGCCGCATTCGACCACTCTGCCAACTCTCCGCCACAAAAGTAGAAATTCTAACTAGATCTACAAAACTTATTTTAGTCTAGTAACTTTATGCACTGAAAATGAGCTTAATTATTTTATTAAAGCCATTTCTTGCAATGTCCAAAGAGTTTATTCTTTTCAATTTTTCGCTTTATTTCGTTATTTTGTGTTATGATCTCATTCGCTAATGCAAAAATAAATTTAGGTTTATCGGTTACAGAGAAACGACAAGATAGTTATCACAATATTGAAACTATCTTTTATCCTGTACAATTGTATGATGTATTAGAATTTAATGAAGCATCGGATTATGCTTTCGAAACCTATGGAATTGATATTCCTGAAAATGGAGATAATCTATGTACAAAAGCATTTAATTTATTAAAATCAGATTATCCCGAAATACAACCTGTTCACATTAAATTATTGAAAAATATTCCAGTAGGTGCTGGCTTAGGTGGAGGTTCTTCAGATGCAGCTTTTGTATTGAAAGCTTTAAATGAATTAAATAATTTAGGACTAAGCAGTATAATACTTCAAGATTATGCAAGTCGGTTAGGAGCCGATTGTGCTTTTTTTATAGATAACAAACCATTATTCGCGGAAGGAATTGGAACAACATTTAGTGAGGTTGATGTGAACCTTTCAAACTATTTTATTGTAATTATAAAACCTGATATCCATATATCTACAGCAGAAGCATACGCAAGTATAACACCTCAAATACCTCAGGTAGATTTAAAACGTGCAATACAATTACCTATTCAAGAATGGAAATATCATATTACTAATGATTTTGAGTTAGGTATTTTTGAGAAATATCCGCTGATACAGGACATTAAACGGAAGCTTTATGAGAAAGGTGCGTTATATGCTTGCATGTCAGGTTCAGGATCGTCCGTATTTGGAATTTTTGAAGAAAAAATTAATCTAGATGATTTAAATACTTTGGGTAAGGTTTATTATCCAACAGAATTATAAGATGTTAAGATAGAAGAAGTAGCCTTAGCTACTTCTTCTGAATAATATAAAGTTTACCTGCATCGGTAATTGCGAATAATTCACCATTCTTACCTTCTACGACATCACGAAATCTTTCCGCTTCTCGAGATAATAAACGTTCTTCACCAACGACTTTATTATCCTTAATAACTAATCTCGCAATATGCGTACTGCTCAAACCCGCAATAAATAAATTATTTTTCCATTCGGCAATCCCTTTTCCGGAGTAAAAAGTCAAACCTGAAGGTGATAAAACTGGATCCCAATAATATACAGGTTGTTCCATACCTGCTTTGGCTTGCAATGTTGGAGTACCCACAGGTTTACCCGAATATTCTAAACCGTAGGTAATGACAGGCCAACCATAATTTTTACCAGGCTTAATTAAGTTTAATTCATCACCTCCTCTAGGTCCAAATTCCGCTGCCCACAATGTACCATGGGTAGGATGAAAAGCAATGCCCTGTGGATTACGGTGTCCATACGAATAGATTTCTGGCAAGGCATTTTTATTTTTGTAGAAAGGATTATTAGCCGCTGGTTTCCCGTCTTTAGTAATTCGAACTATCTTACCCAAACTACTTTTTAAATCTTGTGCTAAAGGACGTGTAGCGAGATCTGATCTTTCTCCAATAGTTAGTAATAAATGTCCTGTTTTGTCAAAAACTAATCTTCCTCCAAAATGTAAAGCCCCTTTGTGTGTAGGACTCGAGCGGTAAATTACTTTTGCATTTTCTATAGTTTTATCATTTTTGGTTAAAACTCCCTTAGCTACAGCAGTATGATTTCCATTCGCTGTCGGTTCGCTAAATGCCCAATATACTGTTCTATTGCTTGCAAATTGCGGATCCAACACCAAACCCAAAAGTCCACCTTGGGCGCGAGCATCTACTTTTGGTAACCCTGTAATAGCTTCACTGACATTTCCAGACTTATTGACGATACGCAATACACCCTCTTTTTCGGTGATTAGTAATCTACCGTCAGGTAGCACTGCTATTCCCCACGGAGATTTTAACTGCTTAGTAAGTACTTTAAAATCATAAGCCGATTTCGTTTTTACTCCTGCGATGCGTGTTTGACCTTTGAATGCGGATTTATAGTCTGAATTAGCTTTGTTTTTTTCTACAGCAGCTAAGGTGTCTTGATTACCCTGTGGAGTTTTAAAAGATGATACTGATTTTGGATTAATAGCAGATGACAAAAATAAAGATGACATCAAACTAGCTGATAGGATTAGGTTTTTCATAAAATAAGTTCTTTAGTATCAAATTTATTAAAAAGAAAACAGATAATTACGGTATACCGTTGATAAGAGGAATACACAAAACAGAAAAGTCTTCTAATATGTGTGATTAGAAGACTTTTCAATGTATTGTAAAGAATATTTTACTGTATAACAGATTATTTCTTAGCTATGCTATACAATTTACCACCGTCCGTAATAGCAAAAAGTTCACCATTTTTACCTTGAACAACATCGCGAAAACGTTCACCTTCTTTTGCTAATAAACGTTCTTCACCTACGACTTTATTGTCTTTAATGACCAAGCGTGCAATGTGTGTACTGCTTAAACCACCAATAAATAAGTTATTTTTCCATTCTGGAATAGCATCACCAGAGTAAAATGTCATACCTGAAGGTGATAATACCGGATCCCAGTAATATACGGGTTGTTCTAAACCTTCTTTAGCTTGAATAGGAGGATTCCCAATTGCACTTCCTGAGTATTCTAAACCGTAAGTAATTGTTGGCCAACCGTAGTTTTTACCCGCCTCGATACGATTTAATTCATCCCCGCCACGAGGTCCGAATTCTGTTTCCCACAGGTCACCTGTTTCTGGATGAAATGCAATTCCTTGTGGGTTACGATGTCCAAAAGATAAAATTTCTGGTAAGGCATCTGATTTTCCTGCAAATGGATTATCTGCTGCAGGTTGTCCTTCTTTCGTAATACGTACTAATTTTCCTAATGTTGAATTTAAGTCCTGTGCTTTTGGTCTTGTTTCCAAATCCGAACGCTCACCACTTGAAACTACTAAATGCCCTGTTTTATCAAAAATTATACGTCCACCATAATGCAATTTACCATTATAAGTCGGTGTAGTGCGGTAAATTACTTGTGCACCTACGATTGACTTATCATCATCAGCTAACTGACCCTTTGCTACTGCAGTGTGGTTTCCTTCGCCTACTGGCTCCGAAAATGTCCAATAGACCATTTTATTCGTTGCAAAATCGGGGTCTAATGTAATCCCTAATAAACCGCCTTGTCCGTCACTATCTACAGTAGGAAGTCCTTTTATAGCTTCGCTAACTGTACCATCTGCAGAAACGATGCGCAATACGCCTTCTTTTTCAGTGATTAATAATCTTCCGTCAGGCAATACTGCGATTCCCCATGGCGATTTTAATTTATTAGTAATCACTTTAATTTCGTAGGGAGTTGTTGTTTTTACACCTTGGATACGGGTTTGTCCTTCGAAAGCAGGTTTATAATCCGTATTTGCTTTACCTGTCTCAACAGGAGGTAAAGAATCTGAAATTTGAGTATCGTTGTCTTTGTTGGTAGGATCATTATTGCATGAAGATGCAAGTAATGCTGTACATATGAATGTAGATAAGAATAATTTATTCATGATATATGAAGTATGTATGATTAAACTAAGATATTAAATTTATTATAATTCAATTCTCTTTAATAACAAGTCTTTGCTTAAAATGTTCGCAAAATCCCAATTAAGAGGATTTCGATTTTATTATTTAACTTCATAATATGAAAGAAAAATCTAGCATTCAGGAAATAGAACAGCGTTTTGATAAGGATGTGGCACGATTCTCCAATTTGGATACTGGGCAATTAACGACGTTGGATGCGAAATTTAACATGGAGTTAATTACTGAAGGAATTTTACGGACTCATCCGAATGTTGAGCATGTATTAGACATTGGCTGTGGTGCTGGTAATTATGATATAAGTCTATTGCATCGCAAATAACCTTTGCATATTACGTTATCCGATCTGAGTCAACCTATGCTTGACAAAGCAAAGGAAAGGGTAGATGCAATCAATAAAGGAGGTTCATGTCAAACAATTAAAGGTGATTTTAGAACTTTACCAGTGGCGGATGAATCTTTCGATGTAATTATTGCGACGGCAACATTGCATCACCTTCGTGACGATGCCGATTGGGAAGATACTTTCGCTATGTTGTACCGTAAATTAAAAAAAGGAGGAAGTATCTGGATTTTTGATTTGATAACACAAAATGCTAATGCACTACAGGAATTTATTTATAAAGTTCGGTATGGCGATTATTTGACATCGTTGAAAGATGAAGCTTATCGCGATCATGTTTTTGACTACATTGATAAAGAAGATTCTCCAAGAAGCTTGATGTACCAACTGGATTTATTGCGTAAGGTCGGATTTTCGAAAGTAGATATTCTGCATAAGAATTTGAGCTTTGCGAGTTTTGTAGGGGGGAAGGAGTAGTATGGTTTATTGCCCTACTGTGTGTTATTAAATTCCGTCATTGCGAGGAGGCATGACGTGGCGATCTATTTACTTTGTAATCTCGCTCGAGCCGAGAGAGGCTTTTCCTTTTGTCTTTTCAAAAGGAAACAAACCGAAGGCTGAAAGCCGAGCTCAGCGAAGCTAAACCGTGTCGCTGAAAAATTTTGTTAGGCGACATTTTAAGTGTTTGTAAGGATTTTGCTTTTTATCTTCTGATTAGATTTCTTCTTCTTGCTACATCGCGATGACATACCTCATTGTTATTCTGACGGTAGGAAGAATCTAAAAATTAGATATTTCAATTTTCTTTTTAGTATATTTAATTGCATGAAGGGTTTTGATAAATTTAAATTGCTAAATAAAACCAATAGGGAGTTGGAACTGTATATCAATGAACCAGAAAAATACGAATCTGAAGCTGTTGCCTCTGCTTACGCTGTTTTATTAGAAAGGAAATATGAATTTACGGATGAGCATAAGCGGAATATTTATTCCCTAATAAATCATAACAATATAGAAAACTTTAAAAAATTGGAGGAGGAAAAGTTAATTAGAGATAATATAAAGTTTATAAATATTTTGTCCTTTTTATTATATTTATTAGCAACAATATCTGTGTTTTATTTAATTTATACTTTTTATAGTAAACGGCTTTTAGAGTTTCTGAATCCTATTTTATTTATACCAAGTGTTATTCTTTTTATTACAGCTATCATAACTAGGCTAAAATTCAAGAATACATACCTCGTGCCTGGATTAATTATTCCAATTATAGCTAATTATGCTTCAAGTGCATATTTTGAAAATGTTGATTATTTGTCTAATGTTTTGTTTTTATTACAATTGATTATCTGGGGGGGTAGCAAATTTGATTTTATTCTTATATAAAAAGTCTCCTAAGAGAATTACTAATGATAAATTATAACAATAAAATATTTAGAACAATTAAGAACACAGAAAATGGAGAGACTTCTTCTGAAACTATTTTTGAATACAAGCAAGTAAATAATATATTGACATCTTCTGATTATTCATCAAGAGAATCAATAATTGAAGAAATTTAATACCAAAAAATCCCCAACTAGCTAAGCCAACTGGGGATTCTTGTATATACTAAAGATAGCCTTATTTCACTTTGTACATTTCTTCTCGTTGTGCCTTTACAACATCTGAATTAATATATTCGTCGTAAGTCATTAACTTGTCGATGATGCCATTTGGAGTCAATTCGATGATACGGTTGGCTACAGTTTCTGTCAACTCGTGGTCACGAGAAGTGAACAACATCGAACCTCTGAAATCTTTCATACCATTGTTCAATGCAGTAATTGATTCCAAATCCAAGTGGTTGGTAGGTTCGTCGAAGATCAAGAAGTTAGCACCTTGTAACATCATTTTGGAGAACATACAACGCATTTTCTCACCTCCTGATAATACCGATACTTTTTTCATTACTTCTTCACCAGAGAATAACATTTTACCTAAGAAACCTCGGATAAATTGCTCGTCAGCATCGGGTTTAGTCGTGTAGTTGCGTAACCAGTCTACCAAGTTTTCGTTGTTTCCTTCGAAATACTCAGCATTATCCATAGGCATATCTGTAGGTGTAATGGTTATACCCCATTTAAAATCACCTGTGAAATCTTTGTCACGACCCGTAAGGATTTCATAAAATGCTGTTGTTACCAAGTTGTTTTGACTTAATACAGCGATTTTATCACCTTTATTCATCATGAATGTGATGTCTTTAAAGTAAGTCTCACCATTCACTGTTTTGCTCAGTCCTTCTACTTGTAGGATTTGGTCACCCGGCTCTCTGTCATAATTATTGAACATGATAGCAGGATATTTACGATTAGAAGGCTTGATTTCATCAATATTGATTTTATCCAAAGCTTTCTTACGTGAAGTCGCTTGTTTTGATTTGGAAGCATTCGCAGAGAAGCGACGAATAAATTCTTGCAACTCTTTTACTTTATCTTCCATTTTCTTGTTTTGGTCAGCACGTTGTTTCAATGCCAATTGAGATGACTCATACCAGAATGTATAGTTACCTGAGTAAATCGTCATTTTGCTGAAATCGATGTCCACGATGTGCGTACACACATGGTCCAAGAAGTGACGGTCATGGGACACGACCAATACGATAGCTTCATAAGACGCTAAGAAATCTTCTAACCAAGCAATGGTATTGATGTCCAAGTCGTTGGTAGGTTCATCCAGAATCAAAATATCTGGTTTACCAAAAAGTGCTTGTGCTAACAAAACACGAACTTTCTCGTTACCATCTAGTTCTTTTAATTGTTTGTAGTGTTGGTCTTCTTTGATACCTAAGTTGCTCAATAGAGTAGCAGCATTGCTTTCCGCATTCCAGCCGTCCATTTCAGCAAATAAGCTTTCCAATTCGCCTGCACGTTCACCATCAGCGTCAGTGAAATCTTCTTTCATATAGATTTCATCTTTCTCTTTCATGATTTTGTATAGCTCTTGGTTACCCATCATCACTGTTTCGATTACAGTGAATTCGTCGAACTCGTAGTGGTTTTGTTTCAAAACCGACATACGTTCGCCAGGAGTAAAGGCTACTGAACCCGTAGAAGGATCAATCTCGCCAGATATAATTTTTAAAAATGTAGATTTACCAGCACCGTTAGCACCGATAATACCGTAACAATTTCCAGGAGTGAATTTTAAATTAACATCTTCGAATAGCACGCGTTTGCCAAAACGAAGGGATAGATTGGATACATTAATCATGGGGGCAAAGATACGCTTTTATTCCTTAATATCGATACAGTTAAATACCCACAATGTTATATATTATGCATGATTTTGGTCATTTTTCTCCTAATTTATCAGTCGTAATTTTGAGAAGAATTTATTTTGCGATACTTTTAGAGCAATAAAATATTTTGGGTGGAATGAAAAAGAAGAAGATATATGCCGATGAATTCGTTTCCAAATTTATGGAGGGAAGTCTTCAACATTTAACTTATATCCAAACTCCAATCAAAATATTCGCTTTAAAAGACATTGCACCTTATTTAAGAATTCCGATTCCTCCAATCTTGTTTGGATATAATCTCTTGATTCACCTCACCAAAGGTTATTTTCAACATCAGATAGAATCTACCAAGTTTATGGTCAAAGCTCCAGCTGTTATGATTGCGAACTATGGTCATATGTCGGCTATTGACGAAGTAGATAAAAACGCAGAAGGCTATTGTGTATTGATAAAGGAGCAGGCGATGACTTCTATACTTCGTGATCAGGAGACATTGAATATCTTTAATATTGCTCCACTGTTGAATCTCCAAGAACAAGAAAGTAATGATTTAAATGCCTTATTAGAATTGTTGTATAAGGAAATTTATGACAAGAATCCTTATACGTCCTACTATGAAAGTATCTTCAAAACGGTAGTGCTAAAAATTATAAAACTTTCCGATGCTAATAAAACATTACTGCGCAAGCAAGAAGTAGCGATCTCGTTCAAACAGTTGGTGTACTTGGATTTTTTCAAGGAAAAATCTATGGGATATTATGCAGACAAACTAGCTGTTTCTACAAACTATCTTAATCGTTGTGTTTCAGCGGTTTTTAATAAGTCGGCTAAACAAATAATATTGGAAGTTGCTATTATGCACAGCCAATTATTACTTATGGAAACGAACAAACCTATTGCTAGCATTGCTTACGAATTAGAATTTGAAGACCCTTCATATTTTGCACGTCTCTTTAAAAAACTTGTTGGAGTAACTCCAACAGAATATCGTCATAGTGCCAAGTAATTTGGACCATGCACGATTTGTCCTATTATTTGTCGTGTTTTCAATAGTCATTCGGACACTTAACTTTTAATTTTACGAATGTAAGCTGTTACTCTGATGACAGTTACAGATACAAGTAAAAATTTAAACATTAAAAGATATGAGTCAAATTGTTGAGCATGTAGATTTTCAGACCTACATTACTGACTTTTCCAAACATTTACGCGAATTATTTAGAAACGAATACGATTTCAATCAGATTAGTCTAGGACGTGATTTGCCAGCTGATTTTAAAGCCAAGATAATGGCAAAAAATCCTTTAGCTGTGGCTATTCCAGAATTACATGGTGGTCGTGGAGTGAATGTCAAAGAATGTCTAGGTGTACTGTCCGCTGCATCTTACGAATCTCTATCATTGTCTTTGATGTTTGGGATTAATATTGCTTTATTCCTTGAGCCTCTAGCTAAATATGGAAATTATGCTGTCCAAGAGCGTATCTTTAAAAAGTTTTTGGAAGAACAAGCTATGGGAGGGTTGATGATCACGGAAAAAGCTTATGGAAGTGACGCCTTAAATATGAAAACTTCATATAAAGAAGTAGAAGGTGGATATAAGGTTGATGGCGAAAAGCATTGGCAAGGTCTAAGCGGAGCTGCTGATTTTTGGTTAGTAACTGCGCGTAAAGCTAATGAAAACGGTGATTTGACCCGTGATATCGATTTCTTTGTGACAGACAATAGCAATCCTACTCAGCATATTCCGATGGTAGAGCGTTATAACAACTTAGGTTTATATGCTATTCCTTATGGTATTAATCAGATTGACATTACTGTTCCAGAAGAACAAAAATTACAGCCTGAAAGTACAGGACTTAAGTTGATGTTGGATATGTTGCACCGTAGCCGTTTGCAATTCCCAGGTATGGGTTTAGGTTTCATTAAACGTCTGATGGACGAATCCTTAGCTCACTGTCAAAATAGAATTGTTGGTGGGGCTCCTTTAGCAAAATTGGATGCTGTAAAATACCAGTTGTCTCGTATTCAAGCTGCATATACGATTTGTTCTGGAATGTGTAGCTATAGCACTGCCAATAGTGGAATAGATAAAGATTTAGCTTCAGCAGCCATAGAAGCGAATACATTGAAAGCTTTAATTACAGACTTGATGCAAGAATCGGCTCAAATCGCTTTGCAATTGGCTGGTGCGAATGGTTATCGTTTAGACCATATTGCAGGCAGAGCAGTAGTAGATAGCAGACCTTTCCAAATCTTTGAAGGATCGAATGAAATGTTATACGGACAGATTGCGGATGCAATCTTAAAACAAATGCGTAAAGCGAAGGAAACTAGCTTAGTGAATTTCTTAGCTAATTACTCTAATGCCAAGGAAAGTATTCATTATTTCGCAGATATATTGAATTTTACTATTGATTCAACCGTAAGCCAACGTGATGCAGTTATGCTAGGTCGAATAATCGCGCGTGTCATAAGTTTCCAATTTGTACTCAACATGAACGGTTTCAATTCTGAATTAGTAGATTTAACTCATCAACACATGGCAACCGATATCGCCATGTTTGCTGGACAATACTTATCAAAAAATATTTCAAGTCCAATTTTCGAATATCAAGAAAATGCTGATTGGACAAATTTTGCCTAATCAAACCAATCATTATATAAGGGTAGAGATTTTATTTCTACCTTTTTTCATCAACTTAAACGCCGCAATTTCTGGTCTTACATTAAATCGAACTCGAATAGAATGTCCCAAACCTTTATTAATATACAATGTTCTTCCATCCGCTAAATGCTTCAAACCACTATCGTAATTTTTATTTTCAACAGGAATTATAGGAGGTTTTCGGAAGGGAAGACGAAATTGCCCACCATGTGTATGTCCTGATAATATCCAGCCATCGTAACCTCGCCAAATATCCAAATCGCACACATCAGGATTATGCACAAGGATAAGATTAGCATCATCTTGATGATATTTGGTCATAGCCTTTTTAGGACGGAAATTTCTTCCCCAATAATCGTCTATACCAATAATATTCAGTCCGTGTACTTTTAAGCTATCATTGCGCAATACAGTAATACCATAAGATTCTAAAATTGTAACCAAAGAATCTGCTCTTGGTCCATTTCGAGCCAAAATACCATAATCATGATTTCCAAGAATAGCAATAGTGGCTAATTTGCCTTTAGCTGCGTGTTTAAGAGCTTCTTCTAGTTGATCAAAAGGAGCTTCATTTTTCCTAACTACACTTATAAAATCCCCTGTATACACCACGATCTCGGGTTTAAGTTTATTTACTTCCTTAAATTTTTTTATAATGAAATCCTCATTCACGGTTTCTCCAATATGTATATCGGATAGTTGAATAAGTGTTTTATTTTGCAAAGAATCAGGAAGATTTTTGATAGGCATGTCTAAGTAATTGTATTCTACCCAACGCGGTTCAATGCGCCAAACATAAATACCCATTACAGCAAAGAAAATTAGGACTAGTAGTAGTGCGCGTAAAAAAATATTAACGATTTTCAACCGATTTTATTAATTTAAGTTTAAGTTATTATTCTAAATTTACAACACAAGCTTATAAATTCAAAGACAGTAGTGTCCAAAATAAGGGAAAAAATGGCGGTGTATTTATATAGCAGGGATTGCTATATTTAATTCGCTAAAATTCCATCACCGCCATGGTAAATATAAACGTATTTTCTCAGATATTAGGACT
>NZ_JACOIJ010000052.1 GCF_014692495.1 Sphingobacterium litopenaei | reverse complement strand
TCGCTGACTCAATCTTTCGTTATCGAAAATACAGAACAAAAGAAGGTAAAACATCTTTTTCCCATGAAGAACCTTGCTGTAATGATCCACTTTAGTGGTTGCTGAAAGATGGCTTAAAAGGGCTTCTAGTAAAAAAGCTAAAACTTGGCTGAGGGAGATTTTGTGATCTTTAAATACTGACATACATATATAATTATCAATGATAAAGATACAAAATTAAAACAATAAAAACAAGATAACAATCTGATATTCAGATGATTATGTGAATATACTCATCTATATAAAACAAAAAAAAGTCGGAAGAAAAATCTTCCGACCATGACTAGCCCTAAGGCAGCTTTTTTCGTTTTATATCGTATTGATTTGGTTCTCTGCTTGATTAAGTTGGTTATGGAACTCCATATATTTCTCCGTTTCTACTTCAAATAATTTTCCGCTCAATTCTCTGTAATAGGAGATTCCAGACAGCATCTCATTTTTGAATTTATGGATGTATTTTTCCTTGGTAGCATCCATCGTATTTTGATTGGTTGAAATGTATTTTTCAAGAAAAGAAATGTACAGTCTTAATTCATTTATGAACATAGATGGTCTTTCTACATTCCTCAGTAGGTCATGACGTCCATAAATATGATCTACCATTTCTTGTAAAGTGTAAATTTTGTTAAAATAGGCTGTATTTGGACCTGGACAAATCGCTACGGTGTCCGTGTCCTTACGTTCTAAAATATCATATTTTACGTATGCTGCATTCGCTAATCCTTCACAAAGACAGGTTTTTTCGGTTATTTCGGATAATTTTTGAGCATAAGTTGAATCATCTAAACCTAATACGTCAAGCTCAATGATTTTGAGATGTTGAAATACACGAGATGCCGAACACATAGGTTCTTCCTCATACACCGAAGGTGTGACCAGATATTTCTTTGTGCAAGGAGCGCCAGGACGCCCCTTTTGAATCCTCGATTCGCGAAACGTTTCTGCTGAACTTTTTCTAAAATTGTTGAAAGGAACACCGAGTGGAGAAGCGCCACTTAAGTAAAAGTCATCTTCTGATGCTTCCACGAGACTTTTAAGTGTTTTTTCATCCACAGTCGTTGCTTCAGGAACTAACAAGAATGGTGAACCCCATCCATTTGCGTCCAAATTGTAATAATTGATCAGAAAATCTTGTTCTGCAGGTGTTCCAATACCTCCTTGAGCTGTAATTTTTATAGCAGGAATTTGTGAAATAGAAAATCCTTTTTTTTCAATAGCGTCTTTATAAGTTAGGAAAAGTTCTTCTTGAAGGAGATGACGTTTTTCTTTGAACTCTTGCAAAATAGGTCCTAATAGATAACCATCCGTAGCAAATGCATGACCACCACAGTTTAAGCCAGATTCTATGCGGTATTCCGAAATCCATATGCCTTTTTTGGCTAAGAATTTAGCTTGAATTAATGCCGATCTGAAATCAGAAACTTTTAAAATAATTTTTTTGTTGAAATTGGAATTTTTAATGGGTAAAAATTGGGGTAATTCAGCTAAATATCTATAAAGGCGAGGATTCATTCCTGCGGATAGTACGACAGCAGAAGTCAACTTACTTTTTGCGAAGCCACGTAGCGCAGCATTGGCGTCTGAATAGTACGCATCTAATTCATTTCCTTTTCTATCGCGGTTTATTTTGTCCACTTTGGACATAATGTTGACATTGATATCTCCAACTTCTATTTTATTCCTTATTTCACCTAGAATAAAATTTCGTATTTCCTTAGAATCTTCTTCTAAATATTTACTATATAAATTAGCTATTGGAGAGTTAGAAGGTTGTAGATCAATATATTTTTGCAACTTTGAAGATATGATATCGGATTGGGACTTGAGTTCTTTGACTTGATCTTGCACAATATCATAAACTAAATCCAGATAGGCTGTAATTCTTTTCGCGCGTGCGTCGTCTTGATGTAAGTTAATGGGCTCATAGGATTTACCAGTGAGATGGCAATAATATTTGCGCATTCTTTCTATAAGCTCATCGTCAACGATAGAAATCACAGAAGATATCCCGAATTGAGCTACTTTAATTGGCGAATCAATTGAAAATGCAAGTCCTAAAACAGGAATATGGAATTTGTGTGTCATAGTTTGAAATATGACGCAAATACTCTCTTTTAATCCAATTAAAAAATAGTGACACAAATTCTAAAAAGTGCTTTGTGTCACTTAAATTTTTTATTGAAAAACCTAATTAGTTTTGTATAGTTAAGCCTTAAATACTATAGTTTTATTTCCATTGAGCATAACACGGTCTTCGACAATTAATTGTATTGCACGAGTTAATACGGCTTTTTCGATTTCTTGCCCTGTGCGCTTCATTTTATGTACATCGTAGCTGTGGTCAATGTTTTTGATATTTTGTACAATAATTGGACCTTCGTCCAAATCATTGGTAACAAAATGTGCTGTAGCTCCGATAATTTTCACGCCACGATCATGTGCTTGTTTATATGGATTGGCACCAATAAAAGCAGGCAAGAATGAGTGATGGATGTTGATGATACGGTGTTCAAATTCTTTGACAAAAGAAGGCGATAGTATACGCATAAATTTAGCAAGAACAATGAAATCAGGATTTAAAGCTTTTAATTGAACCGCTAATTCCCCCTCAAAATCTTCTTTTGTCTTATTCTCATGCGAAATATGGTAGTAAGGAATGTCAAATCTCTCAGCAAAATCACGTAGATTATCATAATTACCTATTACCGCACATACATCTGCATTCAACGTGTCGAAATAATTACGCACTAAAATATCAGCCAAACAATGGTGTTCTTTGGTAACTAAAACTGCAATACGTTTTCTTTTCGACGGATTAATAGAAATGCTAGCTTTTTCTGGCAATACAGCTTTGAGATGGCTGTATAAGCCATTACTTTCTTCTACATATCCCGTGCAGACTACACGAACAAAGAATTTGTTGTTTTCTTCATCCACATATTCCCGCATCGTTATGATATTGAGTTTATGTTTAGCAAGTACATTTGATATATTAGATACTAATCCAACAGCATCTTGGCATTGAATAAGTATTAAAGTTTGTTTCGTCATGTTTGGTTAGGATGTTTATAATGGTATTCAGCCTCTAGGTGATAAGAGGCTGAAAGGTATTTCTTAAATGGCTGCTTTCACCAATTCTTCCTCTAAGTCAATTTCTACACGTAAGTTATCTACGATATGACGTTGACGGTCAGGGGTGTTTTTACCCATGTAATACTCTAATATTTGAGGAAGTTTGTTGTCTTTATTTAAGATAACAGGCTCAAGTTTAATATCTTCACCTATAAATTGACCAAATTCTGAAGGCGAGATTTCCCCCAAACCTTTGAATCGGGTGATCTCTGGCTTTCCTCCTAATTTGTTGATTGCATCAATACGTTCTTGGTCCGAATAACAATAAATTGTTTCTTTCTTATTACGAACACGGAATAACGGCGTCTGTAAGATATACACGTGACCGGCTTTTACCAAATCTGGGAAGAACTGCAAGAAGAAAGTCATCATCAACAGACGGATGTGCATACCGTCGACATCGGCATCGGTAGCGATGACAATGTTGTTGTAACGCAAGCCTTCCATTCCATCTTCAATATTTAAAGCATGTTGAAGTAAGTTGAATTCTTCGTTTTCGTATACAATTTTCTTGGTTAATCCATAACAGTTTAGTGGTTTACCGCGTAAACTGAAAACTGCTTGAGTCTGTACGTCACGAGACTTGGTGATAGAACCTGATGCAGAATCACCCTCAGTGATGAATAAGGTGGTCTCTAGATTTCTTTCATTTTTATCACCAAAATGGAGTTTACAATCACGTAGTTTACGGTTGTGCAAAGAAGCTTTTTTAGCGCGTTCATTGGCAAGCTTTTTAATTCCTGCAATATCTTTACGCTCCCGCTCGGATTGCATAATACGTTTCAACAACGCATCTGCTGTTGCAGAATCTTTGTGTAAGTAATCATCTAATGCTTTCTTAACGAAATCATTGATGAAAGTACGTACCGTAGGCCCATCAGGACCTATACTTTGCGAACCTAATTTTGTCTTTGTTTGCGACTCAAAAACAGGCTCTTGTACTTTGATAGCTATAGCACCAATGATGGATGCGCGCACATCTGAAGCATCAAAATCTTTCTTATAAAATTCTCGAATAGTTTTTACTACAGCCTCACGGAATGCAGCTTGGTGTGTACCGCCCTGTGTGGTATGCTGACCATTCACGAATGAATAATATTCTTCACCATATTGCTGACCGTGCGTCATTGCTATCTCAATATCATCGCCTCTAAGGTGAATAATAGGGTAACGCATACCTTCTGTGTCTACATTGCGTTCCAATAAGTCTTTAAGACCATTTTCGGACACGAATTTCTGACCATTGAAGTTTATTGTTAAGCCTGAATTTAAGAAAACATAATTCCAGATCATGTTTTCTACGAATTCTATGCGGTATTTGTAATGTTTGAAGATACTATCGTCTGGATAGAACGTTACGGCTGTACCATTACGTTGTGTCGTATCTTTTTGTTCGTCTGTTTGCAACTCCCCTTTGCTAAATGTAGCTATACGGGTCTTGCCATCACGGTAGGATTGAACAGTAAAATTTGTTGATAGGGCATTCACAGCTTTTGTACCTACACCGTTAAGTCCTACAGATTTTTGGAAAGCCTTGCTGTCGTATTTACCTCCAGTATTGATTTTTGATACTACATCGACGACAGAACCTATAGGAATACCACGTCCATAGTCACGTACTGAAACTTTATTTTCTGTAACTGTAATGTCTATGGTTTTTCCTGCGCCCATAACGAATTCGTCGATAGAGTTATCTACGACTTCCTTAAGCAATACATAGATACCGTCATCATAAGCCGAACCGTCTCCTAGCTTACCAATGTACATACCTGGACGTAATCGAATATGTTCTTTCCAGTCGAGGGATCGTATACTGTCTTCGTTATATGCTGTCATGGTTTTATTCTCAAAAATGTGTAGCAAAAATATAAAAAAATTACTGATAAAGGTAGTAAATAACCCAACGCAAATATTACATATTAAATAGAGCCAATAACGTCGATTTGTTCTTATATTTAAGCTTTAATCAATTGCATATACCTTATGAAAAGAGCAATTATACTGATTTTATGCGTTATTGGAATATTGGATGCTAATGCGCAATTAAAATATGACAACGATAAAATAAAAACGGGAGCCGAGCAAACCGAACGCTATTTACCCAAATTAAAAGGCAAGCGCGTAGCTATTGTGGCTAATCAGACTGCTATTATTGGTAATTCCCATTTAGTGGATAGTCTCCAAAAATTAGGTGTGAATATTGTCAAGGTATTTGGCCCTGAACATGGCTTTCGGGGTAATGCTAGCGCAGGTATTAAAGTAAAAGATGAAATCGATGTCCAATCGGGTTTAAAGATTGTATCCCTTTATGGAAGTAAGAAGAAACCTAGTAAAGAGGATTTGAAAGATGTGGATTTGATACTTTTTGATATTCAGGATGTAGGTTGCCGTTTTTATACCATTATGAACACCATGCGCGATGTGATGGAAGCAAGTGCAGAAAATGGAAAGCCCTTCATGATTTTGGATCGTCCGAACCCCAATGCCTATTTTATTGATGGTCCTATACTAGATATGAAGCACAAATCGGGGATAGGGCAGTTCCCCATTCCTATCGTTCACGGCATGACATTAGGTGAATTTGCTTTAATGATTAATGGAGAAGGTTGGATGGCAAATAAGATTAAGTGCGATGTAGAGGTGATTAAAGTTAAAGGGTACAACCATGATATGCTTTATAGATTGCCCGTCAATCCATCCCCAAATTTGAATACTGCTCAAAGTATATTGCTATATCCATCTACGTGTTTATTCGAAGGAATCGCTTTGAATCACGGGAGAGGCACCATGTATCCTTTTACAGTAGTAGGCGGACCTATGTTGAAGAACAAATATACCTTCAGTTACACCCCATACAGCATTCCAGGAATGGCTGAAGATCCTTTGTTCAAAGATCAGGTTTGCTATGGTCTTGATTTAAGAGACATCGATCTTGAAAAGATTGTAATGAGCAAAAAGATTAACCTATCATGGATGATTGATTTGTACAAAAATCATCCGAATAAAGAGAAATTCTTTGACAGAAGTTTGAGTAAGCAAATCGGTAATATTGATAACCTTATTGGTTATGCAGATTTTAAGAAACAAATAGCAGAAGGTTGGACAGAAGAGCAAATACGCAAAACTTGGGAGCCAGGAATTAATGAATTCAAAAAAATAAGACAGAAATATTTACTTTATCCATAAAATGAAATAAGCCGAGAAAGAATTTTCTCGGCTTATTTGTATCTCGTTTTGAGGCTTATATCGATCTTCCAAAATCATCTTGTACGCGTACAATGTCATCTTCATCCGAAGGATTAGTTGCATCTGTATGTTGCCATATCTCTGCTACTACACCATACTCAGCAAGCCCTACCAATCTATGACGTTCACCTTGAGATAGGCGAATAAATTCACCTTCTTTTAAGATTTTCAATTCGTGCTCATCATCATCGGGACTTGTTACTACACCTACTTCTCCACGTATTACGCGCCAGATTTCGGCACGACGATGATGGTATTGCCATGATAAGCGCTTGTTGGGACCTACGATCAAAATCTTTGGACTTAATTTGCCCGATATTTTTAGATCCTGAGTGTCTAATCCATCAAAAAACTCATTCGCAAATTTTTGTGCTTGACTTTCATCTATCACAAAAAAACCACCCCACGGTCTTGTCTGATCCACGTTTTCAATAGTAAAGCCTAACCCTTCAAGTTTTCCTTGAATCTGATTAAATAACTCACTCTTATCAACATATGCCATAATATGTATTTATTTAAGTTTATTAAAATTTTATTATTAACTAATATCCACAAATTTTTCAAAAATTTAAAATTAATATATAAATACTTATTGTTGGACATTACCTTACCTTTGTAATAGATATGAAGGAGCAAACGATCGACGCAAATAATCTTATTTTCAAAAAGGCAGTAGCATTTGTTAATCAAACTAACCAGAATCTTTTTTTAACAGGTAAAGCCGGAACGGGTAAAACTACCTTTCTAAAGTATATCCGTGAAAACTGTTATAAGAAAATGGCTATCACAGCGCCAACTGGAGTAGCAGCGATGAATGCAGGAGGAACGACATTGCATGCTTTGTTTTGGTTGCCTTTTGGGGTGTTTTTGGAAGATTATGAGCTCAAATGGGATGAGAAAGACAATAATATATACAATAAAAACCGTCTTTTTTCTACTATAAAGTTAACTAAACAACGACGTGCAATTTTGCAAGAGTTGGAAATGTTGGTGATAGATGAAGTATCCATGGTGCGTGCAGATACTCTAGATGCTATTGATGTTATCTTGAAGTCCGTGCGTCGCGATATGCGTCCTTTTGGTGGGGTGCAGGTCTTGTTTATTGGAGACTTATACCAGCTTCCTCCCGTAGTTCGCGATCAAGAATGGCAGATTTTGCGTAATCATTATACGAGTCCCTTTTTCTTTAATGCAAAAGTATTGCGTTCTACGCCGTTGATTAAATTGGAACTGCAGCATATCTATAGACAAAGTGACGACAAGTTTATCTCGGTATTAAATAATATCCGAAATAACCAATGTACGCAGCAGGATTTGGAGGAATTAAATACGCATTATAAAGAAGATTTCGTTCCAGATAAATCCGAACAGTTTATTACGTTGACTTCACATAATCGTTTGGCGGATCAAATCAATCAAGAAGAATTGGCTAAACTTCCGGGCAAAATGCACAATGTCAAAGCTGTAGTAAAAGATGATTTCCAACAAGGTGCTTATCCTACGGAGGAAACGCTAACACTGAAGCTGGGCGCACAAGTGATGTTCATTAAGAATGATACAGGCGAAGATCGTAAATATTTTAATGGTAAGATAGGCGTGGTCAAAGAATTGAATCTGGACAAACATCAAGTAGTTGTCGGATTCAAAGATGGTTCGGAAGATGTGGTCGTACGTCGCGAGACTTGGGAAAATATCAAATACAAGTATAATAAAGGAGAGGACAAAATTGAGGAAGAAGTATTAGGTACGTTTTCGCAGTTTCCTTTACGATTGGCTTGGGCGATTACGATTCACAAAAGTCAGGGTTTAACATTTGATAAGGCGATTATTGACGCAGGAACTTCCTTTGCTGCCGGACAAGTTTATGTGGCATTGAGTAGGCTAACTGGTTTGGAAGGGTTAGTGTTGCGGTCTAAGATAGCGCCGCATGCGATTCGAACAGACTTTCAAGTTGTGGATTTTATGAAGCAGCTCGTGAAAGAAGAGGAAGTGGATGATATTTTGAAAAATAGTCAACGTGCTTATCTAGGTCAAATTTTGCTTAACAGTTTTCGTTGGACTAGTTTGACAGAAGCTGTTAATGAAATGGAAGTAAGTCTCAAAGATCGCAATATTGACAACAAAGAAGGTGTAGTTTCTTTTTTCTTTTTGTTGCAACAATCGTTACAGACTCAAGAAAAGGTTGCGCATAAATTCATGCAACAGTTGCATACTATGTTGTCTGATAAGGACGCATTGGATTACCACAAAATCTGTGAACGTACGACTTCTGCTGTTAATTGGTTTTTGCCAAAAATGGAAGAAGAGCTATTAAAAGCTACCGAAAAACATATTGAAGACTGGAGTATACGTAAACGTACTAAAAAGTATATTCAAGAAATGAAAGCTTTGTTGTTGGATTTTAAACGTAAATACGAGATTCTAAAACATTGCTTGACTATAGCGGAAGCTTTGACGAAAGAAGAAGTGTTGGATGATTTGTCTTTGAAGATGAATGTCGTTAAAGATGATTCTGTAAAAGTTGCTGACGACGATACTACAGAAGAAAAGGATACAAAGCAGATTACGCTGGATATGTATCAAGATGGGATGGATATTGCGCAGATTGCGCAGAAAAGAGGTATGGTGGAAGGTACAGTATATGGACATTTGATTCACTACGTTGGATCAGAGATTGAAGCTGAAGAATTAATCGATCTTAACAAATTGGATAGAATCCTTGAGGTGCTCAAAGCGAATGAAGGTCAATCTTCTTCTCAAATCAAAATCATCTTAGGTGAGGACTATTCTTATCCAGAAATTAAGATCGGACAAAAAGTGTTAGAAACTAAAATTTAGCATTGTCTTCGTGATAAGCCGTTATTGTAATATATTTGTTGGAATTAATTGATTGGCTTTGGAGCAGCAGAAAGACAAAAAGAAAGATCCTAAACTAAACAAATGGATAGTATTTACTTCTATGCCTTTTCAGATGGGGGTGACTATTTATTTATTCTATCGTTTGGGAGATTGGCTGGATGTCAAATATGATGTTGACGGTGGCTGGTGGACCAAAGGATTAACTATGTTGGGCGTCGTGGCATCTTTATATCAATTTATTAAACAAGCCAATCGTATAAGTAAGAATGATTAACTATATTAGATATATTATCACGTTACTCGTATTAGGAGTAGCAGCGTATTTTGCACATACTTTAATATTAAAAGGATTAGGAACTAACCAATTCTGGGAGCAAACGGATTATACCTTATTGGGGATGTATGCATTTGGTGTCGGAATATCACTTTTCATAGTGGTATTGACTTTAATGGCGCAATATGCTATGCCCAAAAATCTAGGTTTTATCTTTTTGGGATTGATGACTATAAATGCTGTCGCGAGTTACATTTATATCAAAAATGGCTTAAATAAATTTGAAAATGACTTTATCGAATATAATTTCTTAGTAGTGTTTTTTCTGTTCTTGTTTTTTGATGTTTTTGTGGCTTTCAAGGCTATAAATCAAGAAAATAATGAGCAGTAAACTTTTTATAAAAAAGTTTACACAAAACGTATTATATGCCAAATAAAGTTGTATTTTTGCACAAAATTTTTCATTATTCAACAGTAATCTAAAATGGTGAATCTTAAAAGAGCACTTTTATTCTTAACAGTAATTTTATTTGCTGCCAATCCTTTTACATCAATTGCCGCAGAAGAGGCGCACGGACATGGTGACGGCGAGAAGACTCAAGCGGAAGAGATCAATGCCCATATCAAACATCACTTAGAGGATGATCACTATTTTACTTTATACAAAAAAGGTGAAGAGTATGTAGGTTTTCCATTGCCAGTTATCTTAATTGATAATGGTTTGAAAGTTTTCTCATCTGCTAAATTCCACGAAAATGATGGTTTGACAGAAGTAGATGGTCAGTTCTATAAATACTACCACGGAAAAATCTACAAAACTGATGCTGCTGGTTCTATTGCTTATGACGAACACCACCATCCAACAAATGCTAAACCGTTAGATTTCTCAATCACTAAAAACGTAACGGGTTTAATGTTAGCAGCATTATTGTTATTCTTAGGATTCACTTCATTAGCTAAGACTTACAAAAAAGGTTCGAACAACTTACCTAAAGGTGTTGGTCGTGTATTAGAGCCTTTAGTATTATATGTACGTGACGAGATGGCTATTCCTAACATCGGTCACCGTTACAAAGAATTCATGCCTTACTTATTATCAGTATTCTTCTTGATCTTCACTTTGAACTTATTAGGGTTAACTCCAATTGGTTTCAACGTAACTGGTAATATCTCCGTAACCTTGTGTTTAGCTTTATTCACTTTCGTGATTACAAACTTCAAAGCAAACAAAGATTACTGGAAACACATCTTCTGGATGCCAGGTGTTCCTGTTCCTTTCAAATTTGTGTTAGCGCCAATTGAGGTGTTAGGTATGTTTACAAAACCATTCTCATTGATGTTACGTCTTTTCGCTAACATCACTGCAGGTCACTCTGTAGTAATGGGTTTGATTGCTATCGTATATTTATTCCAACAACAATTATCAGTAGGAGGTAGTATCGGTGTGTCAATGTTGTTGACATTGATCTTATTCTTCTTAGAATTGTTAGTTGCATTTTTACAAGCGTTTATCTTCACGATGTTGTCATCATTATTCATTGGTATGGCCGTAGAAGAGCACGCACATCATTAATCAGAATTTTTTGTTAAATTTTTATAAATAAATCATTATGTACAATTTAATTGGAGCAGGTTTAATCGTAATCGGTGCAGGTTTAGGTTTAGGTAAAATCGGTGGTTCAGCTATGGAAGCTATCGCACGTCAACCTGAAGCAGCTGGTAAAATTCAAACTGCGATGATCATCATTGGTGCCTTAGTAGAAGGTTTAGCATTCGGTGCTTTAATCTTAGGTAAATAATCCAAGTTGATTAAAAGTATTAAACATGACTTGCAACGGTTGGTTGTAAGTCATGTTTTAAGACAAAAAATTAAAGACAATAAATAGAAAATCATATTTTATAAGCAAATATAATGGACGCATTACTTAATCAGTTCTCATACGGTTTGTTCTTCTGGCAATTAATTATTTTGTTAATTGTAATCTTTATCTTAGGAAAATTTGCTTGGAAACCAATCGTTAATGCTTTAGAAGAGCGTGAACAAGGTATTTCTGATGCTTTAGCTTCTGCAGAGAAAGCTAAATTAGAAATGGCACGTTTGACTAATGAAAACGAGCAATTATTGAAAGAAGCACGTGAAGAGCGCGATGCTATCTTGAAAGAAGCAAAAGAGTTGAAAGATAAAATCGTTGCTGAAGCGAAAGAATCTGCTCAAACTGAAGGTGCAAAATTAATTGAATCTGCAAAACGTGAGATCGAAGATCAAAAATTAAAAGCGTTGGCAGAAGTTAAAAACCAAGTTTCTGCATTGTCATTAGACATCGCTCGCAAAGTTTTGACAAAAGAATTTGAAGACCAAGGTAAACAAGAAGCTTTAGTGTCTGACTTGTTGAAAGACGTTAAATTAAACTAATATTAATTTGCGTTACGCTTTTAATATTTTTAGTTTTTAATTTTTAATTTGAGAAAATGTCAGTATTCAAAGTTGCTTCGAGATACGCTAAATCTATTTTAGATTTAGCACAAGAGAAAGGTACGTTAGATCAGGTGAAAGCTGAAATGGAAGAGGTTGCCAAAGTAATCAAATCCAATTCAGAATTGAAAGCTGTATTGGCTAATCCTATTATCAAAACAGATAAGAAGCAAAATATCTTAAAAGCATTATTCGAAGGAAAAGTAAGCACAGAAGTGTCTACATTCTTCAATATCATGGTACGCAAAGGTCGTGGTGAATTAGTATACGCTACAGCTTTAGAGTTTATTCGTGAATACAACGAATTAAAAGGTATCGTGAAAGCTGAAGTTATTTCAGCACAACCATTGTCTGCAGCTAATATTCAGTCTTTAGGTAATACTATTGCTACGCAAATCAATGCGAATGTAATCCTTACAAATAAAGTAGATACATCGTTAATCGGTGGATTTATCATCAAAGTAGGAGATAAGCAATTAGACGAAAGTATTGCTGGAAAATTAAATAAATTAGAAAGACATTTCATCAATCAAGGTGTATAATCACTTTGAGGTAGTAAAGTAATAGAATCTAAAACCCCTTATACGAAGTAAAATGATAGAGGTAAGACCAGATGAAGTTTCGGCAATTCTTAGAGAGCAATTGTCAGGCTTTAAGTCAGAGGCCGAATTAGAGGAAGTAGGTACCGTGCTTACAGTTGGTGACGGTATTGCTCGCGTTTACGGCTTAACAAAAGTTCAATCAGGTGAGTTGGTTGAATTTTCAAACGGATTACAAGGTATTGTATTGAACTTAGAAGAAGACAACGCGGGTGTTGTACTTTTAGGTCCTTCAGACGAAATCAAAGAAGGTGATACAATCAAACGTACTAATCGTATCGCATCTATTAAAGTAGGTGAAGGTATGCTTGGTCGTGTGGTTAACACATTAGGTCAACCAATTGATGGTAAAGGACCTATCGTTGGCGAAACTTATGAAATGCCTATCGAGCGTAAAGCTCCAGGTGTTATCTTCCGTCAACCTGTAACTGAGCCATTACAAACTGGTATCAAGGCTATCGACGCTATGATTCCTGTAGGTCGTGGTCAACGTGAGTTAGTAATCGGTGACCGTCAAACTGGTAAAACAGCGGTTTGTATCGATACTATCATCAACCAAAAAGAATTCTACGATGCTGGTCAACCAGTATTCTGTATATATGTTGCTGTAGGTCAAAAGAACTCTACAGTAGCAAACATCGTACGCGTATTGGAGGAAAAAGGTGCTATGGCGTACACAGTAGTAGTAGCTGCTTCAGCTTCTGAGCCAGCTCCATTACAATTCTACGCTCCAATGGCAGGTGCTGCTATCGGTGAGTTTTTCCGTGATACAGGTCGTCCAGCGTTAATCGTTTATGATGATTTGTCAAAACAAGCTGTGGCTTACCGTGAAGTGTCTTTGTTATTGAAACGCCCTCCTGGCCGTGAAGCTTACCCAGGTGACGTATTCTACCTTCACTCACGTTTGTTAGAGCGTGCTGCGAAAATCAACTCTTCTGACGATATCGCTCGCAACATGAATGATCTTCCTGAGTCTATCAAACACTTAGTAAAAGGGGGGGGGTCATTGACAGCTCTTCCTATCATTGAGACACAAGCAGGTGACGTATCAGCATATATCCCTACTAACGTAATCTCAATCACTGATGGTCAGATCTTCTTAGAGTCTAACTTATTCAACGCAGGTATCCGTCCAGCGATCAACGTAGGTATCTCGGTATCACGGGTGGGGGGTAACGCACAGATTAAGTCAATGAAGAAAGTATCTGGTACATTGAAATTAGACCAAGCTCAGTTCCGTGAGTTAGAAGCGTTCGCTAAATTCGGTTCGGATTTAGATGCGGCTACTAAAGCGGTATTAGATAAAGGTGTTCGTAACGTTGAGATCTTGAAACAAGGTCAATTCTCACCAGTATCAGTTGAAAAGCAAACAGCTATCATCTATGCAGGTACTAAAGGATTGTTGCGTAATGTTCCTGTGAACAAAGTACGTCAATTCGAAGAAGAATACTTGACTCAATTAGAGCAACGTCATCCAGAAGTATTATCAGCATTAAAAGCTGGTAAATTCTCAGATGAGTTAACAGACGTTTTAGAAAAAGTAGCTAAAGAATTAGCTTCAAAATATTAATTAGATATGAGATTATAGATATGAGAATTTGAGATTTAGTTGTCTCATATCTAAAAGTCTCACATCTTTTATCTGAAATATGGCAAATTTAAAAGAAGTAAGAAACCGTATCACCTCGGTGACATCCACGCAGCAGATTACCAAAGCCATGAAAATGGTTTCTGCGGCAAAATTAAAGCGTGCGACGAATGCTATCATTCAATTGCGCCCTTATGCCAATAAATTAAGAGATATTCTTGCTCAAGTTTCAGCTTCTGTAGAAGGAAATGATTCTCCATATACTCAAGATAGAGTTCCTACTAAGGTTATGATCGTAGTAGTGACTTCAAATAGAGGTTTGGCTGGAGCATTCAATGCTAATGCTATTAAAACGGCGAACAATTTGATCGCTACTAAATATGCTGATCAATTTGCGAGAGGGGATGTAAGTATCATTGCTATTGGTAAGCGTGGTCATGATTTCTTCTCTAGACGTAATTTCAACGTTATTGGCAATCATAATGAATTATTCAACAATTTAGATTTCACAAACGTATCTAAAGTGACTGAATATATCATGAATGAATTCAAAGAAGGAAATATCGACCGTGTAGAGGTTGTTTACAACCAATTCCGTAATGCTGCTGTACAAGTTTTAACTTCAGAACAATTGTTACCTCTATTGCCTGAAGAGAAAAAAGAAGACACAGTAGAATTAGATTACATTATCGAGCCTTCTAAAGAAAAAATCATTGAAGAATTAATCCCTAAAGCGATTAAGATTCAATTGTACAAAGCAGTATTAGATTCTAATGCTTCTGAGCATGGTGCACGTATGACAGCGATGGATAAAGCAACAGAAAATGCTGGTGATTTATTACGTCAATTAAAACTTTCGTATAACCAAGCTCGTCAAGCAGCTATTACTACAGAGCTTACAGAGATTGTATCAGGTGCTGCTGCACTTTCAAATGGCTAAGATTTCCTTCGGGAATGCACATAAGAAAAGAGGCTGTCTCAAAATGGACAGTCTCTTTTTTTTGATTTCAACGCCTCATAATTTGGTTTAATCGATTGATTTTCATCTATTTATAGTATAATCAACGTGTTTTTATGGCCAAAAGAGTACCTATCTTTAAACCTTATTTTCAAGACCAGATCATGGCAATTCCTCCAAGCCTGGATGAATTGGTATCTAAGTCACATCCTGTTCGGATTGTTAATGATGTAATCAATCGAATTAATATTCAAGAGTTATTGGCTGCCTATAAAATTAAAGGCTCCTCTAGCTATCATCCTCAAATGTTATTGAAGGTTTTAGTTTTCGGCTACCTTAGCAATATTTATAGTAGTCGTAAATTGGAGATGGCATGCCGCGAA
>NZ_JACOIJ010000051.1 GCF_014692495.1 Sphingobacterium litopenaei | reverse complement strand
CGTTTACTTCAGATCAAGCGTTATTAAAGTTAATTTATCTGGCAATACAAAACATAAGCAAAAAATGGACTATGCCAATTCGTAATTGGGGCTTGACAATGCAACAACTCCACCTTAAATTTGGTGATAGAATGAAAGCCTTCGGCGGCTCTAAATAGATATAGGTCCGAAGGGAACCTATATCTATTTAGAGCTCAATGACACAGTTTGCTTTACACTTCCGTATCAGAAACTTATACATTAGCTCCTTGTTCTGTATAATGTTTCCCTTATTAGGCTTTATAATCCCAAGCTTCATCGGATTTACTAAATCGAATAGAAATGCTCAATACCAACAAAACTTAAGGTTTATTCTTCTTCTCCACATCATTCAGATTATATTAATTTCTATACTATACATAATATTAGAAATATTAGGTTACAAAACAGAAAGCTCATCAAGAACTATATATGTTCCCGAGATGAATGCTTACAATCATGACTATTCTTTTAAAAGAACACACATATTTGAAGTTCATCCAGTTTTATTTATTATACCAGCATTAATTTTATATAAGCACTAATATTACTATTGTAGTGTATAAGATTAAAAATCTAAAACCACTCAAACAACCTAGCCTTTAACTTGTTCTACAATAAAAGGGACATCAATTATGAAAAGAATAGGTTTATTTGCAACAATATTATCCGTTATTACTTTATTATCAAGTTGTGAAGTAATCGGTGGAATATTTAAAGCTGGCATGTGGTCTGGCATTATTATAGTCGTAATTGTAATCGCATTGATTATTTGGTTAATATCCAAATTTATGGGTGGAAATCGCCCTTAATCCTGATTACATTTTACAAATAAACAAAAGTCACTTGAATAAGTGACTTTGTTTATTTAATCCGACTTCAATAACCTTTTTATTTTGGATACTTTTTTTATCTCCCACTAATCATAATCATTCCCATTTAAACGAAATTCAAAATATATTGAAAATTTTGACAGGACTTTGTATATTATTCTGTTATTTGCTAATAAGTAGAAATATGATGAAGAAGCTGACATTTTTATTCTTAATCCTTTTTAATAGTTTCTTTTCTCACGCCCAAGAAGGCTACCCAAAGCCTACTGTCAAAGATATACTCTTCTATATTCAGCATAGCCGAGGTAAAAACACCTTTATTTATCAGCCAAATTATTCTGCCACGAATAAGCTCAATGATAATGAACCTATCAAAACTTCGAGGCAATTATTTGATCGAAATGGGGAAATAAAGCCCTTAACTAATATTCAACGTCGCTACGCTTATGGTGTGAAAACAGAAAAACTTGGAAATAATCACTTCCAAATTGAATTGGTTTCTTATCCTGGTCAAAAGCTCCATTTAAAACTTGATAAGCAGAATAAACCCTACGTAGAAGGCATTATTTCGGGTCAATATATGCATATCAATAGGTTATTTATCAAACTGAAGGATGGAACTTCAGGTCTTCAAACCGAAGCAGAATACATTTTATTTTATGGCACAGATAAAAATGGTAAACCCGTTCATGCAAAGATGACCCCATAATTTCATCACAGGTCAGGATGGCTAGCTCAAATTTTTAACTTATCTTTGTAAGTAAAAAATTTAACCAATGTCTGCAAAGCCAATTTTTAAATACAATACCTTATACCCTTCTGTCGCTGATTTACGTAAGAAAGCAAAATCAAGAATTCCAAAATTTGCGTTTGATTACTTAGATGGTGGTTGTAATGAAGAATTGAATCTATTTCGAAACGAAAATGACTTTGATAATATTTTATTGAAGCCTCAATATTTACGTGTAGGACAAGATATTGATATGTCGGTAGAATTATTCGGCAGAAAATATAGTGCACCATTTGGTGTTTCACCTATCGGTCTACAAGGATTGATGTGGCCTAATGCACCTGAGATACTTGCTAAAGCTGCTGCTAAACATGATATACCTTATACGCTAAGTACAGTATCGACTTCCAGCATTGAACGTATTGCCGAAGTGTCTGAAGGCAAAGCATGGTTTCAATTGTATCATCCTACAGAAGATAGGTTACGAGATGACATCTTAAATAGACTAAAAGCTGTTGAGTGTCCAGTACTGGTGGTATTGGTAGATGTTCCGTCATTTGGACTACGCTATAGAGAAATAAAAAGCGGTCTTTCGATGCCTCCAAAAATGAATATTGCCAATATTTTTCAAGCATTAAAATGTCCAACTTGGGGTATTCAAACATTAAAGAACGGTATTCCATCTTTTGCAACGTTAAAACCTTACATGGAAAAAGGGCTGGATTTAACTCAACTTGGACAGTTTATGAATAGAACTTTTACAGGCAAAGTCAATATGGAAAAGGTAAAAGCGATTCGGGACATTTGGCAAGGTCCATTAGTATTGAAAGGAATAGCCACGGAAGAAGATATGGAAGCTTCCATTCAGCTCGGCGTAGATGGAGTAATAGTTTCTAATCATGGCGGAAGACAAGTGGATGCTGGTGAATCTTCTATCGTATCATTAATGAAATTAGCATTAAATCTATCTTACAAAAGTAAACTAAAGATTATGATGGATGGCGGTATCCGTTCGGGAGTGGATTTGGCACGAGCGTATGCAGTAGGTTCTGACTTTAATTTTATGGGAAGACCTTTTATGTATGGTGTTGGGGCTCTTGGCGAGGATGGCGGTGACCATACTATCACTATGTTTAAGGCGCAGCTTTATCAAGTCATGCAACAACTCACGGTGGACAATATCGAACAGCTTCAAGAGCGATTGATAAAATAACACTATATTTGTCGCATGATTACAGCAGAACGATATCACGACATTTCATGTGGACATAGGGTGGTTGGTCACGAAGGAAAATGTAGATTTCTTCACGGTCACAATTATAGAATACATTTTGAAGTTGCAGCAGAAGCTTTGGATGAAGTTGGACGTGTATTGGATTTCTCAGTAATCAAAGAGAAATTGTGTATGTGGTTAGAAGATCATTACGATCACAAGTTTTTAATTTGGGAGAAAGACCCCTTATTGGGAGAATTGCAAAAATTATCCGAAGAAAGTTTAGTGATTGTTCCTTTTAACCCAACAGCTGAAAATATCGCACAACATTTGGTGGAAGTCATAGCACCACAACAGCTAAAAGAAACAGGATGTACTTTAATACGCTGCAAAGTAGAAGAAACCCAGAAATGCTCAGCCACATATAAAAAATAAGGAGAAACAAATTGTTTCTCCTTATTTTTTAAGCTAACTCTAATAGTACAGGACAATGATCTGAATGCACCGCTTCTGGTAATATTTTAGCTCCTACGATTCGATCTTTTAAAGCTTCTGACGCCATATTGTAATCAATGCGCCAACCTAAATTTTTACCTCTAGCTCCTGCTCTATAGCTCCACCAGGTATAATGATGGGGATCAGGATTCAGTGAACGAAACGTATCTATAAAACCAGAATTGATAAAATTCTCCATCCATTCACGCTCTGCAGGCAAAAAGCCAGATGTATTCGCATTAGATTTTGGATTGTGAATATCGATAGCACGATGACAAATATTATAATCGCCACTTATTACCAAATTCGGATGATCAACCAGTAATTTATGAGCATATTGATGAAAATCATCTAAGAATCTATATTTAAAATCCTGGCGTACGTCTCCTGTTGTTCCTGAGGGAAAATAGGTACTCATTACAGACACATCATCAAAATCCGCACGAATGACACGTCCCTCGAAGTCGTAATCTTCGTGACCACATCCGTATTCCACATGTTTAGGCGTAATCTTCGTTAAGATTGCCGTACCGCTATAACCTTTCTTTTGTGCGGGATACCAATAATGCTCATAGCCCATTTGTTCCAAAAACAAAATCTCTGGAACTTGATCCGGAGTTGCTTTTATTTCCTGCAAACAAACGACATCAGGATTCACAGAAGTTAACCAACCTAACCAACTTTTTTTTAACGCAGCTCGGAGCCCATTTACATTGTATGTGATTATTTTCATGAACTACAGCTTGTAATTTTTGGATTTAAAAGAATCAAATAATTTAGTAAAGAAGCCATTCTTAGGTTTCAAACCTGCCAATTGTCTTTCTGTGTTAATAGCTTCGCGGCGCGTCAACAGACGAATATACATCGGCTCATCGGTAATCGGACGGTCATCACTATTCGTTGCTACTGCAGCAATATTATCTACCGATTCGATGCCGTTGATAACCTCCCCAAAAACCGTATAGTTTCCATCCAAATGCGGTGTTCCACCCACAGATTTATAGGCTTCACGTTGCTGTGAAGAAAATTCTTTGCCTTGCATACGGAATTTTACCAGAGAATCTAAACCCGCATCCGTAAACTTACGTCCTTGTACAATGTAAAATTGCGAACCCGAAGAAGATTTCGCAGGATTATTATCTCTTGCAGCACCTAAAGTTCCTTTCTTATGAAACAACCCTTCTTGAATCTCCGCATTGATTCTATAGTCTGGCCCTCCGTTTCCTAATACTGTCAAACTGGTCGTTGTGGGCAATTTAGATTCCGGATCACCACCTTGAATCATAAAATTCTTGATCACACGGTGAAACAAAATGCCATCGTAATATTTTTCGCTTACCAGTTTCTTAAAATTATCACGGTGTTTGGGTGTCTCATTGTACAACATAGCCGTGACAATACCCTTATTTGTTTTAATCTCTACAAAGTAATGTTTTGGCTTTTGTGCAAAACTCTGCAATGCAATTAATACCAAAACAAGGCTAAATAATAGTCTTTTCATCGTTTATATATAATCTAGATCTTGAAAATAATCAATTATCAGCGATTTGATAATTAATTCCTGTTCGAGTAAAGTATAATTCGGAATTGGTTTTACCAATTCCCAATGTGGCCATCCCTCTTCATCCAAGCCTCGTAATTCGTAAAATCCCATGGAAGAGAATAAACGACAAGTTGCAATATGCATTAATTCTTCTTTCTCGCGTTTGGAAAATTGTTTAGGACCTTTGCCCAATTCTTGTACACCAATCAAAAATAGCATCACTTTCAAATCGGGCAACTCCATATCGAAACTCTTCGCTATGGCTTCCCGTAATACATTCCATTTTTGATTTACCTCTGCTGCTTTCATATTATAGCTATTGTGCCAAAATACTCATTAAAATTTGTTTTCGACACTCTATCCTTTAATCGTTACGTTATTTGGACAATTGTTCTATTAGCTGTTGGCATCTTTTTTCGACCATCCTGTATACAGGCTCAAATAAAGCATCATCATAGTACGGATCAGGGACTATATCATCATCTAAGAACAAAGAGACTTTAGCGCGCTGCTCCTCATTCTGCGCCAAGCGAAGGACATCTCGATAATTATTCCTATCCATCACAAAAATACGATCGTATTTATCGAATAGAGCTGTAGTAAAATGCTGTGCCTTCTGTGTCGAAATATCGACACCATATTTTTTTGCGACAGCGATACTGCGTCTATCAGGACACTGCCCTACATGCCAATCACCAGTGCCAGCTGAATCTACTTCCCACCCCAAATTTTTACTATCTGCTATATGTTGTAAAATACCGTGCGCCAAGGGCGAGCGGCAAATATTTCCAAGACAAACCATTAATATTTTCATAAGCACAAAAATGTTGTTTTATTCTGTAAAAACAAAAATGGCTTCCCGAAGAAAGCCATTTAAAAAAGTATTAATTGTTGCTATTAATATTCAATAGGAACATTTAGCTCAACTGTGCTTCCACGTTGTGGAACACCTTTGATACGTACGATATTTCGTTTTGTTGCTGATAATGCAGATTCTACATCATCCACATTATTTACGGGCTTACCGTTAACTTCTGTGATCACAAGACCTTTCTCTACACCGAAGTATTCAAATACTCCACCTCTGTGTACTTGAGTTACTACCACGCCTGAAGAAACACCTAAATCTTTCTTGCGAGCATCCGTAGCAGGAATGAAGCTAGCACCCAATTTGTTGAAGATTTCTGTTGCACTTGCACTTGAGCCTTCATCACCAGCCTTTCCTTTCGAATCTTCTTCCGCTTTCAATGTTAATGTTACATCCTTCTCTTTACCATCACGTTTGTATGTAATTTTAACTTTATCACCAGGACGAAGTCTAGCTACACGTTCTTGTAAGTCAGAAGATGAGTAAATTGTTCTGCCTTCAATTTTAGTAATTATGTCACCACCTTTAATACCTGCGCTTTCAGCAGCGCCACCTTTTACTACATTTTGGACATAAAGACCATTGATATCATCAATACCTTTGTCTTTACGCAAAGCTTCGCTAATTTCGGTAAAAGTCACCCCTATGAAACCACGTTTTACACTACCGAACTCTTTGAAGTCATCCAATACTTTTTTGGCTAAGTTGATTGGAATCGCAAATCCATAACCAGCATACACTCCAGTAGGAGAAGCGATTGCAGAATTGATACCAATTAATTCACCGCGAGCATTTACTAATGCACCACCACTATTACCTTTGTTGATTACCGCATCAGTTTGGATAAATGATTCAATCGCTGTATTAATGATTTGTTGATCTTCATCTCCATAACCATATCCACGAGGTTGTTGCTGTTGTGAATCACCTAATATACCAATTTGACGACCTTTGGCACTTACAATACCTGCAGTAACTGTAGATTGTAAGCTTAGCGGATAACCTACTGCTAACACCCATTCGCCAATTTGTACATTATCCGAGTCACCCATTCTTACCATTGGTAAATTTGTCGCGCTCACTTTCAATAAAGCTAAATCCGTATTGGGATCACGACCAATAACTTTTGCTTCGAAAGTACGCTTATCGGTTAATTGCACTTCGATTTTATCGGCATTTTCAACTACGTGATTGTTTGTTACGATATATCCATCTGGAGTCAAAATCACACCAGAACCTGATGCTTGTGCTTGACGAGGTTGTGCCTGACGTCTTTGCTGAGGCATTCCAAAAAACTCCTCAAACATATCAAAAGGAGAACCTCCCCCACCGCGTTGTGATCCGCGCGCTGTCATCGTTACTTTGATGTGCACCACACCAGGAGAAACTGCAGCTGCCGCTTGTGTAAAATCAGGATTTCCCGTAGACGACATGATTTCGTTTCCAGGATTATTAGCATAATATACTTTTTGCTGTTCTTCTAAAGTCATGTTGCCAAATTGTTTATCTTCAAACAATTTGTAGCCTCCTACAGCCACCGCACCTCCTAAGACAGCTGTTAATAAACTTACTCCTATTTTTTTCATATTATTTATTGCTGTTTTAAAATTCTAATTTTATTTTTCTATTCTTACCTTGTAGCAGTATTCAAATGTAATACCATATTGACAGCTGTCACAACTTTTGTCAGTTAAAATTTGTTAACAAAATAGGCCTTTGCAAGCATTTTAACAAGATTTAACAAATTGGCTTTAGTTTTGTAACAAGAATATTAAATTTGAGGTAAATTTTCAAAAATATGAGCACAAAAATTCAATTTTCTAAATATCAAGGCGCTGGAAATGACTTTGTTTTAATTGATAATAGAAATGGTCTTTTTGATAGAAAAAACGAAGAATTAGTAAAAAAATTATGTGACCGTCGTTTTGGAATTGGCGGAGATGGATTGATGCTGCTTCAAAATACTGAAAATTTTGATTTTGAAATGGTTTATTATAATGCAGATGGTGCTGAAGGAACGATGTGTGGTAATGGTGGGCGCTGTATTGTAGCCTTTGCACGTGACTTAAATATTATCTCCGAAAAAACTGACTTTCTGGCAGTTGACGGTCCGCATGATGCTGAAATTTCTTCGGATCAGGTGAATTTGGGAATGATAAATGTAGATAAAATTGCGCGTGACGGCGAATCTTTCGTAATGAATACGGGTTCTCCTCATTATATCCTTAAAGTAGAAAACCTAAAAGATCTCGATGTATTTAATGAAGGTTCTGCAATTCGCAATAATGAAACTTACGGAGCAAAAGGCATAAACGTCAATTTCATTGAAGAAGAAGAGGGCGGCTACTTCGTACGCACGTTCGAACGCGGTGTAGAAGATGAAACTTTCGCCTGCGGCACTGGCGCAACAGCTGCTGCTATTGCTATGGCAATAGATAAAGACTTGTACGGTGATATTAGCATTCCTATTCGCGTACTAGGTGGCCAGCTTTATATTTCATTTACACGTCAAGGGAATACGTTTACAAACGTTTATTTAAAAGGACCCGCGAACTTTGTTTTCAGCGGCGTTATTGAAATAGATTAATTTTTTTTGATTATTCTTTATTAGATTATTTCATCTTCATACATATTCGAGGTATATTAGATGTCTTTTTTGAAAGACATACTAAAGATTGATGCAACAGATAGATACTTCTCATCCTTACAAGCTAATTTATTCATTCGGTGAACACCCTTATTTAGGCTACCTCATTGAACCACATATTGTACAGCTCAATCCTAATGGCAGTCTTTCATTGTCATACAAACGCGTATTTACCAATACGGTCGATGAATTTGCGGAGGCTCTAGATGAAACGGATTATAAAATCATCAAATTGCTGGATGAAGTGGAACAAAGCAATGTCATCAAGAAGTATCACAAAAAAGCTATACGACCGGTAGATTATTTCACTAAAATATTCGACAATAAAGTTCGGGATTATATACGTCCTAAACTGGAGAAGAAACTCTTGAAAGTGATGGAAATGATTGGAGATAAACCAATCTACCTAATGAGTAAAAAAGATGGATATCCGGCAGAACAACAATTACACGTTGCTGAACAACCTACTTCTATACTTTTTCACTTTCGTAGAAATGAAGAAGAAACCCGCTATTTTCCTACATTAAAGTACAATGGACATCGCATGGAGTTCATGTACAAAAATGCGGAAGTCATTATCAATGCCCAAGCATGGTTACTTTTGGATAATGTACTCTATCATTTTGATCAACCTTTGGAAGGCAAAAAGTTAGCCCCTTTTCTGAACAAAAGATACATCAGTGTTCCACGCGCAACCGAGCGCAAATACTACGAAACATTCATTATTCCTTTGATTGAGAAATATTCTGTGTATGCAGAAGGTTTTGATATCAAGACCATAAAAGAAGATGCCGTTCCAATTTTGACATTGAATTATATACAGAATGGCGAATCACATATTCAGCTATCGTTCCAATACGGGGACTTTACTTTCTTACCGACATCTGACCACAAGATTTCTGTAAAAATGTCCTACGATGAAGAAGCGGACAATTACACATTTACACGCGTCAAACGTTCCATATTGTGGGAAGAAAACCAACACGCCTACTTAGAATCTTCAGGTGTTAAGAGACAAGATGCACTCTTTGGTAGTTACATTACTGATGGCAAAGAGTTTGCGAATGTATTCGAATGGCTCAGCAACAAACAAGATGAGCTGAAAGAAAAGGGTTATAGCATCAAACAAGAGACTGGAGATAAGCATTTCTTTATCGGAAAGACTTCTCTCGACATTGAAGTTGTCGAAGACAATGATTGGTTTGATGTACGGGCTTTTGCGAATTTTGGACCCTATAAAATTCCATTTATCCATTTACGCGATCATATCTTAAACAGAATACAGGAGTTTACACTTCCGAATGGTGAAATCGCCATTATTCCCGAAGAATGGTTCGCACAGTACGAGCACCTTTTTCAGTTTGCAATCAAAAAGAATGGGCTTCAACTTAACAAAGCACACATCGGAATTCTACATGAAATCTCTGAGCATACAGCTTTGACTATGAGTCGTAAGTTGCAGAATCTGAGCAATTTTGAAGAAATAGCAAAAATTGATGCTCCTCAAAAATTCAATGGAAGCCTTCGACCTTATCAGGAAGCTGGTTACAACTGGTTCCATTTCTTGCAGGAATATAAGTTTGGTGGTGTGTTAGCCGATGATATGGGTTTGGGTAAAACCGTTCAGACTTTAGCTTTATTGCAAAAGCAAAAAGAAGAGCTAAAGAACACGGATTATGCAAAAACTTCTTTACTCGTTCTACCCACTTCATTAGTATATAATTGGCAAAAGGAAGCTGATAAATTTGCCCCAGACCTTCGCATTTTGATGCATGTTGGATCTAACCGCTTTAAAGATGCTTACGCTTTTACACATTTCGATGTAGTTATCACGACTTATGGAATTGTACGAAGCGACGAAGAACTATTCAGTAAATTTTTCTTCAACTACATTATTCTTGACGAAAGTCAAAATATTAAAAATCCGACTTCAAAATCGTTTAAATCTATTAAATCTCTCAAAAGCAGACATAAATTAGCTTTGAGTGGTACCCCAATAGAGAATTCCGTTTCCGATATTTGGTCGCAAATGCACTTTACCAATCCAGGTTTATTGGGGAGCTATTCTTTCTTTCAAAAGGAATTTGTTATCCCTATTGAGAAAAAGAAAGATGAGGATACGGCGAAGCGTTTGCAGGCGATCATAAAGCCTTTTGTCTTGAGACGCACTAAAAACCAAGTGGCTACCGAACTTCCTCCTAAGACAGAACAGATCATTTATTGTGAGATGAACGAAGCCCAGTCGGAACTTTACGAATCGACCAAGTCGGAATACCGCAACGCCTTATTGGAAGGAGCCGTCAACGACGGTAAAGGAAATCAAATCGCATTACTGCAAGGATTGACTAAACTTCGCCAACTAGCAAACCATCCAAAAATGGTGGATCCTTCGTACAAGGATGAATCAGGAAAATTCGAAGCTGTGCTTCAAATGTTGGATTCTATTTCTATCGAAGGGAATAAGGTGCTGATCTTTTCTCAATTTGTTAAGCATTTAGAACTTTTTAAAGACTATTTTAATAAGCAAAAAATCCCGTTCGCTTATTTGGACGGTGCTACTAAGGATAGAGCCGAAGCAGTACAGCGATTTAAAGATAATGAGGAGGTTAAAATCTTCTTAATTTCCATCAAAGCAGGCGGTGTAGGCTTAAACCTCACCGAAGCTGATTACGTCTTTATCTTAGATCCATGGTGGAATCCTGCCGTCGAGCAACAAGCCATCGACCGATCTCACCGTATTGGACAGAAACGCAATGTCTTTATTTATAAATTTATAAGTAAAGATACCGTTGAAGAAAAGATTGTAGCTCTGCAAAACCGCAAAATGTCCATCGCTACTTCGTTGATTACGACAGAAAAAACTTTTGTAAAATCGCTATCGCAGGATGATTTGAAAGAGTTGCTACGCTAGCTAGTGTACAAAAAATGCTGTAAGAAACCTTACAGCATTTACTAATCCCTTATGTGGATATTTAAATCTTAGATCAATCCTTTTTTCGCTAACAACTCAGCTACTTGAACAGCATTTGTGGCAGCACCTTTTCTCAAATTGTCTGCGACAATCCAAAGGTTTACTGTTTTATCTTGCGATTCGTCACGACGAATACGACCTACGAAAACCTCATCTTTACCATGAGCATCTTTCGGCATTGGGTATTCTAAGTTTGCTGGATTATCCACTACGATTACACCGTCTTGTGCTTCTAAAGCAGCACGCAATTCGGCTAAATCAAAATCATTTTCAAATTCGATATTCACAGATTCTGAGTGGCCTCCAACGACTGGGATACGCACTGTAGTAGCTGTTACTTTGATCGAATCATCTTGCATGATTTTGTTTGTCTCTTTGATCATTTTCATTTCCTCTTTTGTATAACCGTTATCTTGAAATACATCGATCTGAGGAATTACGTTCAAGTCGATTTGGTATGGATATGCTTTTTCGCCTTCTACTCCGGCACGCTCATCGTTCAATTGTTGAACTGCTTTCACACCTGTACCTGTCACCGATTGGTAAGTAGATACTACGACACGTTTGATTTTATATTTTTCGTGCAATGGCTTTAACACCACTACCATCTGAATAGTCGAACAATTTGGGTTAGCGATGATTTTATCTTCAGCTGTCAATACATCACCGTTTACTTCTGGCACTACTAATTTTTTAGTAGGATCCATACGCCAAGCTGATGAATTATCGATAACCGTTATACCCGCTTCTGCAAATAAAGGAGCATATTCTGTAGAAGTACCGCCTCCGGCAGAGAATAAAGCTACATCTGGTTTAAGTGCAATAGCTTCTGTTGGAGTGACTACCTTATACTTCTTACCCTTGAATTCAATTTCCTTACCCTTACTTCTTTCAGATGCTACTGGAATTAATTCTGTTACTGGGAAGTTTCTCTCCGCCAATACTGTCAACATTTCGGACCCAACTAAACCTGTTGCGCCAACTACTGCTACTTTCATTTCTTTACAATTGTTGCTTTAATATTTTGTTAATACTAGTGATTAAAATGGTTTCAAACATAATAAATTAAAATCAGTATATCGATATAAAATTTAAATTTTTCGCATTAGATTACGCCACAATATTAAAAATACAAACAAAATAGCCGCTAAAAATTATCATTTTGTTAATTTTTAAAGCTTTTAAACGGAACAAATGCAATGTAAAAATAAATTGCAACGAAAATTATTCTGTAAATTGCCTGCATTAAGAAACATACTTGCGCTAGGCTAAAAATAGGATTATGAGACCATCGGTTAAGCTATATTTATTTTCGCTTATTCTCGCTTTCACTCTCCCTTATCAGGTACTGGCACAAAATACCACCTCGCTCATCAATGAATTGATGATAAATCCCAATAACGCTGCTGCATTGCCACCTTTTGAATACATCGAACTGTATAACAATGCTTCATCCGTAATAGATCTGAAAGATGTGGAGATCCATATAAATAATAACCAACAAACTCTTCCATCTTACAAACTCGCGCCCAAACAATACCTAATTCTCTGTCAAGAAGCCGCAGCTTCACAATTTTCGCGCTATGGTAATGTCGTTGTATTATCCCGTTGGTTTGCTTTGAGCAATACTTCAGCGACCATCAAGCTGACACAAAATGGAGTTACGATTGATGAAATCTCCTACCGTGATAGCTGGTACAATAGTAGTTCAAAAAGAAATGGCGGATGGAGTCTTGAGCGAATTAATCCCAATTGGAGTTGTAACATTAACCTTAATTGGTCCGCAACCAATTCTTTAAGCGGTGGTACTCCTGGAAAGAATAATACCATTTTGGATAATCAGTATATTCCACAACCCCAAATGGATACTTACAAGATTTTCCAAAATCGTGTCGAACTTAAGCTCACATTAGCGAATACTTACTTTTCTAATCTAGAAGAAGCCACCTTCTCGCTAGATGAAGAAATCGGCGAAGCCAATAAAGTGGAAATTGTCAACGAACATATCGCACTAAGTTTTGCTAAAAATCTTGATCCGCAAAAGCTTTATACGTTAAAAATAACAGGTTTGAAGACCTGCAATCTTGAACTTCCTACACTTGAAATTAAATTATTTCAACAAGAGGATATCAAGGCAGGAGACCTTATCATAAATGAAATACTTTTCAATCCGAAAGAAGGCGGTGTAGACTTTGTCGAACTTTATAACACAAGCCTATTTCCAATTAATCTGCAAAATTTTAGATTAGGCAATAGAACAATCAGCAATGCTTTCCACTTATTGGAAGCAAATGACTATATCGCTATTACGACAAATAAAAAAATAATACAACAGCATTATCCAAGAGCTGTTGCAGAAAACATATTGGAAACAGGCTCCTTGCCTCCATACACCAATCAACAAGGGATTGTTACGTTATATTCCGATCAAAATATACTGCTGGATTCTATCTACTATGCGGCGACAATGCATTCCGATCATCTTATCGATGCTAAAGGAATTTCATTAGAGCGTATCCGCGCAGATAAAAATATATTCCATTCTGCGTCTACTATTCATGGAGGGGCCACTCCAGGCTACCAAAATTCAGTGGCTGACATCGCCATTCCACAAAATAAAATTACCCTCAGTTCCAAAACATTCTCTCCAAATGGAGATGGCATTGAGGATGAATTGGAAATAAACTACGAGCTAATCAACCCAAATTATATCATCGCTGTAGAGATTTATAATGAAAAAGGACAATTAGTCCGGAAAATTGCTCATCAAAACCTAGCTGGCACGCATGGCAAACTTACCTGGGATGGCAAAAATAATTCTGGTAACCCCTGTCCTAAAGGACATTACATCTGCTTTACACAAATTTTTAATCACGAGGGAAAGACACAAAATTTTAAACAACCGTTTGTGTTAATCAACTCATTGACAAGACATTGAAAAACAAATAACTTTGCTGACTCATATGAAAGAAACAATAATTATCCTTGGGGCGAATGGTCAGATCGGGTCTGAATTAGCATTAGCTCTTCGCAACAAATTTGGCAAACAAAACGTCATAACGACGGATATAAGACCTCCACATGAAATGGAGGACGGCGATATTTTTGAGACAGCAAACGTATTAGATAAAAACCTTTTGAAAGAGTTGTTTATCAAATACAAACCTACTCAGATTTACCTGCTTGCAGCAATGCTTTCGGCAACGGGCGAACAATATCCTATGAAAGCTTGGGATCTAAACATGAACGGGCTGTTGAATGTATTGGATCTTGCAGTAGAATTAGGTATCAAAAAAATCTTTTGGCCAAGCTCTATCGCAGTCTTTGGACCAAACTCTCCGAAAGTAGACACGCCACAATATTGTGTAATGGATCCTAACAGCATCTACGGCATCAGCAAATTATCTGGCGAAAGATTAGTAGAATATTACCACGCGAAATATGGATTGGATATTCGTAGTATTCGTTACCCAGGTATCATCTCATGGAAAACGGCACCAGGTGGGGGTACGACAGATTATGCGGTACATATTTTCTTCGAAGCATTGGCAAAAGGCAAATATGAAAGCTTCTTATCTGAAAATACAGCTTTGCCAATGATGTATATGGATGATGCTGTGCGTGCAACGATTGAATTAATGGATGCTCCAGCAGAAAACCTTTCTATACGTTCTAGTTACAATTTAGCAGGTATTTCATTTACGCCAGCACAGATTGCCCAAGAAATTAAAAAAATTCTTCCTAATTTTGAAATGTCTTATGCAGAAGGTGATCCACGTCAAGCTATTGCCGATTCTTGGCCTAAGAGTATAAATGACGAATACGCTCAAAAAGACTGGAATTGGAAGCTTGAATACAACCTAGAAGATTTGACACGAGAAATGATCGAAAATCTTAAAAACAAATAAACAAAATGGGTAGAGCTTTTGAATTTAGAAAGGAAAGAAAATTTAAACGCTGGGCCAAAATGGCGGTCCAATTCACACGTTTAGGCAAAGAAATTGCTATCGCAGTAAAAGAAGGTGGTCCTCACCCGGAAAACAACTCTCGTTTACGTACGGCGATCCAAAACGCGAAAGCGGTAAACATGCCTAAAGACCGTGTGGAAGCAGCTATCAAAAGAGCTTCAGAAAAAGATTCAAAAGGCTACGAAGAATATGTTTACGAAGGGTATGGCCCACATGGTGTGCCTGTACTTATCGAGACAGCAACTGATAACACAAACCGTACAGTAGGTAACATCCGTTCGTACTTCACAAAATCAGGCGGTTCATTAGGAAAAACAGGTTCTTTGGATTTCATTTTCCAACGTAAATCTATTTTCCGTTTTCCAGCAGCAGATGATTTGGATGTGGAAGAATTAGAATTGGAATTAATCGACGGTGGTTTAGAAGAATTGTATGTAGAGGCTGACGAAGAAGGAAACGATATCGTAGTCGTACAAACTTCTTTCGAAGATTTCGGAAATATGCAACGCCTTTTAGAAGAAAAAGGTATTGAATTGAAATCCGCGAAATTAGAGCGTATCGCTTTATCGCATACTTCATTGACAGAAGAACAAGCAGCAGATGTGTTGAAATTAATCGATAAAATCGAAGAAGATGACGACGTTCAAGCTGTATACCACAATATGGAATAAGACAACTATTCACACAAAAATAAAAAAGAGGGCATAGCCTAGTCATGGTCGGAAGAAATTCCGACCATTTTTCATGTTTTGAAAACTTTAGCTGGGTCTCCTCCTGCAAATATTATTAGAATAGCAGTTATCATATCTCTAAGCTCCATTGCTATTCTTCGTTT
>NZ_JACOIJ010000050.1 GCF_014692495.1 Sphingobacterium litopenaei | reverse complement strand
ATCTTTTTGCCTTCGTAAAGGCCTTTCATAGCTTCTTCTTTGAAGCGCTCAAAATCAAATTTCTCGTTGTTCATTATACTGTGTCTAAAAATAAGTATTTATTTAATGACACAGTTTAATTTACACCTTCAGCCTCTTTGCTTAATCATTTCAGATACTCAAAAATATTTACTTCTTTTATGTGAACGTCTTAGAAAATCTTTAAAAAATGCGGTATGCGTAGCTCCCATTAAAATAAAAATTCTATCATCTTTACTAACAAGAATATTATTCATATTTGCGAACATCATTAAATTTCTGTTATAAAATTTTGATGCTTGTTCAGCACCAATTTTATAATTACTGACTGATATTGTAGTCAACAAATCTGCATTAATATTTATTAAAAAGTCTAAATATTCTGGTTGATTATTTAAATACAATTGTTCTTTTACATTCGTGTTATTTGGATTAATGTTATTTAGAAATAAATTTTCATTTACTAACGCATAGTATTTTTTCAACGTTAAAGAGTCTTGTTGATTTTTTAAGTAATTGGCTATAGAATAAAAATAATCTTGTTTGTAATCTATTCCATAAATCTTTTGCGAATTACTCAATCTACCTACTTCAAAAGCTAAGAGCTCAATTTCTGATGGATTATTAAAGTTATGTTTGGGGTTTTTTTAATAAGTATTGTATTTTTCTTTTAAAGTAGGATTAAATCTAGGCTCTTGCTCGACCAGTATAATTGTTGGTTTAAAGGCAGCAATTTGCTTGGCAATTTCATGAATTTGTTTAATATTATTTTGGTCATTTTCATCAAATTCAACTTTTCTTGCGTCTGATGTATTCCCCATATGGAAAGTACCAAGATTCAAGACTGGAATTGCATTGTCAAATTTAGTTTTAAAATTGAAGACTTGTTGTCCAAGAGAATTATTGCTGATAAAAGCAATGAAGACTATTGTAAATAAATATTTCATAATTATAAAAGGTTTAATAAAAAAGGATCAAGTAAAAAATTTGACTTGATCCTTTTAAATAGGTTTAACTTAGTAGTAATAAACTGTTTCTTTTATTACCCTTTAATACTCTTAATAAAATCAGGGATTTTTTCTAAGTAATTTTCTTCGCCTAAAAGCTTAACAAAAGCAGTTCCGACGATTGCGCCATTGGCATAAGTGGTTGCTTTTTGGAAAGTTTCTTGATTTGAAATACCAAAACCAATAATAAATGGATTTTTCAAATCCATATCTTTTATGCGTTTGAAATACGCTTCAGCTTGATCTTTTACTTCTAGATTTTTACCTGTTGTCGCATTCGACGAAAGTAAATAGATGAAGTTAGTAGACAAATCATCGATTTTGCGAATTCGTTCATCCGAAGTTTGTGGAGTTACTAAGAAAATATTGCTTATATCATTTTCTTCGAAAACTGTTTGGTACAATTCCTCATATTCGTACATCGGCAAGTCTGGAATAATCGTTCCGTTGACACCAACATCCTTACACGCTTTGCAGAAATTCTCCACACCGTATTGCAATACAGGATTTACATATCCCATCAAATAGACGGGAATGTTGACATGTTTGCGTAAATCTTTCAATTGTTCGAAAAGAACTTTTAGTGACATGCCATTTTTCAAGGCTTCTTCCGAAGCATGTTGAATGGTGGGGCCGTCCGCTACTGGGTCAGAATATGGAAAGCCGATTTCTAAAAAATCTGCACCCGCTTCTTCTAAAGCTTTGGCAATCTGTACGGTACTATCCAACGTAGGGTAGCCCGCTGTAAAATATATAGATAGTAATCCGTTTGAATGTTTATTTAGTTGCATTTTTTAAAAGCATTATGCTTTAGGCTATAAGCAATAAGCGTATGGCTTATAGCCTATTGCCTATGGCAATATTATAAATTGAAATACTTCATATAATTATCTAAATCCTTGTCTCCACGACCTGAAAGACAAATCACCACCGTTTCATCACCTTTGAAATTCATTTTTTCCAAATGCGCTAACGCGTGCGAACTTTCAATAGCAGGAATAATACCTTCCCACTTCGTTAGACGTAATCCAGCTTGCATCGCTTCGTCGTCAGTAGCCGAGACATACTCACCACGCCCTGATTTAAATAGCCAAGCATGTTGAGGACCAATTCCTGGATAATCCAAACCTGCTGAAATGGAATATGGCTCGATAACTTGCCCATCATCTGTTTGCATCAAAATTTGACGGGAACCGTGCAAAACACCTTCTTTACCCAAAGCTGTTGTCGCTGCAGATTCACCAGAATCTACACCATGACCAGCAGCTTCTACAGCTACAATTTTGACATCTTCATCATCCAAGAAATGATAGAACATACCTGCAGCATTAGAGCCGCCACCAACACAAGCCATCACGATATCAGGCGTTTCTTTGCCTGTTTTTTCTAAGAGTTGTTTTCTTGTCTCAAATGAAATAATGGATTGAAAACGCGCAACCATATCGGGATAAGGATGCGGTCCTACGACCGAACCAATTATATAATGCGTATCCACTGGATTGTTTATCCAATCGCGCAAAGCTTCGTTCGTCGCATCTTTGAGTGTTTTACTCCCCGAAGTCGCAGGAACTACCGTCGCACCCATCATCTTCATACGCGCAACATTTGGCGCTTGTCGCTGAATGTCGATTTCACCCATGTACACCACACATTCTAAACCTTTCAACGCACAAACTGTCGCTGTTGCTACACCGTGTTGTCCAGCTCCAGTTTCAGCGATAATACGTTTTTTACCTAGGCGTTGTGCTAACAAAATCTGTCCAATGGTATTGTTGATTTTGTGTGCGCCAGTATGGTTCAAATCTTCTCTTTTCAAGAAGATATTTGCTCCATACAGTTCCGACAAACGTTTCGCGTGATACAAAGGCGAAGGTCTGCCGACATAGTCTTTTAGTAATTGCTCAAACTCTTCTTTGAATGAAGGGTCATTCATGATTTGCAAATATTGATTTTGCAATTCCTCCACATTGGGATACAACATTTCGGGGATGTAAGCCCCACCAAATGGACCGTAATATCCTTTGCTATCTACTTGATATTTACTCATTTTATAATAGAGATTGCTTGTGTTAATGATTGTATAATTTTTAATGCAGGTTCGATTTCAAATTTAGAATTTAAATCCAAACCATATAATCTGTTGTCTTCAAAACTTGCAGCATCTTCGATATTTTCTAACGAAATACCACCACTTAACCAATAAGGCGTTTGGTAAGGATAGTCTTGTAATTTCTCCCAATTAAATGTTTGACCTGTTCCACCATATTGTTTGCTCTTCGTGTCAAAAAGGAAATAATCAACTTTGCCGTCGTAAGGGGCGATACTTTCCCAATCAAATTCCTCATCAATCCCAAAAGCCTTGAATGTTTCAATACCTAGATCTTTTATTTCTTGACAGAATTCTGGAGATTCATCACCATGAAGTTGAACAACTTGTAAGTCAAATTCTTGGATTTTTGTTTGTATTTCCTCTTTTGAAGAATTGACAAATACACCAACTTTTTTGAAAGAAGAGGGGATACTAACCTCAGGTTTTCCCGAAACAAATCTTGCAGACTTAGCATAAAATATAAAGCCAATATAATCTACAGGCAAGGTCATAAGTTGACGGATATTATCCGCATCTCTCATTCCACAAACCTTTATTTTTAATTCTTTATTACGATTACGCATTTGTCAATTTCTTCAAACTATCTAAGGCTTTTAACCCTAATAAAGATTCTTCCGCCTCGTAATAACAATCACCAAATGTTTTTTCTGGATGGAACGTCTTAATCGCAAAAGCTGCATTTGTCAAGACCACATTATTTTGAACCGTATTTCCTTTACCTTCTATAATTTCTCTAAAAATTTTCGCTGCTTCTTCCACATTATCTCCTCCAGCTAAATCTTCTGCTTTCACAGCTTCAAAACCAAATTCTTCTACCGAATAATAGCTTTCCCCTTGATTGTTGATGACTTTAAAGTCTCCTGTTAAAGAGATTTCATCATAACCATCCAAAGCATGGATAATACTATATTGCTTTTCAGTATTTTGATACAAATAACCATATAGACGTGCCAGCTCTAAAGAAAAAACCCCAACAGACTGAAATTTAGGATTTGCTGGATTAGTCAAAGGTCCCAACATATTGAAGAAGGTTTTTACACCTAATGCTCGACGAATTGGTGCTACAGTTTTCATTGCAGGGTGGAATAGGGGAGCATGTAAAAAACAGATATTGGATTCGTCCAACTGCTTTTGTAAGACGTCTTTGTCATTGGTAAATTGATAACCTAAATATTCCATCACATTCGATGAACCACACCCCGAAGAAACACCAACGTTACCATGTTTGGCTACTTTATAACCGGCACCAGCCACTACGAAAGATGCTAAAGTCGAAATATTAAAAGTGTTTTTTCCGTCGCCACCTGTACCGCACATGTCAATCAAGTCATAACCTTGAAAATCCATCTTAAGACATAAATCATACATGGCATCGCGAAATCCACCCAATTCTTCTACACGAATACTACGCATACCATATGCTGTCATAAATGCGGCAATCTGATGTGTGTCGTATTTTCCAGTCGCAATATTCGTTAGAATCTCATATGCTTCTTTACGTGAGAAAGATTTGTATTCAAATAAATGCCTTAATATTTCTTTCATTTTGTTTTAATGTAATATGCGTTTTCTAAGTTCAGATTTTAGGTTATTGCCAAATAAAAAGGCTCACCATGTTGGCAAGCCTATTATATTTTGAATGTATACAAATTTATGCAATAGGGGATTGCCACAACTTTAACTGTTGTGCCACCACCATGCGTTATTTGTTAAAAATTGATTCATTTTTAAATTGTTGAAAGCAAATCTATATTATCTTTTTAAGAATGTCAAGTGATTTTTGAAAAAAAATAAAGAATTATAAAAGTCATTTATAATGATCATAAAATTTATTTTTAAGTATCTCCTGTGGGTCGTATTTCTTTTTTAAGCCAAAGAATGATTCGGATTGTGGATATGCTTGATGTAATAAGCTTTTTTCATTGTGTAGTCGATAGGGAAAATAAAACGTACCTGCATTATCAATAGCAATCTTTGAAAGTTTTTGCGTCATTTGTTTCATTTCCAATTCTGCCTTTTTTGTTTTAGGTTGGTTAAATAAAAAAACAAATCCAAAAACATTTTCTTGAGCGTAGCACATATAGCTTATCGTATCTTTAGCGACATCGCGGATGGTAATATTTAGCAAATCAATATGTTGATGAGGTAATACTTTTTGTATCTCTTTGATGAATGCATTAAAATTACGATTTGGTATAAAATATTCCTGAAGTATGTCTACGGTTGTAGAATCCTTATTCTCGATTAAATCAACTTGTTCATCCAACAATTGATTACGCGTAAAAACTTGATTTTTCCCAAATGAATAAGCATAATATTCTAGACTTGTTCGTAGCTGTTTGCCATAATTACTTTTTACAGTCCCCCTGAAAACTAATCTTTTTAATTCCGTAGGAATACTGTTGTAATTCGAATTAGGTCTTTTATCTGTTTTCGAAAAAATATTAAGTGTTGCATTCTGTAGAAAATGTTCTTTTGAAATATCTAATCTACCATACACTAATTCTGCTTTTTCATTGTTGGTGATATATTTTGAAAAATAATCCAAATATTCTTCTGCAGGAAAAGTCATTCTTGAATATTGTAGCGAAGAATTGCGTACAATTTCCAATTCAGCTTCCAAGATAATAGCAAATAATCCATAACCACCTATAATTAGTTTAAAAAGTTCTTGGTTTTCTGTTGATGAACACAAGATTACGCGTCCATCTGATGTCATTACTTTTAGAGATTTGATACTACTAGAAACTGGAGGAGAACTAGGTTGCCAGCCATGACCATTCACACTTATCGATCCACCTATACTAAAAGAACTAAAAGCCTGCATTACTTTTATGGATCGATTATATTTATCTAATTGTGATAGAGCTTCACTCCAAGTTGCTCCAGCACCTATTTTCATCGTATTGGTCATCGTGTCAATGCTAATTTTATTATAAGGGAGCATATTAATTACAATTCCATTCGGATACATCGTGTGACCTCCCATAGAGAATTTTCCACCAGCTATAGAGACTGGTAATCTTCTTTCTTTGGCTAATTTTAGTATAGATTGAAGTTGTAGAATAAACTTTTCTTCTTCTTTCTCTACATGAATGATGCTAACAATCTTTGTAAGATTTTGGCGACTAGCGTCATTGGTATAGCCATTTGGTACTGTTAGCCTATCTATATTTTCAGTCCATTTTACTTTTATAAGATGAAGAAATGGTCTTCCAATCAACAAAACGATTGCCGCAATGAATATCAATGGTATAATAACTTTTAACTTCATATACTGGTATTGTTGAATATAAAGTTAGCTTCTCAAAGTTGGTTTATTTTTGCCTTAAGGCAAAAAATTAAACTTTTGCACGAATGCGACTCAAGGTATGTTGGGTTATGCCGAGATAAGTTGCGATATGTCCTAAAGATACACGTTGTATAATTTCGGGATAGCGTTCGAGAAGTTGTAGATAACGCTCTTTGGCCGATAACATGCGTAGCGCATTAGCTTTTTCTTCGCTGCGGATATAATATTGTTCCGTAAGTATTCTTCCAATATAATTGAATTCAGGAAATTCTAGATATAGTTTTTGGAGTTTTGCAAAGCTTAATCGTAAAAGAATACAGTCATCAAGACCTTCCAAAGCCTCGAAAGATGGTTTCTGACTGAAAAAGCTAAAGACGGATATAGCCAATTCATTTTCAAATAGAAACCATGATGTATTATCTTTCCCCTCTTGATCAAGATAATATGAGCGAAGAGCTCCTTTATAAATAAAAAAAATGTATTTACTAGTTTCACCAATATCTAGAAGTAAATTTTTCTTCTTGATTTGAATGACATCAGAACCCTCGAAAATCTTTTCCTTTAAATTTTCAGATACAGGATGTATACTATTAAAAATGGAAATAACTTTTTCTACTACTTCATCTTTCATAATTGAAAGTAATGATAATAATGGAGATAAAACATTAGTATGTGGAAATTTTTAGGTCTTTATAAAAACAAAGAGAGAGATTTTATTATAAAATCTCTCTCTTTGTTTTTATCAGCTATTATCTATGTATAATTGGATCTAAGCTATTATCTTTATCTTCTCTAAAAATGGATAAGCTATAGGAGTTTGTAGCACTATATTTCCCTGTTAATGTTCCGCCACCTTTTTTCACATATTCCCAATATGCTGATTTGGCAAATCCATCTGATTTAGGTTCACCTAACAAAAGGACACCAGCAGCATGTGGTGATGCCATAGATGTTCCACTCATTGTAGTATATCCCCCTTTTAAATAAGTAGAAAGAATATCATAACCAGGAGCGGCATAATCTACACTACTTCCATAATTTGAGAATGTTGTCCAAAAGTCACCTGGAGCAACGGCAGAAATGGTGTAAATATTAGGATGATTCACAGCAGCAGGTGTGTACAAATCCGCATTATCATAACTATTTCCTGCAGCTATGGCTATTTTTATTCCTTTTGAAGCTACTTGCTCGGTCGCTAAGTCTGTTGCCGTATATCGAAAAGGTTCATCAGGCCCAAGGCTCATATTGACAACATCACCAACAGATCCATTAGCATATATATAGTCTAATGCACTAACAGTCCATGAAAAATCTCCTTTCCCATCTGAAGCAAGAACTTTTAACGATACAACCTTTGCTCCTGCAGCCACTCCAACTACACCTATACTATTATCTAATGCACCTATAATCCCCGCCACGTGTGTACCATGACCATTTGTGTCATCTGGATTATTGTCACCAGTGAATGATTTACTTCGCGCTACATCTACATTTAAGTCAGGATGGTCCAAATCGATACCCGAATCTACGACCCAAGCCGTCTTTCCTGCACCATTACCTGCGCCTCCTATACGCGTGATTCCCCATGGTACAGTTTGGCTTGGTTGGGTAACAACAGGAGGTTTCGGTTTTGCTAAGGCTATAAGATAATCTTGTTCGATGGATAATATCCTTGGGTCTGTGCGTAAAGCTTCCACCTCTTTTTCAGTAAGATTTTTTACATTACTTCAGAAGTACAGTTTGTCAGTAGAAGGCCCAATGCGGCTAAAAGAGGGAGATTCTTTTTCATATCTTATAGAATTAAGTTTATATAAATTTAACTTTAATTCTACTTAAAATCAATTATTGGTTAAGAAAATGTTAATAAAAATTAAATCAAGGTGATGTGGGGGGTATTTTCTATGATTATTTTGGATATAAATCAATACAAAACAAAATGAGCTTTGTTATTTCCTTTTGAAACTAATGTAAAAGAAGCAATTTTATCTTGTTCTAAGTATAAAGCAGCAACTTGGCGATTTTTATAATGCAAAAAAAATACTCGATCGCTATTTAATTCTTCTAAATCAATATCACGAACATCTTTTCGAGGCATTTGCATATAAGGTATATATTGAATTTCTTCAATCTTTTTACTCATCAGATTAATTCGAATTTCATCCAAGCTTACTTCCAAATAGTCATATAATTCATCATTCGGATTCTCCACTATTATATATTTACTCAAAATTACATCGGTGCGAATTTTATCATTCGACAAATCTTGAATGAAATTTTGGATAATTTCTAAATCAGTCTTCTTCTCCTGAATAGAATCTTGTGCAAAAATTGATAGTGTCTGAAAGAAGAAAAGGAAGGATAAAAGTATACGCATAGTATTAATTTTTGTCATTTGACTGAAGGATGAGTGAAAAGATTAATCGAGCCAACTAATTGGTAAAAGGTAAACTATAGCGTAAATTTAATAAGAAAGCGTGTTTGGTTTCATTGGCCTCATTCAATCTTGTTTTCAATACCCCTTCTGATTTGCTATATAAATAGTCTTTGCCATTTGAAATATTGAAATGATTCAAATCATAACTTATTCCAACATTTACATTAGAATTTATTGCATAGGATAGACCGAGCAATGTGCTGATTTTCTTTCCATTACCTTTATGCTCATAGCTAATTGGTTTTTCAAAATCCTCAATTAAGTTCCAATGCCCATACGCATAATACCTCGACAGATAACCTTCCGCTGCTATCTGAGTAGACCAGCGACTGCTTAATTTATAGTCTAAGGCAATCCCAAGACCATAATTTGGAAATTTATACTTGTAATAAGAATTAAGACCTGGGATATAATTACGGTCATTACTGCGCCAATCTCTATCATTTAAAAGATAAAGGCTTCTATTGGTATAATCAAAACTAAGGTAGGTAACTAGAGATAGATTTTCGTTCCTGCTTACATCATATCCTGGCTGAATTTTTATAGAATATCCAGATCCTTTATGATTACTTAAATACAATTCTGTAAAAGGAAGCGTTCTGTTATCTCCATCATAATCAAAATCTGTTACATTACCCGACAGTGTTTTATTGAATAAAAAATCTGTTTTGAATGATATGTTCTTGCGGGATAATTTTAAGGCTACGCCATATTCTACAGCATTTGTTGGGTCCCAGATTAGCTCGGAATATATATTTGGATTTCTACCCATTTCATTTCCTGCAATATTAAAGGATGATTTGGAGATAGAATAACCGACTTGGGGTTCAATAGAAAAAGTGGTCTTATCGGTCTTATCATAGGGTTGTACATTCTGAGCTGAGCTCATATTTACCCAGAATATTAATAAGCCAATAAGAATTGATTTTTGCATACCTTTTATTTTCTATAGAGACAAAGGTAAACGAAAATCGTTTAACATAAAATACGAATAAAGAAAGGCTTAGGCTAAAAAAATAAAAATCGCACTTCATTGGAGTGCGATTTTTATTCTAGATTAATACTCGTCTTCATTAAAAAAGAAATCATCTTTTGTTGGATAATCTGGCCAAATCTCTTCGATGTTTTCGTAAGGCTCACCATCATCTTCCAATGCTTGAAGATTTTCTATTACTTCTACAGGAGCACCAGAACGAATTGCATAATCGATTAATTCATCTTTTGTTGCAGGCCATGGTGCATCTTCTAAATGTGATGCTAATTCTAATGTCCAATACATAGTCTTACAATTTTTAATTTCACTTTTCGCAAAAATAATATAATATTTAATAAAAGCAAGTTTAATAGCAGCGAAATTACAATATTCTGTTTAGGCTATTTTCTTACTGAATTATATGCTGTTACTTTGCAGCCAATGGGTGCGCATTTTGTCATATACGTAGCGTTGTAATTCATCAAACTCTTCTTGTGTAAGAGTTTCGGTATCAATAGGTTTAAGGATTTTAATATGCACCACCCCTGGTCTTGAACCGTATTTCATTCCATCATCCCATAATATTCGCCAAACATCTTTAATTACGACCGGAAGAATCTTCACTTTATTGTCAATAGCCAATCGAAAAGAACCTGATTTAAATTCATGCATTCTCGGAGGATATTCGTCGTCAATTTTTCCTTCAGGAAATATAACTAGAGATTTACCCTCTTTCAATGTCTCATCCGCTTTCTTGTATGCTTTGAATGAAGATATTTTACTTTTTCGATCTACAGCGATATCGATGCTCCGAAAAAATATTCCTGTTACGGGATTTTTCAAGAGTTCCACTTTGCCCATAAATGAAAAAGGTTGCGGACAAAGGTAAGTTAAGGCTGTAATATCAAGAATGGAGGTGTGGTTGGGACAAATTACATAAGGCACACTCCAATCCATATTCTCTTCATCTTCATATTCCACATGAAATCGAATACCAACCAATGTAGTTGCGAATAAACTAATCCATTTACGGCAGAAGACGATTTGATTAAAATATTTCTTTGGATCTTTTGTGAAAAAATAGAGGCAAGGATAAAAAGGGATAAAAAATAGGAGAACGGCACCTAAATAAAGAAAGGTATGTATTTTTCTCAAAATTCTTATCATAAGTTAATATAATTTCAAGTTTAGATTAATATTAACGAATATATAGAAAAATAATAGGTCTAGAAATTTTCTAGACCTATTAATATTATCAATTCAAAGTGTTGACTATTTACTTAATTCCGCGTAGTATTTGTGGAATAAAGGAATAGTTTCAATTCCTTTTAAGTAATTTTCAATACCGTATTTCTCATTTGGAGAGTGTAAATTATCGCTATCCAAACCAAAACCTAATAATACAGTTTTAATCCCTAATTCTTGCTCGAATAATGCGACGATTGGAATAGAACCACCGCCACGAGTAGGAATAGGTTTTTTGTTGAACGTATCTTCCAATGCTTTTTCAGCAGCTTTGTATGCGATGCTATCTGTAGGTGTTACTACAGGTTCGCCACCGTGATGCGGTTTTACTTCTACTTTTACAGATTTTGGAGCTATAGCTTCAAAGTGAGTTTTGAAAAGTTCGGTAATACGCTCAGAATTTTGGTTAGGAACCAAACGCATTGAGATTTTAGCGTAAGCTTTAGAAGGTAATACCGTTTTAGCACCTTCACCAATATATCCACCCCAAATACCGTTTACTTCCAATGTCGGACGTATACCTGTACGTTCGATAGAAGTATAACCTTCTTCGCCCCATACATCTTCTACACCTAAGTCTGTTTTGTATTCTTCAATATCGAAAGGCGCTTCGTTTAAAGCTTTTCTTTCTTCTGGAGTCAATTCCACTACATCATCATAGAATCCAGGGATAGTGATGTGGTTGTTTTCGTCGTGAAGAGAAGCAATCATTTTTGAAAGTACAGTAGCGGGATTTGCTACAGCACCACCGTATACACCTGAGTGTAAGTCGCGGTTAGGACCAGTAACTTCTACTTCTACATATGAAAGACCACGAAGACCAGTTTCTAAAGAAGGATTCTCCAAGCTAATCATTGAAGTATCTGAAATGACGATAACGTCAGCTTTTAAACGCTCTTTGTTTGCTGCTACGAAGATACCTAAGTTAGCTGAACCAACTTCTTCTTCACCTTCAATCATGAATTTCACGTTACAAGCTAATTGGTTTTCACGAACCATATATTCGAAAGCTTTCACGTGCATATAGAATTGACCTTTATCATCGGCTGCTCCACGTGCATAGATCTTGCCATCACGTACAGTAGGCTCGAATGGAGGTGTATGCCACAATTCTAAAGGATCAGCAGGTTGTACGTCATAGTGACCATACACTAATACCGTTGGTAAAGAAGCATCAAAAATTTTCTCACCATATACAATAGGGTAGCCTGCAGTAGGACAGATTTCTACATTATCCGCTCCAGCATCTTTTAATTTTTGAGCTACAAATTCTGCAGTATTTAGTACGCCTTCTTTATATTGAGGATCAGCACTTACTGATGGAAAGCGCAATAATTCAAATAATTCTTCTAAGAAACGATCTTTGTTCGCTTCTACATATTCTTTGATGTTTTGCATTTGAAAAATGTTTTTACAAAAGTAGGGAATATTTGTGTAATAATCTTTTGCTCGATGTGACTAAAAAGTTGGAAGTTAAATTTGCCGTTAGTTTATGTAACGATTCTATAGTCTTACCGACAAAAATGGCGGTTTTACCGACAATAATATTCTATTTACAATTTTTGACTCAAAAAGTACAAACATTAGTGTTTTATTTGTAACTAAAATGCAAAAACTCCAATTCTTATAAACAATTTATTTTTAACACATACATATGAAGGGTACTTTACTATTACTGTTAGCTATGTTGGGTTTTATGGCCAATAGTTCCGCTCAGACCAAAATCTCTGGACGGGTATTGGATATTTCCGATAAGCTTAAATTAAAAAATGCTTCAATCATGCTTTTGCGTGCACAAGATTCTTTGCTTGTGGATTATACGAGAGCGGATGAAAATGGTTATTTCGAATTTCCAAAACCTACAAATGGAGATCATTTGATTGTGGTTTCTTATCCTAAATACGCTGATTTTTTTGAAGAAGTTAAAGCGGCTGACACAAAAACTGATTTGGGTGAAATTTTATTATCCAGTGTTGCGCATTTGATAGAGGAAGTGGTCGTGAAAAGACGAGCAGCTATAACTATCAAAGGTGATACTACAGAATATGATGCTTCGCAATTTACAGTGGAAAAGAATGCTAAGGTAGAAGACCTTTTGAAAGTTCTTCCGGGTATTACTGTAGATGCTGCGGGCAATATTACAGCTCAAGGAAAAACTGTGAAAAAAGTATTGGTCGACGGGGAAGAATTCTTTGGTGATGATCCAACATTAGTGACTCGTAATCTACGATCAGATATGGTAGACAAAGTACAGGTCTATGAAAAGAAATCTGATCAGGCTGAACGTACAGGTGTGGATGATGGCGTACGTGAGCAAACAATTAATGTGCAACTCAAAGATGATGCTAAGAATGGAATGTTTGGTAAAGCCTTAGCAGGTGGTGGCACCGATGATTATTATATGGGCCAATTGATGTTGAATATGTTCAAAGGTTCGAAAAAGCTTTCTGCTTATGGATTATTTGGCAATAATGGAACCACATCCATGAATTGGCAGGATGCGCAGAAGTATGGAATTGATATGGATGCTTCATACGAAGGTGGTGTCATGGTCGTAAATGATCCTTTCTCCGGTCAGGGTGTCATTGGTATTCCTCGTGTAATAAATTCAGGTATAAATTTCAATGATCGCTGGAAAAAAGATAAATATCAATTGAATTTGAGCTACAAGTATGGTAAGTTGCAAGCTGATGGTAATGAAGAAACTATTATGTCAGGTGTGATCAATAGTACAACCAATAAACTTGTAGATACAGATAATGATCAACATCGTCTTAATTTTAGATTGGACACGAAGATAGATTCTTTAAATCAATTTTTAATTACGGCAAATGCTTCTAAAAAATTATTGTGGAGCAGGGAAAATATCAAGTCTCAAAACTCAGGAAGTGATTTAACTCCATTGTCAAGCAATGTAAGTGATGAAGAGAAAGATCATAAAGTGGATAACATGGGAATTTCGGCTTTGTATACAAAGAAGTTTACTAAAGCAGGAAGATCTTTATCCTTAAATTTTGGAACAAGCAATGAGCAAACTACAGGCTACGGTTTCTTGTACTCTACATTAGACAATAAGCTAAATAACACAAAAGATACTACTGATCAATATAAAAATACCGATCAGCGAATCACGTCATTTCAAGGTGGAATAACGTATTCAGAGCCTTTATCCAAAGTATTGAATATTTCTGTAGGGTATGATTTAACACGTGTAGCAAATGAGTCTTTGATTGAGTCATTCAATAAGGGAACTTCGAACCAATACAATGAGTTGGATGAAGAATTCAGTAGTAACTACGATTACAACAGATTTAGTAATAATTACAAATTAGCTTTCATCTTCAATAAAGATAAGTTTACGGCTAATTTGACGAATAACTTTAATGACGATCATTTGAAGCAAGTAAATAATTATTCGAATAATTCGTTAGAAAGGAATTTCTTCACGTATAATCCAAGTTTGGTTACACAATGGAAAATTTCTACTTCGAAAAATTTGCGTATTTCGTATAATGGAAAGAATCAACTGCCTTCATTAAACCAAATTCAACCTATTCTGAATAACTCAGACCGATTGAATCAATACATAGGAAATGAGAATTTGAATCCATCATTTTCTAATACCATTGAAGGTTTCTTCCATAGTTTTAACATTTTGTCAAATCAATTCAAATATATTGGTGGTACATTCAATTTGATAAAAGATCCTATCGTTCAAAATATCACAACAGAAGATGGTGTAAACTATTACCGTTGGGATAATATCAACGGAAAGAATAATATGAATTTAAGTGCTTATGCAGGATATCATTTCAGATTGTACAAAGACTTAGTATTGGATAATTCTATTTCGCCGGTATTTTCTATCTCACGTAATCACAACTTCGTCGATGGAGATGCAAATGAAGTAAATTCACAAACTTACTCACTGGCATACGAGATCAAAAGAGAGACAAAAACAGGATTTAATTTCTCAACAAGATTCACACCACAATATCGTCAGATGACCTCAAATCTAAGTCCTGAGCAAGATAATAATGGTTTTGTATTTACCTCCGGAGGTAGTTTTGAATATTTCTTCTCGAAAACATTCAAAATATATACAAACTTTGATTACTCGTATGAGGCACCAACAGCAGCATTTGACCAAAAAATCGAACGCTTCTTAATTCACCCTGGTGTAAGTAAAAAATTCCTGAAAAATGAATCACTAGTCTTAGACTTTATGATTAATGATGTGTTGAATCAGAATATTGGCTATTCACGTATGCAGACGAATTCAATCTTTATGCAAAGAAGATTTGATACTATTCAACGTTACTACATGTTGAAGTTGTCTTGGGATTTTACGAAGATGTTTATTAAATAATAAAAAAGACAAAAATGAAATATTTATATATCCTAGCGTTATTAGTATTGGGTACTGGCTTTACAGCTAAGGCGCAGTATGCCATGTTTGCGGAAGAAGGTACTGTCTATTATGATAAGACAATGTATACAAAAAATATTCTTCGCAAACAATTTATAGAGAAGGCTGACGAAGCACAAAAGAATCAGATGAGTGCAATGTTGCCTAGAGTTCCTGAGAATATAGTGTTGAAAAAGTCGCTAAAATTCAAAGGAAATGAAACTTTGTTTGAATCTCAAAAGCAGGATTTAGATCCAATGATGAAGCAGATAATCATGATGTTGGCCTTAGATTTTGAGGCGACTACTTATTCTAATTTGGCAAATAATGAGTATAAAAGATACAATGATTTGATTGGTCAAAAGGTTATTATTCAAGATACTTTGAAAAAAGTGAAATGGACGATTACGGATGAATATCGTGAAATAGCAGGCTACAACTGTAGACGCGCCAATGGTATCACCGAGGATTCTACGTATGTAATTGGCTTTTATGCGAATGAAATTCCTATTGATGGTGGTCCGGAATCTATTAATGGATTACCTGGATTGATATTAGGATTAGTAGTTCCAAGTCAACACGTTTCATATTTTGCTTCGAAAGTAGAGGTTAGCAATAATGTTTTATTTGATAAGAAAGCGGTGGAGAATACAAAAATCAAAACAATGAGTCGTGCGGAAATTGCCAAAATGATGAGCGATGCTTTTGGAAATTATTTAAATAAAGCAACTGTAGACTACGTAATAAAATTATCCTTGATGTAAAACAGCAAGGCATATATAGCAAAAAAGGCTCACTTTTAGGGAGGGCACTGAAAAAGTCCCCTTTTATATTGGGCCAAAAAAAAAGGAGTGGAAAGTGCATTTTCTACTCCTTTTTTTGTATCTTAAATTAAGCTTTAACGGATATCAGGATGCTTTCTACCCAACAA
>NZ_JACOIJ010000004.1 GCF_014692495.1 Sphingobacterium litopenaei | reverse complement strand
TGGAACGATAAACAGATTGTAAAAATCAATCGCTTCTATCCATCAAGTAAAACCTGCTGTGAGTGCGGTTGGATAAATCAAGACTTAAATCTTTCAATAAGAGAATGGACTTGCGAAAATGGACACGTTTTAGACCGTGATTTAAACGCTGCAAAAAACATTCTGAAAGAAGGATTAAAAATAATATCGTCAGGAACTGGCGATTACACGGGCGGAGACTCAAATAAGACTTTGGCAACAAAGCACAAATCTGTGAAGCCCGAAGCCCATTTGTCTTTAGCAAATGGGTAGTTCACTTGCTAATTTGAATGGGCACAATGGGATTATAAGTTTGTGAAACCTTATTTAGAAAATCTATTCTCTATTTAACATTGCGAACGTTCAACTTTTATCCCTTTATTTTGTAGTAACATGCTACTTAATACATATGATGGCTAAATAATTTATAAAAAATAATTCACTAATTATTTGATAGTTATAAATTTCTTTGTACTTTTGCAGTCCCTTATTGGGGAAAGTATGTCTTGAGCGAAGCCCTACTGCTTCGATGGACTTTAATTAATTTAATTTATAACATGTCAGGAATTATTGGTAAAAAAGTAGGAATGACCAGCCTGTTCAATGCTGAAGGGAAAAACATCCCTTGTACAGTAATCGAGGCTGGGCCGTGCGTGGTAACGCAGATACGTACGGTAGAGAAGGACGGTTATTCAGCTGTTCAACTTGGCTATGATGATGCTAAGGAAAAGAACACAACTGCTCCTCTTAAAGGACACTTCGCGAAAGCGGGCGTGACTCCTAAGCGTAAACTAGTTGAATTCAAAACTTTCGAGGATGAGAAATCACTAGGTGACATCGTTGATGTAACTTTATTCGAAGAAGGTGAGTACGTAGACGTAGTTGGTACTTCAAAAGGTAAAGGTTTTCAAGGTGTTATGAAGCGTCACGGATTTGGTGGTGTAGGTGGTGCGACTCACGGTCAGCACAACAGACTACGTGCTCCAGGTTCATTAGGTGCTTCTTCTTGGCCTTCACGTGTATTCAAAGGAATGCGCATGGCGGGTCGTACAGGTGGTGAGCGTGTAAAGGTTCAAAACTTACAAGTATTGAAAGTTTATGCTGAGCAAAACCTAATCGTAGTTAGTGGCTCTATCCCAGGAGCTAAAGGTTCTTACGTAATCTTAGACAAATAGTAGAGATGGAAGTTAATGTATTAAATTTATCAGGTAAAGAAACAGGTGCCAAGGTGCAACTTCCTGAAACAGTTTTCGGTGTAACACCTAACGACCATGCGATCTATTTAGATGTGAAACAATACTTAGCGAATCAACGCCAAGGTACTCACAAGTCTAAACAACGTAATGAAATCGCGGGTTCTACTCGTAAACTACACAAACAAAAAGGTACTGGTGGTGCTCGTGCGGGTTCTATCAAATCTCCATTGTTTAACGGTGGTGGTCGTGTATTCGGTCCTCAACCTCGTGATTACTCGTTCAAATTGAACAAAAAATTGAAACAAGTAGCACGTAAATCAGCGTTATCTTACAAAGCACAAGAAAACAATGTTGTAGTTTTAGATTCAGTATCATTCGATACAATCAAAACTAAAAACTATGTAGCTTTAGTTAACGCATTAAATGTAGCTGACGAAAAAACTTTATTAGTATTGCCAGCTTACGATAACAATGTTTATTTATCAAGCAGAAACTTGAAAAAAGCAAAAGTTGTAGTAGTGTCAGAATTAAATACATATGATGTATTGAACGCTACTAAATTATTGTTAACTACAGATTCTGTTAAAACTTTGGAGGAAGCATTCGCTAAGTAATATGGAGATTATTAAAAAACCTATTTTAACTGAGAAAGCTTCATTATTAACGGAGAAATTGAACCGTTATGCTTTCAAAGTAGATCATAGAGCTAACAAAATTCAGATTAAATCTGCTATCGAAGAAATGTTTGGTGTAACTGTAGTTGCAGTAAATACTTCAGTAGTAGCTGGTAAAGCAAAAAGCCGTTACACTAAAGCAGGATTCGTTTCTGGAAGAGCTCCTAAGTATAAAAAAGCCATCATCACAATTCAAGATGGTGAAACTATTGACTTTTACAGTGTTATATAAATAAAAAATGGCAGTTAAAAGATTCAGACCGGTTACCCCTGGTACTCGTTTCAGAGTAGGCGCAGACTATTCTGATGTTACTACAAACGTTCCTGAAAAGTCGTTGGTAGTAGGAGCAAACAAAAGATCAGGTGGTCGTAACAAGACTGGTAAAATGACTATGCGTTATATCGGTGGCGGACACAAGAAAGTTTACCGTATTATAGATTTCAAACGCGATAAAAAAGAAATCCCAGCAACAGTAGCTACTATCGAGTACGATCCAAACCGTACAGCACGTATTGCATTATTGCACTACGCAGATGGTGAAAAACGCTACATCATCGCTCCTACAGGATTACAAGTGGGTATGACTGTAATTGCAGGTGAAAAAGTTGCTCCAGAAGTAGGTAATACATTACCATTAGCAAACATTCCATTGGGTTCTATCATCCACAACATCGAATTGAATCCTGGTCAAGGAGGTTCAATCGCTCGTTCGGCTGGTACTTATGCTCAATTGTCTGCTCGTGACGGTAAATATGCTATTATCAAATTGCCATCAGGCGAAGTTCGCATGATCTTATTGACATGTGTTGCGACTATCGGTTCAGTATCAAATGCTGAAAAAGCTAACCAAGTATTAGGTAAAGCTGGTCGTAAACGTCACTTAGGTCGTCGTCCTCGCGTTCGTGGTGTTGCGATGAACCCAGTTGATCACCCTATGGGTGGTGGTGAAGGCCGTACATCAGGAGGTCACCCACGTTCTCGTACAGGTGTGTTAGCTAAAGGTTTCAAAACACGCTACAAAAAGAAAACATCGAATCGTTACATCATTGAAAGAAGGAAAAAATAATGGCTCGTTCAATTAAAAAAGGTCCTTACATCGATCACAACTTAGAAAGAAAAGTTCTTTCTCAGAATGAAACAAACAAAAAATCAGTTATCAAAACTTGGTCTCGTAGATCAATGATTTCACCTGATTTTGTTGGCCATACCTTCGCAGTGCACAACGGGAATAAATTTATTCCAGTTTATGTAACAGAAAATATGGTTGGTCACAAGCTTGGTGAATTTGCGCCTACGCGTACATTCAAAGGCCACGCAGAAAAGAAAAAATAATAGGTAATGGAAGCAACAAAAAAAGTTAAGAAGTCTGTACTTATCAGACAACGCAAAGAGCAGGCAAAAGCTCAAACAGGAGGAGCTTCTACTGCCAAATTATTGAATTGCCCTACTTCTCCACGCAAAATGCGTTTAGTAGTGGATCTTATCCGTGGCGAGAAAGTAGAGAACGCTCTTTACATTCTAAAACATTCAAGCAAAGAGGCAGCAGCTCGCGTAGAGAAATTGTTATTATCTGCAATCAAAAACTGGGAATCTAGTAATGAAGGTGCATCTGTAGCAGACAGCGCATTATTCGTGAAAGAAGTTTCAGTAGGTGGTGGTCGTCAATTGAAAAGATTACGTCCAGCTCCTCAAGGTCGTGGATATAGAGTACGCAAACGCTCAAACCACGTAACATTGGTAGTAGATAGTTTAAATAACGTTAACAACTAATTTATTATAGAATGGGACAAAAAGCAAATCCAATAGGTAGCAGATTAGGAATCATCAAAGGATGGGATTCTAACTGGTTCGGCGGAAAGAACTATTCCGATAAATTAGTTGAAGACCAAAAAATCAGAAAATATCTTTCTGTACGTATCGCTAAAGGTGGCGTAGCTAAAGTTGTTATTGAAAGAACTTTGAAACGCATCACTGTAACTATTCACACGGCTCGTCCAGGAATCGTTATCGGTAAAGGTGGTCAAGAAGTTGACAAGATCAAAGAAGAGTTGAAAAAATTGACTAAAAAAGATGTTCAAATCAACATCTTCGAGATCAAACGTCCAGAACTAGATGCTAAATTAGTAGCTGAAGGTGTAGCTAAGCAATTAGAAGCGCGTATTTCATTCCGTCGTGCAATGAAAACTTCTATCGCTTCTACAATGCGTATGGGCGCAGAAGGTATCAAAATCATGTGTTCAGGTCGTTTAGGTGGTGCTGAGATGGCTCGTACTGAGCAATACAAAGAAGGAAGAACTCCTCTACACACATTACGTGCTGATATCGACTACGCTTTAGCAGAAGCTTTAACTACTTACGGTAAAATTGGTATCAAAGTATGGATCTGTAAAGGTGAAGTTTACGGTAAACGTGACTTATCTCCTAACATTGGTCAAACTTCTAACACGAAAACTCGTGGCGGAAACGAAGGCGGTGAGCGTCGTGATAACCGTGGTGGTAATAACCGTGGTGGTCGTCGTGACAACAACCGTGGTGGAAACCGTGGCGGACAAAACCGTGGTGCTAAAAAAGATTAATTAATAACAAGATTTAAAATTGTCCCGTCATAGGGCGGGATTAAAAAAATACGAACATGTTACAGCCAAAAAGAACGAAGTTCAGAAAGATGCAAAAAGGCCGTATGAAAGGTAATGCTTCTCGTGGAGCAGAATTAGCTTTCGGTTCTTTCGGTATCAAATCAATGGAAGAAGCATGGATCACTAGCCGTCAAATCGAGGCAGCTCGTATCGCGGTAACACGTTATATGAAACGTGAAGGTCAAGTATGGATCCGTATCTTCCCTGACAAACCGGTTACTAAAAAGCCTGCAGAGGTACGTATGGGTAAAGGTAAAGGTGCTCCTGAATATTGGGTAGCAGTTGTAAGACCAGGCCGTATGTTATTCGAAGCAGAAGGTGTATCTTTAGAGATTGCTAAAGAAGCTTTACGCCTTGCAGCTCAAAAATTACCGGTACAAACTAAGTTTGTAATACGTAGAGACTACGTTGAAGCATAAAAATCGTTGGTAATGTCAATAGTTTAGCCTCTCGACCGTTACTCGGGAGGCATCATATAAACAGAATTGATAACCCAGCATAACACTGAAAACAATGAAAAATTCAGAAATCGTAGAATTAGCAAATGACGCTCTAACAGCTAAATTAGTTGAAGAAAAAGCAGCGTTAAACAAATTGAAATTTGCACATGCTGTTTCTGCTTTAGAAAACCCTAACGTTTTGAAAGCAGCTCGCAAAAATATCGCTCGTATCTCTACTGAGATCTCTAAGCGTAAAAATGCAGCAAAATCTGAAACAGCCTCTGAGGCGTAAAAATCAAAGTCGAAATGGAAAGAAATTTAAGAAAAACAAGAATCGGCTTAGTAGTTAGCAACAAGATGGACAAATCTATCGTAGTAGCTGTTGAACGTAAAGTAAAACACCCTATCTATGGTAAATTCGTTAAGAAAACTACTAAATTCAAAGCTCATGACGAAACTAATACCTGCGGTATCGGCGATACGGTATTAATCATGGAAACTCGTCCGCTGAGTAAAACAAAGAACTGGAGATTAGTTGAAATATTAGAAAGAGCTAAATAACATGGTACAACAAGAATCAAGACTAAATGTAGCTGACAACAGCGGTGCTAAAGAAGTTTTAGTTATCCGTGTGTTGGGCGGTACGCGCAAGCGTTATGCATCAATCGGTGATAAGATTGTTGTATCTGTAAAGAGCGCTATGCCTTCAGGAAACGTAAAAAAAGGATCAGTTTCTAAAGCAGTAGTAGTACGTACGAAAAAAGAAATCCGTCGTAAAGATGGTTCTTACATTCGTTTCGATGACAACGCTGCAGTATTATTAAATAATAATGATGAACCTCGTGGAACACGTATTTTCGGCCCAGTTGCCCGTGAATTACGTGAGAAACAGTTCATGAAGATTGTATCACTAGCACCGGAGGTTTTATAATTATGGCACAGAAAACAAAAACAACTCACAAAATCAAAATTAAAAAAGGTGATTTAGTGAAAGTTATCGCTGGTAACTCTAAAGGTGTTCAAGGAAAAGTATTGCAAGTTTTAGTGGATGCAAACAGAGCTATCGTAGAAGGCGCTAACATCGTAAAAAAACACACTAAACCTAGCGCAGCTAATCCTCAAGGTGGTATTATCGAGAAAGAAGCTGCTATCAACATCTCAAACTTAGCTTTGATTGATCCTAAAACAGGAGCTCCTACTCGTATAGGTCGCAAAGTTAATGCAGATGGCAAAATTGTTCGTTACGCTAAAAAATCAGGGGAGGAAATTAAATAATGACTTACGTACCAAGATTAAAAGCGAAATATGCGGAAGAAATCCGTACAGCGCTTAAAGAAAAATTCCAGTATAAAAGCGTTATGCAAGTTCCGAAACTTGAGAAAATTGTCGTATCACAAGGTATCGGTGCTGCAACAGCAGATAAAAAATTAATCGATAACGCTATCGCTGAATTAACATTGATCACTGGTCAGCAAGCAGTTGCTACTAAATCGAAAAAAGATATCTCTAACTTCAAACTTCGTAAAGGAATGCCAGTTGGTGCTCGTGTAACATTACGCGACAACAATATGTACGAATTCTTAGACCGTTTGATCGCAGTATCTTTGCCTCGTATCCGCGATTTTCGTGGTATCAATGACAAAGGTTTTGACGGAAGAGGTAACTACAACTTAGGTATCACAGAGCAAATCATTTTCCCAGAGATCAACATTGACAAAATCAACAAAATCGCTGGTATGGACATCACTTTCGTGACTTCAGCTGGAAATGATATCGAAGCGTTGGAGTTATTAAAACAATTCGGTTTACCATTCAAAAATCAAAATTCGAACAACAATGGCTAAAGAAGGATTAAAAGCACGCGAAGTTAAACGTCAAAAATTAGTTGCTAAATATGCAGCTAAACGTGCAGCTCTTAAAGAAGCTGGAGACTACGCAGCGTTAGACAAATTACCTAAAAATGCTTCACCAGTTCGTTTACACAACCGTTGTAAATTAACAGGTCGTCCTAAAGGATATATGCGTCAATTTGGTATCTCTCGTGTAACTTTCCGTGAGATGGCACTTGATGGAAAAATCCCAGGGGTAACAAAAGCTTCTTGGTAATCAAGAAAAAATAATTATTTTTGCCCGGATAAGTCTGAAATAAGGCTTATCAGGGCTTTTGCATTGCAATTTATTTTTTAACCGGCAGTAGGTCTGGCACTCCGTGAGAGTAGAAGAAACCGTTGTCACAATATTTTTACATAATGAATACAGATCCAATAGCGGATTACCTTACACGAGTAAGGAATGCCATTAAGGCCAACCACAGGGTTGTTGAAATTCCTGCATCGAACCTTAAAAAAGAAATCACAAAAGTTCTTTTTGACAAAGGTTACATTGCTAATTACAAATTCGTAGAAGAAGGACCTCAAGGTTCTATCAAAATCGCGTTGAAGTATAACCCAATTAGCAAAGTACCGGCTATTCGCACTTTGACACGTGTGAGTAAACCTGGTTTAAGAAAGTATGCAAGTGTTGACAACATGCCTCGCGTTTTAAACGGTTTGGGTATCGCTATCTTATCTACATCTAAAGGTGTAATGACAGATAAAGAAGCTCGCTTACAAAACGTAGGTGGTGAGGTTTTATGTTACGTTTATTAATCTAGGAAAAAAAACACGAAGAAATGTCAAGAATTGGAAAAGCACCTATCGCTATTCCTGCGGGAGTATCGGTGACTGTATCAGACAAGAATCTGGTTACAGTAAAAGGTCCTAAAGGTGAATTATCACAACAAGTAGATAGCGACATTACAGTAAAAGAAGAAGATGGTAACATCGTAGTATCTCGCCCTACTGAACAAAAGAAACACAAAGCATTACACGGTTTATACCGTTCACTATTAAACAATATGGTGATTGGTGTAACTGAAGGTTACAAAACTACTCAAGAGTTAGTTGGTGTAGGTTACCGTGCTGCAAACACTGGTAATACATTAGAGTTAACTTTAGGTTTCTCTCACCAGATCGTTTTCGTATTGCCAAAGGAAATTAAAGTTACAACTACTGCTGAAAAAGGTAAAAACCCTACTATTACTTTAGAGTCTGTAGACAAGCAATTGATCGGACAAGTAGCAGCGAAAATCCGCAGCTTCCGCGCTCCAGAGCCTTACAAAGGTAAAGGTATCAAGTTCGCGGGTGAAGTATTAAGAAGAAAAGCAGGTAAATCAGCTAAAAAATAATAACCATGGCAGGAAGTAAAACATCTCGCAGAGAGCGAATCAAACAAGGAATTAGAAAAAACCTTGCTGGCACAACTGAGCGTCCACGTTTATCAGTTTTTAGATCTAATAAAGGTATCTACGCACAAGTTATCGACGATACTACAGGTAAAACTTTAGCTGCAGCTTCAAGCTTATCTAAAGATTTCGTAGCATCAGGAAACAAAGTAGAACAATCTAAAGCTGTAGGTAAATTAGTAGCTGAGAAAGCTGTTGCAGCAGGTATTAGTAAAGTAGTTTTTGACCGTAATGGGTACTTATACCACGGCCGTGTTAAATCATTGGCAGAAGGTGCTCGCGAAGGCGGTTTAGACTTTTAATCAAGAAAGATAATGGCATTAAGCAATATTAAAAGAGTAAAATCAAGCGAAATTGAGTTAAAAGATCGCTTAGTAAGCATCCAACGCGTAGCAAAAGTAACTAAAGGTGGTCGTACTTTCAGTTTCTCAGCTATCGTAGTTGTTGGTGATGAAAACGGTATCGTAGGTTACGGTTTAGGTAAAGCTAAAGAGGTTACTGAAGCTATCACTAAAGGTATCGATGACGCTAAGAAAAACTTAGTGAAAGTTCCTATTATCAATGGAACTGTTCCTCACGCTCAATACGGTAAATTTTCAGGTGGTTCAGTTTTAATTAAACCAGCTGTAGGTGGTACTGGAGTATTAGCAGGTGGTGCGATGCGTGCCGTATTAGAATCTGCTGGTATCAAAGACGTATTAGCTAAATCATTAGGATCATCAAACCCACACAACGTAGTGAAAGCAACTATTGCAGCATTAGCAGATTTGCGTGATGCATATACAGTAGCTCAACACCGCGGTGTCGATTTAAATAAAGTATTTAACGGTTAATTATCATGGCAAAAATCAAAATTACCCAGATAAAGAGCGTTATCGACAGAAGCGAGCGCCAAAAGAAAACTATTGAGGCATTAGGTTTGAAAAGAATCAACCACTCAGTAGAAGTAGAAGCTACTGCGGCTATCATCGGAATGGTACGTAAAGTAAACCATTTAGTTGCTGTAGAAGCTATCTAATAAGCAAAAATATACTACATGGAAGGAGTGCTTCACTCTTTCCATTAGTTGTTTATTAATATTATTTGTTAATCGTTGTCTCCTGTATAGTGAAAGCGAAGGGGCAACACAATCTTAGTTTAAAAAATGAACTTAAGTAATTTAAAACCAGCAGCTGGTTCAACAAAAAGCAGAAAACGTATTGGTCGTGGTCAAGGTTCTGGTCGTGGTGGTACATCTACACGTGGTCACAAAGGTGCTGGCTCACGTTCAGGTCACTCTACTAAAATCGGTTTCGAAGGTGGTCAAATGCCTTTGCAACGTCGTGTACCTAAATTCGGTTTCAAAAATGCTAACCGCGTAGAATACAACGGTGTGAACTTAGACATCTTGCAAGCTCTTGTTGAAAAACACAACTTGACAGTTATCGATTTCGATACGTTGAAAGCACATGGTTTAGTTTCTAAAAATGATCTAGTAAAGGTATTAGGTCGTGGCGAGTTAAAAGCTAAAGTTGAAGTTAAAGCGCATGCATTCTCAGCGTCTGCTCAAAAAGCAATCGAAGCTGCAGGTGGTTCTATCGTAAAACTTTAATACATGAAAAAACTAATCACAACCTTAACCAATATATGGAAGATTGAAGATTTACGTAACCGTATCTTGAATACGTTGCTATTTCTTCTAATTTATCGTATCGGATGTCACGTGGTACTGCCAGGTGTCGATCCTAGTGCGTTAGCAAGTGTAGGCGAAAAAGAAGGCTTACTAGGCATGATCAACATGTTCTCTGGAGGTTCTTTCTCTCGTGCTGCAATATTTGCCCTTGGTGTAATGCCTTACATCTCGGCTTCTATCGTTGTACAATTATTGGGGATTGCAGTTCCTGCTTTTCAAAAAATGCAAAAAGAAGGTGAATCTGGTCGTAAAAAAATGACTCAGATTACACGTTACCTAACAGTAGCGATCACATTGGTACAAGCTATAGCTTATGTGAAGACTCAAATCGATGCTTCAGCAAAAACTATCGCAGACCCAATGTTCACTATTCTAGCTGCTATTGTTTTATCTGCAGGTACTTTGTTTGTGATGTGGTTGGGTGAGAAAATCACCGATAAAGGTATTGGTAATGGTATATCTTTGATTATCATGGCCGGTATCATCGCACAATTACCAGGCGGTATTATTGCCGAATGGGGTTCTCGTATGAGTCCTAGTGGTGGTGGTATTATTCCATTTATCGTAGAGTTTATTGCTTTATTCTTTGTTGTGATCTTTACTATATTGATCGTACAAGGGGTTCGCAAGATACCAGTACAATATGCTAAGAAAATTGTTGGTAATAAACAAGTAGGTGGTGTACGTCAGTACATTCCTTTGAAAGTAAACGCAGCAGGTGTAATGCCTATTATTTTTGCGCAAGCGATCATGTTTTTACCAATGTCGTTGGCACAATTTTTCCCAAGTCTTCAATCTGACTTCTTGACTTCATTGACGGATTTCACTTCACCAGCTTATAATATTACGTTTGCAATATTGATTATTGCATTCACGTTCTTCTATACAGCTATCATGGTGAATCCACAACAAATGTCAGAGGACATGAAGAAGAATGGTGGTTTTGTACCAGGCATCAAACCAGGATATGATACAAACTTATTCATTGATAATGTAATATCACGTATCACATTCCCAGGTGCAATCTTTATAGCTATTATAGCCATACTACCAGCGATGGCAAGTGCAGCGGGAGTTAACAATAACTTTGCTCACTTCTACGGAGGTACTTCGCTATTGATTTTGGTAGGGGTAGTGTTAGATACACTTCAACAAATCGAATCTCATTTGTTAATGCGTCACTATGATGGATTGATGAAGACTGGCCGTGTTAAAGGTCGTTCGGCTGTTGGAGTAGAAGGGTATGATCAATCAGCTATTTAATTCTTTAGATGTCTAAAGTAATTTATAAAACAGAAGAACAAATCGAGCAAATTCGAGAGTCAGCAAATGTACTCTCGAATTTACTTGCTGAAATTGCCAAGGTTATCAAACCTGGTATTACAACCATTTCATTGGACAAGTTAGCTTATGACTTTATTCAGGATCATGGTGGTACACCAGCGTTTTTAAATTACCATGGTTTTCCTTATTCCCTATGTATTTCTGTAAATGATCAAATCGTACATGGTTTCCCTAGTGACTATGTCATCAAAGATGGTGATTTAGTTTCTGTAGATGGGGGGGTAAATCTTAATGGTTTTATTTCAGATTCAGCTTATACATTCGGTGTAGGTGAAATATCAGAGGAAGCTCAATTACTATTAGACGTAACAAAAGCTTCTTTACAAAAAGGAGTAGAACAGGCTGTTGCTGGCAAACGTGTGGGGGATATTTCTTCAGCCATTCAAGAATATGTTCAACCTCATAATTTCGGTATCGTAAGAGAATTAGTAGGTCATGGTGTGGGTCTTAACTTGCATGAAAAACCTGAAGTTCCTAATTACGGTAAACGCGGTTCAGGACCAAAATTGGAACCAGGACTAGTGATCTGTATTGAACCAATGATTAATGCAGGCAAAGCTGGAGTGAAGTTTTGGGATGACGGTTGGACGGTGAGCACCGTAGATGGAAAGCTTTCTGCGCATTTTGAGCAGATGGTTGCGATTCGAAAAGGCACACCAGATGTATTGTTGAATTTTGATGAAATTGAAAAAGTTTTAAACAAAAAGTAGTTGGTATACAATATTTTTTGATTATCTTTGCACTCCTGTTAAGTGCAGGTTGTTAAAACGTAAATAAGAATTGATATATGGCTAAACAAGCCTCAATAGAACAAGACGGAGTTATCAGAGAAGCATTATCTAATGCTATGTTTCGTGTAGAATTAGAAAATGGGCATGAAATCATTGCTCATATTTCGGGTAAAATGCGTATGCACTACATCAAAATTCTTCCAGGAGACAAAGTTAAATTAGAGATGTCCCCTTATGATTTAACAAAAGGTAGAATAACGTATCGTTATAAATAAGATAGCGCTCTGTGAAGAGCTTTAACAATTTTATTACAATGAAAGTAAGAGCATCAGTAAAAAAACGTAGCGCGGACTGTAAAATCATCCGTCGTAAAGGAAAGATTTTTGTGATCAACAAAAAGAACCCTAAATTCAAACAACGTCAGGGATAATTAATTAACAAAATCGCTTAAAAAATTATATGGCAAGGATATCAGGTATAGATTTACCTAAAAACAAAAGAGGTGTTATTGGCCTTACCTACATTTTCGGTATTGGTCGTGCCACTGCTGCTTATATCTTGGATAAAGCAGGGATTAGTCAAGACGTTAAAGTATCAGAGTGGAACGATGATCAATTAGCAGCTATTCGTACTATCATCAACGATGAGATCAAAGTAGAAGGTGCATTACGTTCAGAAGTTCAGTTAAACATCAAACGTTTGATGGATATTGGTTGTTACCGTGGATTACGTCACCGTAAACACTTACCAGTTCGTGGTCAACGTACTAAAAACAACTCTCGTACTCGTAAAGGTAAACGTAAGACAGTTGCAAACAAGAAAAAAGCTACTAAATAATAAGTAAGAAATGGCTAAAAGTAAAAAAGTTACTAAAAAACGTATCGTTGTTATCGAGCCTGTAGGTCAAGCTCATATCAATGCTACTTTTAACAACATTATTATTACTTTGACTAACAATTCAGGTCAAACTATTTCATGGTCATCAGCTGGTAAAATGGGCTTTAGAGGTTCTAAAAAGAACACTCCATACGCTGCAGGTCAAGCTGCTTCAGACTGTGGTAAAGTTGCTTACGACTTAGGATTACGTAAAGTTGAAGTTTTCGTTAAAGGACCAGGTGCAGGTCGTGAATCAGCGATCCGTACATTACAAACTGTGGGTATTGATGTAACTACTATCAAAGATATTACACCACTTCCTCACAACGGTTGTCGTCCTCCAAAACGTAGAAGAGTTTAATAATATTATTGTTTAAGATAAGATTCGTCAGCTAAAGGCTGATTGATACTTCAAACAGAGAAAAGAAATGGCAAGATATACAGGACCTAAGTCCAAAATTGCACGTAAATTCAGAGAGCCAATTTTCGGCCCTGATAAAGCATTAGAGAAAAAAAATTATCCTCCTGGACAACACGGTCCATCAAAAAGAAGAGGTAAACAATCTGAATACGCTATTCAGTTGTTAGAAAAACAAAAAGCTAAATATACTTACGGAGTTTTAGAGCGTCAATTCTCTAACTTATTCGTAAAAGCGTCTGCAAAACACGGTATCACAGGGGAGAACTTCTTGAAATTATTAGAAGCTCGTTTAGATAACGTTGTATACCGTTTAGGAATTGCTCCTACTCGTTCAGCAGCACGTCAATTAGTTTCACACAAGCATATTACTGTTAACGGCGAAGTTGTTAACATTCCATCATATAGCATCCGTCCAGGCGATGTAATCGCTGTGCGTGAGCGTTCTCAAACTTTAGAAGCTATCACTACTTCAGTAGCTGGTAGAGCAATCAACAAATATGGTTGGTTAGAGTGGGATGCTAAAAATCTTACTGGTACTTTCTTAAGCTACCCAGAAAGAGCAGATATCCCTGAGAATATCAAAGAAAACTTAATCGTAGAGTTGTACTCTAAATAATAATTAATAGCGATATGCATAATCCTCGATGGATTATGCATATACTATTAAGAATACATTGTTGAAAAAATATTAAAATATTATAAATGGCAATTTTAGCATTTCAAAGACCGGATAAAGTTATCATGCAAAAATCTACAGATTTTGATGGTACTTTCGAATTTCGTCCATTAGAGCCAGGTTTTGGTGTAACTATTGGTAATGCTTTGCGCCGTATTTTATTGTCCTCATTAGAAGGATATGCAATTACGTCGATTAGAATTTCTGGCGTGTCTCACGAATTCTCTACTATCAAAGGTGTAGCAGAAGACGTAACAGAAATCATCTTAAATTTGAAACAAGTACGTTTCAAAAAAACAGGTGAACAAGGAGACAGCGAGAAAATCTTTGTAGTTATCAATGGTCAAGAACAATTCAAAGCTGGTGATATCACTAAGTTTTCTAACAACTTTACAGTGTTGAACCCTGACTTAGTAATTTGTAACATGGAGAGCTCAGTTACTATTGAGGTCGAATTGTCAGTTGCTAAAGGTCGTGGTTACGTAAATGCGGAAGAGAATAAAGTAGCTGATGGTCCTGTAGGTGTAATCGCTATCGATTCGATCTACACTCCGATTAAGAATGTGAAATATACCATTGAAAACTACCGTGTAGAGCAAAAAACTGACTACGAGAAATTGTTGTTAGACATCTCTACTGATGGTTCTATTCACCCAGAAGATGCTTTGAAAGAAGCTGCTCGTATCTTAATTCAACACTTTATGTTGTTCTCTGACGAAAATATGTTGTTAGAGTCACAAACTAAAGAAGAAACTAAAGTTGTTGACGAGGAAATCTTACACATGCGTAAGATCTTGAAAACAGAATTAGTGGATTTAGATCTTTCTGTTCGTGCATTGAACTGTTTGAAAGCTGCTGATATTCGCAGTCTAGCTGAGTTAGTAACTTATGACGTAGCTGACATGTTGAAATTCCGTAACTTCGGTAAAAAATCATTAAGCGAAATTCAAGAGTTGGTAAAATCGAAAGGTTTATCATTCGGAATGAACTTGTCTAAATATAAATTAGACGAAGACTAATATTAATTAAATAATTAAGCGACCTGTTGCATAATTCCTCGAACGAAGTTAATTAAGTAAGAATATAGAAGTCAGAATTTTTCTAATTTTTAAGTTCTAACCTCCAACTTCCAGCGAACGGTATGCGCAAAAAACAAAAACTAAAATGAGACACGGAAAAAAAGTAAATCACTTAGGCCGCACTGACAGTCACCGTAAGGCGATGTTAGCTAACATGGCGACTTCATTGATCAAACACAAACGTATTACTACTACTTTGGCTAAAGCTAAAGCATTACGTAAATATGTTGAGCCATTGATTACTAAATCTAAAACTGATACGACTCACTCACGTCGTACAGTATTCGCTTACTTAAAAGATAAAGACGCTGTAACAATCTTGTTCCGCGAGATCTCTGAAAAAGTAGCAACTCGTCCAGGTGGTTACACTCGTATCATTAAATTAGAAAACCGTTTAGGTGATAATGCTGAGATGGCATTCATCGAGTTAGTAGATTACAACGAAGTTTATGGCAAAACTGCTAAAACTGAGAAAAAATCTACACGACGTCGCGGTACTTCTAAGAAAAAAGCTGCTGAGACTGCTGACACAGTAGAAGTTGCTGAAGAAGTAAAAGCTGAAGAAACAGCTGCTACAGAAGAAGCTCCTGCTACTGAAGAGAATAAAGACTAATTTTAGTTTTAATCTTATAAACAAAGCCTATCATCAGCGATGATAGGCTTTGTTTATTTATTTGGGTTTTCAATCTTAGATGAAAGTTCACTTTACTATGGAATTTCTCTGTAATATCCTATGAAAGTTTGCATCATTAAGGCTACTAATTAACTATATTTGTCAAGTATTTTGTGAATACACCGACATCATTATTAATATTAAAAAATGAACCTATTTAATGTTTACCCGATCAATCCTATTAACATTGTTAAAGCACAGGGTTCTACAGTTTGGGATTCGGAAGGTAATGAATATCTAGATCTTTATGGAGGTCATGCTGTTATTTCAATTGGACATACCCATCCACATTATGTACAGCGTATTACTGAACAATTAAATAATATTGGATTCTATTCAAATTCTATTGAGATTCCTATCCAAAAGCAATTAGCTCAACAATTAGGTGAAGTTTCAGGTAAAGAAGATTACACGTTATTCTTGTGTAATTCAGGAGCTGAAGCAAACGAAAATGCATTAAAGCTGGCTTCTTTCCACACTGGACGCAAGAAAGTGATTGCTTTTACTAAGGCGTTTCATGGACGTACCTCTTTAGCAGTGGCTGCTACAGATAATCCATCTATTGTAGCTCCCGTTAATCAAACAGACAATGTTTTGTTTTTACCATTCAATGATGAAGAAGCTTTGACAAAGGCTTTCTCGGAATTTGGAGTGGAAATTGCAGCAGTCATTATTGAAGGTATCCAAGGCGTTGGCGGTATTCGTGAAGCATCAGTTTCATTTTTGAAATTAATTCGTTCATTGTGTGACCAATACGGAGCGGTGTATATAGCTGATTCGGTACAGTGTGGTTACGGTCGAACTGGTAACTTCTATTCGCACGACTATGCGGGTGTAGATGCAGATATCTATTCTATGGCCAAAGGTATGGGGAATGGTTTCCCAATTGGAGGTATTGCTATTGCGCCCAAATTCAAAGCTTCTTATGGCTTATTAGGCACTACTTTTGGTGGTAACCATTTAGCTTGTGCTGCTGCAGTAGCTGTATTGGATATTATCAGGCAAGATAATTTAGTGGAAAATGCCCAAACAGTAGGATCTTACTTAATCGAAGAATTAAATAAATTCGATAAAGTACTAGAAGTAAGAGGACGTGGTTTGATGATCGGCATTGAATTACCTGCAGAATTAGCTAATGTGAAGAAAGATTTGTTATTAAAAAATCGAATCTTCACGGGTGAAGCAAAACCAAATGTGATTCGTATTTTACCAGCGTTGAATATCACAAAAGAAATTGCAGATAGATTTTTAACTGCTTTGGACGAACGTCTTAAAGCGTAACATTAAATATTCATAGATAATATATCAATGAAAAAGTTTTTCTCCGTAGCGGATGTTGATAGTTTGGATGCTATCGTCAAAGAAGCTTTAGAATTAAAAGCAAATCCTAATGCGAATGAAGCCTTAGGTAAACATAAAATGTTAGGTTTGGTATTCTTAAACCCAAGCTTACGTACACGTCTTAGTACGCAAAAAGCAGCTATGAACCTGGGCATGAACGTAATGGTCATGAATATGGACAAAGATGGCTGGGCTTTGGAAACTCAGGATGGTGTGGTGATGAATGGTACAACAGTAGAGCACATTCGTGAGGCTGCTGCTGTCATGGGCGAATACTGTGATATCTTAGGTTTGCGTTCATTTCCTTCATTGAAAGATAAAGAAGCGGATTATACCGAAGATTTGTTCAACAAGTTTATCAAATTCTGTGGTGTTCCAGTAGTTTCGTTAGAAAGTGCAACACGTCACCCATTACAAAGTTTGACTGATTTAATTACGATTACTGAGCACAAAAAAGTAGCTAAACCAAAAGTGGTATTGGCTTGGGCTCCACATGTGAAAGCATTGCCACAAGCAGTGCCAAATTCATTTGCGGAATGGATGTCAAAAGCACAAGAGCAAGGTTTGGTTGACTTCACTGTTGCTCATCCTGAAGGATATGACTTAGCAGAAGATTTCACTAAAGGGGCTACTATTACCAATAATCTGGATGAAGCATTAGCTCGTGCTGATTTTGTATATGTAAAAAACTGGTCTTCGTACAAAGAATACGGTCAAGTCTATCCAGTAAGTGAAAATTGGATGATGGACAACAAAAAGCTAGCATTGACAAATGATGCTAAAGTAATGCACTGTCTTCCTGTTCGTCGCGATTTAGAATTGTCTTCTGAAATCTTGGATGGTCCTAATTCATTGGTGATCAAGGAAGCGAGCAACCGTGTGTGGGCTGCGCAAGTTGTATTGAAAAGAATGTTAGAAAGTCTAAATAAATAAGCAGATAAGTATGTCAAATAGTACATTGAATATTATTAAAATCGGTGGTAATGTAATTGATGATGATATTCAATTAGAAGCTTTCTTAGAAAAATTTGCAGCCATTCCAGGAAAAAAAATCTTGGTACATGGTGGTGGTAAGATTGCAACTCGTATAGCTTCCAAATTAGGTTTAGAAGCGAAAATGGTCGAAGGACGTCGTATTACAGATAAGGAAATGCTAGACGTGGTGACGATGGTTTATGCTGGTCTAACCAACAAGAATATTGTGGCAACGCTACAGAAATATAAATGCGATGCTATCGGTTTGAGTGGAGCAGACGGAAATGTGATCAAAGCGGTAAAGCGTCCGGTAAAGGAAATCGATTACGGTTTTGCAGGTGATATCTTAGCGGATTCTGTAAATTCCTTGGCGATTAAGAAATTCCTAGACGCAGGTTTCACTCCTATTTTTTCCGCTATTACGCACAATGGTAGTGGACAGCTGCTAAACACAAATGCAGATACTATTGCTTCTGCTTTGTCTACAGCAATGGCGGATCATTATGAAACCTGTTTAATTTACTGTTTTGAGAAAAATGGCGTGTTAATGGATGTGAATGACGAAAATTCGGTCATTGAAAATATTACTGCTAAGGATTTTTCAAAATATAAAGAACGCGGTATTATTAGTGATGGAATGATTCCGAAATTGCAAAATGCATTTGATGCGATAAACAAAGGAGTTAAATCCGTATATATAGGCAATGCTTCGAATTTGCATTTGTTTCAACAGCAAAAATTCGGAACCTGTCTTATCAATAAGTAATTAATTTTACAAACCTAAATCATGAGCAAGATAACAATAATAGGATCGGGAAATATCGGTTTATCATTAGCTAAAGGCTTGGTGAAATCTAATATTTACAAGGCTGAAAATATCGTCTTAACACGTAGAACTTTAGCTTCTTTAACAGAAGAAGCTGCGTTGGGTTTTGGTGTGAGTGCGGATAATTCTGAAGCGATTAAAGGCGCTGAAATCTTTGTTTTGGCAGTTCTTCCACAACAGATTAAAAAAGTTATGGAGGATATTTCAGCGATGGTAGAACCCCACCAAATTATTGTTTCTGTAGCTTCAGGAGTTTCTTGTCAGGATGTAAAAGAAATTTTAGGTCAGGATAAGATTGTCGTGCGTGCAATGCCAAATACGGCTATTGCTATTGGGCAGTCTATGACTTGTATAGCAACAGATAATGCAAGTGATCAAGCGGTAAACCAAGTTGAAAAGTTATTTGAAGCCGTAGGTTCGGTAGTGGTTATTAACGAAGATTTAATGACTTCTGCTACAGCTTTATGTGCTTGTGGTATTGCGTTCTTCTTGCGTGCTATTCGTGCCGCTTCCCAAGGTGGTGTTGAAATAGGCTTTCATGCGCATGATGCTTTAAAAATGGCCATTCAAACGGCAAAAGGTGCCGCAGATTTGTTATTACAGACGAATAGCCACCCAGAGAGTGAAATTGATAAAGTAACTTCACCTAAAGGCTGTACTATTGCAGGATTAAACGAAATGGAGCATAATGGATTGAGCTCTGCCTTCATCAAAGGAATTAAATTGTCAGCGAAAAAAGCTGGCGGACTATATAATGAATAAAAATATAGATCAACTTATTGAAGATAGTAAATCTCTATTGGCACAGCTGATAGAGATTCCTTCTTTTAGTAGGGAGGAGGAACAAACTGCGGATTGTATCAGTAGTTTTCTTATCGAACGTGGGATTTCGAATAATCAAGTAGGAAATAACGTAATTGCTTATAATACACATTTTGATCCTTCGAAACCTACTATTCTTTTAAATTCGCATCACGATACAGTAAAACCAAATCCTGGCTATACCAAAGATCCATTTAAAGCAATTATCGAAGATAATAAACTCTATGGATTGGGTTCTAACGATGCTGGTGGTTGTTTGGTTTCGTTGATAGCTACCTTTTTATATTACTTCAATGACGAAAATCTAGCCTATAATATCTGTTTAATCGCCTCGGCAGAAGAAGAGGTTTCAGGAAAAAATGGTATAGAGGGAGCATACAAGCATGTGCATCCATGTGATTTTGCAATTGTAGGCGAACCGACACTATTGGATTTAGCTGTAGCAGAAAAAGGTCTAATGGTCTTAGATTGTACCGCTCAGGGCGAATCTGGTCATGCTGCGCGTGAAGAAGGTGTCAATGCGATTTATAAAGCTATTGAAGATATCAATTGGTTTAATACCTATAAATTCCCAAAAGAATCGGAATTCTTAGGTCCTGTGAAAATGTCTGTCACGGTTATCAATGCAGGGTCACAACACAATGTTGTTCCAGCAGAATGTAATTTCGTGGTGGATGTTCGTACAACGGATGTTTATTCTAATATAGAGGTGTTGGATATTATCCAAACTCATGTAAAATCTGACGTGAAGGCGCGATCTACACGTTTAAATCCATCAACGATACCTGTAGAACATCCAATCGTTCAAGCAGGCTTATCCATGGGTAAGAAGATGTATGGCAGTCCCACAATGAGTGATCAAGCTCTTTTACCAATTCCTTCTATCAAAGTGGGGCCAGGAGATTCGGCACGTTCGCACACTGCGGATGAATTTATCTATCTGAAGGAAATAGAAGAAGGAATTAAGTTTTATATAGAATTATTAGGCAAAGTCTTAAAATAAAAAAGGAAGTCAACTTCCCCTTTTTTGTTATCTTAATTTCTTAACATCTCTTTCTGCCTTCTCAAAGTCTTGTTCTAGTTCTTTCAATTTAATTTGCTCTTTACTGATTTTGATAATTTCTTTTTCTCTGTCGATATCAGAAATTCGATTTCTACGAATTTTTTTATCTAAAGCATCTTCTAATTTTTCAATTTTAGCAGTTTGCTTTTTGATATTGTTTTCCAGCTTGTTTGCTTTTATTAAAGCTTTATCAAATTTTTTAGTTGCTTTTTCACGTGCTTTTTGTTGCTTTTGAAGTTTTTTAGCTTGCTTTTCAACTTCCTTTTGACGTTTTTTTAGTTCTTTTTCGGCTTTTAATCTTTCTTTCTCTGCTTTTTGGGCAGCCTTTTGAGCTTCCAAACTAGCTTTTAATAGCGCTTCTTCCTGTAGACGTTTTTGTTCTTCTGTAAGTACAGTAGGGGTAATCGTATCAGGCTTAGTTGATTCGATAGATGTATTTGTTTGGACTGGTTGTTGGGCTTTTGCGATACCTGAAATTGCAACTAATGCGGTGAGGGCTATAACTTTTAGAGTTTTCATTTCGTTTGTGTATTTATTTTTAGCTATTTGATGCTAAAAAATTTAACACAAATATAAAAAATAAAAAGAGTAGCATATGCAATTATGCTACTCTTTAATCTTTATCTTGTAGAGAAATCTCTATTATGCTAGTTGTGCTAACAAGCTTGTTAAGCTAACACGCTCTCCGATAATACGGCTTAAATCTTCGATAGCTACACGTTCTTGTTCCATAGAATCACGGTGACGGATAGTAACCATATTGTCTTCTAATGATTGGTGATCTACAGTAATACAGTACGGTGTACCGATTGCATCTTGACGACGGTAACGTTTACCTATAGCGTCTTTCTCGTCGTATTGAATGTTGTAATCCAATTTCAATTTTGCCATGATTTCACGTGCTTTTTCTGGAAGACCATCTTTCTTAGTCAATGGTAATACAGCCGCTTTCACTGGAGCGATAGCAGGGTGGAATTTCAACACCACACGTGAATCTTGTTTTTCTTCTGTCGAAAGATCTTCGTGAACCAATGAATTTGCCAATACAGTCAAGAATAAACGATCCAATCCAATCGAAGTCTCGATTACATAAGGGATGTAATTTTGGTTGATCTCAGGATCGAAATACTGCATTTTGCGTTTTGAATATTCTTGGTGTTGCTTCAAATCGAAGTCAGTACGAGAGTGGATACCCTCCACTTCTTTGAAACCAAATGGGAATTCATACTCGATATCTACAGCTGCATTAGCATAGTGCGCCAATTTAGCGTGATCGTGGTAACGGTATTTTGCAGCATCGGCTCCTAATGCCAAATGCCATTTTAAACGTGTTTCTTTCCATTTGTTGTACCATTCCATTTCCGAACCTGGACGTACAAAGAATTGCATTTCCATTTGTTCGAATTCGCGCATACGCATGATAAATTGACGAGCAATTACCTCGTTACGGAATGCTTTACCGATTTGAGCGATACCAAAAGGAATCTTCATTCTTCCGGTTTTTTGAACATTCAAAAAGTTAACAAAAATACCTTGTGCTGTCTCCGGTCGTAAGTAAACTTGCTCAGCACCATCAGCCATTGCGCCCATTTGCGTAGCAAACATCAAGTTGAATTGACGTACGTCAGTCCAGTTTTTTGTGCCCGAAATAGGGCATACAATATTATGCTCCTCAATAATTGTTTTCAAACGCACTAAATCATCTGCATTTAATGCATCATCTAAATCTTTTTGTAATTGAGCTGCTTTATCTGTTTTACCGTCTTTTTCATAACGATCGATTTTATCTTCAATCAATTGATCTGCACGGTAACGTTTTTTAGAATCTTTGTTGTCGATCATTGGATCATTGAATCCATCTACGTGCCCAGAAGCTTTCCAAGTCGTAGGGTGCATGAAGATTGCAGCATCGATACCTACAATGTTTTCATTCAACTGCACCATGGATTTCCACCAATATGTCTTCAGGTTATTTTTTAGTTCTGAACCTAATTGTCCGTAATCGTATACGGCACTCAAACCGTCATAAATCTCACTTGAAGGGAATACAAAACCGTATTCTTTAGCGTGTGATATAATGTTTTTGAAAAAGTCGTCTGTTTGTTTGCTCATAAGGGGTAAAAGTATAAAATTCTACGTCAAAAATCAACAGCTATTTGGCTTCGTATAAGTCCAAAATTTGTTGAGACGCATTCTTATTATCTACCTTCTTGATGATATGTTCAATTACTCCTTCTTCGTTAATGACAAACGTCGTACGGGCAGTACCCATATACTTTTTACCGTACATATTTTTCTCTACCCAAACACCATAGTCGTTAACGATTTTTTGGTCTTCATCCGCTAATAAGTTGAATGGTAATTCAAATTTTGCAATGAATTTTTGATGTGATTGTTCGCTATCGATACTTACTCCTAATACTTCAAATCCTTTGCCCAATAAGAATTGATAATTATCTCTGAAATTGCACGCTTCAGTTGTACAGCCCGGCGTATTATCTTTTGGGTAGAAGTATAAGATTACTTTCTTTCCAAGGAAATCCGATAGGTTTATGGTTTCACCTTTTTGATTTTTTGCAATTATTTCTGGAGCTTTTGCGCCTATTTCTAATGTTGTCATGTTTAGTTGTATTTTAGTTGTCTGTAGTCAGTTACCAGTTGATTTTAAATATTTAATTAGACCAGTGATGATTTTAGATATTTCAGTACATTGTTGATTAAGTTCAGTGGCTTTTGTATGATTAATATATTCTAACCTTTCAGCTAAATAAATCATTGATTTTACTTCGCTTGATGAGCCTAATACGATATATAAAAACCTAATAAATTCTTTGGATGATTGTCTATCAAAACCTTCGGCTATATTATTTCAAATAGAAACAGTTGCTCTGCATATCTGATCTTTAAAGGAAAAATCTTTAAGATTTCTAAATGAAGAATATATAGAAATAGCAAGATTCTGTGCTTTTTGCCAAGCTAGAATGTCTTCAAATTTTTGTATTTTCATCTTGCCTTAGAGATTAAATACTGACAACTGTTAACTTTTAACTGTTTACTTTGTAAACCTCGCCTCATACACTCTCTCGTTATCTTTCCAGTCTTTAACAATCAATTTAAATATATGTTCTCCTTTCGACAATGAAGGATCAAAACGATGCCATAGATGTCTATTCTTGGAATCATATTCCATCAAAACCCATTTGTCATCGATATAGCCATTAAAGGATTGTATCCCTGAAAAATTATCCGAAATGGTAAAATCAATTTTGCTTTGTGTGGCTACATTTTTACCATTTACCAAATTTCGAGGGGTAATAGTCGGTGCTATTGTATCCACAGCTACATAGAAATTTCCGAAGTTTCTGGTGTTAACAATAACCCAACCCTTTTCAAATTTTCCGCCTTCAGCACCTCCGTCCGTAGAGGCGATAAGAGCTTTACTTTCCAAGAGTGGTGGAAGATTTGTGGGTTTGATGGACAAGGAATAAGATGAAAACAGCGGAGTTAATGTATTGTGCACTTTGTGCAATGCAGAATATGCATTGGGCAGTTGAGTAGCTTCCTCATATACAAAGTCCAAATTATCGTATAACACTCCATTGGGAATTTCCAATTTTATGCTTTCCGTAGAAAACGTATGATTGGTATTGTATTCCAACATTTTACCTTTCAAAGGCACAGCAGCTTTTGCTGCAATTGAATTATTTGCTACTTTAAAATCTAACTCACTGCAGTTGCCAGCAACATCCTTTACCACATATTTGACGTTATAAACTTTATTTTCTGTCAACTCAATTACGCCATTATTTGTAAGCGTTTTGAATATTTCCAATGGATTTCCCGGATCTTTAAAAGACTTTTGAACTTTAGCCTTTGTCCTTTTCCAATGTGGATAATCGATATAAGAATGAATGGCACGTGTGGTGTTAAAATCCAATTCTTCGAATACAACAGAAGAAATTACTTGTCCATCTACAAAAAGTTCAATAGAATATACGCCATTTTGAAATCCTCCCGCACGGTGTCTATCAATTGTATTGATTCCTAATCCAAATTTTCCTGAAACAGGGATTGGTGTAGCTTGTGTCAAGCTATATCTTCCTGCACCAATGCTTTTTACTGCTAAGGTTTTTCTTGGTGTGAATTCATTGAATAGTTTATCATTCAGCTCATAAATCATTACACTATTTATGGTGGGATTGAACTTATCAGCAAAACGCAATCCAAACAATTGTGGGTTCAGTGGATGCTGTGTTTTGGTATCCCGAATTTCGAAATGAAGATGAGGACCTCCAGAACCACCCGTATTTCCTGCATTACCAATGAATTGGCCTTTTGTTAATTTTACTTGGTCTGGACTAAGTGTAATATCTACATCAAATCGTTGCTGTTTGTACTGTTCTGCGCGTACGATTTGGGTCAATTGCACATTGAAAGAATCCATGTGCAGGTACGCCGTCGTATATCCGTTTGGATGGTCAATATATACTGCATTACCGCCACCGCCAATCTGTACACGCACTCTGGAAACAAAACCTTCAGCCGCAGCATGCAAAGGAAGTCCAATTTTTTGTTGTGTACGGTAATCATCGCCTCCATGAAAGTGTGTGCTACGTAACTCGGCAAACGTGCCCGAAGCATCCATAGCAATATTCAATGGATTGCGAAAATAGCCTTGCGGATAATTACGTGATGCAATTATATTCTTATTCTGTGCTTTGATGTTAAAAAGTGTACTTACCACTCCAAGCAACAGAAAACCTAATTTTTTCATATTATTTGATTTGTGTCGTGAACATCAATGTGTCCCCGATATATCCTTCGAATTTGTCCCCAATAGCAATTGGACCGACCCCCACAGGAGTACCTGTGTAGATTAAATCTCCTTTACGAAGGGTGATGAATTTCGATATATATACTATTAACGAATCAATATCGAAAATCATATCTTTCGTATTGCCTTCTTGTACAATTTCCCCATTTTTTCTCAATGAAAATTTAATTTCATTGATATTTTCAAATTCTTCTTTCGTAATTAAAGGACTAATTACAGCCGAATGATCGAAAGCTTTTGCTAGTTCCCAAGGTAATCCTTTTTCCTTGTGCTTAGCTTGAATATCTCTAGCCGTAAAATCGATCCCTAAACCTATAGCATCATAATACTTATGTGCGAATTTTTTAGAAACATGTTTTCCTTCATTGCATATCCTGAAAACCACTTCGCATTCGTAATGTACATCGGAAGAAAACTCCGGATAATAGAAATCTTTATTGTCTTTTAAAACCGCAGTGTCGGGTTTCATAAAGATAACGGGTGACTCGGGAACTGGATTATTTAACTCTTTAGCGTGATCTATGTAATTTCTACCAATGGCAATTATTTTCATCTGTTTATGTCTTTTATACAAATGTACATAAAATGATAGAAGTGATTTTTGTTTCAAAAGTGCTATGATTGCTAATTTCAATTATTACTTAATTCTTGAAAGATTATATCTGATTTTTTACAATTCAAATTTTATCACTCCTAATATCCCTAAACTAAATTATTTTATAAAGTGCTTTATTTTGGGTTGATATCGGGATTTAGGTTTTGCTAAATCGATTAAAAATCATTTAATTAGAAAATAATTATAAACAAAACTCACAGAAAAAATATTGTTATCCACTATCCCAATCCAATTGTGGTAGTGTACACCATCTATATTATGATCAAAAAAATCTTTTTAATGCTCATTATCATTATGACCATTTCTATACATATATTGTTTGCGCAGAAAAACCGAAACCTTATTCGGGCGTCAGAAACTTTAGATTCTATATATAAATTTTTCAGCATTCCCAATAGCTATTTGTTGCGGGAACATTACCCCTTTACGGGGGATTTCAAAGCAGACTATTTGGGAGCAGGTGATAATTCTAATAAAGCAAATCCTTATGCTTATCTCTGGCCGTATTCAGGTTCTCTTTCTGCGCAGGTAGCATTTTATGAAAGCACAAGATATAAGAAAACTTTGAAGGCCATAGATAGTAAAGTGTTAAGGGGTTTAGATGAATATTTTGATAAGCGGTCGCCTGTGGGATATGCTTCATATGTTAATTCTGCACCGCAATCTGATAGGTTTTATGATGATAATGTATGGTTAGGAATTGACTTTACGGATCTTTATCTGCTTACAAAAGATAAAAAGTTCCTAAAAATGGCGTTAGAAATATGGGAGTTTGTAGCAAGTGGAAAGGATGAGAAACTTGGAGGAGGGATCTATTGGTGCGAACAAAGAAAGGAGTCTAAAAATACCTGTTCGAATGCTCCAAGTGTTGTTTACTTAGCCAAATTGTATCTTGCTACCAACGATAAAAAATATTTAATAGAAGCGGAGAATTTGTACAAATGGATCCAATCTAATTTAATGGATACAAAGGATTCTCTATATTATGATAATATCAACCTCAAAGGCGTGGTAGATAAACGAAAATACTCCTATAATACTGGGCAAATGATTCAAGCAGGGGCATTGCTGCATCAGCTAACCAAAAAACAAAAATATCTTTTGGATGCCCAAAATTCTGCAAAGGGTGGTTTTGATTACTTCTTTTATAATACTAAAGATAGCGATACATAAAGTATTAAAACAAAGTAATAATTGGTTTATAGCGGTCATGATGCGTGGGTATATGGAATTATATACTGTTGATAAAAATCCGATTTATATCCAAGAATTTCATAAAAATCTGGATTACGCATGGGAACATATGCGTGAGCGGACAGGGCTGTTTAATAAAGATTGGTCTGGAGCACAGCAAGAAAAGTCTAAATGGCTTTTGGATCAATTTGCTATAGTTGAAATGTATGCAAGAATATCAAACATGAAATAAGATTTGTTTATACTTTTCTCTGATTCAAAATAATAGTTGTATTAAAATACAACTTCATCATTTGGGTAGCTTATTTATAGGCTACTTTTTTATGTGCTTCGTTACAATTATTTATACAATTCAGGTTAATTAAAATCTGTCAAAAGCAATGAACTTAATTTTTTCATAAATAGGTACCTAGCTAATGTTGAACGCGTAAATGTTATTAAAACTTATAAGAAAACCATCATATGTTAGTCAATCTTTATTTAATATTTTGATTTAATATTTAAAAAATATTGTAAATGACTTTGCTAAATCGATTAAAATGATTTAATTAGTACAAATTATAAACTAATTCTACCACTAAAATATTTGTGTCTTATATCTTATTTCAAGGCATAAGTATGGAATCAACTGACGAGAACATTGACTAATTAAATTATATTATGTGGAATTCAGACAAACTTAAACTTCGGAAGGGCAGGCTTTGTGTCCTCACCTTAACCTTACTTGCTTTGAGCAATAGTTCAGTTTATGCGAATAAGCTTTCTGCTGAAGAGGTTTATTTTAATGCACTAAAACAACAATCGGTACAAGGAACAGTCGTTGACGCTTCTACGGGACAAGGAATTTCGGGGGTCACCATTAGTGTTAAAGGTTCATCCGTTTCAACGCAGACGGATGAAAATGGAAAGTTTACCATTACAGCGAATAATGGAGCAATTTTGGTCGCTTCTTATTTAGGCTTCGAAACCGCTGAAAAGTCTGTCAGCGGAACGCAAGTGACATTTTCGTTAATTCCTATTCAATCTAATCTGGATGAAGTAGTCGTAGTTGGTTACGGTACCCAAAAGAAAAGCGAGATAACTTCTGCTGTTTCTTCGGTAAAAGAGAAGGATTTTAACCAAGGCGGAATGCGTAGCCCAGTAGACCTTGTGCAAGGTAAAGTAGCAGGTTTAAATGTAACGCGTACGCAAGGGAGTAACCCAAATTCTGGAACGAGTATACAATTGAGAGGTATGGCTTCTATCAAAGGAGGTAATACGCCACTGATTGTAATTGATGGTATTCCTGGGGGCAATTTAGACCTGATCAAACAAGGTGATATAGAATCAATAGATGTGTTGAAGGATGGTTCTGCTGCGGCCATTTATGGTACACGCGGAAATGGAGGGGTCATTCTGATTACAACGAAGAAAGGTCGTTCTGGTGTTTCTGCATTTGAATACTATACCTATGGTCAGCATGAGGCTGTCGCTAGAAGACCGCGCATGTTGTCCGCTTCTGAATTCCGAGATCGCGTTATAAAAGGTCAAAACAAACCAGATTTGGATTTAGGAGCTTCCACAGACTTATATGATGAATTAATAAACCACAACAATTTTTCGACATTTCATAATTTTGTAGGTAGTGGAGGCGGAGAAAACTCTTCTTATCGTGCTTCCATCAATTATGAAAAAGCTCAAGGTATAGCCAAACAGAACGAAAGAGATCAATTTGGTGGAAGGGTTAATTTTTCCCAAACAGGTCTAGCAGATCGGTTAACCTTTACAGGGAATATTGCTGCAAATTTTAATAAAGCAGATCTTAACGGAGGAAAAACTGAATTTTTCGAACAAGCTATTCAGCGTAATCCAACAGCGCCGCTGTTCAATGATGATGGTAGTTTCTATCAAACGCAAGGGTATAATAACTTCAATCCATTGGATCGTATGGCCAATCGAATTGAAGATCGTAACCAACAGACTTTTTCGGGAGATGCCCGTCTAAAGTTGCAAATTATCGATCCTTTGAGCATCAGCACATTTGCTTCCTATGTTCGGGATAATACCATTAATAGACAGTATCGTTCTATTAAAGATTGGGACCAGCGTGAAGTATCTGACTACCAGGGTATGGCTTACGCGTGGAAGGGGAATGATCTGAATTGGGCAAAAACATTTGAAACGACCATCGACTATAATCAAACCTTTAGCGATGTACATACCATAACAGGATTATTAGGGTATAGTTATCAGTACAATACGTATGAAACATTCTCCATGTCCAATAATGGATTCACTACGGATGCTTTTTTGGATTGGAATATGGGGTCAGGAACAGCTTTGACAAATACTAAATTGCCGCGTCCAGGCATGAGTTCTTATAAAGATGACAATACTTTAATTGCCTTTTTTGGTCGTGTAAATTATAATTATGCGGATCGCTATTACCTTACTGCAATTTTGAGAAGAGAAGGATCATCACGTTTTGGTACAAATAACAAATGGGGGAATTTCCCAGCGATTTCTGCAGGTTGGAACATTACCAATGAAGAATTTTTTACTAATAAAGATTTAATAAATAATCTGAAACTGAGAGTGGGTTATGGGGTAACGGGTAATCAAGGTTTCCCGAATTACCAGTCTATGGTATTGTTAGGTACTGGTGGAGTATATCCGCAGGACGGAGTTTATTATCAAACATATGGTCCGACACAAAATCCTAATCCTTTCTTGAAATGGGAACAAAAAGCGGAAACAAACGTAGGTTTGGACTTCGGATTATGGTCTAATCGTTTGACAGGTTCATTAGATGTGTATACTCGTAAAACTACGGATTTACTCAATCAATATACAGCTCAACAACCCGCATATGTATCAGGAAGTATTTGGTATAATGTAGGTGAAGTGACTAATAAAGGGGTTGAATTTCAATTGTCGGGTTCACCAATTTCTAATGAAAACTTCACTTGGACTGTTGATTTTGCAGGTAATTACCAAAAAAATAGATTAGTGCAAATGTCCAACGATACGTTCAAAAGTAATTGGATGACTTTTGGCGGATTGCCTTCGCCAGGTAATTTGGGTGATGCTATTCGATTAGAAGAAGGGGGAGAAATTGGTTCTTTTTATGGTAAAAGATATGCTGGAATAAATGATGAAGGTAAATGGTTATTCTACAAAGCGGATGGGTCTACAGGTACTGCAGCTGAAATGAATGAGAATGATTTAACGTATATCGGTAACGGAGTTCCTAAATATCAAGCTTCTTTAGGTAATAGATTTAATTATAAAGGATTTGATCTGACTGTGTTTTTCAGAGGAAAATTTAAATATGATATTCTGAATACACCTGATATGTATTTCGGTAATCAAAAATGGTTGCCAAATAATGTGTTGCAAAGCGCATTTGACAAACATGATGCTATTAAAGATGATCCTCAATATTCTGATTACTACCTTGAGAATGGAAGTTTTGTGAAGCTGGACAATGTGACTTTGGGTTACAATTTCAAATTTAAAACGCAATATATCCGCAATCTTTATGTGTATGTGACTGGTAGAAATATTGCTACCATCACGAGCTACACTGGCTTAGATCCCGAATTGCAAGATGTTGGATTTGATGCTGGTATCGACAGCCGTGGATTCTATCCAAGAACGAGATCATGGACATTTGGGTTAAATATTGGATTTTAAAGTAGAGTAATATGAAAAAGATAAATAAAGTTCTGTCAGCAGTTGCGGTTCTGGGTGCTGGATTATTCTTTCATTCTTGTACAGACTTGACAGAAAATGTATATAGCAGTATAAACGAAAACAGTTTTTATAACAATAAACGTGAGGTAATGCAGGCTGCATTGCGTCCATTCACACATATGCAGGCTTGGTTAGCGCCAACAGGCCAAAGTGGATATTATTACCATTCGGAATTAAGCGCCGATCAATTGGCTTGGCCTCAAAAAGGAAGACATGGTTACGACAGTGGAGATCATATTCGTCAGCATTATCATACTTGGACGAGTAATGAAAGTAGATTGAGAAACGTGTGGACATTAATGTGGGGAGGAGTAGGCTATGTCAATAATGCCATTGCCGATATAGAAAGTTTGGATGTCACGAAGGTACAAGGCTTGACAGAAGAAGAGCGTGATGTAATTGTCTCGCAGTTGAAAGTGTTAAGAGCATTTCATTATATCAAAATAATGGATTTGTGGGGGAATGTTCCCATAGCAACAAAAGTGGCCGACCCCATTAATCCAGAGACACAATCTCGATCAGAAGTATTTGATTTTATTCATCAAGAGTTAGTAGACAATGTGGAGAATTTGCCTTTAACGTCGGCTTCAAATATAGGACAAGTATCACGCGCAGCAGGATATGCCATGCTGTCAGAATTGTATTTGAATGCCCAAAAGTGGAAAGGGCAAGCGATGTGGGATGAATGTATTGCGGTTTCGGACAAGATTATTAATGGTCAGGGTGGAGGAATTGGCGGTACGCCTAAATTATCGCCTGATATTAATTCCTTATTTAGCAATACCAATTCCGCGAATCCAGAATCATTGTTTCAGTTTCAGTTTAGTAGAGAAGCAGGTTTTACATTTGATTGGGCGGGTTTCTTCTTCGGATATGATTATATGAAAGAAGTGTTGAAAGTTGGCTATGGTGGATGGAACGCATTAGTAGTTATTCCTTCAGCATTTGACGCGTATGGAGAAGAGGATTTACGTAAAAAAGACTGGTTTTTGTTTGGTCCTCAATATAAATATGGTACTACCACTCCAGTGTTAGGAACAGAAGAATACAGCGGTAAGCCATTGGTATTTGTAAATAGTATACGTCGTGAAAGTGAAGGAGATCGTACAAGTCAAGGAAGTATGACAGAGGGTGAAGAAAACTCAGGTGCAAGATTCCATAAATACAAATCGGGCACTTTGGATGATCCTAATTATTGGGAGAATGATTATATCATTTACCGTTTGACTGAGATTTATTTCAATAAGGCAGAAGCAATCATGCGCAAAAATAATGGATCTGCAAATGCGGAAGCTGTGTCACTGATTAATGAATCGCGCAAAAGAGCTTTTGCGGAAGATGATTGGACGGCAAACCAATATACCACAGCTACTTTAACGCTAGATGAATTATTGAAAGAAAGAGGTAGAGAATTTATTTTTGAAGGTAAGAGAAGAACGGATTTAATTCGTTTTGGAAAGTATACCACCGCTTCTTGGTGGGATCACACTCCTTCAAATGATCCTAATAGAGAATTATTCCCTGTGCCGAATAATCAACTTTCAATAAATCCGAATTTAAAACAAAATCCAGGATACGAATAGCATAAGGGCTCTGCAATAGCAGAGCCTTTTTTATTCTACTACAATTACTTTTACGATAAGGATATGTTTTTAGCTAAATCGTTTTTATTAAATATTTCCTATATTCGGATTACCAATTAATTCGAAATGAAAAGAAGAACCGCCATTAAGCAACTCTTTATTCTTGCTGGAGGAATGGTCATTGCGACTTCATGTACGAGAGATCGTAAGAAATCTACTATTGCTTTGTCCAACCTTGATTTTTCGAAAGAGGATGAAGAACTACTTGCCGATTTAGTTGAAGCAATTATCCCCGAAACAGATTCTCCAGGAGCAAGAACCTTGAATTTACACTTGTTTGTGATGAAAATGGTCGATGATTGTCATTCTCCAGAGGATCAAAAATCTTTTGTGGAAGGGCTCAAAAAATCCAAACCACTTAAAGGTAAATCTTTAGGTGAGATTCAAACCTATTTTTCCACCTTGCCAAAAGAGGATACATTTTTTGCTATTCTGAAAAATAGAACCATAATGGGCTATCAAAATTCTGAATATGTGATGAAGAACAAAGTGATTTATGAATTGGTGCCAGGTAGATACGATGGCGCAGTAAAAGTTAACAGTTAATATGGCATATCTCAATATAGATTCGCAAAAAGATAGAACATATGATGCTATTGTCATCGGTTCAGGTATAAGCGGTGGATGGTCTGCGAAAGAATTATGTGAAAAAGGTCTCAAGACATTGGTTTTGGAACGTGGGCGCGATGTGAAACACATCAAAGATTACCCTACAACCAATATGTATCCTTGGGAATTTGAGCATCGCAATGAGATGCCTTATCAGGTAAAGCAGGATAATCCCATCGTGAGCAAGTGCTACGCATTCCATGAAGATGCGGCACACTTTTTTGTTAAAGATAACGAACATCCCTATATACAAGAAAAACCTTTTGATTGGATTCGTGGCTATCAAGTCGGTGGAAAATCATTATTATGGGCAAGACAGACCCAGCGGTGGTCCGATTTTGATTTTGAGGGACCTGCACGAGATGGTTTTGCGGTAGACTGGCCAATTCGTTATGCAGATTTAAAGCCTTGGTATGATCATGTAGAACGTTTTGCTGGTATAGCCGGTGATAAAGATGGATTGCCAGAATTACCGGACGGGGAATTTTTGCCAGCCTATCCGCTGAATGTCGTAGAGAAATATTTTAAGCAAAGTGTCGAGAACAAATATCCAACACGGAAAGTTATTTCGGCACGTTGTGCTCATATTTCTAAACCGCAGCCTATTCATATCCAGCAAGGACGTACCCAATGTCAAAATAGAACCTTATGTCAGCGTGGTTGTCCTTTTGGAGGATATTTTAGTTCGAATGCTTCCACTTTACCCTGGGCAGCAAAAACTGGAAACCTGACACTAAGACCAAACTCTGTGGTTCATTCTATTTTGTATGATGAACAAAAGGGGAAAGCCGTAGGAGTAAAAGTTATTGATCGAAATACGAAGGAAGAGATTGATTTTTATGCAAAAATCATTTTTGTGAATGCAGCAGCTATTAATACCAATTTGATCTTGTTAAATTCTACATCTACCCGTTTCCCGAATGGTTTAGGCAATGATAGTGAAACGTTGGGTAAATATGTGGCTTTCCATAATTATAGTGCCCGAATATATGCTGAGTACGAGGGGTTGTTAGATTATACTGTCGAAGGTCGTAATCCAGCAGGTGGTGCTTATATTCCCAGATTCAGAAACCTATATAAGCAAGAAACGAATTACTTACGTGGCTACGCGGCTGGATTCGGGGCTTATCGTTCTTCGTATGCTGATACTTCTGGATTAGGCGAAGATTTAAAAAAATCTTTGTTGAATCCAAAACTCGGAAGTTGGGGAGTAGGTTCGCACATGATGGGGGAGACTATTCCAAAAGCATCAAATTATGTAGCATTAGATAAGGACAAAAAAGATGAATGGGGTATTCCTTTGCTCAAGATTTCTATTGATTACGACCAGAATGATGAGAAGATGAAGAAGGATTACTTGGATACTTTGGAAGAAATGTTTACTGAGGCAGGTTTTACCAACATTCGTCGCGATGACAATTGGCAGGCACCTGGATTAGATATACACGAAATGGGTGGTGTTCGTATGGGACTTGATCCTAAGACCTCTATGCTCAATAAATGGAATCAACTGCATGCTGTACCGAATGTTTTTGTTACCGATGGTGCAGCCATGACCTCTACTTCTACTCAAAATCCCTCTCTTACCTATATGGCATTTTCAGCGCGCTCAGTTGATTATGCAATTAAAGAAATGAAAAAGGGAAGTTTTTAAAAATTTTATTTTTAAAGAAAAAAATGCTATTTCAAGTGATTGAGATAGCATTTTTTATGTGCGTCCGGCATGGGCGTGAACTCTAGGGTGTAAGTCCCGAACGTGCCTTGATAGTGGGAAACGTTAACTTAAGGCAAGGGTGTCCTTCGCGAGGGGGAATCTGAAGGAAGCCGGCGGTAAATCTCTGGCCTGACGCACAGAAATCGAATGAGGCCGTTGGAGACAGCCTCTTCTTTATTTACAATAAATCCATATTGCATGGTGCTATTTCACGATATATTTTGCGAACTTTAGTCCTATGATAGCATCTACCGTAAAAGCCGTATTATTTGATTTGGATGGCACATTAATAGATTCAGAATATTTTTACTACAGTAATTGGGCACCAATACTATCCGATGAATTCGACTTACATATTACTTTCGATGATTGGTTGAAGAATTTTGCTGGACACACCTTAGTCCGTAATGTTGGATTTTTGAAAGATCAATTTGGTATTGAGACTACGGAAGAATTTATGTGGACTGCCACGAGAGCCAATTATGCGAAATCGGATATGACTACAATTCGATTAATGCCTTTCGCGAAAGAAACCTTAGAAAATTTACGACAAAAGGGTTTGCGTATGGCGTTAGTCACATCCAGTTATACAACGACAGTAGATACAGTTTTAGGGCATCATGAATTACTCGATTATTTTGAATTTTTTATTACAAGGGAACTCGTTGAAAATCCAAAGCCTAATCCAGAACCTTATGAGTTGGCTACACAGAAATTAGGTCTTACAAAAGAACAAATAATAGCTGTAGAAGACACGATTACAGGTTTTACATCGGCTACAGCAGCTGGATTAACTTGTGTTGCGGTTTCCAAGCACACTACGGAGCGTCAAAGACTTGCTGTTGCGAAGTATCTAATCGAAGATTTGTCAAATCTTCTTCAACTTATTGTATAACGTAATATATTTACTATCTTGTTGTAAATGAACTACCTAATGTGATTCTAAATTTTAATTTATGAAAAGAAGATTTTTTCTTGGTGCTGGTATCGCAGGCATATCTACAAGCGTATTAGCCTCTTGTACAGTTTCCAGTAATCCTAACGAAGAGAAGGGAAACACTATGAAATCAGGTAATATAATACACCAAGTTTATTTTTGGCTTAAGGAGGGGATTACAGCAGAGGAGGAAAAGGATTTTTTAGAATTTTTTAAAATTCTAAAAACAGTTCCTGGTATTCAATCTTTTACTACAGGAAAACCCGCTGGGACGAATCCTCGATCGGTTGTAGATAATTCATTCTCTTATAGTATTACTGTTGTTTTTGAAGAACTCGCAGATATCAATGTCTATGAAACGCATCCTATACATACTGAGGCCGCGGCGAAATACAGTAAATATTGGACAAAAGTGCAGGTGAGAGATACAGAAGTATTGGATATATAAAACAAAAACAGGACTTATTTTAAGTCCTGTTTTTGTTTTATATTATTTTAATTTGATCTTTTCTTTGCCGAACTTAAACATACCAGCGTCTGTTGCTCTATTGCTTTGAATAGATTTTAATAGATGAGTATTGTTAATTCGTTGTGCATCTTTTGCGGAAACAGCAGAACGGGTCGCTGTAGAATACGATCCATTTTTAATATGGTAAATTGCTTCTGCAATAAATCCTTCTTCCACATCTCCGAAATCTTTCAGGAAATCTTCTCTAGTCAGTTTATTTGGAACAAGGCCTTCGAAGTAATTTCCGTAATTGTCGGCATTAAACATTTGGAAAGAAGTGACATAAATATCAGCCTGTGCTCCTTTTTTACCAATAGGAATACCCCAGAATCCAACCGGTTTGCCGTAAGTATTTTCAGATCCTATGATTTGAACATTCAAGTAGGGTTTCAATGAATTAATTAACAGTTCACTTGCTGATGCCGTAGAACTTGTCACTAAGAAATAAACTTTAGTTAAATTAAGATTTCCAAATTTGTTGAAATCAACCGGCTTAAAATCTTCTGCCAGTTCTTCCTGTACAATAGGATTTAGTTTATAATAGTACATTCTTTTTCCTGTCGCAGCAGCAGGGGCAAGTTTATTAGCTAAATATTCAGCAGTATAGGTTGATCCTCCACCATTGTAACGTAAATCTATGATGAGCTCTGATACCCCTTGTGTTTCGTAGCTATTAAACAGATTTTGAAGACTGGTATATAAAGAGTTTAATTGTCCCTGATTGCTGAGTATACTGATAAATGAACTAAAAGCAAAATAACCTACCTTTTTGCCTTCAATATCTTTAACCCAAGTACTTAAAATAGGATTGATATTATATTTAGCTTGAGTAATTGTTTTTTCTATAATTTCGCCATTCGGTTTCTGCCACTTGACATTCATAGAATTGGAATTTAGTGCATCATTAATTCCCTTGAAATTCTGAGCTTTTTGAGTGTTATAATCGTATTTTGTATTTCCATTAATACTTAATATTCTATCACCCCTTCGTAATCCGGCAACATACGCAGGTGAATTTAAATCCAACATTCTTACATATAGATCCGCATTGTTATTGTCTTTAGCGGATTCGGCTGTTTGCAGGTATAATACATATATACCATAACTTGTGCCTGTGCCTTCTTGAATTTCTTCTGCTACAGCACCTTGTCTATCCAAGAAGCTAAATCTGTCATAGGGTTGTCCTTTGGAATCTTTTGGAGTAAGTCCAATTAGGTAATCTAAAAGATCTTCAGCCTTGTCATAATCTTTGGTAATCCGTCTTACTTTTACGGTGTCTAGAATGTCATTGATATTGGATGGCACAATGCTTTCTTGCCATAAGGACAATAATTTTGTTAGATACAATGTGGAATCTCTTAGATACGCTTCTGGAGATTTATCCCAATTTTTAATAATCTCTTGATCTGTATCAGCCTTTGTAGGAGAGGTATTATCCTTTTCACAGCTTAATGCTAGCAAAAACAGAAAAGGTATAACATATAAAATTCTTCTCATATAATTTTTATGAATGTTAGTGCAACTGTATTCAGTTGTTATCTAAGGTAATAATTTTACAGCAATTGTTTTTAATTTTAACATTTGTGTTTTACTTTTTATAATCCTTTATTATTCTTTCTATCTCTTTGATAATTAATTTATTGTTTAGGTAGAATAACCAAGTGACATTGCATTTTCTTGTATAAAAAACTCCCTTCCAGAATTTCTGAAAGGGAGTTTAAAAAATCGCTTTATTATATAAAATTTCTTAAATATCTACGGAAGCATCCATATCAAAGTCATCATGCATCAGATGGACAATTTCAGTTGCTTTCTCGTAGTTAGTGGATTTCTTGGAGAAAAAATCATGTTGTGTCGTATCCGTATTCAAACCGTTCAATACAATAGGGTTGACTTGTTTTACGTCGAAGATAGGCTCGAAACCTAGGTTCATCAAAGCTTTATTACCATTGTAACGAACGTATTCTTTTACTTCAGAAGTCAAACCTACTACTGTATATAATTCTTCTGTGTATTTGATTTCGTTCTCGTACAAGTCGTTTAGTAATTTCAAGAACTTCTCTTTTACTTCTTCTTTGTTTGGCAGTTTAGCGAATACTTCTTGTGCAATTAATCCTACGAAAACACCATGGATAGATTCGTCTGCTACAATTTTTTTGATGATATCTGCAGAAGCAACCATTTGTCCTTGACCACACAACCATAATGGTAAGAAGAATCCAGAATAGAACAAGAATGACTCTAACAATACCGAAGCACCTAAAGCCATGAATAATTCTTCATCCGAAGGATTTTCTTTGTCAATAGCACGGTAATATTGGTCGATAGTAGAAGCTTTATATTGCAAGAATTTGTTTTGCGATACCCAACCAAATACATCGTTGATTTCGTTTGTAGTGGATACAGTCGTAAAGATTGTAGAGTATGATTTGGCGTGGATAGCTTCCATCATACACATATAAGACAATACAGCTTTGTTTTGTAAAGAGGTGATATGATCAATGATTTTAGGCATACCCGTATGACTTTGTAGCGTATCCAATAAAGTCAATCCACCTAAAGCTTTTTTGTAACACTCTTTCATATCCCAGCTAAGACCTTTCCAGCTGTCGATATCTTTTGAAGGAATGTATTCGGTATCAATCCAGAATTGTTTAATATTCTGTTCCCAGAACATTAATGCATAATCATTGTCTGGCGTATTCCAATTTACGGCCGTATATTGCTTACTCATTATTTGAAGTCAAAAATTAATAGTAAAAAGTCAAAAATATGAATAAGCTAAAGATTTAGCTTATTCATATGATGTATAAAATTTTAGGTTATGCTGAACATGAGATACACTCATCGATCGAAGACTTGCGTGTACGGGTATAGTATAATGATTTCAAGCCCAATTTATGCGCATAAATATAATATTTCGCTAAATCACGAGTCGAATCTTTTGAATTCGTGTGCAAAATAGTAGATACACCTTGGTCGATGTGGCGTTGGATTACTGAAATCAGTTTCAATACTTTCATTTGATCCATATCGTATGCTGACTTGAAGTAAAAGTAATTGTCATTTGTCAAGTAAGGCATAGGGTAGTATGTAGTACTATCTCCATATTCACGTACTTCGATGATATCCACAATTGGCATTACCGATGCCGTAGCGTTCATAATGTATGAAGTAGATTGGTTAGGAGCGATAGCCAAGCGGTAAGCATGATAAATACCATGTTCTTGTACTTGTGCTTTCAGATTGTTCCAATCTTCAATTGTAGGAATGTGCAATCCTTCAAACAGTTCTTTTACTTTGTCCGTTTGTGGTAAGTAATCTCTTTCTAAGTATTTGTCAAAATATGCTCCTGATGCATAATCTGATTTTTCGAAACCTACGAAAGTACGTCCACGCTCTTTAGCAATCTCCATAGAAGCTTCCAAAGAATAGTAGTTCATCATCATGAAGAATGTATTCGCAAAGTCTAAAGCTTCGCGAGATTCGTACATGATAAAGCTTTTTGCTAGGAAGCCATGTAAGTTCATTGCCCCCAAACCTACAGAGTGTAATTCTCTGTTGGCTTTGGCGATCGAAGGTACCATAGCGATATCTGTTACATCTGTTACTACCGTTAATGCACGCATAGCTGTTTTCACAGATTCTTTGATACGCTTGTTGTCCATTACAGTAGCAATATTCAACGAACCTAAGTTACAGGAGATACCGTAACGGATCGTGTCTTCTTTGCCATAGATTTCGATATCCGAAACTTCAGATACTTGCATGATCTCTGTACAAAGGTTAGAGAATTTTACACGACCAATGCCATTTAATGCATGTGCACGGTTTGTGTTCTCTTTGAAGAAAATATAGGGATATCCAGACTCTTTTTGTGTCTGTGCAATTTTCACTAATAAGTGACGCGCATTGATTTTCTTTTTCTTAACGTTCGGGTTGGTGATCAACTCATCGTACCATTGATCCATATCCATTTCGTCCAAATACTGACCATACTCTTGCATTACAGTATGTGGATAAATCAAGTAACAAGGCTCGTCTTTCTCTGCCAATTCCATGAACTTATCTGGAACGATGATACCAATAGACAATGATTTGATACGTACTTTCTCGTCCACGTTGATTTTCTTACAATCTAAGAATTCTTCGATGTCCGAGTGGAAAATATTTAAGTACACCGCACCAGCACCAGGACGTTGACCTAATTGGTTGGCATAAGAGAACGTATCTTCCATGATTTTCATAATAGGAAGTACACCTCCTGCGCGACCGTCTACGCCTTTGATAGCTTCACCGCGTGCACGGATTTTTGATATGTTGAATGAAACACCACCACCGATAGATGATAATTTCATTGCAGAATCTACAGCATAACCAATACCATTCAAGTTGTCACCGATTTCATCCAAGAAACATGAAACCAATTCACCAGAACGTTTTTTACCAGCATTCAAGAATGTCGGGGTAGCAGGCTGATATTCTTGATTAATCATGATTTCGGCATACTCGATAGCTTTTTGTACACCTTCTTCACGTGCTAAAAACAACGATACCGCTACAACACGGTCTTCATAGCGCTCCAGGAATTTCTCTCCGGAGTCATCACGAAGTGCATAACTTTGGAAAAATTTGAAGGCTGCCATGAAAGACTGAAAACGGAATTTTTTAGCATACACATAATTGTACACCTTTTCCATGTCTTCAAATGTAAACCACTCGTAGAAATTGATATAATAATTGTGTTCGATCAAATAATCAACTTTTTCTTTAAGTGTGTAAAAGAATACCGTATTCTTGTTTACATACTCTAAGAAATAGGCGCGCACAGCTTCCTTGTCTTTATGCAAGCTGTACTCGTCATCATGTTTGATCATGATTTCATTATTAAGCAATATCCAGTTTTTTGCTACCTCGTTTGCTATCATAGTATTGATTCTTAATTATGTCTATAAATTGATTAATATCTTCCATCGTGCCCGAAAGCTCAAATTTGAATGCTAACGGAATTTCAAAATGTGCCGCTACTTTGTCTGCTGCTACACCGAAGTTTCTACCCCAATTGCGGTTTCCGCTAGAAGTTACAGAATATAGCTTTGCACTATTTTTAGATGCAAAATCTTCCGTAATAGCTGGAATTTGACCAAAATTGGTCGTAAAGGTCACCAAATGACCTTCTTCTTCGATAAGCATATCTTTTTGAATGCGAATCGCTGTCCATCCAGTAATTTGTACCACTTTATCAATAAAGCGCTGTACATTTCCTGTTTTTGAGTCGTAATAGAGTATCATAAATAGATAGTTTTATGATAAATATTTATTGAGCTACAGCTTCTTCTAATTCTTGAGGTTTGAAACCGATCACACGGTGCTTCACTTCTTCACCGTCCAAAACGATTACTGTAGGGACAGTGCGAACTTTAAACTTAACAGCCAACTCCGGTTCATCAAATGGATTGATCGTCTCATACGAAATACCCTTACTGTCTAAGTACGCCGACACTTGTGCGCATGGAGCACAATCGTTTTTTTCGAATTTAATGATTCTTGCCATGTTGTATATTAAGTTTGACAGTAAATCCTATCCAAAAGTGTTTCTTTTGAACAAAAAATTTACTAAGATTTGTAAATAAACGCTGCGATCACAGATGATTTTCTGGGATCCTTAACAAATATCATATATTTTAGTTCCGAGAGGTAGTTATACTTTTCCACATTCTTCAGATCTTTCATTATAAAACTGCCTCAGTTGAATGGTTTTGTTTGTAAAAGACTGTAAATCAATATTTGGCGGGTGTGGATAACTTTAAAAATTTGTTTTTTATCCTAATTTTTGCATGACAATTGGATTAGAATTTTATTGTCAAAAAAGAAATTTATTTTGCTAATATTCTATATTATTTGTTATATTTTTAGAGGATTCAAAAAGAAAAAAACTTCATCCAAAAATTGATAAAATTATATCGCTTTTTTCTTTGATTATACTCTAATTATGAAAAAAATACCTTTCTTTTTTCTATTCTTATTAGGACTAAATGTCCATGCGCAAGAAAATGTTACTTTTCAAAAGCCTTCTTCAGAAATTTTGGCATTGGCGGATTATCAAAGGCCGCCCGCTGTCAGTTTAAGCCCCGATAAATCATGGGTACTATTAAGTTATAGACCTACTTACAAAAGTCTGGAGGAGTTAGGACAAGAAGAATTGCGATTGGCAGGTCTCCGGATAAATGCAAAGACTAGAATTGCGAGCACAGAAAATTATTTCTACAATATTCGTCTGCGTTCTGCGCAAGATGGAAAAGAATTTGATATTGCAGGATTGCCAGCCAATGCGTTGATTTCTAATGTGTCGTTTTCAATTGATAGTAAGTACATTGCTTTTACACATACCAATGATTCAGGAGTCTCGCTTTGGTTGGTGGATGTAGCAAACAAATCAGCAAAGCAATTGACAGATTATGATTTGAATGCCGTATTAAATGATCCGTATCAGTGGTTGCGTAATTCTCAAGGATTACTTATTAGCAAATCACCAGCTAATCGTCCCGCATTAATTGATCACAGCAAAGATTTGCCTTCTGGACCTGTTGTTTCGACGAGTGGTGGGCAAATTTCGCAATTGCGTACTTATCAGGATTTACTTAAAAATCCACAGGATGAACAGGATTTCGTTTCGTTAGGAACGGCAGAATTGTACTGGATTGATTTGCAAGGAAAGCAAACTAAATTTTTAGCTTCGGATTTATATACACAGGCAAATGTATCACCAGATGGTAAATATGTATTAGTATCAAAATTGAAAAAGCCGTTTTCCTATGTAGTGCCTTATATTTCCTTTCCGCAAGAAGCAAATGTATATGCTGTAGATGGTACCTTGATTCTAAAAGTAAATGAAACTCCTTTGCTGGAAATTCAGCCCAAGGGTTTTTCTTCAACGCGTCCTGGAAAACGTATGTTGACATGGCGAGCGGATAAGCCTAATACCTTGTTCTTTGTACAGGCATTGGATGGTGGCGATGCAAACAAAGCTGTTGAATACAGAGACGAACTTTTTACATGGGAATATCCTTTCAATGGAGAACCAAAATCTTTAACCAAAGTAAAAGATCGTTTCGCTGGAATTATTTGGGGTAATGATACTTATGCGTTGGTGTCCTCAAGCTGGTATGATACACGAAACAGTAAAACTTTTTTATTGAATCCAACTTCAGGTGATACGAAAGTGATCATTGATCGCAATAGTCAAGATGTGTATTCAAATCCGGGTTCAGTGTACCGTGAACGAAATCAATTCGGTACTTATTCTATGTTTATCAATAAAGATAAGACATATTGGGTTGGTCCAGGCTTTACAAAAGAAGGAGAGTTTCCTTTTATCGATGAGTTGGATTTAAAGACTTTAAAGAAAAAAAGAATTTATACAGCTCCATCTTCTGAATTGCAGGAACGCATTGCGGAAGTTGTAGATATCACAAAAGGCGATATTTTGATTTCGTTGCAATCGGCTAAACAATACCCAAATTATTATACTAAAAATATCAAATCAGGTAAAACGAAAGCCGTAACAGCAATTGAAAATCCGTTTAAAAGTTTAGAAGCTGTTCATAAAGAGGTGCTCAATTACAAACGTAATGATGGAGTTGAACTTTCTGGTACACTTTATCTTCCTGCAGGTTATGATTTCAATAAAAAAGAGAAATTACCACTGCTGATTTGGGCTTACCCACGTGAATATAAAGATAAAGCGACCGCAGGTCAAAGCACGGCAAACCCTAAAGAATTTACTTTTCCAAGCTATGGTTCATTTATTTATTGGGTGACCAAAGGTTATGCGGTATTGGATAACGCAGCTTTTCCAATAGTAGGAGAAGGCAAAGCTGAGCCGAATGATACGTTTATTCCTCAATTGGTAGCGAATGCGGAAGCGGCAATTAATGCAGTGGATGCTTTAGGCTATATTGATCGTAAGAAAGTAGCTGTCGGAGGACACTCATATGGTGCTTTTATGACCGCGCATTTATTGTCTAATTCTAATCTTTTTGCTGCGGGAATTGCACGATCTGGTGCGTACAACCGTACCTTGACACCGTTTGGTTTCCAATCGGAGCAACGTAACTTTTGGGATGATCCTCAATTGTATATGACTATGTCTCCATTCATGAGTGCTGATCGTATGAAAACACCGATGCTATTGGTTCATGGTGCTGCGGATAACAATCCCGGAACTTTTACTCTGCAAACTGAACGTTATTTCCAAGCCTTGAAAAATTTAGGCGCTCCAGTACGTATGGTGATTCTTCCACGCGAATCGCATGGTTATGCTGCTAAGGAGAATATTTTCCATTTACTTTGGGAACAAGATCAATTCTTAGAGAAATATTTGAAAAATAAATAATTACGAGGGGAGAATGTAAATTCTCCCTTATTTATAAATCTTTAATGTAATAAAATTTGTTACATTAAAAATTATTGTTACTTTTGTACCGATATGAATAATTTAAGATTCTCAACGGCTATACATATTTTGGTGTTGCTTGACAAAAATCAGGGAGAATTAATTACTTCGGATTTTATTGCAGGAAGCATCAACGTGAACCCTGTAGTGGTTCGTAGAGAAATCAAATTATTACGTGAAGCGGGTTTAATCGACGCTAAGAAAGGTAAAATAGGGGGCTGTGCTTTGGCTATTGATGCGCGAAAGATTTTGTTGGGGGATCTGTATAAGATTGTCAACAAAGAGAATATGTTGGGAAGAAAAAATCAGCCTAATCCGAATTGCGCTGTTGGAAGACAAATGAATGGGAGGTTAGATGAACTATTTGATCAGACCGATACGGTATTGATAGAAACATTAAACAAGCAAACCGTAAAAGATTTTTCGAATCAGTTCGAATAAAATTTTTTAAACATTATTGTAACAAAATTTGTTTCAATTAAATATAAAATAAGAGATATGAAAATTGCAGTTATTGGTGCCTCTGGATTTGTAGGTAAGCATCTAGTTTCGGAATTAGTAAACCGTAAACACTTTATTAAGGCTTTTGCACGTAATACAGAAAACATTCTAGCACATGAAAATGTAGAAAAAATTGCTTTAGATGTGAATGATGTAGAAAAATTAGCCACTAATCTTAAGGATGTAGATGTGGTGGTAAGTGCGTACAATGCAGGATGGACTAATCCGAACTTATATGATGATTTTTTGAAAGGATCTAAGTCCATTCAAGAAGCGACTAAAAAAGCTGGTGTAAAACGTTTAATCGTGATTGGTGGTGCTGGAAGCCTGCAAGCCACTCCAGAAATTCAAATTGTGGATACTCCTGAATTTCCTGCAGAAATTAGACCGGGTGCATTAGCTGCCAGGGATTATTTGAATATATTGAAAGAAGAAACAGAGCTGGATTGGACTTTCTTTTCACCAGCACTCGAAATGCATCCAGGTACTTCAGGCGTACGCACAGGTACTTACCGACTAGGAACCGATTATCCCGTAGCCGATGAAAATGGAAGAAGTGTACTTTCGGTAGAAGATGTTGCGGTAGTTATTGCTGATGAAGTAGAACAGCCAAAACACATTAAACAACGTTTCACTGCGGCTTATTAGAATTATTAATATTTTTTTCTTCATACTCCCGTGCGGGCGATATGATGTTTAATAACAAAGGACAAGATTATATGATCTCGTCCTTTTATTTCTGTTTTTAAAATTATTTTGCCGCCTTAATGGTAATCGGAATGATATATTCTCCCCACGCTAAATTAATTTTTCCGGATGCATCCGCAGAGATCGTAAATTGTTCTACAGAAGGATTACCCATTGAGTTTTTAACATTCACACGAAGCTGGTCATCTTTATCACTATAGCCAACGCCCCAACCCTGCCATTTTTTACTAAATATCACTGTTGTTTCAGATTCGCCTGGAATCGTCCACAAACCATATTTACCTTTTGGTAAGGCTTGCCCCTCTACCAAAACATCCTTGTCGAATGATATGATAGTTATTTCATTAGCACCAGTGCGCCACACTTCTCCAACTTTTGCAATATCTACACCAAGCTGCCTTCCTTTTAAAGAAGGTTTGCTGTAATCAATAGCAATATGAACACCGTCCGAGGTGGTAACATGAACCGAATCCGGTGGGCTAGGTCGTTTGGATTTGTCTTTTTGAGCAAAAGCAAAATTAAATGTAAAAAAAGCTAGTAGACATACTACTATTGTTAATTTAGATTTCATAGTTTTTAAGTTTATTCGTTATCTGTTGATTTATTATTTTTCTGAGGTCCATTCTTTCGAGCTCCTAGATTTGGTAATCCCTGATGTCTTTTCAATGTTTTCGTTTCGACAAATTGTTTATCAGATGTAGGATTTCCCATTGCTACATTTCTACTCTTGTCTTGTGCTGTTGTGATTTTGTTTTTCATAGCTAAAATAGTTTTAGTTTACAATCTAGTACCTATTTATAACGTCTGAAAAATTAAATTGTTCATTCATAGATAAATGAGTCATCAATATAATAAAAAAAGCTCAGGATTTCCTGAGCTAATATTTTAAGGTATATGATTTTTAGACTAAATATTCGAATAATGTCTGGTCTTTGTTGACCTCAATAAAGTCGAATTTATAAGCCTTCAATCGTTCAATGAATGGAATGTAATCTTTTGGATTATTTAATTCGATACCTATTAACGCAGGACCACGCTCGCGTTCTGTTTTCTTGATATACTCAAAACGCGTAATATCATCTTTAGGACCCAAAACTTCGGTTACTAAAAGACGAAGTGCACCAGGTCTTTGTGGGAATCGAACGATAAAGTAGTGTTTGAAACCTTCATAAAGCAAAGACATTTCTTTGATTTCACTCATGCGATCGATGTCATTGTTTCCTCCAGAAACTACACAAACGACTTTTTTACCTTTGATTTCCTCTTTGTGGAATTCTAAAGCTGCAATCGCCAAAGCGCCAGCTGGCTCAGCTACGATAGCATCTTTGTTATACAATTCTAATATTGTGGTACAGATTTTTCCTTCGGGAATAGATTTGACAGAATCCAATAATTGTGAGCTGATATCGTAAGTCAATTGACCTATTTTCTTTACTGCAGCGCCATCCACAAATTTGTTTATTTGTTCCAATTCTATAGGACCTCCATTCGACAGAGCTGCTTGCATCGAAGGCGCGCCTTCAGGTTCTACGCCGTATAATTTTGTCGTAGGCGAATATTTGCGCATATGATAACTCAATCCGGACGATAAACCGCCTCCTCCAATTGGAATAATCACGGCATCAACATCAGGAAGATCTTCTAAAATTTCCACCGCAACAGTTCCTTGCCCTTCGATAATTTGTACATCATCAAAAGGAGGGATGAAAGTCATATTGTTTTGTGCACAATAATCCAACGCCGCTTTTTGACAATCGTCAAATGTATCTCCTGTCAAGATAATTTCAATATTGCCATTTCCCCACATCTCAGTTTGGGTGATTTTCTGACGTGGTGTAGGACCAGGCATAAAGATTACGCCTTTGATATTTAGTCTTTTGCATGATAAGGCTACGCCTTGGGCATGATTACCAGCACTAGCACATACAACACCAGCAGCACGTTGAGCTGCTGATAAAGATGAAATTTTGTTAAAAGCACCGCGTATTTTGTACGAGCGTACGACTTGTAGATCTTCTCTTTTTAGATAAATATCCGCACCATATCTCTCGGACAAATGTATATTGTATTGCAAAGGAGTCCTTGTCACTACAGCTTTTATTCTTTCTTTAGCTTGTAAAGAATCTATCGGTAAAGTAGCAATATCTAAGCTCATTGTTTAATTGTTGTATAGGTGATTTTAAAAAAGGCTGGATTTGCCAGCCTTTTAATTATTGTACCAACGTCAATAAATCTTCGTCAGTGATTTCTTTTTTAGCATCTGCTAACGTTAAGAAACGTTGGTAAGTATCCGCTAATGTATCTTTATCTAATGTATAACCTAGACGTTCTAAGTGGTGTTTCAGCGCGTGACGACCTGAACGAGCTGTCAAGATAATATCCGCTTCTTCCAAACCAACATCCTCTGGACGGATAATCTCATAAGTCTCACGGTGTTTCAAGAATCCATCTTGATGGATACCTGAACTGTGCGCGAATGCATTACGACCTACTATAGCTTTGTTTGGTTGTACAGGCATATTCATCATATCAGACACTTTACGTGAAATGTATGTGAATAATTTGCTGTCTATATTAGAAGTTAAACCTCCGAAAGCTTGGTTATGTACTTTCAAAATCATAGCAACCTCTTCTAATGATGTGTTACCTGCTCTTTCACCAATACCGTTAATAGTACATTCTATTTGACGTGCACCATTTTGGACAGCAGCGATAGAGTTAGCCGTAGCTAAACCTAGATCGTTGTGACAGTGTGCCGAGATTATTGCTTGATCGATGTTTTTCACATTCTCTTTCAAGAATTTAATTTTAGAACCGTATTGATCGGGTAAACAATATCCGTTTGTATCTGGAATATTAACTACAGTTGCACCAGCTCCAATTACAGCCTCAACCATTTTAGCAAGGAATTCAATATCAGCACGACCTGCATCTTCAGCGTAAAATTCTACGTCTTCTACATACGATTTAGCATGTTTTACAGCGGCTACAGCGCGTTCCAAGATTTCTTCGCGTGTACTATTGAATTTATATTGAATATGTAAATCTGAAGAACCAATACCAGTGTGGATACGAGGTCGCTTTGCATATTTCAATGCTTCAGCTGCAACATCAATATCGTTCTTATTTGCGCGAGTCAAAGCACAAATGATTACATCATTTACAGCTTTTGATAATTCAACTACAGATTGAAAATCACCAGGACTTGAAACAGGGAAACCTGCTTCGATAATATCTACACCTAAGCGCTCGAGATCTTTTGCAATATCGATTTTTTCAGGTGTTGTCAATTGACAGCCCGGTACTTGTTCACCATCACGTAATGTCGTGTCGAAAATATATAAGTGATTCGGATCGTGTAACATAGTCTTTTCCTTTATATGTTTATACCTTGGTTATTTCTTATTTAATAAATTCTAAAACTTTAGCGCCCATTTCGTTTGTGCCCAAAATTTTGTCTGCAGGTGTTTCTCCATTTGCAATATCACTTGTTCTCCAACCCGCTTTCAATGTGTCAGCTACAGCTGTAGTTACTGCTTTCGCTTCTTCTTGAAGACCAAATGCAATATCCAATAACAATGCCGCTGATAGGATAGAAGCTAATGGGTTCGCTTTGTTTTGTCCAGCGATATCGTGTGCAGAACCGTGTATGGGCTCAAAGAAACCTGTACTATCACCGATAGAGGCTGAAGCTAACATACCCATTGAACCTGCAATTTGTGAAGCTTCATCAGTCAAGATATCACCAAATAAGTTAGCAGTCAATACGACATCAAATTTTTTCGGATTTTTAACCAATTGCATCGCTGCATTATCGATAAACATGTGTTCTGTTTCCACATCTGAATATTCTTTAGCTAATTCCTGAACCACTTCTCTCCAAAGACGTGATGTTTCCAATACGTTAGCTTTATCTACTGAACATAATTTTTTGCCACGTGTACGTGCAGCTTCGTATGCTTTGCGCGCAATACGCTCTACTTCATAACGGTGATAGTTCATCAAATCTGAAGCAAAAGTGTTGTCTTCGTTACGTTTTTTCTCCCCGAAATAAACGTCACCTGTCAATTCGCGGAAGAATAAAATATCTGTTCCACGTAACACTTCAGGTTTCAAGCTTGATGCATCTAATAATTCATCAAATAATAGAATAGGACGTAAGTTTGCATATAAACCTAATTCTTTGCGGATTTTCAATAAACCTTGCTCTGGACGAACTTTTGCTGAAGGGTCATTATCGTATTTAGCATGACCGATAGCACCAAATAATATCGCATCCGAAGCTTTCGCTTTCTCTAAAGTTTCATCCGGTAATGGATTACCAGTCGCTTCGATAGCAGTATGTCCCATGATAGCTTCGTCAAAAACGAATTCATGGTTATATTTTTCCGCAATAGCTTCTAAAACTTGTTTACCCCAAGTTGTTACTTCTTGTCCGATTCCATCACCTGGAATGATTAGAATATTTTTCTTCATTTTTTTCAAAAGTATAAAGTAAAAATCAAGAGATATAATCGCTCTCAACTCTTACACAATAGCGCTTTCTAAATGTTTATTTTTTACAGTTATATTTTCTATGGCTTTTACTTCGCCCTTCTCTAATACAATTCTATGTTCGATGCAGGATGGCAATTGCGTCTCGTAATGCCCAACATAAATCAATGTTTTGCCGTATTGCGCCAATTCATCTACTACATCGTTGAAATATTTGGCTTGGTCATTATCCAAACCTTGACAAGGTTCATCCAACACTAACAATGGCGGATTCTTAACTATTGTCCTTGCCAACATCGCTAGTCTTTGCTTTCCTAACGGGAGTGTTTGTAGATTTTGATTTTTGTATTCCGTCAAATCAAAAAACTCCATCAATTCTTCTATTTGTTTTTGCTCTTGGTATTTTACATCAATAAACCATCCGATACTGTCATAAAAACCAGAAGCAATGGTATGCCATACCGTAGCATTTTGGTCGAAATACCAATGCATTTCGGGAGAGATAATCCCGATTTTTTGTTTTATATCCCAAATACTTTCGCCAGAACCTCTTTTGTTGCCAAATAAAGAAAGGTCGTGGCCATAGGCTTGAGGATGGTCGCCATTGATAAGACTCAATAAAGTCGATTTACCAGAACCATTTGGCCCTTGCAACAACCATTTCTCACCAACATTTACCTTCCAAGAGACATCTTTCAAAACTACTTTTTCGCCATAGCGAATAAAAATGTTGTTCATCTCCGCAACAGTTTCGTAGTTTGTTTGTGGAATTTCATGTAAGAAGGCAGGTAATTCTTTCTTCTGACGTTTTTTATCTTTCGCAAATGCTGCTGGAGAATTCACAATTTCTATCTGGCCATTCACTACATGTGCAAAGCGATTGATAAAATTTGGTAATAAAGTATCGTTAGTAATAAGAATAAGCTGTACGCCTTCTTGTACTAATTCATCCAACCAAGTATTCAATACTGCTCTTGCGTTCTTGTCCAAACCTGTATATGGTTCGTCAATAATAAGAAGTTGCGGTTTCGTCCATAGCCCGCGGACCAATTGCAATTTCTTGTGTTCACCACTTGACAATTCAATCAATTGAGAAGATTGTACATCTTCAAATCCAAAATCCTGAATGCGTTGTCGAATAGCTGAAAAGTCTAAATTTTCTTTCTTGGCGAAGTGCTCCAACTCTGCTTTCACGGTCAAGGTATCGTGACCTTGATGGTGGTTGTAGCGTTGTTGGTAGTAGAAATTGCGGTCCCCTTCTAAATTGGTAAACTGATACCAGTTGGAAATATAGACAACTTTAGCAGGAAGGGATTTCGATGCATCGAAGTTTAATTTAATCGCATTATCTGCAGGAATTAATCCTGCTATAGCTTTAGCTAAAGTTGTTTTGCCAGAACCAGACGTGCCTCCAATAACATAATTTTCCCCTTGCTGGATAGACCAAGATAGGGAATTCAATACCACATTATTTGGGTATTGAATTGTTAAATTAGCAATATGGACGACTGGTTCTGTCATTTATTTTTTATCTATAAAAAGAAAAAGGTCTTGTTTGCTCGAAGTTTTCAATTTCAGCTTTGTGGCTTAAAATAAAGTCGATATCGTCATAACCGTTAATCAAACATGATTTTTTGTACGGATTGATTTCGAATTCGAATGATTCGCCAGTTGCTGCGATTGTCAATGTTTGTGCTTCCAAATCCACCACTAATTGTGCGTTGTTGTCAGCAAAAACTTGAGCGAATATTTTTTCTAAAAATTCTTCTGATACAGTGATAGGCAATACGCCATTGTTCAAGGCATTACCTTTGAAAATGTCGGCAAAGAATGAACTTACTACAACTTTGAAACCGTAGTCATCGATAGCCCATGCTGCGTGTTCACGTGATGAACCACAACCGAAGTTTTTACCAGCGACTAAGATTTGACCTGAAAACTTCGGGTCATTCAACACAAAATCAGCTTTTGGTTGATTGTTGCTGTCGTAGCGCCAGTCACGGAATAAGTTGTCGCCAAAACCTTCGCGAGTCGTCGCTTTTAAGAAACGAGCCGGGATGATTTGGTCGGTATCGATATTTTCAATCGGTAGTGGAACTACGCTTGAAGTTAATTTTTCAAATTTTTTCATCTTTCAAAGTAAAAAGTCAAAATTAAAAGGGCAAAAACCTATTTAATTTGAGTTTAAATGAATTATTATCTTGTGCTTTTTAAATTTTAATTTCTAATTTTTAATTAGCACGAGCTCTTACTTCTCTCAATTTTAGGGTCATACTGGTTGCTTCTTTATCTGCCCAATTGTTATAATCTGCGATAGCTTGCAAACGCTCGGCATCGGAAATGTAACCTTCTTCCACCATTTGTTTAGAACCTGCTACTTTGGACCAAACTTTGATTTTTTCAACGTGGCCAGGGAACATTCTTTCATAATGTTCGTCTGCGTTGAAAATCTCGATTTGGTCAAAGCCGTGTTCTTCAAAGATATCAATCAGGTCAAAACCGATGCGGTTGTTCATACCTGCATCTTTACGCCACATCAAAAACATGTTGTAAAAATTCTGCATGCTTTCTGGAATTTTTGGTGTCCAATTGATGGCTTCGTGGTTATAATCCAAAATCGAAATCTGACCATTAGGTTTCAACAAGGATTTTATTTTATCAATGGCTTTATCCAACGTAGAAATCCATTGAAATGTACGCGCAGATACAATTAGGTCAAATTTTTCTTCTGTTTCGAAATCTAAAAAATCCATATGGATAAGCTCTAGATTCTCCACATCAAAAAGCTTTTTGCCTTCGGCAATAAATGACTCGGTATTGTCTACACCAATAACATAACCCGTTGGACCAACCAACTGTGCTATATCCTTGGTAATCGAACCGGAACCACAGCCAATATCCAAAACTCTCAAACCTGGCTTCAAAGCCGATTTAAGTGTTCTGTAATCCTGTTCCAAAGTACGTTGGTTAAAGATAGAAGAAGCATTCTGACCTGTTCTATCAATGACCTTGTTTTCGGTAACAGTTACTGCCTGACAAATTTGACACATTTTGTTAAAGTAATAAGTTAAAATTCAATAGGATAAACCTTTAAAATCTATCTTAAATTAATTCTCTTACATCTACAACTTTACCTGTGATAGCTGCTGCCGCTGCTGTCAAAGGACTTACCAACATTGTACGTGCGTTAGGACCCTGACGTCCTTCGAAGTTACGGTTTGACGTAGATACACAGTATTTACCTGCTGGGATTTTATCTTCATTCATACCCAAACAAGCTGAACATCCTGGCTCACGTAATTGGAAACCTGCTGCTTCGAATACTTTGTCAATACCTTCCGCTTTCGCTTGCGCTTCTACTTGTTTCGAACCAGGAACAATCCAAACTTCTACACCCTCCGCTTTTTGTTTTCCAGAAACAAAAGCTGCTACCTGCCGTAAATCTTCGATACGTGAATTAGTACAAGAACCAATGAAGACGTAATCTACTGGTTTACCTAAAACTTGCTCACCATCAGCAAAGCCCATATAGTCTAATGCTTTTTGGTAAGATGGTTGTTCGCTTTCTGGTTGTGTAGCTGTAGTAGGGATGAATTGTTTTACACCGATCCCCATTCCTGGATTTGTCCCGTAAGTAATCATCGGTTGAATATCTGCTGCATCGAATGTCAACACAGCATCGAATTCTGCGTCTTCGTCCGAGTACAATGTTTTCCAGTAGGCTAATGCTTCCTCCCATTTTTCACCTTTAGGTGCAAATTCGCGACCTTTGATGTATTCGAATGTAGTTTCGTCCGGTGCAATAAGACCACCACGAGCACCCATTTCGATACTCATGTTACAAACGGTCATACGACCTTCCATACTTAACGAACGGATTGCCGATCCAGCAAATTCTACGAAATATCCTGTACCACCAGCAGCAGTAGTTTTAGAAATAACGTAAAGAATAATATCTTTTGCGCCAACACCTTTTTGCAATTCACCGTTAACTTCGATTTTCATCGTTTTAGGTTTTGATTGCAATAGACATTGTGTCGCGAAAACTTGTTCTACTTGTGAAGTACCAATACCGAAAGCAATAGCACCAAATGCACCATGCGTAGATGTGTGGCTATCACCACAAACCATAGTTTTACCCGGTAATGTGATACCCAATTCTGGACCGATAACGTGAACAATACCTTGGTAAGGGTGTCCTAAACCATACAATTCAATTCCAAATTCAGACGTGTTTTTAGTCAACATATCCACTTGGTAGCGCGATAATTCTTCTTTAATAGGAAGGTGTTGGTCTAATGTTGGAACGTTATGATCGGCTGTGGCAACAGTTTGATTAGGACGGAAGACAGGAAGACCTCTTTTGCGCAATCCATCGAATGCTTGAGGAGAAGTCACCTCATGAATCAAATGCGTATCGATATACAATATATCTGGAAAACCCTCCGCACGCTTGACGACGTGAGCATCCCAAATTTTTTCTACTAATGTTTTTCCCATTTCTCTTATGATAGTATAAGTAATTTCGAAAGGGATAAAGGCATTGAATGCGCTTTATCCCTTTGTTGTAATTATCAAAATTACGAAATATTAAACTGTTTTAATCGTCTTCATTGCAGTCATCGCTTTACGTAATTTACGTCCAACGATTTCTACAGGATGATTGCGTAAGATTTCGTTTACTTGTACCAATTTAACGTTATCTACAGAACCATCTTTACCTTCGTTGTAGTTTTTACCAACGATATCCGTATCAACTTTTTTCATGAAATCAGCTAATAATGGCTTACAAGCTTGGTCGAATAAGTAACATCCGTACTCTGCTGTATCCGAAATTACACGGTTCATTTCGAACAATTTACGACGTGCAATCGTGTTAGCGATAAGCGGTGTTTCGTGTAATGACTCATAGTATGCAGACTCAGGTTTGATACCCGCTTCTACCATTGTTTCGAAAGCTAATTCAACACCTGCTCTTACGAAAGCAACCATCAATAAGTAATTGTCGAAGTATTCTTGTTCTGAGATTTTAACATCGCCAGCAGGAGTCTTTTCGAAAGCCGTTTCACCTGTCTCTGCTCTCCATTTTAATAAGTTTGCATCGCCATTAGCCCAATCTTCCATCATAGTTCTTGAGAACTCACCTGACATGATATCGTCTTGGTGTTTTTGAAATAATGGACGCATAATATCTTTCAATTCTTCTGATAATTCAAAAGCTTTGATTTTAGCAGGGTTGCTCAAACGGTCAAGCATACCTGATACACCACCGTGTTTCAAGGCTTCAGTGATAACCTCAACACCGTATTGAACTAATTTAGAAGCGTAACCCGCATCGATACCTTTTTCAACCATTTTGTCGAAAGAAAGGATAGATCCTGTTTGTAATAAACCACAAAGGATAGTTTGCTCACCCATCAAGTCAGATTTAACCTCTGCTACGAATGATGATTTCAATACACCTGCACGGTGACCACCTGTACCTACACAGTAAGCTTTTGCTTCAGCCCACCCTTTACCTTGAGGGTCATTTTCAGGGTGAACAGCGATTAATGTAGGAACACCAAAACCTCTCAAGTACTCTGCACGTACTTCAGAACCTGGACATTTAGGTGCAACCATGATTACGGTAATATCTTTACGGATTTGCATACCTTCTTCTACAATGTTGAAACCGTGCGAATAAGATAATGTAGCTCCTTGTTTCATCAATGGCATTACCGCATTGATTACTGCTGTATGTTGTTTATCTGGAGTCAAGTTGATAACTAAATCTGCTGTAGGAATTAATTCATCATACGTACCTACTGTAAAGTTGTTATCTGTTGCATTTTTCCATGAATCTCTTTTTTGTTCAATAGCTTCTTTACGTAAAGCGTAAGAAACGTCCAAACCAGAATCTCTTAAATTTAAACCTTGGTTCAAACCTTGTGCACCCGCACCTACGATTACGATTTTTTTACCTTTTAAAGCATTTACGCCATCAGCGAATTCTGATGAATCCATAAATTCAGCTACACCAAGTTGGTTTAATTGCTCTCTAAGAGGTAATGTGTTAAAATAATTTGCCATTGTAGTACTATTTTAATTTGTCTTTTCTTAAGTTTTTATTTATTGTTGTTGATTATTCTTCTCTGTGCGATAGCATAGCCATAGTGAAGATTATCGTGACCTGAGGTCAAGGTGATAACCTCTTCGATAGTTGCCATCGTCTCGCCATAAGTATCTGTTGCAAAAGGAGCGATTTTGTTAAAAACACCAGCTGCGTAATCTTTTTCAAGTTGTTCGATAGTTTCTACAGCTAGACGTTTCAAATCATCTACTTCTTCTTGTGTAACGAAATACGTTGGTTTGCTTCCTTTTACGTAAGAAGCTACATATTTAATAGAACTTGCATCTTGACGAATGCCTGTACGCACATAGCAAAGCGCTTGTGTGGCTACCACGGCATGTCCAAAATTCCATATAATATTATTGTTAAAACCTGTCGGAATTTCATTAAGCTGTTCTAATGTCAATCCATCCAATAATTGGATAAATGCTTGACGGGTTTGTTTGATAAATTTAAATACTTGCTCCATACAATTACATCGTGAACACTTGGTCTTGTTGGTCTAAGAATTCGTTTTCTACAATTTCTGGTGCTGGCTCTTGTTGTTCGAATTGTTTTAATTTTTCGTGGAAACCAGCGCTCGCTTTGATGATAGCGATTCGTGCACCACGAACGAATTCGATTAAGCCGTATTTAGTCAATTCTTGAGTTAATTTGTCGATTTCTTCACGGTGGCCTGCTGTTTCGAATACGATGTAATCTGGACGAATAACAACAACATTTGCTCCGTATTCACGCAATAAACGTTCTACATAAACTTTTTCATTTACTACTTCTGTAGGTACTTTGTACAACGCTTGTTCTTGCCAGATTAATTCATCATTCGTGTTGAAATAAGCTTTCAATACTTCGACTTGTTTTTCGATTTGACGACAAAGTTTACGAACCACATCTTCTGATTCGGTAATCAAAATAGTGAAGCGGTGAATGCCTTCCACCTCAGAAGGAGAGGTGTTCAAGCTTTCAATGTTGATTTTACGTCTTGAAAAAATATTAGAAATACGACCTATCATACCGATAGCGTTTTCTGTATATAGGGTAATGGTAAATTCTTGCTTTTCCATTTTATTTTAATCTAATCTCTGATACTGAAGTTCCTTGCGCTACCATTGGGAATACATTGTTTTCTTTGCCAACCATTACTTCCAATAAATAACCGCCATCGTGAGCCAACATTGTTTTTAAAGCAGACTCTAAGTCCTTACGGTCTGAAATCTTATTTCCATCCAGATAGTATGACTTCGCTAATACGACAAAATCAGGACTTGTGATGTTCACGAATGAATAGCGTTTGTCGTGGAACAATTGTTGCCATTGACGTACCATTCCTAAGAACTCATTATTTAAAATCAAGATTTTAACCTTAGCACCGAACTGCATAATAGTGCCCAATTCTTGTAAAGTCATTTGGAAGCCCCCGTCACCGATAATAGCTATTACATCACGGTCTGGAGCTCCATACCACGCACCAATAGCTGCTGGCAAACCAAATCCCATTGTTCCAAGACCTCCAGAAGTTACATTAGATTTCGAAGAGTTAAATTTCGCATAACGACAAGCAACCATTTGGTGCTGACCAACGTCAGTTACGATGACAGCGTTACCGCCTGTCAATTCATTCAATACGCGAATTACTTCGCCCATCGTCATGATATCACTTGTAGGATTTAATTCGTTATAGATAACCTCTTTAATCTCTTCTTGCTCTAACTCACGGAATTTTTGTAACCATTCCGAATGGTCAGTTGGAGTAAGCAATGCAGTCAATTGAGGTAATGTTTCTTTACAGTCTCCCCAAACAGGAACTGTAGTTTTTACATTTTTATCAATTTCGGCAGGGTCAATATCTAAGTGAACAACTTTTGCTTGTTTAGCATATTTATCCAAACGACCTGTCACGCGGTCATCAAAACGCATACCTATAGCAATTAATACATCACACTCATTAGTCATTACATTAGGTGCATAGTTACCATGCATACCCAACATACCAACGTGTTGTGGATGGTCAGTTTCCAAAGCACTTAATCCCATTACAGTTGTAGCAGCAGGGAAACCACCTTTTTCTATGAATTCTTTAAATTCTTGTTCTGCTTTACCTAAGATTACACCTTGACCAAAAATCACGAAAGGTTTTTTAGCTGCATTAATAAGTTCAGCGGCAGCCTCCACGTATTCTTTGCGAACAATTGGAGCTGGTCTGTAACTACGGATATGATTACATTTTTCGTAACCTTCGTAATCGAACAACTGCATTTGTGCATTTTTGGTAATATCAATCAATACAGGGCCTGGACGACCTGTACGTGCTATATGAAATGCTTTTGCCAGCACAGCAGGAATTTCTGTTGCATCAGTTACTTGATAGTTCCATTTAGTCACTGGACTGGTAATGTTGACTACGTCAGTTTCTTGGAAAGCGTCAGTTCCTAATAATGATGCAAATACTTGGCCTGTGATGCAGACGATAGGGTTGCTATCAATCATAGCGTCCGCTAGACCAGTTACTAAATTAGTTGCACCAGGACCTGATGTTGCGAAAGCGACGCCTACACGACCTGAAGTACGTGCGAACCCCTGAGCAGCGTGAATGCCACCTTGCTCGTGACGGACCAGAATATGTTTTATTTTGTCATTATAATCATATAATGCATCATAAATTGGCATAATCGCGCCGCCTGGGTAGCCGAATACCGTATCTACTCCTTCATGAATCAAAGCTTCCAAGACCGCTTGCGAACCCGATATCTGTGTGTTGGCTGCAATGGTTTGGGTTTTCTTTGTTTCTGTTTTCTCCAGTGTACTCATTTTGTTGTTAGTATTAAGATATTAGTATTGTGTATTTAGACTTATCGTCTAATAATCCTAATTATTTTTTCATTGATATAAATTAGTAAAGAATATATGGCGTATTTAAATCTAATTACTAAATACTCTTTACTAAATACTTATTATAAATCCGTTACACAACCTTCTGATGCGTCAGCTACTGTTTTCGCGTATTTGTACAATACACCTTTGGTAACTTTCAATGGGGGTTGTGTCCATTTTGCACGACGTTCAGCGATTATGCTGTCTTCTACTTTTAGTGTGATTGTGTTGTTTACTGCGTCAATTTCGATTATATCGTTATCTTCTACTAATCCAATCAATCCACCTTTATAGGCTTCTGGTGTAATGTGACCAACTACAAAACCGTGTGTACCACCTGAGAAACGACCGTCAGTAATTAATGCTACCGATTTACCAAGACCAGCACCAATGATTAGTGACGTAGGCTTCAACATCTCAGGCATACCAGGAGCTCCAATAGGTCCTTCATTTTTAATAACGACAACATCGCCTTTTTGTATGCGTCCAGAAGCAATACCTGCTACCAAATCATGTTCTCCATCGAATACACGAGCCGGACCTACAAAACGTTCGCCTTCTTTACCCGAAATCTTCGCTACAGAACCTTTTTCCGCTAAATTTCCGTAAAGGATTTGCAAGTGACCTGTTGCTTTGATAGGCTCACTCAAAGGTTTGATGATAGGTTGGTTGTAATCAATAATAGATTTTACATCAGCCAAGTTTTCTGCTACAGTTTTACCTGTTACAGTCATACAATCTCCATGCAATAAGCCATTATCTAATAAGTAACGCAATACCGCTGGTGTACCACCATATTGTTGTAAATCTTGCATCAAGTATTTTCCAGATGGTTTGAAATCCGCCAATACAGGAGTCTCGTCAGACATACGTTGGAAATCATCTTGTGTGATATCTACACCTACAGCTTTACCGATAGCGATAAAGTGCAATACTGCATTGGTACTTCCTCCTAATATGATAATTGAACGTAAAGCATTTTCAAACGCTTTGCGCGTCATGATATCCGAAGGCTTAATATCTTTTTCTAATAAAATACGGATGTATTTGCCTGCGTCAAGACATTCTTGTTCTTTCTCTTTAGAAACGGCAGGGTGTGAAGATGAATATGGTAAACTCATTCCTAAAGCTTCAATCGCTGAAGCCATTGTGTTTGCAGTGTACATACCACCACAAGCACCAGGACCAGGACAAGTATGTTTGATGACACCTTGGAAATCTTCGTCCGAAATGTTACCACAAATTTTTTGACCTAAAGCTTCGAAAGCCGAAACGATATTTAATTCTTCACCTTTATAATGCCCAGGAGCAATTGTTCCGCCGTAAACCATAATTGCAGGGCGGTTCAATCGAGCCATAGCCATAATAGCACCAGGCATGTTTTTGTCACATCCAGGGATAGCAATTAATCCATCGTAATATTGACCGCCACATATAGTCTCAATACTATCTGCAATCACATCACGTGATACTAAGGAATAACGCATGCCATCTGTACCATTACTCATACCATCACTTACACCAATAGTACCGAAGGTAAGACCGACTAAATCATTGTTCCATACACCTTTTTTCACGACCTGAGCTAAGTCATTTAGGTGCATATTACATGTGTTACCATCATAGCCCATACTGGCGATACCCACTTGCGCTTTATCCATATCGGCATCAGTCAAGCCAATACCATACAACATCGCTTTGGCAGCAGGTTGTGTCTCGTCTTGAGTGAATATGCGGCTGTATTTATTTAATCCCTTTTCGTTATCAGATGATGACTTCATAATTCTCTTGCTCTAATACTAAGTTTTTATATTTTCTTTGGATCGTAGCACCAATGCTATGTTCCCATTCTTCTTTGTAAACGATATGGTCCACCTGTTTGATACCAATAATCTCAGCAGCAGTGCCACTTAAGAAGGCACTGTCAGCTGTATAGATATCCTGGACGGTTAGTTTCTTCTCGATGATTTCGAATCCCAATTCTTTGCAGATGCCAATCACCGTTTTTCTTGTTATGCCAGGGAACACATCTCCCAATGGCGGTGTATAGATTTTATAATCCTTTTCAATAAAAATATTCTCACTCGAAGCCTGTGCGACGTAACCATCTTGATCCAACATCAAGGCTTCATCGTATCCATTACGAATAGCATCTGTCGAGGCAAGAATGGAATTGATGTACTGTCCTGAAATCTTCGCGTCTATATGGAAAGATTTTGGGTTAGGACGCTCGTATTTTGAAATGTTAACGTTCAATAGATTTTGTCCTAAATAGGGACCCCATTCCCAAGCGGCCAACATGATATTCGCATCTTCTGAAGAGGTAAGGTGCATATTAGATCCAGAGAATACTAAGGGTCTTATATATGCTGCACGAAGATTGTTTATTTCCAATAATTCGTAACACTTTTCAATCAACGTTCTGTTGTTCCATTTATATGGAAGTCCAATAGACTCACAAGATTTACGTAATCTTTCAAAATGTGCTTCTGCCTTGAAGATACGCGTACCATTGTGTGTGTTGTAAGCGCGTAATCCTTCGAAGGCTCCATAGCCATAATGCAACGACTGACCAAATAAATCTACGCCAGCTGATTTCGCTAATACGAACTCACCATTTAGAAATATTTTCGTGTTCTGATTATAGTATTGCATATGTTTAAATTTTAAGGTGTCCTTTCCCTCCCCAAAGACTAGGTACACATCTTCGAATAAGAAGCTTCGTCAAGTTAAGACGAAAAAAAATTCTTTACAATAGACAAACACTTTATTTTAAAAAAGTTTATTGTTTCGTGTTTATTTATTTTTCTTAAATATATTTTATAATACATGTATTAAACAAAATAAAATTTTTCAATAGCTGAACCGAAATTAAAATTGGTTTATTTTCTAGGTTTTGAAAAATTTCGTATTATCCTCAAAATTCTTCCTAAAATGGTCTTGTAGCTAAAAAAAGTTGCAAAAAAATAGCCCTTAAAACCTGAAGTTTTAAGGGCTATTTTATCATTATCTTTTATCGTTATCCTTGCACTATTCCTTCCGCCAAAACGATGATATTGTTGTCCTTTACTTCAACTACACCACCTTTGATAATAATGACTTGTTCGCCATTACTACCTTTAATAATGACTTTGCCATCTTCTAACGTAGAGACAATAGCAGCGTGGTCTTTCAAAATTTGAAAAGATCCAGCAGATCCAGGTACTGTAACGGCTGTTACTTCGCCTTCGTATGCTATTTTGTCTGGAGTTATTACTTGTAATTTCATTCTTTTGTTAGATATGAGATGCGAGATATGAGATTTGAGAACGAATTCTTCAAATAGATATGAGATAAAAAATCTATTATCTCATATCTAATTTCTAATATCTAATTAAACTGCTTCTGCTAATAATTTCTTACCTTTTTCGATAGCTTCTTCGATAGAACCTACTAAGTTGAAAGCTGCTTCAGGGTATTCATCCACTTCACCATCGATGATCATGTTGAAACCTTTGATAGTGTCTTTGATGTCTACTAATACACCTTTCAAACCTGTAAATTGCTCAGCTACGTGGAATGGTTGAGATAAGAAACGTTGTACACGACGTGCGCGGTGTACTGTTAATTTATCTTCTTCAGATAACTCATCCATACCTAAGATAGCGATGATATCTTGAAGTTCTTTATAGCGTTGTAAGATTTCTTTCACACGTTGAGCTGTATTGTAGTGCTCAGCTCCTAATACACTTGGAGATAAGATACGTGAAGTAGAATCCAATGGGTCTACCGCAGGATAGATACCTAACTCAGCGATTTTACGTGATAATACTGTAGTTGCATCCAAGTGAGCGAATGTAGTCGCAGGAGCAGGGTCAGTTAAGTCATCGGCAGGTACGTATACCGCTTGTACTGAAGTGATAGATCCGTTTTTAGTTGAAGTAATACGCTCTTGCATCAAACCCATCTCTGTAGCTAATGTAGGTTGGTAACCTACCGCTGATGGCATACGACCTAATAAAGCTGATACCTCAGAACCTGCTTGCGTGAAACGGAAGATGTTATCGATAAAGAATAATACGTCTTTACCTTGACCATCACCTTCACCATCACGGAAATATTCTGCAACAGTCAAACCAGACAAAGCCACACGAGCACGTGCACCTGGAGGCTCATTCATCTGACCGAATACGAAAGTACATTTAGATTCTTTCATCAATTCTTGGTCAACAGTATCGATAGGCCATTCGCCTTTTTCCATACCTTCCATGAAGTGCTCACCGTATTTGATGATACCTGATTCCAACATCTCACGTAATAAGTCATTACCTTCACGTGTACGTTCACCAACACCAGCAAATACTGAAAGACCACCGTGACCTTTAGCGATATTGTTGATAAGCTCTTGGATTAATACTGTTTTACCTACACCAGCACCACCGAACAAACCGATTTTACCACCTTTAGCATAAGGCTCTAATAAGTCAATAACTTTGATACCTGTGAAAAGTACTTCAGTTTCAGTTGACAAATCTTCGAATTTTGGAGGTGTATTGTGGATAGGACGTCCATTAGTTTTGTCCAATTCGCGAATACCATCAATAGGATCTCCAACTACGTTGAAAACACGACCTTTGATCTCTTCGCCTACAGGCATTTTGATAGGAGCACCAGTGTCAACTACTTTCATACCACGTACTAAACCTTCTGTAGCATCCATCGCAATAGTACGAACACGTTCCTCACCTAAGTGTTGTTGAACTTCTAAAACGATACGTTGTCCATTTTCTTTTTCAATGTACAATGCATCGTAAATCTTAGGAAGATTTTCATTGTCGGCAAAGTTGACGTCAACCACTGGGCCGATAATCTGCGCTATTTTACCAATATTGGGCATATTATAGGGACTAAAATTTATTAATCAATTTATTCACAGCCTGTTTAATCAGGCTGCATTTTGGAATGCAAAAATAATGTATATCTTATTAAAAGCAAAGCGTTTGTTAAGAATAATTTAAAATTTATAATTAGCTCTTCGGATACGAAAATTTGTTGTTCAAAATTAATAAGATAATATACGTATATTATATCAAACAAGTTACTTATACTTAATAAAAAATTAGTGTTAAAAGACTATTTTTAGCCTATAGTATTTACCACTACTTCTAACCTAAGATTATGAAAAAGACCTTTTTGGGTTTGTTACTTATTAGTCCGTTGTTGTCTTTAGCACAGCTCAAATATCCTTCCTATGCTGAAGTACAATCTTCCATTAGCGGATACTCGACCAAGGGATTGGTTTCGCAAACTGTTATCGGAAAAAGTTATGGGAATGAAAATATTTCCGTCATCAAACTACAATTGGATGAAAAACCGAAGCCTACTTTGCTAGTAGTAGCCGGGATAGACGGTAAACATCCTGCTGGTACGATAGCTTCTTTGCAGCTGACCAAACAAATTTTAGCTTTACCTAAAGATTCTCTTCAAGCTTTGCTGAAAGACAAGTCTATTTGGATTATTCCGTTAGTAAATCCTGATGCTTACAAACGTAATTCATCTACAAAGCAATGGCTTTCGGGGAATAGTCGTAAAATAGACAATGATCGAGATGGTCGTTTGGATGAAGATTCTGCTAAAGATTTGAATGGGGATGGTATCATTTCACAAATGCGCGTAGAATCGCCGATTGGGAATTTTAAGGTGCGTAAAGATAATCCTAATTTGTTAGTCGCTGCTGATAAGTCCAAAGCTGAAAAAGGAAATTATATTGTATTTCCTGAAGGTATAGATCAAGACTTTGATGGACGATATGGCGAAGATGGTGAAGGCGGTGTAAATATAGATCGTAATTTTACTTTTGATTATCACGCTTTTTTAGCTGAAAGCGGCGACTATGCTGCATCTGAGCCCGAAACACGCGCATTGGTAGATTTTATTTTTGCTAATCCACAAATTGCTAGTGTCCTCCATATAGGTCTAGCGAATAATCTTTCCGAACCTGAACGATATGATGCGCGTGCGGCCAACGAACGTATTGTGAAATCTTGGAGTGTAAATGATGTAGAAATGTCTAAATACATTTCTACTATATATAAGGAACACACTAAATCTTTAGGTGAAGCAAGCAAAATGGTATCCTCGCCTGGAAATTTTTCAAATACGGCATATTATCATTTGGGAAAATTTAGTTTTTCCACTCCATTGTGGTGGCCTTCCGTTACTGATTCTACGAAGAATACAAATAAAACTACAGATGCCAATGAAACTTTCTATAAATGGGTGGATATAAATAATGTTCAGGGCGCCATCTTGCCTTGGTCAAAAGTTAATCATCCTGATTTTTCAAATCAAAAAGTTGAAGTTGGAGGTGTTGTCGATATTTTTAGAAATAATCCACCAGTAGAGTTTTTGGAAACTTCCGTGCAAGCGCATACCGGCTTCGTGGTAAAGCTCCTAGAGAATATGGCAAAATTGGTGTTTTCTACGCCTAAGGTGACTTCACTGGGAGATGATATTTACCGAGTGGAATTATCTGTAATGAATGTAGGTAATATGCCTACCTATCCTGAAATAGCAGATCGTATACGTTTTGTATCACGATTCAAAACGGTTTGTGATTTACAAAGTAATCAGCAGTTTTTGAGTGGAAAAAGGCTGCAGCTATATAGCGCATTAGGAGCAGGTGATTCAAAAACTTTTTCTTGGTTGATAAAAGGTAAAGGTGCCGTGAAAATCCAAGCTGGATGTCCCACTTCTGGAGAACAACAAATCGAAGTAAAACTTTAATCTGTCGTCCAATGAAAATTAAACATATAATTTTAGCCCTATTCTTGTGTACTCAAATGAGTACAAGCCTGTTGGCTCAAAAAGAAAATAAGGACATCGATATCCCAGGACTACGTGCAATTGGGACTCCGGCAAATCCAAAAGTTCCGATGAATTGGAATCGTTATCATGATAATAAGCAGATCGAGCAATTCTGTAAGGACTTGCAGAAAGCTTATCCTAATTTGGTGAAATATGAATCCATAGGAAAATCATACGAAGGTCGAGATATTTTTGTTTTGACGGTTTCAGATTTTAAAGATGGGAATACCGATCGCAAACCTGGACTTTGGATAGATGGAAATATTCATGCCAATGAATTACAAGGTTCGGAAATTGCTATGTATACAGCTTGGTATTTGGCCGAGAATTATCATCAAGTAGACTTTATTAAAGAGTTATTACGCGATAAAGTATTTTATATAGCGCCGACTATTAATCCAGACTCTCGTGATTATTTTATTTATGAACCGAATACGATGCATTCGTCACGTACAGGTCGTCGTCCTTTTGATAATGATGGAGATGGTTTGGTCGCAGAAGACTTGTACGATGATTTAGATGGAGATGGACATATTGTGACGATGCGTCGTAAATCCAAAACTGGTCGTTATAAAGTTGATCCTGAAAATCCCAATCGCATGGTGTTAGCAAAGCCAGGGGAAGTAGGAGAGTACGAACTTTTGGGATATGAAGGCATAGATAATGATGGAGATGGGTTGGTCAATGAAGATATAACAGGTACGTATGACCCTAACCGTGATTGGGGCTGGAATTGGCAGCCGAATTACGTGCAGAATGGTGCTTTATATTATCCTGGAACGCTGCCAGAAACTATGGCTGTGAAAAATTTCTTTTTTAAGCATACTAATATTGCAGGTGCACAATCCTATCATAATTATGGGGGTATGATTTTGCGTGGTCCAGGAGCTGCAGACGATGAACGTTATTATTCCCGTAAAGATGTGCAAGTGTATGATGCGTTAGGTAGGACGGGAGAAAAAATGTTGCCAGGCTATAATTATATAGTAATTCATAAGGATTTATATACGGTTTTTGGAGGAGAGATTGATTTCTTTGCTTTAGGTAGAGGTGTCTATACCTTTTCCAATGAACTGATGACTACTTTTAAATTATTCAATAATAAAGAAGCTGGAAGTGGTCAGAATGAATATTATGATTTTGATAAATTACTTTTGTTTGGTGATGCTTATGTGCCATGGAAAGAGTACGACCATCCTCAATTCGGTAAAATAGAAATCGGTGGGGCGAAGAAAAATTACACGAGAAATCATCCAGGATTTCTATTGCAAGAAGATGCGCACCGTAATACTGCATTTACTATTTTTCATGCATACCATACTCCGAAATTAGAATTCACTGATGTGAAGGTAAAGTCATTAGGTAGTAATTTGTATGAAGTAAAAGCCTCTGTGTGGAATACCCGAATTATTCCGACGCATTCGGATCATGATGTTCGCAATAAAATTAATAGACCGAATTACATTACATTAAAAGGTGTCGATGTTATTACAGGTATGCGAGTTTTGAATGATGACTTTAATGTCACGGAAGAACAAAAGTATAAACCCGAACAAATTGAAGTGCCTTCTATTGAAGGAATGACGGAGGTCAAAGTCAAATGGATTGTAAAAGGAAATCCAAACAAAGCAAAGATTATCGTAGATAGTGAAAAGGGAGGCGTGATAGAGACGGAAGTAAAAATATAAAGAGATAGGGCTGTAAATTTTACAGCCCTATCTTCTTATTCTCCGTACCAACCTGGTAAGAAGTTGAGGAAGGATATAATCTTTTCTTTGTATATTGATTTGTCTACTTTATAATAATAGGCACCTTTCTTCGAATTTTCTTTGTCCTTTTCATTCAGTTTGATCAATAATTTGGAGGCAAGAAGTTTTCTAGTGAAATTTCTTTTGTCCAATTGATTTTGATAAATCGCTTCGTATAATAAAGTGATTTGTGGAATCGTAAACTTATCTGATAGAAGTTCGAAGAGAATAGGGTAAAGCGCGGCTTTTTTCTTAAGCTTGTTATGCGCTTCCACCACCATTTCATTATGATCGAAAATCAATGGAGGACATTTTTCCAATTTAAACCATTTGGCTTTATAATCTGTACTAAGGATTTCGGTATTGATTAATGCAAAATAGCATAAGCTGACTACACGTTCCTGCGGTTCGCGGTTGGGATTGCCAAAAACAGCAAATTGTTCCATATATATATGGTCTAATCCAGTCAGGGATTTCAGAACTCGTTGTGCAGCGTCGCCAGGAGACTCATTTTCTTCTACGAAACCGCCCATCAAACTCCATTTTCCTTTTTCAGGCTCAAAATCACGTTGAATAAGAAGAATTTCAAGCTCTTCTTTGTTGAATCCGAATATGATACAATCGACGGCCAGAAGGATTTTTTTATTCTTTTTGTAGAAGTCTAAAGTCATGAGTTTAAATTAATAATTATATAAAAATTAAAAAAAAATTTTAAACTTCAAAAATAAGTGTTAATTTGACACTAATTATTGAGACATCTGTCTTATTGATGACAATTATAAACTGAAAAACAATTATAAAATGAATAATCCTTGTGTAATTGGGGTAGACTTTGGGAGCGATTCTGTGCGTGCAATTTTAGTGGATGCAACAAATGGTCAAGAGCTAGCATCACGTGTGAGCTATTATCCGAGATGGAAAAAGGGATTATACTGTAATCCGGGAACCAATCAATTCAGACAACATCCATTAGACTATTTAGAAACTATTGAAGAAGTCATTAAAGGCTGTCTTTCTGACGTAGAAGCCCAAACAGCCAATCTAGTGGTAGGAATTTCTGTGGATACCACTGGTTCTACACCAGTAGCGGTCAACCGAGAAGGAAAACCACTTGCAATGACTCCTGAATTTGCGGAGAATCCAAACGCTATGTTTGTGCTTTGGAAGGACCATACTTCAATCAAAGAAGCTAGTGAAATCAATCAACATGCAACAAAATATAAAACAGACTATTTAAAATATGTCGGTGGCGTATATTCTTCGGAATGGTTTTGGGCAAAGATGCTGCACATCCTACGCGTAGATGAAAAAGTGCAACGTGCAGCCTACACTTGGGTAGAGCATTGTGACTGGATTCCTTTTGAGTTAACTGGTGGAAAAGATGTTACACAATTAAAAAGAGGCGTGTGTGCGGCAGGACATAAAGGATTATGGGCTGAGGAATTTAATGGCTATCCACCTAATGAATTCTTTACAGCATTGGATCCTTTGCTAAAAGACCAGGTACAACGTCTAGGTACCCAAACATATACTTCAGATCAGGTGGTGGGCAATCTTTCGTCCGAATGGGCGGAGAAATTAGGGCTTTCGAGGAATGTGGTAGTAGGTGTAGGTGCATTCGATTGTCATATGGGAGCTGTAGGGGGAGAAATCGAGCCTTATTATTTAAGTAAAATTGTGGGCACATCCACTTGTGATATACTGGTAACACCCGAAAAATTAGACTTTACGTTAAAGGGTATTTGCGGACAGGTAAATGGTTCGGTAATACCAAATATGGTAGGATTAGAAGCTGGGCAATCCGCATTTGGGGATGCATATGCCTGGTTCAAAAATATCCTCATGTGGCCCTTACAACATATCTATGAGCTAGAAGAGTCGATGCTTCAAGGGATTGAATCGACTCTTCTTTTAAAATTAAGTGAAAAGGCAAATGAAATCGTGCCAGATGTAAAACATCCTTTAGCTGTAGATTGGTTGAATGGTCGACGTACTCCATTTGCTAATCAAAACTTAAAGGCTTCCATATTAGACTTAAACCTTGCATCAGATACTATCTCATTATTCCGAGCTATCGTGGAGTCCACTTGTTTTGGTGCGCGTAAAATAGCCGAATGCTTTGTGGAGCAAGGTGTTCCAGTAAAAGGGATTATTGCCATGGGAGGTATTCCTAAAAAGTCTCCTTTCATCATGCAAATGATGGCCGATATTCTCAATATGCCCATTAAGGTGCACAAATCGGATCAAACTTGTGCTTTAGGTGCAGCTATGTTTGCTGCAGTGGCGGCTAATGTCTATTCCAATGTGGGTGAGGCAATGGCAAAAATGGGACATGGATTTGAACAAACTTATTATCCAAACAGCGAAGTGGTGGGCATTTATCAAAAGAGATATGAACGATATATTGCTGCGGGTGATGTCTTAGAAAATAATTTATACGATGTACAATAACATAAAAGAAGAAGCATACGAAGCAAATATGAATTTGACTAAACTTGGTTTGGTCAAATTTACATTTGGTAATGTAAGTGTATTTGATCGAGATAAAGGGGTGTTTGCGATCAAGCCGAGTGGAGTTCCATACGAAATTCTGAAAGTAGATGATATGGTTATCGTGGATTTGGATGCGCAAGTCGTAGAAGGTACTCTTCGTCCTTCGTCCGATACCAAAACACATGCTGTATTATATAAGGAGTGGCCAGAGTTGGGAGCTGTAGTACATACACACTCAGTTTACGGAACAGCTTGGGCACAAGCTAATAGAAGTATTCCTATTTATGGCACGACGCATGCAGATCATTTGACCAAAGATATTCCATGTGCCCCACCTATGGCAGATGATATGATTGCTGGAAATTATGAATATCAAACAGGCTACCAGATTATTAATCATTTCAAAGAAGTGGGTTTGAACCATGAGGAAGTACAGATGATTTTGGTTGGAAATCATGCCCCATTTACATGGGGCAAAGATGGTAAACAAGCGGTGTACAATGCTGCAGTTTTGGAATATGTAGCGGAGTTGGCATTCCTGTCAGAAGGTATTAATCCTAAAATCGAACGCTTAAAAGCTTCACTAATCAAGAAACATTACGAACGTAAGCACGGAAGCAATGCTTACTATGGACAATAAAATTATTTAAATAAAAACCTAAATAAAACATGATATCATTAGAAACTTTAGAGGTTTGGTTTATTACGGGGAGCCAAGATCTATATGGGGAGGAAACTTTACGTCAAGCTGCAGATCATTCCAAAGAAATAGCTACATATTTTGATCAGCACGCAGGCATACCTGTACGTGTGGTGTTTAAACCTATTGTAAGAAACACGGAAGAAATTTATAAAACTATATTAGAAGCAAATAATACAGAAAAATGTATTGGCTTAATTACATGGATGCACACTTTCTCACCAGCGAAAATGTGGATTCGTGGTTTACAAATTCTAAATAAGCCTTTATTACATCTCCATACCCAATATAATCGTGATATTCCATGGGATTCTATCGATATGGATTTCATGAATTTAAATCAAAGTGCACATGGAGATCGTGAATTTGGTTTTATAGTGTCAAGAATGCGTTTGCCTCGAAAAGTGGTAACAGGCCATTGGCAAGATCCAGAAGTCATAGATCGTATTAACGTATGGGCGCGTGCTGCAGCCGCTTGGGCAGATTGGCAAGGCGCTAAGTTTGTTCGCTTTGGTGATAATATGCGCTACGTTGCAGTGACAGAAGGTGATAAAGTAGAGGCTGAAGTGAAATTTGGTTTCTCTGTGAATACACATGGAATTGGTGATTTAGTAAAAGAAATTGATGCTATTTCCGATGATGCAGTGCAGGCTTTGCTGAAAGAATATGAACAATTGTATATCATGTCGGAAGATGTACTCGAAGGCGGTAAATTTCGTTCAAATGTTTATGATGCCGCGAAGATTGAATTGGGATTACGTTCATTCTTAGAAAAAGGAAATTATAAAGGATTTACAGATACTTTTGAAGATTTGTACGGATTGCCACAATTACCAGGATTAGCTGTACAGCGTTTAATGGCAGAAGGTTATGCTTTTGCGGGTGAAGGTGACTGGAAAACTCCAGCTATGGTTCGTGCTTGTAAAGTAATGGCAACAGGGTATGAAGGGGCGAATGCTTTTATGGAAGATTATACCTATCATTTTGATCCTGCTAATGCTATGGTTTTAGGCTCACATATGTTGGAAGTTGATGCTTCATTGGCCGCGAGTAAACCTAAATTAGAAGTTCATCCTTTAGGTATTGGGGGTAAAGCAGATCCTGCGCGTTTAGTTTTTGATGCCAAAGGTGGTCCTGCATTCAATGCTTCATTAGTGGATATGGGTGATCGTTTCCGTTTGGTGGTCAATACTGTACAAGGCGTGGATGTTACTAATGAATTACCAAAATTACCTGTGGCACGTGTTTTATGGAAGCCAGAGCCTGATATGAAGACTGGATGTACAGCATGGATTTACGCCGGAGGAGCACACCATACAGTTTATAGCCAAAATCTTACATCAGAATATATGGAAGATTTTGCAAGAATAGCTAAATTGGAGCTGATTATCATTGATAAGTCAACCAAATTAGATCAATTCGAGAAAGAATTGAGAAATAGTGAACTGTATTATAAACTACAAAACTAATCTGCATTTATTAAACCTATGGAAAAGTTTGCAACTATTGACTACGTCATTTTTCTTATTTATTTTGTCGTGGTCGCTGGCTATGGATATTGGGTATATAGCAAGCAAAAGAAAGAATTGGCAAGTAGTAAAGATTACTTCTTGGCCGAAGGCTCATTAACATGGTGGGCAATTGGAGCCAGTCTTATTGCTTCCAATATCTCAGCAGAGCAATTTATCGGTATGAGTGGTAACGGTTTTACGGTGGGTATCGCCGTGGCTGCTTACGAATGGATTGCTGCTATTGCTTTGATTATCGTAGCGGTATGGTTTATTCCTGTTTATCTCAAAAACAAAATTTTTACCATGCCTCAATTCTTAAAACAACGTTATAATGAAACGACCAGTCTTATCATGGCTATCTTTTGGTTGTTCTTATATGTGTTTGTGAATTTAACTTCTATCCTATATTTAGGAGCGCTAGCCATCAGTAATTTGGGGGGTGGCGAGTACTTCCACGTGATTATAGTAGCATTAGCTGTATTTTCTATTGTCATTACTTTGGGTGGTATGAAAGTTATCGGTTTTACCGATGTTATTCAAGTGGTTGTACTGATTATAGGTGGTTTTGCAACAACTTATATCGCTTTGACATTAGTCTCTGAACATTTTGGATTAGGAAAAGATGTGTTAGCAGGTTTCAAACAATTAATGGTAGATTCTCCAAAACATTTTAACCTTATTGTAGATAAACCGACAGCCGAAAGTTCGCAAGAGGATGTAAATAAATATTTGATGCTTCCAGGAATTGGAATGTACTTAGCAGGTATTTGGATTGTAAACTTAAATTATTGGGGTTGTAATCAATATATCACGCAACGTGCTTTGGGTGCGGATTTGAAAACTGCGCGTACAGGTATCTTGTTTGCGGGTTTCTTAAAATTATTAATGCCTATTATCGTTATGTTGCCAGGTATTGCTGCTTATGTGCTTTACAAAAATGGTGCTTTACAAAATGAAATGGCTCCAGGAGGAAACTTTAACCCAGATAATGCTTATTCCGCGATTTTAGGATTCTTACCTAACGGAATGAAAGGTCTATCACTTGCCGCGTTGACTGCTGCTATCGTAGCTTCTTTAGCTGGTAAAGCTAATAGTATTGCGACCATTTTCACCATGGATATTTACAATAAATATATCGATAAAGGTGCATCTGAACGCAAGCTGATCAATGTAGGTAAAATCACTATTATCATATCTATTTTAGTGTCGGTATTCTTTACATGGGATGATTTATTAGGTATAGGTGGTGCAGGTGGTTTCACATTCATTCAAAAATATACGGGCTTTATTTCTCCAGGTGTATTTGCAATGTTCTTATTGGGTATGTTCTGGAAAAGAACTACAGGTTCAGCTGCTATTGTAGGTTTGATCACTGGTTTCGTTCTTTCGATTGTATTCAACAATTACGCTCCAGCATGGTTTGGACCAGAAACATTCTTATATACAGCTTATATCAATTCAGCTGGCGAATATGAGATTCCTTTCCAAATTTGTATGGGTCTAGCTTTCATGTTTACAATGATTATCATGGTATTGGTGAGCTTATTTGGTCCTAAAGAAAATCCTAAAGGATTAGAATTAGATTCTAAAATGTTCAAAGTAGAACCATCGGTAATGGTAATGATCGTCTTGACTATCTTAATTGTTGGGGCATTGTATGTTAAATTTTGGTAATTCATTATAAACTTAAAGATTATGAAAGCAAAGTATTATAGTCTCCTTTTTGCAGGGCTTCTTATGGCAAGTGCTTGTCAAAACACGAAGAACAATCAAACATCTTCGGAAATAGAAGCTACGGATACCAGCGTATTCTATGCGAGTTTGGACAATAAGGATGTCTTATTGTATAAAATCGGAAACGAAAAGTTGCAAGTAAGCATTACAAATTTTGGTGCGCGTATAGTTTCTCTTGAGGTAAAGGATAAAGACAGCAAAGATGTCGATGTACTTTTGGGGTATGATACAGCAGATGAATTTATCAAGAATACCAATAATTTTTATGGAGCTGTAGTAGGTCGTTTCGGTAATCGAATCGGTAAGGCTACATTCACTTTGAATGGTACAGCTTATCAATTAGAAAAGAATGATGGTGAAAATTCGCTACATGGTGGTACCAATGGTGTTTACAATAAAGTATGGGAAGTAAAATCCTTGTCCAAAGATGCTCTTACCTTGGAATACGTTTCTCCGGATGGCGAAGCAGGCTATCCTGGCAAGGTGACCATGCAGGTGACTTACAAAGTAAATAACGAAGGTGGTTTAGAAATCGAATATTCTGGCGAAACCGATAAAGAAACTATTTTGAACTTAACAAGTCATGGTTATTTCAACTTAAATGGTGAAGGTGATACGACTATTTTGGATCATGAACTATGGATCGATGCAGATAAATTGACAGAAGTAGATAGCAATTTGATCCCAACAGGAAGAAGCATTGCTATAAAAGGAACTCCTTTTGATTTTACATCGCCAAAACTTATTGGTGCAGATATCGATAAACAAACTCCACAGCTTAAATACGGCTTGGGTTATGACCACAATTTTGAATTGAATAAAAAAGATGGATTTTCTGAAGTAGCGAGTTTATATGCTCCAAAAACTGGTATTGAGATGAAAATCTTAACAACAGAACCTGGACTTCAATTCTATAGCGGAAATTTCATGAAAGATTCGGATCCGAAAGGAAAAGGAGGTAAAACTTATCCTTACCGTGCTGCATTATGTTTAGAAACACAACATTTCCCTGATGCGCCGAATCATGAAAGCTTCCCTTCAACGACTTTGCGTCCTGGAGAAAAATATAGTTCTAAGACAGAATATAGATTTTCTGTAAGATAACATAACATTAAATAATAGTTTGAAAATGAAATATTCTATTAGCTTCGTTCTTTTATTTGTGCTTTTTTATGTTCCTTCGACTGTGTTTGGAAAGAATACACCTATACAGATCGTCAGTCCAGATAAAAAGATTGAACTTTCCATTTCAACTGATCAAAAAGGAACTATAAAGTATCAAATTCTGCGTCAAGGTAACTTAGTTTTGGAAAGCTCCCAATTGGGTTTAAAAACTAAAACACAAGACTTTGCCACAAATTTGGTGTATAAAAGTGCGTCGGCTAATAGAATAATTTCTAAATCTTATACGGCTCTTCACGGCAAAAAAACACACTATTCTTATACCGCCAATGAGCGTGTGTTGACATGGCATAATGCGAACAAGAAAACATTGAATATCCGTTTTCAAGTGTCAGATGAAGGCGTTGTATTCCAATACGAATTGCCAAAATATAGCGAACAAATAGATTTTATAATCGAAGAAAAAACAAGTTATAACTTTAATCAATCCGCAAAAGCTTGGTTGCAGCCTATGGCTATTGCTAAAACGGGTTGGGAGCAGACGAATCCTTCTTACGAAGAACATTACCAAAAGGAAATTCCTGTTGGAACGCCGGAAAGTACAAAAACAGGTTGGGTTTATCCCGCATTGTTCGAAACCAATAATACTTGGGTATTGATTACTGAAGCTGGTTTGCAGCGCAATCATTGTGCGACGCGATTGCATTATGAATCACCAAATGGTGAATATCATATTGCTATGCCCGATGTTCGAGAAGTAATCAAAGACCAAAATCTTTATACAAAAATTGAAAATAATTTTGTGTCACCTTGGCGAGTAATTGCAGTAGGGGAACTTAAAAATATAGTGGAATCTGAATTGGCAAATGCCGTAGTTCCACAACCTAAAACTTCTTTTGCTTCTTTTGTAAAGCCAGGAAAGGCTTCTTGGAGCTGGATTAATAGCAAAGATGATTTTATCGTCTATGAAGAGCAGAAAAAATACATCGATTTTGCAGCAGATATGCGCTGGCAATATTGCTTAATTGATGTGAACTGGGACACCAAAATCGGTTTTAACAAAATTGCGGAGCTAAGCCAATATGCTCGTAGCAAAAACGTTGGTCTCATCTTGTGGTACAACTCTGCCGGAGATTGGAATACGGTAGGGTATACGCCGAAAAATAAATTATTAACCAAAGAATCTCGTCGAGCAGAATTTAAAAAATTACAGGATTTAGGTATCAAAGGAGTTAAGATTGATTTCTTTGGTGGTGATGGTCAGTCCGTTATTGCGTATTATCTAGATATCTTAGAAGACGCTGCTGATTACGAATTATTGGTGAATTTTCACGGCGCTACGTTACCAAGAAGTTGGGCTACTACGTATCCACATTTAGTGACTACAGAAGCTGTTCGCGGATTTGAGATGGTTACCTTCATGCAAGAAGATGCTGATCGACAAGCTGAGATCTGTAGCATTTTGCCTTATACGCGTAATGTGTATGACCCTATGGATTTTACCCCAATGAATCTATCTAAACTGCGTAGCAGTGTAAAACGAAAAACAACAGCCTCGTTTGAATTAGCTACAAGTATACTTTTTGTGTCGGGGATTCAACATTATGCCGAATCACCAGAAGGTATGGATGAAGTTCCAGCAGAAATAAAAGATTTGCTGAGAAATTTGCCTGATCAATGGGAGGATAGTAAGTTCATTAGTGGATATCCTGGAAAGGATATCGTGATAGCGCGTAAAGGAAATGGTGCATGGTATATTGCTGGTATCAATGGGGAACAAAAATCGAAAGAGTGGAAATTAGATTTAACATCATTCAAAGGGGATATTAAATTAAAAGTAGTGGATGGTGAATCACCTAATTTATTCCAAATAGATAAAAATACATCAACTAAACATGTTACTATACCTGTAAAACCCAATGGAGGTTTTGTGATGGTAATACAATAGCCTAATTAAAAAACATCTATTATGAAAAAGAAATTTTATGGCAAAGCACTTCGAACAAGTGCCATGCTCGGTATTCTATTTATTTCGCAGTCTCTATCGGCGCAAGTGTCGACCAATGCGATTAAGTTCAATACTTCCGATAAGAAAATCACTATTAACAAACATATTTACGGTCATTTTGCCGAACACTTAGGACGATGTATCTACGGCGGTTTTTATGTGGGAGAGGATAATACCACTATTCCGCATACTGCTGGGGTGCGTAATGATATTGTAGAAGCATTGAAAAAACTGAAAATTCCTAATCTCCGTTGGCCAGGTGGATGTTTTGCAGACACATATCATTGGAAAGATGGTATTGGTCCAAAAGAGTCAAGACCTACTATAGTAAACACTTGGTGGGGTGGGGTGACAGAAAATAATAGCTTTGGAACACATGATTTCTTGAATATGTGTGAGCTTTTGGAGACAGAACCTTATCTAGCAGGAAATGTAGGCAGTGGTGAAGTGCAAGAGCTAGCAGATTGGGTACAATATGTGAATCATGCGGGAACTAGCCCGATGGCGGACTTACGTAAAAAGAATGGAAGAGAAAATCCTTGGAAAGTTAAATTCTGGGGTGTAGGAAATGAAGCGTGGGGTTGTGGTGGTAATATGACACCTGAATATTATGCGGACGTATACCGCAAGTATGCAACTTTTATGTCGGATTGGACTAACACCGGTGGTTTGTACCGTATTGCCTCAGGAGCCAATGGCGGTGATTATAACTGGACTGAGGTTTTAATGAAGAAAATTCCACATAGCTTAGTGGATGGTCTTGCGCTGCATCATTATTCCAATGTAGAATGGAATAAAAAAGGTCCTGCTACTGGATTTACCGATGAACAATATTTCAAGACAATGAAATCGGCTTGGCATATGGAAGAATTGGTGAATAAGCATTCTGCCATTATGGATAAGTATGATCCTAGAAAACGTATTGCGTTAGTTGTAGATGAATGGGGCGGTTGGTACGAAGTTGAAAAAGGTACTAATCCAGGATTTTTGTATCAACAAAATACGATGCGTGATGCCATGATTGCAGGTGTGACATTAAATGTTTTCAATAATCACGCTGAGCGTGTGCGTATGGCAAACTTAGCACAGACTGTAAACGTGTTGCAGGCAGTAATCTTGACAGAAGGTGAAAAAATGATTTTAACGCCAACGTACCACGTAATGGAAATGTATAAGGTGCACCAAGATGCGACATTGATACCTCTATCGGTAGAAAGTAAAGATTTTGCCTTTGGCAATGAAAAAATTCCAGCTATTCATGCATCAGCCTCTGTAAATAAAGAAGGCGTAACACATATTTCTCTCGTGAATATTGATGCTACTGTAAAGCATGAAATTGTGATTGATCTGGATAAAAGTTATAAAGATTTGAGCGGAAGAATATTAACTTCTAAAACGCTAACGGATCACAATACATTCCAGGCTCCTGACAAAATTAAGCCAACAGCTTTTACTGGTGCTAAACTTAAAAACAATCAATTGAAAGTAGAATTGCCTCCTTTCTCTGTCGTAGTTCTTAGCTTAAAATAGGAACATTAACCAAAAAATGAACAAGATGAAACTTAAACAATATATTGCAATAGCAGCTTTGGCGATGCAGAGCCTACAATTTGGTTTTGCACAGCAAAAATCTTTGGTGGTAGATGTCAATAATTCTATAGCTAAAGTAAACCCAAATATGTGGGGTGTATTTTTCGAAGATATTAATATGGGTGCCGATGGTGGTATCTATGCGGAACTTATCAAAAACAGATCTTTCGAATTCTTCAGACCGATGATGGGTTGGAAAAATTTAGGACCTGTGAAAGAAGGTAACTATCTTATTTTGAACCGCCAGTCGAATAGCGAATCCAATCCCAGATATTTACAGGTCAACAAAAAAGAAAAAAATTCGATCGGACTACGTAACGAAGGTTTTCGTGGAATGGGGGTGAAGCAAGGAAATACATATGAATTTTCATTGTGGTATCGCCAACCTAGTGCAGGTATTAGTATTCGGGTAGAATTGGTTGATAGTGAAGGTAAGGTAATTGGTAGTACCGAACTGAAACCTGCACAAGCCAATAATCAATGGCAATATCAAGAAGTGAGTTTTACTTCAAGCAAAACCGATCAAAAAGCAAATTTGCAAATCTGGTTTGAGGGGCAGGGAAGTATTGATTTGGACATGATTTCATTATTCCCTACAGATACTTGGAAAGGTCGCAAAAAAGGTTTACGTGCGGATATGGTACAAACATTAGCAGATCTTAAACCTGGTTTTATACGTTTTCCAGGAGGCTGTATTGTGGAAGGTTTCGATCTTTCTCAACGTTTCCAATGGAAGAAAACGGTAGGTCCAATTGAGAATAGACAACTTATTGTAAATCGCTGGAATACAGAGTTTGCACACCGTTTAACTCCAGATTACTTCCAAACATTTGGTTTAGGATTTTATGAATACTTCTTATTGGCCGAAGATTTAGGAGCAGAAGCGCTTCCTATTTTGAACTGTGGTATGGCTTGTCAATTCAATACGGGCGAAGTGGTGCCATTGGACCAATTGGATCAGTATGTACAGGATGCATTAGATCTTATAGAATTCGCAAATGGCTCGGTTACTACACCTTGGGGTAAATTGCGTGCCGATATGGGACATCCTGCGCCTTTTAATTTAAAAATGTTAGGTGTCGGAAATGAGAACTGGGGTCCTCAATATATAGAGCGTCTAAAAGTATTTCAGGAAGCATTGAAAAAATATCACCCTGAAATTGAAATTGTAGCAAGTTCGGGAACGGATCCAGAAGGTGAACGTTTCCAATACCTCGATAAGGAATTGCGTGCCATGAAGATTGATATTATTGATGAGCACTTTTACAGAGATCCCGATTGGTTTTTATCGAATGCGAAGCGTTATGATAATTACGATCGAAATGGTGCTAAAATCTTTGCGGGGGAATATGCTTCGCATAGTAAAAACAATAAAAAACCAGAGTATCGCAACAACTGGGAAGCTGCTTTATCCGAAGCTGCTTTCTTGACAGGTGTAGAGCGTAATGCAGATGTGGTACAGTTGGCTTCTTATGCACCTTTATTTGCACATATCGATGGATGGCAATGGACTCCAGATTTGATTTGGGTAGATAATTTAAATGTGTATGTGACTCCGAGTTATCATGTACAGAAAATGTACAGTACGAACAAAGGGACTGATGTAGTTTCCTTACTACGTGATGGTAAAACCTTGACAGGAGAAGATAACTTGTATGGTTCGGCGGTAGTAGATAAAAAATCTAATGAGTTGATTTTAAAAATCATCAATGTGGGTGAAAAGACTGAGCAGCTTACTATTGATTTAAAAGGTATTAAGAAATCAGCTGGGCAAGCACAAGTAATGCTATTACATCATGATGATCCATTAGCGTTCAATGAAGTCGGAAAATCACCTTCTGTAACTCCGGTAAATTCAACTGTAAATTATAAAGGCAGGAAACTAACCTATACTGTGGGAGCTAAATCTGTAAACCTTCTAAAAATAAAATTATAGCCATGAAAAGATTTGTATGCAGAAATAAAATCATTGCTGTTGCTACTGCTTTAGTCTTATCCACAACAGCACAGGCACAGCAAAATAGCCCATCCATTTCTTTGTTTAAATTATCGGACGTAAGGTTAAAAGATGACTTATTTCTGCATGCGCAGAATCTTAATAAACGATATGTGCTGGAATTAGATGCTGATCGTTTATTGGCTCCTTATTTAAGAGAAACAGGTCTTACTCCTAAAAAACCAAGTTATACTAATTGGGAAAATTCTGGTTTGGATGGTCATATTGGAGGTCATTATGTATCTGCTTTGGCGTTGCTGTATGCGGCTACAGGAGATCAAGCGGCCTATGAGAAACTGGATTATGTCCTAAAAGAACTAAAAAGATGTCAGGACAATCTAGGTACAGGATATATTGGAGGAGTGCCAAGAAGTCAAGAATTTTGGGCTGATGTAAAACAGGGAAAGATAAGAGCTGGAGGTTTTGACCTCAATGGACGTTGGGTTCCGCTTTACAATATTCACAAAATATATGCTGGCCTTCGAGATGCCTATACGTTGGCAGGACGCGAAGACGCAAAGGATATGCTGATCAAGCTCACCAATTGGGGAGTAGATCTGGTAAGTGGTTTGTCTGATGAGCAAATACAAGATATGTTGCGCAGTGAGCACGGTGGATTGAATGAAGTATTAGCTGATGCTGCAGTCATTGCTAATGATCCACGATATATGCAATTGGCAGAAAAATTTACGCATTTGCAGATTTTAAATCCTCTAGTGGCTCACAAAGATGAATTGACCGGAAAGCATGCCAATACGCAGATTCCTAAAATCATAGGTGCCAAACGTATTGCGGACTTGGAGGGTAAGAAGGATTGGGATGATGGTGCTCGTTTTTTCTGGGAGACCGTTGTCAATAAGCGTTCGGTAGCTATTGGTGGTAATAGTGCCAGTGAGCATTTTCACCCTTCGACGGATTTTTCGAATATGATGTCAAATATTGAAGGTCCCGAAACGTGCAATACCTACAATATGATGAAGCTAAGCACGCAATTTTTCCAGTCGGACGGTGATAGCAAGTTTGTAGATTATTATGAACGTGCCATGTATAATCATATTCTTTCCTCTCAACACCCAGAGCATGGCGGTCTGGTATACTTTACTTCGATGCGTCCTTCACATTATCGTGTGTATTCGCAGCCTCATACCAGTTTTTGGTGTTGTGTGGGGTCTGGAATTGAGAACCATAGTAAATACGGTGAACTTATTTACGCCCATCGCGATAAAGAATTATTTGTGAATCTTTTTGTGGCTTCTGAATTGAATTGGCAGGAGAAAGGTTTACAAGTGATTCAAAGTACTGTTTTCCCTAAAGAAGGCAAATCAACATTAGCAATCAAAACAAAGAAATCGCAGGATTTTGCTTTGAAAATCAGATACCCTAGTTGGGTGAAAAATGAAAGCTTAACCGTAAAGGTTAATGGCAAAAGCTTTAAATCTTCTAAAGACGATTTAGGCTATTTTATGGTAAATCGTAAGTGGAAAAATAATGATAAAGTAGAAATTGAATTTCCAGTAGAAGTAAATGTAGAGCAGTTACCAGATCATTCTCCATATTATGCATTTCGATATGGTCCAGTGGTATTGGCAGCAAAAACAGATACAAGCAGAATGTTAGGCTTGTTGGCTGATGATAGCCGCGGAGGGCATATTGCTAAAGGAGATCAAGTTTCCATGACCGAAATACCGCATTTGGTTTCGCAGGCTTCTACTTTAGAAGAGCATGTTGAAATGGTTTCACCTCGTGATCTACGCTTCCAGTTGAATAGTCTTCAAGTGAAAAATCAACCAACCCAAATGGAATTAATTCCTTTTTATCAACTGCATGACAGCCGATATATTATTTATTGGCCCAAAGTAGAGTCAAGCAGTGAGTTGGAACAAAAATTAGTGAAGTACGAGCGTGATGATTACCAAAGACGTATAAATGCATTGACAGTGGATCATATTCAATGTGGACAGCAACAGTCAGAATCCGATCATGGTATACAGTATGATCAGTCTACTATTGGTTCGGATAATGGGGTGCAATGGCGTAATGCAACAGGTTGGTTTTCTTATCAATTGACCAATAGAAATAAACGAGCGAAGTATCTATGGATTTCGGACTTGGAAGGTAATAATAAAGATTATAATGTGCTTGTGGATGGTCAGATTTTAAAAGTTGATGAGCAAAAAGAAAATGGTCGCTATTATGTGCTGCCGCAAATTGACGATAAAATAAAAGTTACATTACAAGCTAAGGGAAATATTTCAGTGCCGAAAATTAAAGAAGTTAGATTATTAGCTCAAAAGTTCGATTAAGTAATCGAAATACATACTACCAATCATGAAACTAAATAAATTTTTAATACCACTATTATTGATTTTAGGTTCTTATATGTACGCGCATGCGCAGAATAAAGAGCCACATTATGCAGGCTATTTATTTGCATATTTTGAAGGTAAATCGGATCCGATGAAGCGAGAACATCTGCGATTTGCAACAAGTTCAGACGGCGTAAAATGGAAAGCCATAAACAATAATTTTGCAGTTATTTCGTCTGATACTATCGCTAGTACGGGTGGTATTCGCGATCCGCATTTGTTACGAGGAGCAGAAAAAGGTTTTTATCTTGTGGCAACAGATATGAAAACGTTTAAAGATGGGTGGGATACGAATCCAGGTATTGTTATGATGTATTCGGACAATCTGGTGGATTGGAAACATCAAGTTATCAACTTAGAAAAATCTTATCCTAAGAAATTTGCTAATGTAAAATGGGTGTGGGCTCCGCAGACATTTTATGATGCAAAGAAAGGTAAATACTTAGTGTATTTTACCGTTCGCTATCATCACAATGAAAAGCTAGATTTTTATGCTGCCTATGCTAATATGGATTTTACAGGATTTGAAGCAGAGCCAAAATTGCTTTTTAGCCCTAAATTTGGAGGCATTGATGGTGATATTATTTTTGACAAAGGAATTTATCATTTCTTTTATAAAGGAAATACAAAAGATGCTAACGGTAAAGAATTTGAAAATGGAATTAAAGTCGCCACTAGCAAATCCTTATGGGGACCTTGGCAAGAAAACGATGGTTATTTAGATAGCTATGCCAAAACCAATACGAAAGTAGAAGGCTCTAGTATTTTTAAACTTAATAATTCGGACGAGTACATTTTGATGTACGATGTATATTCAGATGGGCGCTATGAATTCCAAAGAAGTAAAGATTTAGCGACTTTTACCGAAAAACCCGAAGCTTTTACTAAGAATTTTGATCCTCGACATGGAAGTATTATTTCCATCACCAAGGAGGAAGCTAGAAATTTAGACCGCAAGTGGGGAGGTGTTTTACCAGAATTAGTACAGCCAACGGAAAAAGGTGATCGTTATGTATTTAAATCCAAAGGCAATCCTATCATTCAGCATCATTATACAGCAGATCCAGCAGCCTTAGTCCAAGGAGATACCTTATGGATGTATGTGGGGCATGATTTTGCGGGAGGTCAGCGCGGATACGTGATGAAAGATTGGTTGGTTTACTCTACTACTGACATGAAAACTTGGACAGAATATCCTGTTCCATTAAAAATTGAAGATTTTACATGGGCAAAAAGTGGTGATGCTTTTGCTGGACATGTTGCCGAGCGCAATGGTAAATATTATTGGTACATCAGTACGAACTGGACGGGTATAGGTGTCGCTGTAGCGGATCGTCCTGAAGGACCTTTTAAAGATGCTTTGGGAAAACCTTTATTAACCAACAAAGACTGTTTTGCCTCCACGCATTCTTGGGCATGTATTGATCCCGCCATATTCATTGATGATGATGGTACCCCCTGGATATTTTGGGGTAATCGTGAATGTTATTTTGCCAAACTTAAAGACAATATGATTGAGATTGATGGGGAAATAAAACAAGTGAATTTCGATGGGTTTTCATTTACAGAGGCGCCATGGATTCATAAATATAAAGGAAAGTATTATTTAACTTATGCTACTGAATTTCCAGAAAAAATAGCCTACGCTATGGCTGATAATATTCAGGGGCCTTATGAATATAAAGGTATTTTGAATGAAATTGCTGGAAATAGTAACACCAATCATCAATCCGTTGTAGAATACAAAGGTAAATGGTATTTCTTATATCACAATGGTGGAATTCAGACAGATGGCGGAAGCTATAGTCGCTCCGTATGTGTTGATTTGTTGGAATATAATGATGATGGCACAATAAAACGAATCAATATGACTACCGAAGGAATACAATAAGAAACTTTTTATAAAAAGCTTGAACTAATATTATGAAGTTAATCAAATTTAAACCGAACCAAATGATTGTGGGACTCATTTTGGTTATTCAATTTATGGGTATTGGGACCAATGCCCAGGAGTACAAATCAGGTCCGTCCGAAAAGGATTATGTGGGATACCTTTTTACCTATTTCAAAGGTAATGCAGTAGAAAATGAAGTCGTTTGTTATGCTGTGAGTACGGACGGCTACAACTTTAAGGCTTTGAATAAGAATGAACCTGTCTTAAATTCATCCGAAATAAGTCTGACAGGAGGTGTACGTGATCCGCATGTATTACGTGGGCACGATGATAAAACATTCTACATGGTGTTGACGGATATGACGTCATCTAAAGGTTGGGATTCCAATCGTGCTATGGTTTTATTGAAATCAAAAGACCTGCTGACCTGGACACATTCCAACATTCATATTCAAAAAAGATTCAAAGGCCATGAAGATTTGAAACGTGTTTGGGCACCTCAAACTATTTATGATGAAGCTGTAGGAAAATATATGGTTTATTGGTCGATGAAACACGGAGATGGACCTGATATCATTTATTATTCTTATGCCAATGCTGATTTTACAGATTTGGAAACTGAACCTAAACCGTTATTTATTCCAAAGAATGGAAAGTCTTGTATAGATGGAGACATCATCAATAAGAATGGATTGTTCTACATGTTTTACAAAACAGAAGGTCATGGTAATGGATTGCGCTTAGCGATTACAGATTCTTTGACATCAGGAAAATGGATAGAACAACCTGGTTACAAACAACAAACACGTGATGCGGTAGAAGGATCAAGTATCTTCAAATTAAATCATTCGGACAAATACATTTTGATGTATGATGTATATCATAAGGGACGTTATGATTTTTGTGAAAGTACAGATTTAGATAGATTTCATCTGATTGACCAAAAGATTTCTATGGATTTCCATCCTAGACATGGTTCTATTATTCCTCTTTCTAGATCCGAATTAATCGCCTTGACCAATAAATGGGGTAAACCTGAAGGTATTGAAATTCCTAAAGCGCAGAATCCAGTTTTAGAAGGTTACTATGCAGACCCAGATATCATCTATTCACATAAACACAAAAAGTACTTCTTATATCCAACCAGTGATGGTTTTGACGGTTGGGGAGGTTATTATTTCAAAACTTTCTCTTCTGAAAATCTAAAAGACTGGAAAGACGAAGGTGTAATTTTGGATTTGAAAAAAGATGTGCCTTGGGGCAACCGTAACGCTTGGGCACCGACGATTACAGAGAAAAAAATAGGCAAAAACTATAAATATTTCTATTACTTCACCGCAGCGCAGAAGATCGGTGTTGCAGTAGCTGACGAACCAACAGGACCATTCAAAGATTCCGGAAAACCTTTGATAGATTTCAAACCTGAAGGAATCAATCGTGGTCAGGAAATTGATCCGGCTGTATTCAATGATCCCAAATCGGGAAAGAGCTATTTATATTGGGGTAATGGCTATTTAGCTGTCGCAGAATTAGAAAAGGACATGCTTCGTATTAAGAAAAATACGATGAAAGTCATTACACCTAATGGCACTTTCCGCGAAGGAGCTTTTGTAATTTATAGAAACGGTAGATACTATTTCTTCTGGTCTGAAGATGATACAAGAAGCCAAAATTACAGCGTCCGTTATGGCTATTCGGATTCACCTACCGGCAAAATAATTGTTCCAGAAAACAATAAAATATTGCAAAAAGATCCTTCAAGAGGTATCTTTGGTACCGGTCATAATTCGGTGATCCAAGTTCCTGGAAAAGACGAATGGTATATTGTTTACCACCGTTTTAGCATTCCAAATGGTATCCATATGGGAGATGCAGCGGGATTTCACCGAGAAGTTTGTATTGATCCATTGACTTTTGACAGTGAAGGAAATATTTTACCAGTAAAACCTAGCCTATAATGAAACCTTTTTTTAATGCACTAATTACCTTTTTATTTTTTTGCTGCTTCGCAAACATTTTACACGCTAAACCTGGTTTTGGAACAACAACAAATATTAACCAGGGATGGTATTTTAAACTAAATGATATCCAAAATGGACAGAATCAACAACAGTTTGATCGTTCGTTTCAACGATTAGATCTGCCACATGACTGGACTGTAAAACAAACATTGAATCCTTCCTTAGCTTCTGCAACTGGTTATTTGCCTGGCGGAATAGGTTGGTATTACAAAGTTGTAAACATTCCGAAAGAAGACACTGGAAAAAAAGTTTTTGTATACTTCGAAGGTGTTTACAATCGTAGCGATGTGTATATCAATGGACAGCCTTTAGGACATAGACCAAATGGTTATATATCGTTTATGTACGATATGACTCCTCACTTAAAATATGGTGAAGAAAATGTCATTGCTGTTCGCGTAGATCATAGCCAAGATGCAGATTCGCGCTGGTATACTGGATCAGGAATCTATCGTGATGTGTGGTTAGTGAAATCAGAACCATTGCATATTGATTTGTGGGGGCTTTATTGTTATCCTGAATTGAATAAAGATGCAGGCACATTGCAAATAGAATTAAACTTGGTAAATGAACTTAGCAAAGCAAAAAATGTGAAAGTACAGTACGAATTATTAGACCCACAAGGAAAAGTTGTGGCAAAAAATAATGGTTCGTATGCCATAAAAGCAAATGATAAAGCCGCTTTCAAAACGCAATTGAAAGTTACTAAACCTCAACTATGGTCTTTAGAATCTCCTGTTTTATATCAATTGATAACTAAAATCTTTGACAAAGACAGGTTGGTAGACAGCACGACTGTGAAAACTGGTTTCCGCAAATTTACTTTTGATCCCAATAAAGGTTTTGCCTTGAATGATAAATGGATGAAAATGAAAGGTATCTGTTTTCACCATGATGCAGGTGTATTAGGTGCTGAAGTTTATCGCGAAGTGTGGAAAAGAAGATTGTTAAATTTGAAAGAAATCGGAGTTAACGCGGTCAGAACCAGCCATAATCCACAATCTCCTATTATCTACGAATTGTGTGATGAACTGGGCTTATTGGTAATGAATGAGGCTTTTGATGAATGGGAATTTCCGAAAAGGAAATGGCTTGAAGGCTGGAATGTGGGGACTCCAGGTTTTCAGGGAACGTATGATTTTTTCGAAAAATGGGGAGAACAGGATTTAGCTAGTATGGTCAAAAGAGACCGTAACCATTTATCAATTTTTGCTTGGAGTATAGGTAACGAAGTGGATTATCCAAATGATCCTTATTCGCATCCTATATTAAATGGAGACAAAAATCAAGGATTTACACAAGCAATTTACGGTGGTTACAAAAAAGATGCTCCGGATGCGATGCGATTAGGTGTTATTGCTAAAAAGTTAGCAGCAGTAGTAAAAAAATATGACTTGAGCAGACCCGTAACGGCTGGTTTGGCTGGTGTTGCGATGTCTAATGAAACAGAATATCCTGGAGCATTAGATATTGCAGGATATAATTATACTGAAGGTAAATACCATGAAGATCATAAAAAATATCCAAACCGTGTGATTTATGGAAGTGAAAATAGACATGAATTGGAAGCATGGAAAGCTGTTGCGGATAATGAGTTTATTTTTGGACAATTTCTGTGGACAGGGATTGATTATTTAGGAGAATCAGGACGTTGGCCTTCAAGAGGTTTTTATTCGGGATTGTTAGATCTGGGAGGATACATCAAACCAAGAGGTTATTTCAGACAATCTTTGTGGTCAGACAAGCCGATGGTTTATATTGGAACTTATCCTTTGGAAGGTGCTAATTGGGATAATAACACTTCTGTGTTGCAAATCAACGAGCGTAGAAAAAATGAAGAACCTTCAATCGATGCTTGGCCGATCTGGAACTACAAAAATGGTCAATTGATCCGTGTTGTGTGTTATACCAATGCTGCTCAGGCATATCTTGAATTGAATGGAAAGGTTGTGGGCGACAAGAAATCAGACAAAGGTAAGTTTGGCGTGTTATTTTGGGATATTCCTTATCAAGAGGGTGAGTTAATGGCAGTTGGATTAGATGCCAATGGAAAAGAAATATCCAGACAAGAACTCAAAACAAGCAAAAGACCAGAGTCTATCTTTGTCAAGCAAGGAGATGAAATTACTATATCGAAAGATGGAGAAGTAGGTCAGCTTGAAATTCAATTAGTAGATGAAAATGGTGTTCCTGTGCTTTTGGCAGAAGATGAAATTACATTTGAATCTACACACAACATTCGCTTATTGGGCATGGAAGGCGGAAATAATTCGGATATGACAAGTTATACCGATAATCGTCACCGTGTTTTCAGAGGGCGTATGATTATTTATTTCAAAGCAAATAATTCCAATGAAAATGAAGGAAGGATTATTCTTTCATCGCCTTGGTTAGTACAAAAAGAAATAAAAGTGAAGTTTAAAAATTAGTATTTTATTTTAAGTATAGTAAATCAATTTTTAAGGTTGCAATTTCTAGGAATTGTAGCCTTTTTTTGTTAAAAAAAATATAAATATGTTCAGTGTTTGGAGTAAATAATGTGTGTTCTTGTATTTTTTTATATAAAACCCATAATAATGGGAGTATTTAAAAGCAAGGTATGGGCTATTTGATATTTTTTTAGTTAAAATATGGTTATATGTAGATAATATTTGAAATATAGAAGCTTAATATTGAGATTAACTTTGGTAATAAAACTACCATTCATTACTAAATTATTTCCAATGAGAGCAATTTTACTACTTGCATCACTTTTGTTTTCCATACATTGTTTTGGACAACAAATAAAAGGTGTCGTGGTAGATCAGGACAACAAGCCCATAGCAGGGGCAACTGTCCAGAATTTACAAACATCTTTAACAACACAAACCAATTCTAAAGGAGAGTTTGCTTTAAATGGAGCACTCAATCAAGAGTTGGAAGTACATTACATTGGCTACGAGAAGCTTCGAATTAAAGTCAATCAGGCGGAAATGCGGATCCAGTTAATGGAAACGCTAAGTACCTTGGATGAAGCTGTGGTTATTGGTTATCAAACCGTGTCTCGAAAAAAAGCTACCGCTGCTATTTCTAGTATTTCGGGTAAAGATCTGGAAAATATTCCAGCAGCTAGTTTTGACATGTTATTGCAAGGAAGGCTTGCTGGTGTCAACGTGCAAAATTTCACAGGAGCACCTGGAGCTGCACCAACCTTGTCGGTTAGAGGATCTTCTGCAGTGAGTACAGACTATTCAGGAGATGATTATTACAATGTCATCTCTAGTCCATTGTATGTCATTGATGGTGTTCCACAACCTACCGAGCAATTCGTGGGACCAAATACGGGAACAGGGACCAACTATCTTGCAGGCCTTAATCCAAACGACATCGAGTCTGTGGATGTACTTCGTGACGCTTCTGCAGCTGCTATTTACGGGTCCAGAGCAGCTAATGGGGTGGTGATGATTACTACTAAAAAAGGTATTAATGGTGAACCTCGAGTACAAGTGACCGCTTATTCGGGGCTCACACAACGACCAGAGCTTAGAGAAGTTACGCTGGGAGCGACTGAGAGACGTCAAAAATTAGGCGTATTGCAAAATCAATTATCAGAAAATGATTTAAGATATCTTCCTTATTTATTAACCGATTCCTTAAATCCGGCATACAATGGCAACACGGATTGGCAAGATTTGTTTTATCAAAAAGGTTCAGTAAACAGTGTAAATATGGCTGTAACAGGGGGTAGCGGTACAACAAATTATCGTTTTAGTGGTGACTATTTCAATGAGGATGGTATTATTAAAGCCACGGGTTTCCAGCGTTACAGTGGTCGCTTGAATTTAGCGACTAAAGCGCTGAAAGAACGTTTGTTGATTAATCCTATTGTAGCTTATTCTTATTCCGCTCGTGATAGAGGTAACGGAAGTTCGACTAGCCCAATCGCATTAGGTGCTGGAAGTATGCCATCATCGTTATTTAATCTTTCAGAACAAAAGAAAGAATTCTTATTAGGCCAGTATGATTCGAATTTGGATGTAAATGAGAATACGAATTTGAATGCGAATTTGAATTTGCACCTACAAATTTTGCCTAACTTAAAATTCACATCACAATCTTCTTATATCATCAATTCCGCAAAACGTGACTATAACCGTCCCACTGAATTGATGAGTGGAGCAGGTAACTATTCTTATGCATATTCGTATGGTGATAATCAATTGCGTATTTCAAATATATTATCCTATACGAATTCATTTGGTAAACATAATTTGGATGTTTTCATAGGTCAAGAAGCAGAAAAGAATAAGCTTAATACTGTGGGAGCATGGGGTAGCCAAGGTGTTTCTGATCAGATTAAAGTTGTTAATGGATTTTTACAAAACAATATTGGTGCTTCCTCAGATATTCAGCGATGGACACAATTGTCTTACTTAAGCCGTTTGACATACGACTTTGATGACAAATATTTATTTTCAGCAGCTATTCGTGCTGATGGTTCTTCTCGCTTCGGAGCAAATAACAAATGGGGTTATTTTCCATCAGTATCTGCAGGATGGATTCTTTCGGAAGAAAATTTCTTAAAAGATTCTGATTGGTTGAGTTTACTGAAAGTTCGTGGTAGTTACGGTTTAACGGGTGCTTTGCCAGGAAGTAATTACTTACAATACAACTTATACAATGTGAATGCAGGAGGCTACCAAGGTAACTCTGGCTCAGCATCGTATAATGGGCAGGTCGTTATCATGCCAAATTTCTACAACGGTGTGGCACAAAGTAACTTAAGTTGGGAGAAAAATAAACAATGGAATATTGGTACCGATATCAACTTATATGGAGGTAAATATTCCTTTATGGTTGATATCTTCAACAAAGAGAATTACGAGGGCTTATTCAATGTAGAATTACCTGTTACAACGGGATATGATATTGCTCAAACCAATTCTGTAGCAATCCGTAACTCAGGTTTAGACTTTCAATTTTCTGCAAGTGTATTACCAAAATCATCGGCAATTGATTGGCGTTCTAACTTCAACATCTCGTATGTGAAGAATAGGATCATGAGTTTACCTAATGGTAACCGCGATTTGGTTATGAGTGGTGACCGCTTTGACAAATCTCATATCTTATCGGTAGGAAGTCCAATCAATGCATTCTACTTATATAAAACCTTAGGTGTATTTAGTACTTTGGATGATATTCCAGTAAATCCATATACAGGCGAACGATATGGTAATTCCAATGGCGTGTTTAATCCGGGAGACTTCTATTTTGCAGATTTAGATGGCGATTATGCAATTGACATCTTCAATAGCGGTATTAATCCTGATAAAATTCCTATGGGTGATCCGAACTTCAAATGGGTTGGCGGTTGGAACAACGTTTTCTCCTACAAAAATTTTTCGGTCACATTCCATTTTACTTATGGATTTGATCGTGATGTATTGAATCTATTTGAAGCCGATCAATTCTCAAACTCAACAGATGGTAATGCAGTAAGCAACTTTGTTTACTATTCCACTCCAAATTTGGATAAACTGGATATGTGGAAGCAACCTGGAGATCAAGCACAATATGCAAAATATGATTTAGGTACATACCGCTATTATTATACTTCTGCTCAATCATTTTTCCTAGAAAAAGGATCATATATCCGCTGGAAAAACTTTATTGTATCGTACAACTTACCTAAAAATACCCTTAGAAAATTAGGCATATCTAATATGCGCGTCTTTGGTTTGATGGATAATGTACTTATGTGGCAACAGTCTAAAAAATTACCAGATGCAGAAGCGGTGAATCCTTATGGAGAGTATAATGGTGCTGGTTATCCAATACCGCGTAAATACACAATAGGTTTAGAGTTGTCACTATAAAATTTGAGATCATGAATAAAATAATTAAATCAATAGCATCCTGCGCAGTTGTTGCCGCAATATCATTATGTTCTTCATGTAAAGATTTTTTAGTGGAAGAACCCGTTAACTCAACTTATTCCGATGCTTTTTGGAAGAAATCATCTGACTTACGTAGTGCATTAGCAGGTAACTATGCACTAATACGTGATGTAATGAGTTCTGGTAATTGGAATGTGAGTCCTCGATACTTTATGTATGGGGATGCTGTCGCTAAAAACTATTTCACCATGCAATACGCAGGTGATGGTCTGGAAGGCATTCAGAATGGTGATTACACCTTTCAATATAATGTGGAAAGTTTAGGTGATTGGACCAAATATTACAAAGCGATCACCATGAGCAATATCCTCATTAACAGAGTTCCTACGGTAGATGCAACACAATTTAACGATGTTGCCAACCCGGAGAAATTTAAAAATGAAATCTTGGGTGAAGCTTATTTCTTGAGAGCTTTAGCTTACTTTATGATGGTTCGTGTATGGGGCGATGTCCCTCTTATTACCGAAGAATATGATGACCCTATTACCGCTCCTGAATTGCCTCGTAGCCCAAAAGCAGATGTGATGACGCAAATTGAAGAAGATTGTATCAAAGCACGTGATCTTCTGGAATGGCAGTACAGTAATATTGGTGAAGCTAAAGTAACAGCAAATAAAGGTTCTGTACATGCTTTATTAGCCCATCTATACCTTTGGAGAGCGACGATGAGCAATGTACAAACAGATGCGGTAAATCTGGAAGATGTACAAAAAGCAGATGCTTCTATTGATCAGGTTATACAAAGTGGAATGTATTTCCAAACAGATACAAGCAATTATTACAAAACTTTTATCGGAAAATCTTCAGAAGGAATTTTTGAAATTGCTATTGACGAAAATAACCGTGAAGGTAGCAATATGCACGTAGCAAATTTATTTTTACGTACCTCACATATTCAATATTATGGCACTAATTCAAGATGTTACGTAAATCCAGAATATCTTACCAACCATTTTTACAAAATTGAAAGAGAATGGAACTGGTATTGGAATTATGATTTGAATCAGTGGGAATGGAAAGAAGGTGAAGTATACGCACTTGATGAGAAGGATGTACGCCTTAAAAAGAGTTTTACAGATTTAGATACAGATCGTCCTACTTGTATCAAGTATAGCAATGTAACGTATCGAAATACCTCTCAGAATCAAGATGCTTACCTATCGAATAACATTATCGTTTTTCGTTTGAGTGACTTGTTACTGTTGAAAGCAGAGATTGCACTTTACCGTGGTGAAGTAGGTAAGGCTATCGATATTATCAATGGCTTCCGCAAGCGTAATGGTGCAGATGCTTCTTCGTACTTAGCTAGCAATCTATCTAAAGATGATGTGATGTATGAATATGCTTTGGAAAGAGGCAAAGAAATGTATTTAGAAGGTCATTTAATGTATGACTTATTAAGAACACGTCAATACACCAATTTCGTAGGGTGGTTGTCAGGATCAAGATTCAAACAAGAAGGATTCTATTGGCCTGTTAACCCAGCCTTATTTAAAAACAACAACAAACTGGTCCAAACAAGTTATTGGAGAGGAAAAGTATAACACGTAATGATTCGATTTATGAAAAAGATATTATTTAAAGCTTTAGTACTGCTCTTTATTTGTCCCTCTTGTAAAAAAGATGAGTACAAAGTGGATGGAGGTACGAGTGATCCCAATGTAAATATGACGACATACGACTTTCTGAAAAGTCATGGCAAGTTCGACTCATTGGTACGTATTATAGACCATGCAGGTCTCAAAGATATTGTGAATTCCAATGTAACGTTATTTGCAACAACAAATTATGGAGTGCGTGATTATGTTGCAGCCAAGAAACAGGAAAAAATTGTTCAAGTTGGTAATGAGAATATTTCCTTCTCTATTACAGATATCCCTAAACAGGAGTTAAGAGATTCTATGATGATTTATCTTTTTGATGGTAAAATCATGCGTGAAAACTTGACAACGGACAACAAATATTTTGAAAGTAAGCTAGGCAATATTCCTAATGTGCGTTTCAATATCAAATTGAGAAGAACGTATTCATATAGTTCATATTTGGATTATGTAGATTTTGTGAATTTCACCAAAGTAATCAAGACGTTGGATTCGGAAGAACCGGATTATTCTAAAATTCCAGATGCCGAACTTGATCGCTCCTTTGATTGTCAAACATCCGGATTGATTAGCACCACAGGTGTAATTCACGTGTTGGACAATTCGCACAGATTGTTTTTTAATAGAGGTAAAATGGCCCAATAGTTTAAATTAAAAAGTTATGAAAACCAATAGAATAAAAATAGTAGCACTAGTGGGTTTAGGTTTGGCTGTTGGGGCATGTTCGAAAATCGAAAACGGCTTTCAAAGTGATAATATCCGCTATAAATCTGATATTATATATTGTAAAAGGGGAATGTCACTAACTATGTCCGATCGCATAAATGCAGACGGAAGTACGCCTCCCTATACCTTTGAATTGCTAAATCTTCGCGATGCGCAAACAGGGGAACCAGCTCCAGCAGAATTTTTTAACGATTATGAAATTCTGAGTTTTAAGAATGGAATGGTGTTTAATGCAGAGACTGATACAACCGTTGAATTGTTAAATCTAAAAAGAGAAGTGGTAAAAAAGCCACCTATGGAATTTAACACCGTAAGTGGTCAAGTTATATTCAATCGTGCTTCTGCGAATCTGCCATTAGGTCGATATAAATTCGATGTTAATTTCACGAATGCGCGAGGAACTAAGCTATTCAAAGATTTGGCTACCATTGAAATCGTTGATCCTAGTATTGATGATATGTTTGAGGTGACGTACGAAGCTGCCACAGGCTCTGATGCTTTGGAGAAATTTACCACAACTACAGCTCCAAAATTAAGCTGTAGTAAAGTGAGTAATGAAGGTGCTCGTGTAATCTTGAAAATAGTGGATAAAGCGGGACGTCCATTTAATCCTAAAGCTGGTGAAATCGTAAAACGCGGAGACCGTCCAATGTTCGAATCACATGTAAAATTCAATCCTGTAATTACAACAGATACAGCTCTCATCTGTGATTTCGAAGTAGCTCCTTTCCCATTAAGTAAGTTGGTGGACAAAGCGGGTACAGATTGGGGATACTTGAATTATTACCGTATTCCCGCTGCATTTGCACAAATAGATGGGCTACCTAACAATAATGTGAACCCAGTGTTTGGTTTCCGAGTGAAAATGGAGGGAACATACCTCGTCGAAGTGCGATTACCAAGTGTGACGCGCGTGACTCGCTAATATGTAGAGAAAAGGTGGAGTTTAGTTTCCACCTTTTCTTTTTTTGCACAATAGCTTTCTCCTAAAGCTATTTCTCATTTTGTTAAAATCCTCATCATATTAGCTAAAATCCTTGTGCAACTGTGTTAAGCAATTTTCTATTTTTAGAATTAATATATTCTGCAATTATATATCTATAATTTATTGATGATGATATCTATAAAAGCATTTTCAAAGATTTTACCTGTAATAATAAGCGTGTGTTTTTCCTATATGGGAAAGGCACAAAGTGGAGATCAAATATTAGATGGTATTGGGGAAACAGGAATGGTTTCGCGATATATTTTTAATGGTGATCTTAAAGATTGGTCTCGCAACAATTTACATGCTACTTATCAAGGCGGTCAGCCAAAATTCGTTACAGATACTAAATTCACAAAAGTCTTATCCTTTGAAAATAAGAAATCAGAATCCTTGTCCTTGCCAAGTGACGTCTTGTTAAATATTGAATCCTTAAGTATTTCTGCTTGGATATTTTCTAAATCAGATTCAAAAGCACAAACTATATTTGATTTTGGAAAAAATAAAAAGTCTTTGTTTTCTGCTTATCAAGAAAAGGGAAAACTGTATGTTAATTTCGCAGGAAGTAACTTAGAAGGGGCTTCTCTTCCTTTAAATAAATGGAGTCATTTAGTAGTGGTATTAGATGCTCCTGCAAAGACAATCAGTTTATATGCGGACAATAAATTATTAGCCGAAAAAACGGGTTTCACTATTGATTTCGCTAAATTATTTGGTTCCGGATCTGTGGAAGGTTCTACCTTATGGATTGGTAATTCTGCACTGAAGAAAGATGCTTCACTTCAAGCATTATTGCATGATTTTAGAGTTTATCGGGTGCCCCTAAGTAAAAGACAAATAGCAGGTATTTATAATAATGTAGTAAAAGGCGTACGTCAAGATCAAAGCCGCATGGGAAAAGTGGAAGACAATCTTCCAGAATTTCCTATTACACAATCTCAATTGTATAATAGTTATTTAGTAAAAGTGTCGGATGTACAGATCGAAACACAAGTGGGAGAGTTGCCAAGGCTACCAAGTTATATACAGGGCGAATACAAAGACAATATGGTAGGACCTAAGGTACGTGTCATTTGGCCTGCGCCAATTGATAATGCCGAAGTGTTGCAGGCTGGGCAGTATACCATTACTGGAAAAATTCCAGGATCATCTCTGATTCCAAAGGCGATAATAACAGTTAAATCAAGTACAACAAGTAAAGCTCCTGCAGTACAATTAGCAGCCTTTCCATTGGAACAGGTTTCCTTGAACACAGATGCAAATAACCAACAAACGAAGTTTATTGAAAATAGAGATAAATTCTTAGGAACATTAGCCAACACGGATCCAAATTCCTTCTTGTATATGTTCCGAAATGCTTTTGGACAATCACAACCTACAGGCGCTAAACCGCTAGGAGTGTGGGACAGTCAGGATACCAAACTTCGTGGTCATGCGACCGGACATTACTTAACAGCATTGGCACAGGCTTATGCTAGTACCAAAGCAGATAAGACGTTGCATCAAAATTTCGAACAAAAAATGTCCTATATGGTGGATGTTTTATATGATTTGGCACAACTTTCAGGTAAGCCAAATAGCAATGGTGAATCAGTTGCCGATCCATTGAAAGTTCCGGTAGGACCAAATAGAGAAGGTTATGATTCGGATTTGAGTGTTGAGGGTATTCGTACTGATTATTGGAATTGGGGAAAGGGATTTTTAAGTGCTTATCCACCTGACCAATTTATTATGTTGGAGAAGGGCGCTAAATATGGGGGACAAAAAAATCAGGTGTGGGCTCCTTATTATACTTTGCATAAGATATTAGCTGGACTTTTGGATGTATATGAGGTAAGCGGAAATAAGAAAGCTTTGGATATTGCTATTGGTATGACAGATTGGGTGCATATTCGTTTGAATGCTTTGCCAAAAGAAACGCTTATTAGTATGTGGAATACTTATATCGCTGGCGAATTTGGCGGTATGAATGAAACTTTAGCGCATCTAGCAGACATTACAAAAGACAGTAAATACCTTAAAACTGCACAGCTCTTTGATAATATAGATTTATTCTTTGGGAATGCGGATCATGCACATGGACTTGCCAAGAATGTGGATTCTTTCCGTGGGTTGCATTCTAATCAGCATATACCGCAGATCGTAGGAAGTATCGAAATGTACCGCGTATCAAATCTAGAAGAATATTACAAAGTCGCTGACAATTTCTGGTACAAAGCTGTAAATGATTATATGTACAGTATTGGTGGTGTGGCAGGTGCCCGCAATCCAGCAAATGCCGAATGTTTCACAAAGGAACCTTCTACTTTGTATGAGAACGGATTCTCGTCAGGCGGTCAAAATGAAACTTGTGCTACTTATAATATGTTGAAGCTGACTTCCAACTTATTTATGTTTGATCAAAAGGCAGAGTACATGGATTATTATGAACGCGCTTTATATAATCATATTTTAGCTTCTGTAGATGAAAATACACCAGCAAATACGTACCATGTTCCGCTTCGTCCAGGTTCTATCAAACAATTTGGCAATCCAAATATGACAGGATTTACGTGTTGTAACGGAACAGCCATAGAAAGTAATACCAAATTGCAAAATGCGATTTATCACAGAAGTATCGACAATAAGTCTCTGTATGTGAATCTATATATTCCTTCCACATTGGATTGGAAAGAACGCAATGTTATTATCGAGCAGATCACTAATTTTCCAAAAGAAGATCAAACACGTTTAGTGGTAAAAGGCGAGGGTAATTTTACTATGCACGTGCGTGTCCCACAATGGGCAAAAAAGGGTTTTGTGGTAAAGATAAATGGTAAACAAGAATTGGTTAAAGCTGAAGCGGGCACTTATTTAGCCTTGCAAAAGAATTGGAAAAATGGGGATACGATTGAGCTACAAATGGCGTTTGATTTCCATTTAGATCCTGTAATGGATCAGCAAAATATAGCTAGTCTTTTCTATGGTCCGATTTTATTAGCTGCACAAGAGCCAGAGGCTAGAGTGGATTGGAGAAAAGTGACGCTAAATGCTAAAGATTTGGGTAAGACTATACAAGGGGATCCGAAAACTTTAGAATTCCAAATTGATGGAGTGCAATTTAAACCGTTCTATGATACATACCGAAGACATTCGGTGTATCTAGATGTCACATTGAAATAGATCAAAGGAAGTCGTAATCCGTATCTATAAAATTTATCCCTCTAGAAATATTCTAGAGGGATTTTTTTATGAATTATGAAAGATGAGACGAGCGATAGTTTTCAATCTCTTCAATAGATTGTACAAGAGGAGGCCCCAATACACGGTAACCATCTGCTATTATCAAATAATTATCTTCGATGCGAATACCTCCAAAATTTTTATATGCTTCTAACTTATCGTAATTAATAAATTCGGATAGTTTTCGCTCAGATGCCCACATATCTATTAGCGTAGGAATAAAGTAAATTCCAGGTTCTACAGTCAGCACATTACCTACTTCTAGTTTCTTCGCCAAGCGCAAAGATTTCCATCCGAATGTTTGGGTATCCTTTGGTTCTTCTGTAGTGTAGCCAACATATTGTTCTCCTAAGTCTTCCATATCATGTACATCCAATCCCATCATATGCCCCGTTCCACATTGAAAAAACAGGGTAAAAGCGTTAGCTTGTACAGCATCTTCTATATTCCCTTTGACAAGACCCAAATCTTTTAAACCTTCCATTAAAGTAGTTGCCGAACGAAGATGTACATCGCGGAATTTTATTTGAGGAGAAAGTATACTACTAGCAGAATTAATGGCTTGATGTACGATGTTATAAATATCGCGTTGAGCGGCTGAAAAGTTGCCTGCTATAGGATAGGTACGGGTCAAATCAGCGGCATAACCTTTTTCTGTTTCGCATCCCGAATCATTCAGAATCATGTCACCCAATGAAACAACATGATGACTATGCAAGTTGTGTAGTATTTCACCATGCTTAGTCACAATTGGAGGATAAGCAAATGTACATCCTTGATCTTCTGCATAATGACGCATTGCATTGATGATTTCATATTCTTTCATACCTGCTTGGGTAATACGCATTGCTAACTTATGCATCTCGACAGTCGTAGTCAACGCTTTTTCAATCTCTTGAATTTCTTGTTCTTCTTTGATAGCGCGTTGCTGTACAACAGCTTTTATAAAAGATACCGAGGGTTGAAGATTGTTAATCGGTTGTTGCGTTAATTCGGAAAGTAGAATCTTATTATATGCCTGGTAAGGCGGTAGATAATGAATGGTACGATTTTGCGCAATAGCTTTCTGAAAGTAAGTATGAATTTCTTTGTTGGGAAGAATTTTGTGTACTCCCGACTTAGTAACTTTTTCGTGCAAAGACTCTAATCTACCGGTCCACACAATATTATCTATACTCGCTTCATCACCGAATATAATCGTTTCATTGGCATCTAAATCAATTGCTGCATAGATACCAGCAGCTTTTATTCCAAAATAATATAAAAAAGTGCTATCCTGTCTGAAAGGATAGCAGTTGTGCTCAAAATTAATAGGATTCTCCTTGTTCGTTAAGAACAAAAGAATCCCTTTGGTATTGATATTTTGTATTAATTGTTGTCTGCGTTGTATGTAAGTATCAGCTGAAAACATAATTTAAATCTTTTTTAGTTTAATCGACGAAGTTCCTTTAGGAATAAGATATCTGCCACTGGAATTTTTACTATAACTTTCCACTTTATAGTCACTTTCTTGGTTCAAAGATAAAATTATGTTGTCGATTTCTATATTGTTTACCGTACTGTTAAATGTTAAAGTAACATCTTTGGTTTTCTCATCATAAATGAATTTGCTGATCTCACCAACCTCGGTAGTTACCCACAGATTTTCTTCGGCTAAGAATACTCTGGCTTGTGAAGAGGTGGTCACTTCCACTGATATGTTATGCTGTTGCTGGGTTAAGTTTCCGGAAAATGCTAACCATCCAAATTCAGGGTGTTTGACAATATAAGTGCCTGAATTCACCGCATAACCATAGAAACCACTACCATAATCTCCAGAAATGCCATCATTGGCTAAGGTAGAAGGATAGGAGTGGAAAGCAGCTGGACCAAAACCATCCTCAGTAACATTAGCTAATGCGCCCATCATTCCAGCATGACCTACACGTAATAAATAAAAATCGTTCGGATTATTTCTGTATTCATGCAGAACAGGAATGGAATTTAATGCCGAGCCATAATGATGCAACTGGCGCTCGATACGGGATAACTTGCCTCCATACACAAAATCCCAATAGCGTCGTGCACTTCCATTATATCCCCAATGTGGCACTGTAGGCATGTAGGCTAAAATGGCATTTAAGGTTACCAAAGCTTTGTCATTAAATCCAAAATATTTGGACCATATATAGACTTCCTCCTGACCTGTAGAATCCCAAGGCATTTCGCTTCCGAAAGGGTAATTTAAGGTACGCCAATGCTCCGCTCTTTTGCGCATAGTGGATTCCAAATGATTAGCTTCAGTGGTTAATCCCTCTTTTTTCAAATCCTGGAGAATAAATAAAAATACACTTCCTTCCATCTGTCCGAATTGGGCATAATAAGGGGCTTTTTCAACCATAGCAATGGCTGTATGGTACGCGCGTCTTAAATAATTGGACCAACCTTCTTCGGTTACTAGATTCGTATAATTTCTGCTCAGTTTATATAATACCCAATGTGCGGCAGCAACATGCGGATAATTATACGAACGTCCGATATTATCAGCTTCTTTTTTAGGCCATGCAGACCAAGTTTTATAATTGATATCTGCACTGTACGTTCCTGCAGGCATAGAATCAGGCTCATAGTAGAATAAACTTTTTACTACGCCATATTTATTTTTGCCCTCTTTATGTTGTATTCTACCGTACATTGTTTCATTGGCAAAACGTTTAAGTTTGTTGATTTCTTCAGGCTGCGGTTGTAGCAATTGCTTCATAATCGCGGCTAACCAACTCGCGGCACCGGCTTCGTCACTTAAACCTGCGTACCAGGCGCGTTTTTCCTGTGTGATATGCGATTTAGTTTCGTAATCGTAAGATATAACGGAAGGTGATCTTCCAAATAAATCATTTGGATTCTCATACCATTGTACCGTAGTCAAGAAATGACCTAAATCTTTGACCACATCTTTTTCCGCTTTGATTACTTTGTAATGAACGGTTTGCAAGCTACCATCTTCATAAGTAATATCTACTCGAGCGCGTCCCCACTTTTTACCTTTTACCGTATAATTATCCCATTTATTAGCCGTGTTTGGTTCTTTGCGTAGTTCTAATGCGTCTGCTGGATAAGACTGTATTTTTTTGATCGCTTTTGTGGATTTCACAAATAATTTTGCGGTATTGTTGATCGGCAATACATATCCCGAGACACCAACGGCTATGGGTCTTTGTTGGCGGATTAATTCATTTTCAATCTGTTTGATACTAGGAGCAAGCACAAAACGTAACGCAAAGGATTTACTTTGTCCCGGCTTTAAAATGGTTGATGTGGGCGTATTCCACTGTTCTACACCTTTCCACTCGGTCTCCGCATAAGCTTTGCTGTGGATTACCCATTCGTGAAAACCTTCGAACGTAATACTTCGTGGGGTAGGGTCCGAATTCAAAGGGTTATAAGCCTCAAACCCCGCATTTTCATAAGGCAATACCAATAAACTTGGCCCATTGCCATGTAATCTGTTGACTTGTAGATAACCAGCATCTTTTCCGATGTACGGATCAAAAAACACATTGTCCATGTGCGCCGTATCGAGATTTTTCCAATCCAAATTATTGTTGAAGATCATAGGAATTCCTAAAGCTCCAATCTCATATTTGGATTTTGTCGTATTTTTTATTTCGAATTTCAACACCAAATCGCCATTGATATTTTGCCAATAACGATTCACTTGTAGTGGAATATCGCCTAAGGCTGCAGAAATATTGGCCGCCACAAGAGACTTTTTATCGATGATGGGCTTTACATCTACTCTTTTGGTAGATGAGGAATAATTCTTCCAATCCGAGCTTCCAACTGGCTTGATACTGATGTTTAAATCACCCAAATGGAAGAACTTATCTCTGTCCCGTTTATTCAACAGCTCATCGGGTGTATAATCAAATTTACTGTCCGTTTTTAACTTCAGACTTGCCACAGTTTGAGAAGAATTAAGTATAGATAGATTGAAGTTCGTAAGCTTAAAATCTTTTGATCCTTTATCGATTCCTAGTGTTGCAGGCTGTTTTTTGACTTCTTCCCAAAAGGGATTTTGTGTAAATCCCATTTTCGGATTGACCAAAGCAAAAAAGGAAAAAGCGAGGTATAGTATAGATGTTCTTTTCATATGCTTAGTTGTTGATGAATTAAATATCTTAAAGTAAATTGGTGTTCTTAGTTAAGAGAGTTCAGTAAGATGTAGAAGAATCTTTCTCTGTTACAAAGATGTCTGTAAAAAGCGCATTTCAATTACTGAATATTATCTCATTCTACTTTATTTTTAGCCTGTTACATTTTTTTGTTGTGTATTTGAGTTTAGAATATTTAAATTTAAGCAAACGTCTAACCTAATTAATAAACCATGAAAGCGTTGCATTATAATTTAAACATCCCGAATGATCGGACTATTTTCGTTCGCGAGGAGATATTGGATTCATTTTATCCGCACTTTCATAAGCATCCCGAATATCAGTTGGTGTGGGTAGCCGAGGGGAGTGGAAAGCTTATTGTGGATAATAATATGCATGAGTTTGAGTGTGGTGAAGTCTTTCTAATAGGTGCCAATCAACCGCATGTATTCAAAGGAGATAAACTGCCTTTACATGTCCGTACGGTGTCCGTATTTTTCAATTTGAAAGGCTCGTTGGAGTATATTTTTAACCTGCCCGAATTAAAAAGTCTTCAAAATTTTCTGACGAATTACAGCAATGGATTTCGTGTGCCCAAACATTTTCTTGAAGATGTTTGCAATAAGATTGAGGTCCTGCAAAACTCTGATGGGGCGGATAGACTAATCAATTTTATTTATCTATTGAAACTGCTGAATACCATTTCTAAAGATGTATCTCCTCTGTCTGGTGCGATTATCAAGGAAATAAATGATGTGGCTTCGATACGTATTGTAAGTCTATGTACGTACATCAAAAATAACTTCCGCAAGGACCTAAACCTAAATGACATTGCTGAAAAGGCTAATTTAACCCCTCAAGCTTTTTGTCGCTATTTTAAAAAATGCACGGGTAAGACATTTGTGTGCTACCTCAATGAACTACGTGTGAGCGAAGCGTGTAGATTATTGGTAAATGAGCGCTACGATTGTATTTCGATGATTGCCTATAACAGCGGCTTTAATAGCATAACCAATTTCAATAGAGTGTTTAGATCTATCACAGGTTTATCCCCTAAAGAATACGTATTGCGTTACCAAAGTTCCATTAATCAATAAGCATATATAAACAAGTTAATTAATGGTTGCTATTTGTCAATAGGTGGTTAGGGTTTGCTTTGGTTAATAAATACTTTTGAGAGTAAGTTATTAATTTAAAATTAGATATGGCAAATTTAAATTGGGAAGGAATTTATCCCGCAGTTTTAACACCTTTTGACGAACAGTATAATATAGACTTTGCGATGTTTGCAAAGAACACCGAAGCGCAAATCGAAGCGGGGGTGCATGGGATTATTCTTGCTGGATCTTTAGGTGAAGCAAGTGCTCTATCTCAAGAGGAGAAGTTTTTGCTGTTAGAAAAAGCTTTGGAAATCGTAAATGGCAGGATTCCTGTTATTCTTAATTTGACAGAGAATACCACTAAAGATGCGGTAGAATTTGCACAAAAAGCAGAAAAATTAGGTGCAGATGGATTAATGGTATTGCCTCCAATGCGTTACAGAGCTGATGATCGTGAAGTAGTAGCCTTTTTCAAAGCTATTGCGCAAAGTTCTTCCTTACCGATTTTGGTGTACAACAATCCTATTGATTATGCTACTTACATTAATCTAGATATGATGGAAGAATTGTTGGAAGAACCAACGATTCAGGCCGTAAAAGAATCCACACGCGATTTAGCCAACATTACTCGATTGAAAAACAGATTTGGTGATCGTTTGAAGATTTTAGGCGGCGTAGATACAATCTGTTTGGAATCATTAATGTTAGGTGCTGATGGTTTAGTAGCCGGATTAGTAGATGCTTATCCTAAAGAAACTATGGCGCTTTATAACTTAGCTAAAGCAGGTGAATACGAAAAAGCAGTAGAATTATACCGTTGGTTTATGCCATTATTAGAGTTGGATATTCATCCTAAATTAATTCAATATATCAAATTGGCAGCTACATATGAAGGTATCTGCACACCATTTACACGTGCTCCGCGTTTGCCTTTAGTGGGTGAAGAAAAAGAAAGAATTGAAAAACTTATAGAAGACGCTATAGCGCAAAGACCGCAATTAACGGATTATAATTATGCTACAATCTAACATAACTGAGCTTGATACTTTTGTCGCAAATGCTGTAGATGGTCACAAATATCTACAAAAATTATCGCGTCATGATCGAGCAGAATTAATGTATACCATTGCTTCGCATATTGAAGCATTAGGCGAAGAACTTATTCTTACAGCGCAAGAGGAAACTAATTTGCCGCAGGCACGACTTAACGGTGAGAAAGCTAGAACCATTCACCAATGGCGTTTGTATGCTGATGTGACAGCGTCGGGTGTGTTATTAGATGCGCGTATTGATAATGGGGAGGGCAAGAACGATATTCGAAAATATAATGTAGGTTTAGGTCCAGTTGTAGTATTTGGGGCGTCTAACTTTCCGTTTGCGTTTTCTACAGCAGGCGGTGATACCGCAAGTGCGATAGGAGCAGGTTGTTCGGTAATTTACAAAGAGCATTCGGCACATCCTCGCACCTCACGTATCATGGCTAAAGCCATATACGATGCACTTCAAGCTTTTGGTGCGCCTAACTCTGTCTTTGGTTATATATCAGGTAGTTCTCATGAAGTAGGTCAGACTTTGGTGGCACATCCTAATGTGAAAGCTGTAGCCTTCACAGGATCGTATCAAGGTGGAATGGCTTTATTTAAAATAGGAGCAAACAGACCTGAACCTATTCCTGTTTTTGCAGAGATGGGCAGTTTAAATCCAGTTATTGCCTTACCAGCATATGTAATAGCAAACAAAGAAAATTTTGCAAAAGAATATATTGCATCCTTAACACTGGGTTGTGGTCAATTTTGTACCAATCCAGGTCTTCTTTTTTTGGTGAAGAATGAAGATTCGGAGCATTTGAAACAATTTCTTAAAGAAGAATTAGCTGCTGTTTCTGTAAACCATATGTTGCATGCAGGCATTCGCAAATCCTATGATGCAGCGATTCAGTTGTTAAATGCAACAAAGGAAGCCACAGTTGTTGGACAATCATCAGCGGACAGCGAATTTCCTTCTGCTATCGTGTATACAGTTTCTGCAGAGGATTTTGTCGCTAATAAACAGCTGCAAGAAGAGGTCTTTGGACCTTGTGGCATCATCGTAGAATGTGATTCCATTAATCAAATGGAAGAAACAATAGCGACATTGGGTGGTCAATTGACCATTACATTTGCTGCAACAAAGGATGATGTGCAAGCCAATTCATCATTGATCGAATTAGTAAAAGACAAATGTGGACGTTTGCTATTCAATGGAATGCCAACAGGAGTAGAGGTTGTGTATGCTATGCAGCATGGTGGTATATTCCCATCAAGTACGGATAGTCGTTTTACTTCCGTAGGACCTGATGCCATGAAGCGTTTTTTACGTCCTATTAGTTTCCAAAACTGGCCAGATGATTTGTTGCCCGTGGAACTTCAAAATGCTAACTCTACACAAATCGAAAGAATCGAAAATAACAAGCGCATTTTACCCTAATTTATGAAGAAAACTTTTTTTTGTATCGATTCACACACATGTGGTTGTCCTGTACGATTAGTTGCGGGAGGAGGGCCATTTCTTAAAGGTAATAGTATGATGGAGCGTAGGCTCCATTTTATGCAAGAATACGACTGGATACGCTTAGGTTTGATGTTCGAACCGCGCGGCCATGATATGATGAGTGGGAGTATTTTATATCCACCCATAGATGAACAAAATGACGTTGGTGTATTATATATTGAGACCAGTGGTTGTCTTCCAATGTGTGGTCACGGAACTATTGGAACTGTCACCATCGCTATTGAAGAAGGATTAGTAAAACCTAAAGTGCCAGGTAAATTACGCCTTGAAACACCAGCGGGATTGGTGTTGGTGGATTATAAACAAGAAGGTGAAAAAGTAACTTCTGTAAAGCTAACGAATGTTAAATCTTTCCTTTATAAAGAAGCTTTGCATGTAGAATGTCCTGATTTGGGAGATATTTATGTAGACGTAGCATATGGAGGAAACTTTTATGGTATTATTGACCCGCAACCTAATTTTGGGGATATTTCAGATTTTACAGCGGCTCAACTCATTCATTATGGCAAGATCATTCGTCGTTTATTGAATGAGAAATATGAATTTATTCATCCAGAAGATCCAAATATTCACGGTTTAAGTCATATCCAGTGGACAGGAAAACCAACTAAAAGTAATTCATCTGGACGTAATGCTGTCCTAGTGGGCGAAAATGCTTTGGATCGTTCACCATGTGGCACTGGCACTTCGGCACGTATAGCGCAGTGGTTTGCTAAGGGCAAATTGAAAGAGGGCCAAGAATTTATTCACGAGAGTTATATCGGTTCTCAATTTACAGGAAAAGTAGAAGCCGTAACTGAAGTTAATGGACAACCGGCAATTATTCCGTCGGTAGAAGGATGGGCGAGAATCACGGGGTACAATACCATTTTTATAGACGATCAGGATCCTTACAAAGAAGGTTTTCAAGTTATTTAACAGCAATTAGAGTTTTTTAGAATGAATAAAGGTACGGTAATCATAGTTGGAGCCGGAATAGCAGGATTGTCCGCTGCTTATTATTTAATCAATGATGGATGGAATGTTCAGATCATTGAGCAAAATTCCTTAGATAATAACTGTTCGTATGGAAATGCCGGAATGATCGTACCTAGCCATTTCACACCGATGGCTTCACCTGGCATGATTTCGCAAGGAATACGTTGGATGTTTGATAAGAAAAGTCCTTTTTATGTTCGTCCTTCCTTAAGTTGGAATCTGATGGATTGGGGGCTGAAATTTATGAAATATGCTAACAAAAATCATGTAGATAACCATGTGGAACCATTGCGGGATTTGAATGTATATAGCAGCAAACTTTATGATAGATTAAGTCAAGAGTCGGATTTTGATTTTGAATTGGAACAAAATGGCATCATGATGCTGTACAAAACCAAGGCTTTGGAGCACGAAGAGATAGAACTAGCCAAGCGTGCACAAGATTTGGGATTGGATGTAGAAATCAAATCCGCTGCTGAAATTCAAGCTTTGGAATCAGATGTACAATTCGACATATTGGGCGGAATATTGTACAAATGCGATGGAAAGTTGAATCCTATGAAGCTGATGAAACAGCTTATTGCGTATTTGAAATCAAAAGGAGCAATTTTTCAGGAGCAAACTACGGTAAAAGGATATAATATTACGGGCAAAAAAATAAAAGAGCTGGTAACGGATAAAGGTAATTTCGCAGGTGATGAATTTGTCATTGCGCCCGGAGCATTTTTAATGGAATTGACCAATAAATTAGGATTGAAATTACCATTAATGCCAGGAAAAGGGTATTCTTTTCTTTATAACCCACCAAGTGATGTAAAATTGAATCATGCGGCTCTGCTTCTAGAAGCTAAAGTAGCAGTTACCCCAATGGATGGAAAAATAAGATTTGGCGGTACCATGGAACTAGGCTCGCCGAACAACAAAATATATCAAAACCGTGTAGAAGGAATTGTTAATTCTATTCCCAAATACTTGAAAAATCTCTCTGTTGATTATCCAAAACAAGACATTTGGTATGGATATAGACCCTGTACACCAGACGGCTTGCCTTATTTGGGAAGAGTAAGTAAATACGAAAATATTGCTATTGCTGCAGGTGCAGGTATGATGGGACTTAGTTTGGGACCAGCAATGGGTAAAGCGATTAGTCAAATACTTTCAAATCGGAAATTTGAAACGGATATATCGGTTTTCAGTCCTGATAGGTTTGAATAACTCAACAAATACAACCTGCATTATGAAATCTACCAAAATAACCACTTTTATTCTTACCCTTTTTTTTACAAATAATGTTGTGATGGCTCAAGACTTATATCAACATACCACCCCCATAGAACCACTCGTGATTCAATATGGTCACGATCAGCAAGCTATCAATTATTTTTATGGTCCTATGCCTAAGGGTTGGGGGAATCAAGCTGCAGCAGAGTCTCCTGAACAAATTCAACGTCTTATTACGCTGGATAAGGAATATCTACAAAAGCTAAAGGATTTTCCTTATGCGCAGCTAAATACAAACGGTCAGGTGGATTATATTCTCCTAAATAGGAAAGTGAAGTTTGATATGGAGGGTTTGCAGGAGCAATTGAAAACATATGAACGATTAAAAATTTATGTGCCTTTCGATCAAATTATTTATGATTTCGAAAAATTAAGAAGAAGAGGGACGACAATAAATGGGGAAGAAGTAGCTAAAAGTTTTCAGACAGCTATAAAGCAAGTAAAAGAAGCTGCTGAAAAGGTTAAAAGCGTACCTACTATTCCTTATAAAGATGTGGAATTTTTGAAAGAAGTGATAACGTCTTTAAAGTTGCGCTTGACCAGTGCCTTTGATTTTTACAATGAATACGATCCGATGTTTACCTGGTGGGTACCAACTCCATACAAACAATTGTCGGAAGAATTGACTGCGTATAGTAAATTGATCGCGGAAAAAAGTGATTGGAAGGTTTTCAATGATGGAAGTAATATTGGTGGAGCACCTATAGGCAAGGAAGCTTTCAATAAGCAACTCCAAGATGAAATGATTGCTTATACGACAGATGATTTATTGAGATTGGCGGATCAAGAATTCGCTTGGTGTGAAGCAGAGTTGTTAAAAGCTTCTCAAGAAATGGGATTTGGTAAAGATTGGAAAGCTGCTCAGGAAAAAGTTAAAAATACGTATGTTCCTGAAGGAAGACAACCTGAACTCATTCTGAAATTATATAACGATGCACAAGAATTTATTCGCAAACATGATTTGATGGATATTCCATCCTTAGCGGACGAAACTTGGGGAATGATCATGATGACGGCAGAGCGTCAGTTAGTAAATCCTTTCTTTACTGGGGGACGAGAAATCAGTATTTCCTATCCGACAAATACCATGACGCAGGAGCAAAAGTTGATGAGTATGCGCGGAAACAATCCTTATTTTTCGCGTGGAACAGTTCAACATGAACTCAATCCGGGTCATCATTTGCAATATTTCATGAACAGAAGATACAAACCTTATCGAGAAAGAGCTTTCAATACGCCATTCTGGACAGAAGGATGGACTTTGTATTGGGAATTATTGATGTACGAAAAAGGTTTTGCTCATACACCAGAAGAACGAATAGGTATGTTATTCTGGCGCATGCACCGTTGTGCGCGTATAAAATTTAGTATCAAGTTTCATTTAGGTGATTGGACGCCACAGCAATGTATAGATTACTTGGTGGACAGGGTTGGATTTGAGCGTGCAAATGCCCATGGTGAAGTAAAGCGTTCTTTCGAAGGCTCGTACGGTCCGCTTTATCAATTAGCGTATCTAGTTGGCGGTTTGCAGATGATGAGTATTAAGAAAGAAGTGGTAGATTCGGGTAAGATGACTTATAAACAATTTCATGATCGGGTGATTAAAGAAAATTATATGCCTATGGAAATGTTGCGAGCGATATTGACCGATCAAAACTTATCGCCAGACCATCAAACATCTTGGAAATTTTACCAATTCAAAAAATAATAAGATGGCAACAGACAAACCAATCTTTCAAAAGTCCTTGAGTTTATTAGACGCGACCATGCTTGTGGTCGGCAGTATGATAGGTTCAGGGATTTTTATTGTGACAGCTGATATTGTTCGCAATACGGGTTCTGCAGGCTGGATGATGATAGTATGGACCCTGAGTGGTATCATGACTTTAATAGCTGCAATCACTTACGGTGAATTAAGTGCCATGTTTCCCAAAGCAGGAGGACAGTATGTTTATCTGCGTGAGGCTTACAATCCTTTGGTCAGCTTCGTGTTTGGCTGGACCTTTTTTGCCGTGATCCAAACTGCAACAATTGCGGCGGTGGGTGTTGCTTTTGCAAAATTTACGGCTTATTTATTTCCAGTTTTGGACGAAGACGTCATCTTGTTGAACTTAGGGAGCTTCAAAATATCTTCAGCACAATGCTTGTCCATAGTTGTAATTCTTGTGCTGACATTTATTAATTCACGTGGGGTGAATGCAGGGAAATGGGTGCAGACTAGTGTGACTTTATTCAAACTGTTGAGTTTGTCTTTGTTGGTTTTATTTGGTTTTTTAGCCTTCAAACATGAGGTATGGAATCTAAATTGGTTTTCAACAGATACGTGGACGTTAAGAAAGCTGAATGTCGATGGAACTTTTGAAAATTACAGCACTTTTGCTGCGTTCGGTGCGATTTCAGCCGCAATGGTAGGCGCTTTATTTAGTAGTGATTCCTGGCATGCATCTTCTTCTGTAGCTGGAGAAATCAAAAATCCCCAACGAAATATCGGATTAAGTCTGGCTTTAGGTACTATCATCGTTACGATCATTTATTTACTAACCAATTTGATGTATACTTCGGTGTTGGACTTGAATACCATGGTCAATGCACCGAAAGATCGTGTAGCGATGAGTGTTGCTCAAGAAATTTTTGGCCCTGTTGGGATTACTATTCTTGCTGTGATGATTATGATAAGCACGTTCGGTTGTAACAATGGACTTATCATGGCTGGAGCGAGGGTTTATTATTCAATGGCAGAAGATGGTTTATTCTTTAAGAAAGCTAAAGGCTTGAATAAATTTTCTGTGCCAGGATATGCTTTATGGATACAAGGGTTAGTGTCAGCATTGTGGTGTATGAGTGGGAAATATGGGGACCTACTTGATATGATTACCTGTGTCGTGGTGGTATTTTATGTGTTGGCTATTTATGGAGTCATTCGTCTTAGAAGAAAAAGACCGGATCTGGAACGTCCTTACAAAGCGTTTGGTTATCCTGTTTTACCCGTTTTATACATCATTTTGGGCGTGGCATTTATTGTGTCACTCTTATTATTCAAACCGACCTATTCTATATTGGGAGCTGTGATTACGCTATTAGGCATACCCATTTATTACCTTATAAAATCAAATAAAAATGATTAGGAAAATAGTACCTGTAATTGTATTTATTGCAAACGTAATTACCGTATTTGCACAAGGAACTCTGGAAGATTATCAGCGTTCTAAAAAATTTCGAGCAGCTTTATCCGATGCACTTTATTATATCCCTACAAATATCAAATGGAATAAAAAAGGGGATGCTTTTCTCTACGAGCAGCGAACCTCCGAAGGCAAAGAGTTTGTTTGGGTGGATGCCAACGCCCGTAAGAAGGAACAGCTATTTGATAATAAAGCTTTAGCTGATCAATTAGAAAAAGCTTCTGGACAAAAAGTGGATATTAATTCTTTGAATGGCTATTCGATTAAGTTGTTAGGGAAGGACACCGTTGAATTTGCTTATAATAACGCATTGTGGCAGTGGAATAGAAGTTCTTCCTCCTTGAAGAAAGTACGTGACGTAGAAGAAAATCAAAGATCTGGAGGTTATTGGGGTCAGCGTCGTGATGACACTCAAGGAAGACCTGTAACTTCCCCCGACAAAAAGAAAACGGCTTATATCAAAAACCATAATCTTTATTATGCTTTGGTAGACGATCCTAAATCCGAAAAACAATTAACTTTTGACGGAAGCCCTGGCGAATATTATTCTGCACATATCCTCTGGTCTCCTGATAGCAAAAAAATAGTTGGAGTGAGAACAACAAAACAGGATGTGCGTATATTGACTTTATTGGAATCTTCACCTACTGATCAATTGCAACCAAAATTGCAAACACGCCATTACGCTAAACCAGGCGACGCTCTGCCGCAATATTATCCTGCAATTTGCAATATAGAGACAAACAAGGTTTTTGTGGCAGACAAGCAATTAATAGATAACCAATTTTCAATTGGCGCGTTGTCTTGGCGTGAGGATAGTAAAAGTATAGTATTTGAATTCAACAAACGTGGTCATCAGCAATATGCTCTAGTAAAATTGGATGCGGAAAATGGCCAAACTAAATACATCATCAATGAGGTAAGCAACACTTTCATCGACTATAGTGGCAAAAAATATAGATATGATGTAAATGATGGTAAAGAAATCATTTGGGCCTCCGAAAGAGATGGCTGGAATCATCTCTATCGCATCGATGGAGAAACGGGGCAAGTGCTTAATCAGATCACAAAAGGAGATTGGGTGGTACGTAAGGTAGTGTATGTAGATGAAAAAAATCGTAAGATCATCTTTGAAGGTAGTGGCAGAATTAAGAATCAAGATCCCTATCTAATTCACTATTATAAAATTGATTTTGATGGTAAAAATTTGAAGGAACTGACAAAAGAAGAGGCGAATCATACGGCATATTTCAATGAAGATTACTCGTATTTTGTCGATCAATATTCTTTAATCAATAAGGCACCTGTAACAGTTTTACGTGATCATTCAGGAAAAATTGTGATGGAATTGGAAAAAGGAGATGAATCCAAACTGTTTGAGTCAGGATGGAAAGCTGCTGAGGTTTTTACCTCAAAAAGCAGAGATAACAAATATGATATTTGGGGAATTATTGTTCGTCCAACGAATTTTGATCCTAATAAAAAATATCCTGTCATCGAATATATTTACGCTGGTCCACACAGTTCTTTCGTTCCGAAAACATTCAATGCAAATCCAAGTGGTATGCAGGAACTTGCAGAATTAGGATTTATCGTGGTTCAAATTGATGGCATGGGAACCTCCAATCGTTCGAAAGAATTCCATAACGTAGCATGGAAAAATCTGAAAGATGCAGGTTTCCCTGATCGTATAAAGTGGATTAAAGCCGCTGCACAAAAGTATCCTTACATGGATATTGATCGTGTAGGGATCTATGGTACCTCAGCCGGAGGACAGAGCTCTACGGGTGGCGTATTATTTCATCCAGAATTCTATAAAGTTGCGGTGTCGTCTTGTGGCTGCCACGATAATAGAATGGACAAAATTTGGTGGAACGAACAGTGGATGGGCTGGCCGGTTGGACCAGAATATGCCGAATGTTCAAATGTAGAAAATGCTTATCGCTTGCAAGGTAAATTGATGTTGATTGTAGGAGAGGTGGACGACAATGTAGACCCTTCTTCGACTTATCAATTAACTAATGCACTAATCAAAGCAAATAAAGATCATGAACTGATTCTTGTTCCAGGAATGGGACATTCTTCGGGTGGAGATTATGGCGAAAGAAAGCGTCGTGATTTCTTCGTGAAACACCTTATCGGTGTGGATCCTCCAGCTTGGAATGTATATTAAAATAGATTTACAATGAAAAGATTCCCTCGTGGAATCTTTTCTTGTTTTTGAATCGATTGTAAATAAGATAGATAAAAATAGAGTGCTTTACGCTAAAATCTGGTAATCAACATCTTGTTGCATGAAGTAACTTCATATACCAATTGCAACTGCCATGAATAAGCATATATTTATTTTCCTAAGCGCATTAATTCTCCTTTCCAAGTTAGTTCTAGGTCAAGAGCATATTAAGGCAGGGAATTTAAATCCTATTCTTCCGGGTTATTTTGCTGATCCTACGATTAAAAAGATTGGCGATACCTATTATATTTATGCTACTACAGATGGCAATGGTGGAGGTTTAGGGCCTTCGCAAGTTTGGACATCCAAAGATTTTTTGAACTGGACTATTCAGCCGATGAATTGGCCGAATACTCATTGGTATTGGGCACCCGATATGACTAAAGGCTATGATGGAAAGTATTATTTGTATTATAGCCAACCTGTAGAAATTTATGCTGCTTCTTCTACAAGTCCAACTGGTCCATGGACTCCGATGAATTCCGATGGAAAATCTATTATCCCTAACTATATGATTCCGGGTGTAATTACATTGGATGCTCAGACTTTTACGGACGATGATGGCAAAATATATATGTATTGGGGTACTTGGGGAATATATCCGGATCATGGTTGTGCGGTAGGATTGCTTAATTCCGATATGAGAACTTTCGAAAAAATCAAACTGATTCCTAATACGGATGCAAAAGATTTTTTTGAAGCACCTTATGTTTTTAAACGTAATGGTATTTACTATTTTATGTATTCATCAGGGCATTGTGAGGATCACACGTATAGAGTACAATATGCTATGAGCAAAGTAGGGCCTATGGGACCTTTCGAATATGCGACTAATAACCCCATATTATATACCAATGAAGATGGCACGATTCACGGCCCTGGTCATCATAGTTTAATCGAAGAGAATGGGCGATATTTTATAGTATATCATCGTCACAACAATCCATTTTCAGGGGGAGGATTTCACCGTCAAATTGCCGTAGATGAAATGCTATTCGAAGCCGATGGAACAATAAAAAAGATTGTTCCCACGCATCAAGGCGTAAGTACATTGATTAAGAATTCAAACTTCCCAAAAAATATTGCTTATAAAAAACCTGTATCAGCATCTTCTTTCTATAATGAAGATTTTAAACCTTCTTTTGTAGCAGACGATAATAATGGAACCTTGTGGCGCGCAAAAGACAATCATCTCCCAGGCTATATCACGGTGGATTTGGAAAAGGTTACGGATATCCGAACGGTCCTTTTGCAGTTTGAATATCCTACCTATGCGTACCAATATCGCATAGAAACCTCTACGGATGGTAATACATGGTCTTTATATGCTGATCAATCTAAAAACAATCGTTGGGCTAGTCCAATTTTAGAACACTTTGATGTGAAAGCGCGTTACGTTCGCGTGCATATTGTGAACACCCAGCATCCAGGACTAACAAAAGGGATTTGGAATATTAAAGTGTATAGCGAAACCTATCCGCAACATACGCTGTGGTCTGAGCCACAGCCTATGCCAACACCCGAATCTATTGTTGGGCAACTGGTGCACATTCAACCCAAAAATTTGGAGGAAGCATCTTCGTATACTTCCATCCCGAATAAAGGTCTTTTGGGCGGCGAATTTAAAGGACAAAGTCCATTAATCGTTAAGACCTTTTACGGCAAAAAAGCTTTTTATTTTGATGGGCAGCAAACATTAAAATCCACCTTTAAAGTTCCCACTAATCTGATCGGAAATAACCCCTTTACAGTTTCTATGTGGGTAAATAATCCTACTGTGGGACGTTATGAGGATGTGTTGGCATATTCTAAAGGAACACAAGATTTAACAAGAGCGGTATTTGGTGTCGGTTCGGATACCAATAAAGGTGCAGTGACACATGGCGCTTGGCCAGATTTAGGGTTTAAATCTACACCCAAAGAAGATCAATGGAATCATATTGTCTATTCTTTTGATGGCTATATGGAGCGAATTTACGTAAATGGTGAATTGCAGAAGGAGCAGAACAGAATGCTGTTTGTTAAACCAAATGACCACTTTATTCTTGGATCGTCTGATTTGTTAGACAACCATTTTTCGGGTTATCTAGCAGATTTGAAAATTTATAATACAGCCGTATCAGCTGACTTTATTCAACAAGAAATAACAAGTTTTAAATCCGACCCTTCTTATTTTTCGTTGAAGTCGGAAGAACTATCAATAGGTACAATAAAACAAGTTCGTAATAATGGAAGCGTGGATCTACACATGGTTACTCTTCAAAACGCAAAAGTAAATATTGTCGGAAATCGAACGGCCTTTGAGCTCCACACAGTAGAAGATTCATATTTGTCGGAAATATTAAAGTCGAATCAATATACCATTGAATTAGATGTTTTTGAGAATAATATTTGGAGGCACTATGTATATCTCAACAATTCAGGAAAAATAACGGTATTTCAGGATGGTAAATCAATTAAAACTAAAAAATTCAAAGCAATCCAGATTATCGATAATTTTAAACTTCTTGTGAGCACTCCCATACATTTTATTAATGTATATCCTTCACTTTTTGATGCTACCACAATAGCCTCCAATTATGCCATATGGGAAAATAAATTGAATTCGCCAATCGTATCTCTCATTCCAAAATTTAAAGATGTGTGTCGCTACATCAACCAGTATGATGCTTTTGCATACGTGGAGGATGAGGCAAAGGACATGAAATATTCTTTTTACATAGATGGTAAGTATACCGATTGGAAGGAGGAGCCATTTATATTATTTAAACCTCAATCGGTGGATTCTATATTGACAGTCTTCATGAAAGATCAGTTTGGTAATATAAGTAAACCAGCCAGTTGTGTCATTAGTGCTGTTAAGCCAAAATACAATGAGGATGTGCCAAATGATGAAATATACAGTTTAGGTGGTGCCAAAATTCCTTACTGGGGCAATATGCAAGTATCTTCTCATATAGATAGTACCAAAACTTCTATTAGTCTGAAAAAGAATGTTTGGCATCTAGGCTCAAAACATACCAAATGGGGATCAAATGATTTGCTTCCTCCATTTATGTATAAGGAAATTAAAGGTGATTTTACTATTCAGCTAAAAGTTCAGGATGTGGCAGGACTTCAGAGCAAAACTAGAACTTCAAGCGAAGCAGGCATTATGATTCGTACTGCAAAAGGAAATTCTTATATAAACAATACCATCCTTACAGGTTGGAATTTAGGAAATCTGTGGCGTAGTGTTGGACAAAGAATGCATAATGAAGGCAACAATGGTACAGGATTGCAGTTTGAGCCCTACATACAAGTACAAAAAATGGGTGATATGTTTTTCTTACGAACATCTAAAGATGGGGTGCATTGGAATGATCTTTCAAAATTGCCAATCGTCAGGACGGATATGAATAATGAAGTATTGCAAGTCGGTATCTATCAAATTGCGACTAATAATCAGGATGGATTTGGCAAATTCACAGACATCGAAATATGGCAGTAAAGGATCGTATTTTTCAGGTTAAAATTAGTTCATAATTAGTGAAAATGCGAAGTTTTAACAGCGCGATAAAGCACTAAATTTGATTAAATGTCAAAACGACATTTTTTAATTATTTCCGAAACTATCTAACCAATTTCTTGGAATACTGAGCCGATACGGATTTTTTACTTGAGGTGAAAACATATTTTAGAAACTGAAACAAGGTTTGATATTTCAAAAAACGTAAGAAAATATACAGTATTAATAAAGTCTGTGTGTCTAAAATATAGTCTACAACCAATCGCAAATTATCTTAATCAAATTATAAACTAATGAAGAATTTGTATCTATTTAGGATTAGAGGCTATCTGCTGATGCTTCTGATAGTATTAGGGTCGGTTCATGTCTTCGCCCAACAAACTGTAAAAGGGGTAGTGCGGGATAGGCAGGGGCAACCTTTAGGAGAAGTGAGCATCAAAGAGATGGGCAGTTCTGCTAGTACCAAAACTAAGGACAACGGGGCGTACGAAATTAAAGTCACGACCAAAAATGTAGTACTGCAGTTTACAAGTGTAGGCTATCAAACTAAAGAAGCTAAAGTTGGAAGCAATAACGTATTAAATGTTATTCTTGATGACATTACAACGAGTTTGGAAGAAACAGTCGTAGTTGGTTATCAAAATGTACAACGCCGAAAAATGACTGGTGCCGTTTCTACTGTTAAAGGAGCGGAGTTTGAAAATACGCCTTATGCAACTTTTGATGCCATGTTGCAAGGTCGTGTAGCGGGATTAACGGTGTTAAGTACATCCGGTGAACCAGGTACCAATAATATTGTCAATATTCGGGGTTCGAGCAATTTAGGTTTGGCGGATAACCAGCTTCAAGCTCCATTATACGTCATTGATGGTATTATCTATGATGTGAGTGATATTAGGGCAGCTTACGGGGAAGCCAGTCCTTTGCAAGCGATCAATCCTAATGATATTGAATCGGTAGACATCCTGAAGGATGCTTCTGCTTCTTCTATATACGGCGCACGTGCGGCAAATGGAGTTATCATCATCAAAACAAAAAGACCCGCTGCTGGGGTTCCTGAAATCCGTGTAGCAACTTATGCAGGTATTTCCAGTAGACCAGCGATGAAGCCTATTACAGTAGGTGCTGCAGAACGGAGAATGAAAATGGCTTTATTGTATGCAGGTGGCCAATACGATTGGTTCAATGACAATCAAATTCACCAAATGCTAACCGATAGTTTGAATCCTTCATTTAATCATGCTACAGACTGGCAGGGATTGTTTTTACAATCTGCACCTATTACCAACGTGAATTTCAGTATTGGTTCAGCGATGGAGAAATTTTTGTACCGGATCTCAGTTCAGCATTATTACGAAGAAGGGGTAATGATGGGATACGAGAATAAAAACTTGACACCGCGTTTGCTCTTGCAAGTCAATCCAATAGAAAACCTACAATTCGAAACCAACCTATTTTCTGGATTTACCAAAGGTAAGCATGGTTCAGGTGATGGTTCGAAATATCCATTTACCACCTGGGGATTCCCATCTTCATTTTGGCAAATAGGAGAATTGGAAGAGCAAGTATATACGGGGCGTTATGATGGCTTATTGGATGATGATCGAAGCACCAATATAAACGGAAATTTAGCAGGAACAGTTAAGAAATTCTTTCTTCCAGAATTATCATTACGTTCTCAATTTTCATTCAATGTCAATAATAACACACGTGATTTATATAGACCAAGATTGTTAACAGGATCTCAAAACGTTGCAGAAAACTGGGTAAATCAAAATAGACGTTGGGAATGGGAAAGTTATTTCAACTATGCCAAGCTAATCAATTCGGCACATACGGTATCGGGCGTATTGGGATTTGGTTTAGAAAAAAATGTCGCAAACACCAGCTATCTATGGGGTAGAAGTTTGAATAGTGAATCAATTAAAACCATAATTGGTATTGGTTCGGGAGCAAACTTATACGGTAATTCGTATATAAGTGAGCGCTCTCGCATGTCCATATTCGGAAGATTTGGCTACGATTACAAAGATAGATATTTGCTATCCGCAAGTTATAGAATGGATGCTTCATCGCGCTATAGTAAAGAAAATAGATGGGGTATCTTCCCTTCTATTTCTGCAGGATGGGCTATTTCAGAAGAAGAGTTCTTTAATAAAGATGAATCCTTTATCAGCTATTTCAAATTTAGAGGTAGTTACGGTTTGACAGGTCGAGATCCAGGCTCTGAATATGCACATTATACGATGTTAGGATATAGCGGAGCTTATTACGGATCAGTAATGGATAATGGCATGGGAGGAGGCAACGTCTCTACATATAATGGTACGAATGTTTCCTATCCAAATTATGGAACTTCCGCAACATCGGCAACAATTAAATGGGAACGCTCGCCACAGTTTAATGCGGGTATAGACATCAATATGTTAAATGATCGTATCTCCATTAATGCAGATTATTATGTACGTGATAGCAAGGATTTAGTTTACGGCCTTCAAATGCCAGCTACCTCTGGGTATTCGACTATTTCTACGAATTTCATTAGTGTTCGTAATACAGGAGTGGAGTTTACCATCAATTCCAGAAATATGAGACAAAGTTCTCCTTTCCAATGGAATACAAACTTCAATATATCGTATAACCGTAACTATGTGACTTCATTACCTGATGGCGGCCGTGAAATTAAAGTAGGTCCGACATGGATGGAAAGAGCTTTAAATGTAGGTATGCCACTCTATCCTTTCAAAGTTTGGGAAGTAGATGGCGTATATTCTACGAATGCTGATGTGCCTGTTAATCCATTGACAGGAGATCGTATCCGTCATGGTTCAGCTGGAGGTACACAGTATCAAGCTGGAGATCCGCGAAGAAAAGACAACAATGGCGATTATATTATTGATGATAATGATAAAGTAGATATGGGTAATCCTAACCCTGATTTTATGGGGGGTATGACACATACTATTTCCTACAAAAATTGGTCTTTATCCGCATTGACAACATTCGTTTTTGGACGCACCTTGTGGAATGGGTATGTATCAGACAAATTGCAAGATGCAGGTGCTGCAAATATATATTCTACTTATGGTCTTAATTCAGCTATCGCTGGTGATTTTAATATGTCGGACTTCTGGATGAAAGAGGGGGATGTAGCAAAATATCCTTCATTATTCCGTAATGCTGTAGATAACTGGCACATCGCTAATAGTACTTTCGTAGAGAATGCAAGTTTCGTGCGTATCAAAAATGTACGCCTGGGGTATAATATTCCGCAAGCTTTCTCTAAACGTTTTGGCATACGATCATTACGTTTATATGGAGTATTAGACAATATAGCCATTTTTTCATGGTCCACAGTGCCTGATCCAGAAGCGGTGGAACCTAATGGATATTCTACAGGTAATGGTTACCCAATCCCTAAAAAATGGACTTTCGGAATTGATATTTCTTTATAGTAAATAGCACAGAGATGAAAAGAAGTAAATTAATATTATATATAACGGGCGTCCTCATTTTTATGGGATCCTGTAAAGGGTTTTTAGATTTAGAACCCAAAAGCGAAGCTACGGATGAGAACTTTTGGAAAACTCAGAATGATGCCAATTCAGCAGTAGCTGGAATGTATGCGCTGTTACGCACAGCATTAAATGGTGGTTATGGAATTGCCCATTATGCCTATGGCGACTTAGCTTCGGACGAAATTAGTTCTTCCAATACCTATCCTTATAGCCATGTGGTGAATATGAACTGGAGCTTATCTTTGGCGGCCTCTAATACGGGAGATGCCATGTATTTGCTCCGTCGCTATGACAACTTTTATAAAGTTATTGATCAAGCGAACCGCGTGATTAAATATGTGGGCAGTATGGATAATAGTGTGTTTGATAATGCACGAACGAAGAACTTTTTACTTGGTGAGGCGTACTATATCCGTGCTTTTACTTATTTCTATTTAGGAAGAATATGGGGCGGTGTACCTATATTAACAGAAGCGATTGCACCAATTTATGCAGAGAATCAACCTGCTGCCACTCCAGAACAAGTAATGGAACAAAGTCTCAAAGACTTGCAGGAAGCGAAGAAATTATTGGATTGGAAGAATTTGGTGAATGCTGATTTTGCCGTACGTGCAAATAAAGGAGCTGCTTTTGCTTTAGAGGCTCATATCGGAGCTTGGGTTGGTAATTATAGCACGACCATCGCAGCAGCAGATTCCATTATTGATAGCGAAAATTACTTTTATGTTTCCCGTGACAGTATTGCCTATAAAACGATTTTCAATGGAAAATCTTCAGAAGGAATTTTTGAGATTTCTCAAAGTGCTAATAACGAAGGTACAAGTGTAGGTATTGGCGATTACACTTTGGCTACGCCGAAATACCATAGATTGCATGCTTCTCCGAAACTCACAGTAACCAAAATCCGTGTAGATGAGCTGTTTAACGATCGAGCTGATAAACGTCGCAAGTTTACGATGGATACAACAGTCAATACGTCTTTTGTGATTTGCAATAAATATTCAAATCTGACTTATCCAGAAGAAGGAAATAACGCTGTACCTGTATTCAAAAATAACATCATCATCTTCCGTTTTTCAGATATCAAATTGCTTAAAGCAGAAGCATTAGCAGCAACGGGTAGAGCTACAGAAGCCAAAGCACTTTTAGACGAAGTCAGAATGATGTCGGGATTAGGAACTTGGTCAGGAACAGGTTCGTTAATGAAAGCCATTTTTGATGAACGTGCTCGTGAACTTTTCTTAGAAGGGCATCGCTATTATGATATGGTACGCTTGTACAAACATCATGGCATTTACGAATTCCTTTCTACGCGAATGTCTCAGGAACAATTCCAACGCGGAAAATATAGGTGGCCTTTTGATCCAAGCTTGTTGAATCAGAATCCTTTATTAATTCAGACCCCATTTTGGGCGACGGTAGGTTTTTAATTTTTAGAAAGAAATAGTATGAGAACCTTAATATTAATTTTAGTTGTATGCGTCATTTCTTTCGCTTCATGTAAGAAAGCCGCATATCTCACAGACGATGGGCTACATAGTGAATATGTAGACATGTCTACGTACGATTATTTGAAATCACACCCCAATGGGATGTTTGACACCTTATTGCTTATTGTAGACCATTTTGGATTAAAGAATGAGCTTAATTCAGCTAAGACTTTTTGGGCACCATCTGATTATTCTATCAAAAGATTTTTCAAACTCAAAGAAGCTCTGCTCAAAGAGGAAAACGAAAATGCAGAATATACTTTTGATCAGTTTTTAAGTGATATCGAAGTGGATTCTTTGCGAGCGTATATATACAGCGATGCACAACATACTTTGTCTACAGCAAACACCAGCTATACACATCTGAATAATGGTACCTCCATCGATGGATTTGCATATAATAAGCAAAAGCAACCGCAAGGACAGTGGTCTTATCAAGACATCTATTACTTGTACTATATCAAAGTGCGTGGGGAAGCGGATCAAACGGCTCCAGACGGTAGTATACGTGTAGATCGCAATGATCAAGCAGATGTCAGGGTCTTGTGTCAAACTACAGGTATCAAGACCAACACAGGTACAGTTATTAACGTATTGAATAATTATCATACGTTTATTGCTGACTTTAATGAGTCGGGAGAATCAGGACCATTGATTGAAGATTTAGAAAACGGACTGCGCTTTACCTATGCAGTTTCCTTCAAAGCTGCTTCATCTTATTCTGGAGCTACGGTTACTGTGCCGAGCGCATGGATAGCTGAAACATTTGCCCTCGAAGCGGATGAAATTCCTTCCATGATACGTAATAGCATTGCTTTTGGGGCTGTTGAGCCAAATGGAACTTTCAACACCAATTATACTGCGAGCGCTCCAGGACATTGGTTTAGTGCTGATGGTACAGTAGTGCCTTGGGGTGATAATGCACGGTTATTCTCCGAATTTATGCCTGCCTCTTGGACTTTCTCTATCGGTCAATATCCAAATCGCTCTGCAGTGGGTGATACGTACACTATCAAGCAAGCGTTGGAATATACCAACCGAAGTAATAAGAAGCTGCGAGTGGAATTTGTATTTAATGTTAGAATAAATTAATAATTAATAACATATAGTTATGAATTGGAAAAATATAGGGGCAATAAGCTTAATGGCTCTTCTGCTTTCCTTTGTATATTCTTGTAAACCTGAAGTCATAGGTTTTCTGAATGATAATATGCGCTATGGAATGGCAGAACTACAAGCTGTGCAAGGATCGGCAGTGACAACGAATCCTTTGATTGCCAATGGAAGTACGACACCCATGACGGTGAAATTAGTAGCAGTACGTAATAAAGCAACTGGTGCGGTGGTTAACGACTTTTTGGCTGAACAAGAGTATTCCGTTTACTTAGGTCAGGTAGGTGCTAATATTATGACTTTGGATCAGCTTACACCTTTGATTGGTACTGCAAAAAGCCCTGCTATATCGGTGAATGAAACTGGAGGAAAGGTAGTGCTTACTCCAGCAACAGAGAATGTACCTGCGGGACTATACACTCTTGATCTGGAAGTGAGCAATGTTTCCGGCTCCAAACTTTACAATGAGATTTTGAATATTAACTTAATCGAATTGAAACCTGATAGCATTTTCTCAAAAAGTGCAACCTCTTCCGCACTTGCTTCGGAGTCGGATGTTCGTAATCTAACGAATGATGATTACACCGTGACAATTGATTATATTCCTGGAAATGAGAATAAAATCATTTTCATGTGGCTGGACAAAAATGGTAAAGCATTCAATCCAAAAGAAGGAGAAGTCTTAAAAAGAGCGAACCTCCCAAGTTTTGCGGATTGGTCGCCTTTTTATCCAGAACAATTAACAGATTCTTCTATCATATATCCATATCCTTATTTCAAAGGTTTGCCTTATCCGGTAAAAACAGTTGCTCGTGTTGCCAATACAGATTATACCAATCTGACTTCAAACTATAGAGTAAATGGAGAGTATACCAGTTTAGGAAGACACATCAATACAGCTACCACAGCTAGATTTTACAAACCAGGTACGCATATCATCAAATTCAAATTGAAAAATCTGAACCACCGATATCCTTTCTTCCGTACAACGACCATTACCAAGAATGTAACTTTACCTTTTGGAGCAGGATACGCTGCTACAGCAGTGCCGGTAAATAAGAATGAAATATTCGAGGCACTAAAGATTTCGGAAGCAGATTTTCAAAATGAGCTTTTGGATAAGGTTGGGTTTTATGCTATCCAAGCTGATGGTTCTAGAAATAGTTCTAATACCGCTAACGCCCCAGGAATGTGGGTAGATGAATTAGGAAATACGGTGGCATGGGGAGCTAGAGCAAAACTTTTCTCTGAATTTGATCGTAATTCCTACACATTTAATATTGGTCAATTCCCAGATAAAAATGTGGTAGGCGAAAGAATGACAATCAAACAATCATTTGTCTACGATGATGGTCAATATTACAATGAAGTACTTTATGTCTTTAATATTGTGATTCAGTAAGATACCTAAAAAGGGCTAAAATGAGGCAGTAATATGTTAAAATATTGCTGCCTTTTTTACTTTTTACAGGACATCTGGATAATATTTATTTTATATCTTCAGCCCCATTATAAACCTAATTTCATAACAAATAAATATTTCAAAAGAAGGTTTCTAGCTAAGAAAATCTTAATGCTGACTATTTAAATGTAGAAATTACACTTATTACATTACTAATCATAATATTATGAGAAAACTATTACGTAAGATGAGAAGCCGTATCAAACTTTTTGATGTTAAACCTACATCTTTTTTTAAAAGCAGTCTTGTTGGGATGAATCTATCTCTCCATGAGCCGCACAATAGGCTATGGATGGGAAGACTTGCTCCCATATTTATTTCATCGACCTTAATGGTCATTTCTCCTTCAGTTTTTGCGCAATCCTCAAGTATTCGTGGCAAGGTTACGACATCAGAAGGTCCTTTAGAGCGCGTTTCGGTAACCGTTGATGGGCAAAGAGAAGCAGTATTTACCAACGCCAATGGGGAATTTGTCCTGCGCAATACAAATGCTAAACTTTTGACTTTCTCGCATATTGGTTACAAAACTGTTTCCGTAGAATTAACAAGCCAGATGTTGGGAGCCGATAATACTTATGTGGTGAATGTAACGCTAGAGCCATCCGATGAATCTGTTTTGGATGAGGTAGTGGTAGTAGGTTTTGGTACACAAAAGAAAGTAAATCTAACTGGTGCAGTTGGAACCATTTCGGCTAAAGAGCTTGAAGCTCGTCCCGTACAAAATGTTAGCCAGATGCTACAGGGTGTTTTGCCTGGCTTAAATGTATCTACGCAAGGAGTAGGCGGATCTTTAAATGCAGGACGTAGTGTGAATGTGCGTGGAACTGGAACAATCAGTACTTCTTCCTCAGGAAGTCCCTTGGTTTTAATTGATGGTACAGCGGGTTCGTTAGATGCTTTAAATCCGCAAGATATCGAGAGTATTTCGGTATTAAAAGATGCAGCTTCCGCTGCGGTTTATGGATCTAGAGCACCGTTTGGAGTAATATTGGTTACAACTAAAAAGGGTACTTCTGGCAAAACACGTATAAATTATAACAATAATTTTAGATGGAATTCCCCTGTATTGTTAGCTGATATGATGAATTCATATGAATTTGCTAATTATTGGAACGATGCAGATTATAATGGAGGTGGTAGTGGACAAAAATTCAATGCTTCCATGCTTCAAAAAATTAAAGATTACATAGATGGCAAGTTAGAGCCAAACGATGTAGCGGCAGTGCGTGGTGACGGTAAATGGGATTATGATAATACGTGGGCCAATGTGGATTGGGTGAGAGAATATTTTCGAGATAGCGCTCCGACAAATGAACATAATTTAAGCCTAAGCGGTGGAGCCAATCAATGGACTTATTATTTGTCTGGAAATTATATGGATCAAGAGGGCTTACTCCGTTATGGAACTGATACGTATAAGCGTTATACGGCTTCGGGACGCATTTCGGGTAAAGTCTTTGATAATTTACGCATAGAATATCTAAATAGATTCGTGCGTACAAATTATGGACGCCCAACTTCTATGCCTGATGATTTTTATGATAATGTACTGAGAAGAGCCCGTCCAAACCGTGCAAAATATGATCCGAATGGATTTTTAATGGCTGATATCAATTACATCAATGCATTTGAAAATGGTGGACGCAGAAATGATGAACAAGATTTCCAAACTCAGCAATTCCAAGCCATTTATAATCCTATTAATGACTTAGAAATTACGGGTGAATTAAATTATAGAACTGAAACACAGTTTATCCATGAGGACGCCTTTAAGACCTATGCCTATAATGGTGATGGCGTACAACGTTACATTTCATTATTGAGCCCTGCAAATGATTACGTATACGAATACGCTAAAAAGATGTATTTCTTTAATCCAAATGTGTACGCTAACTATAAAAAGAGCTTCAATAACCATAATATTGCTGCCATGGTTGGTTTCCAGTCCGAATGGAATAAATACAGAGATTTAGACGCTTCACGCCGTAACTTAATCACGACTAGCTTACCTGTATTAAATCTTACAACCGATGCTACACCTACTATTTCAGGCCAGGTACAAGAATGGGCTACAGCAGGGTTTTTTGGTCGATTTAACTATGATTACAAAGGAAAATATCTGTTAGAAGGAAATCTTCGATACGATGGTACTTCGCGCTTTAGAAGCGATAAACAATGGAACTGGTTCCCGTCTTTATCAGCAGGTTGGAATATAGCACAAGAAGACTTTTTCCAGTCGATCTCTGCAGTTAATATGTTAAAGCTAAGAGCTTCTTATGGTATTCTTGGTAATCAAAATACCAATGATTGGTATCCTACGTATCAGGTAATGTCCAGCCTAGGTACATCAAATGGAGGATGGCTGGTAGATGGAAGTAGACCAAATACCGTGTCAGCTCCTGGCTTAATAAGTACAGCGCTAACTTGGGAACAGATTCGTAACTGGAACTATGGTCTTGATTGGGCTCTTTTAGGCAATAGATTGACAGGATCTTTTGATTATTATTTAAGGTATACAGATAATGGTGTTGGGCCTGGATTAGTATTACCTGCTACTTTAGGAACTGCGGTGCCTAGAACAAATAATATTGATATTGTAACTAAAGGTTTTGAATTTAGTTTAGGTTGGAATGATCAAAAAGGTGATTTTGGCTATAGCGCTAAAGTAAATCTTTCGGATAACAGAACTAAGGTTTTAGCCTACAACAACCCGACAAATAGTTTAGATACGTATATAGCTGGTCAGTATACAAACCAAATCTGGGGATATACTACGATCGGTATAGCGAAAACAAATGAAGAGATGAATGAACATTTGGCTAAACTTGGCAATGGTGGACAAAACCCAATTAGTGGTGGTGCTTGGGAAGCTGGGGACATTATGTACGCGGATTTGAATGGTGATGGAAAAATTGATGGCGGTGCTAACACTTTGGATAATCCAGGGGATAGAACCATTATCGGAAATTCTACGCCACGCTATGCACTTGGACTTGATTTGAGCGCAAACTATAAAGGCTTTGATGTACGTGCCTTCTTTCAAGGAATATTAAAACGCGATTGGGCTCCTTCGGGTATGGTATTCTGGGGAACAACTTCTTCGGGTGAATGGTGGTCAACTGCCTTAAAAGATCACTTAGACTATTTTAGAGCAGACGAATCTCACCCTCTTGGTCAAAACTTGGATGCATATTATCCACGTCCTCTATTTAGCGGAAAAAATCAACAAGCTCAAACAGGCTATTTATTAAATGCTTCTTATATAAGATTGAAAAATGTTCAAGTGGGATATACTTTCTCTAGTTCAATGCTACAATCTATTCGTATGAATAATGCAAGGATCTTTTTCTCTGGAGAAAACCTTGCCACATTTACCAAATTAAGTAAAACGCTTGATCCAGAATCTATCGGAATCGGTAGACAAGGAGGAACAGTGTATCCTCTGTCAAAAATTTTATCATTCGGTATTAGTGCAAATTTTTAATCTATAAACTATGACAATTTTAATTTCTTATATAAAAAAAGCAGCCCTATCCTCAGTATTAGTATTATCATTAGCAAGCTGTAAGGATTTATTAGATATCACTCCACCAAGCCAGGTCTCTCCAGAGAATTATTTCAATGATGAGAGCCATTTGGCAACATATACCATTACCCGTTACGAATCGGTGTTTAGAACTGTCGAAGGAACTGGTGGCGGCGGCTTATACTTAGACGACGCTGGAACAGATAATATCACCAATAGAAATGGAAATACTAGATTTTTACCTGGTCAATGGCGAGTAGGAACTTCAGGCGGTAGTTGGGATTTTAGTACTATCTACCAACTAAATTACTTTTTGGAAACTGTTCTTCCTAAGGTGGAGAAGAAGGAAATTGCTGGTAATGAAGGGAATATTAAGCACTATCTGGGAGAGGCGTATCTTTTACGCGCGTTGACCTATTTTAACAAGCTAAAAGAGTTTGGAGATTTTCCAATTATTACAAGCGTCCTTCCTGACGATGCAACGGCATTAATAGAAGCAAGTAAACGTTCTCCAAGAAATGAAGTGGCTCGCTTTATTTTATCAGATTTAGATAAAGCAGCAGAGTTGCTGATGACAAACTCCCCACAAGGCGGAAGAACAAGGATCACTAAAAGTTTAGCTTATTTATTAAAATCAAGAGTGGCTCTGTTTGAAGCTACTTGGTTAAAATATCATAAAAATACGCCGTTAGTTCCATTAGGACCGAACTGGCCTGGGGCAGAGAAGGACTATAACAGCAACTATCAATATCCTTCGGGTAGTATCGATAATGAAATTGGGTACTTTTTGGATAACGCTATGACTGCTGCTAAAGAAGTAGCAAGTAAACATGCTTTAACAGTAAATTCTAAAGTAATCAAGGAGAGTGCTGCAGATCCAGGAAATCTTTATTATGAAATGTTCGCTTCGGAGAGTTTAAGCAGCTTTGATGAAGTATTACTTTGGAGAGATTTCGATTTGTCCTTAGGCATCGTTCAGTATTGGAATCATTACATGTATTATGGCAATGGATATGGTTATACCAGACAATTTGTAGATAACTTTTTGATGGAAAATGGATTACCAATCTATGCTTCAGGGTCAGGATATCAGGGTGATGACTTTGTAGATCAAGTAAAAATTAATAGAGACTGGCGTTTGAAATTGTTCATGCGCGCACCAGGAGAGAAAAAAGCTTTTCTAAATCTTAGTGCTGGTGCTTCTCCAGAAGTAGAACCTAGAGTACCAGTGATTGATGGAACAGCACGTTTTCAAGAGGGTACAGGTTATTCCATTAAAAAAGGATTGTCTTACAATAATGATATGCAAGCCATTGTGGGTAGAGATGTTACAGCTGTGGTCGCTTTTAGAGCTGTTGAAGCGTATCTAAATTATATTGAAGCATGCTACGAAAAAAATGGAAACCTGGATACTGATGCTAGTAATTATTGGAAAGCTATCCGCAGAAGAGCAGGAGTTAATGAAGACTACAACGTAACAATTGCTGCCACGAATATGAATATTGAAGGGCAAAATGATTGGGGAGCGTATTCTAAAAACACCTTGGTTAACCCTACTCTTTATAACATTCGTAGAGAACGTAGAGCGGAGCTGATGGCAGAAGGTCTTCGCTATATGGATTTAATTCGTTGGAGAGCTATGGATCAACTTAATGGATTCAAAGTGGAAGGTATTAAAGTTTGGGGTCCGATGAAAGATGTATATGGAAATAGATTGGTATACGGAGGTACGACAACAAATACGGTTTCCGCACCTTCGCTAAGTACGTATTTAAGAATACATCAGATCTCGCCAAACAATCAATATTTCAATGGTTATTCCTTTACAGAGGCACATTATTTAAGTCCTATCGCGGCTAATCATTTTATTATTTCGTCTCCTGATGGAAGTAATCCGAATAATTCGCCAATTTATCAGAATCCAGGCTGGACTACTCAAGCAGGGTCTGCACCAACAGGATTTTAAAATTTACATTAGTATACATATAATCTAAATTTAGATTATGCTTTTCACAAAACAGATTTGTTAGATTTTAACAAATCTGTTTTGTATTTTGTAGAGCCTATTATAAACATCTAAATCATGCCTAAGAAATTTATTGTAACTTTTATCGTATTATTTGTTCATTCATTTTTATTTGCTCAGAAGAACATTCAAATCTCTGAAGTTGGTCAAGGTTGGGCCAAGAATACGGTCAACACCGCTGTATTTAGAAAAAATTCTTTAGTGAGTAATCAAAATTTCCAATATATCGCTTATTACGATGATAAAGGATTTTTGATCGTGGGGCAACGTAAACTAAATTCTTCTACCTGGACATTAAAAAATACGGGCTTAAAAGGGAATGCAAAGGATGCGCACAATGTCATAAGTATTATGCTCGATGGTGCAAACTATTTGCATGTAGCCTTCGATCACCACAATTCTAAATTGCGTTATATCCGTTCATTAGAACCGAATAGTTTAGAATTTTCTGCCGAAATACCGATGGTAGGAACCCAAGAAAAATATGTTTCGTATCCTGAGTTTTTTAAATTGACCAATGGCAATTTGTTGTTTATGTATCGCGACGGAGGCTCAGGCAATGGCAATTTGATGATAAACCGCTATATTTTTTCTGAAAAGAAATGGCTACGTTTGCAAGATAAATTGATCGATGGCGAAGGAAAACGCAATGCGTATTGGCAATCTTATATAGATGACAAAGGTAGAATCCATATTTCGTGGGTGTGGCGAGAAAGTCCTGATGTTGCAAGCAATCACGACATGGCATATGCCTATTCAGATGATGAAGGCATAACTTGGAAAAAAACAACGGGTGAGCTTTATCATTTACCTATCACTGCCAAAGATGCAGAATATGCCATTCGCATTCCCGAAAAGAGTGACTTAATAAATCAAACCGCCATGTCGGCGGATGAAAATGGAAATCCTTTTATTGTCTCCTATTGGCGAGATCAACATGCCGACAAACCACAATATAAAATCATCTATTTGAACAAAGGGAAATGGTTAACCCACTCCTTTGATTTTAGAAAAACGACATTTTCTTTGGGAGGACATGGAACAAAGCAAATTCCTATTTCTAGACCTCAATTATTAGTGAAAGGAAAAGCGCACAAAACTAAGATCTGGATGATTTTTCGGGATGAAGAAAGAAATAATGCGATATCGGTGTTGAGCTGGACAAAAAATAAGCCTAGCCGAATTCTCATCGAAGATATATACAACAATTCTGTTGCAGCTTGGGAACCTACCTATGATACGGAACTTTGGAGAAGCCAGAAAAGACTAAGCCTATTCGTACAACACACCGTGCAAGTGGATGGTGAAGGATTGGCTGAAAGTGATTCCACTCCAGTGCGTGTACTGGATTTGAAACCTTAATATGCTTCACAACTAAAATATTCAAGTCTATATAGTATTTGAATTATACATAACCAATATAAGCTGTCAGTACGGGGCTCACCCAACATGACAGTCCATAACAGTTAAATTAATTTTAACAAATAACTTAGATTTTACATAAACCTAATTAGATTTTAAACAATTATGAATGCAATTGCAGGGGTTTTATTTCATTTTATAGGAGGCTTTGCGTCTGGGAGTTTTTATGTCCCGTACAAGAAAGTGAAAGATTGGTCGTGGGAAGCGATGTGGATTTTAGGAGGATTATTCTCCTGGATTATTGTTCCACCATTGGCCGCATGGCTAACTATTCCAAACTTTTCGGATATCATCGCGCAAGCTGATAAATCTGTATTAGGATTTACTTTTTTGTTTGGCGTATTGTGGGGGATTGGAGGCTTGACTTATGGTTTGGGCGTCCGCTATTTAGGTGTTTCTTTAGGCAGTAGCATTATCTTAGGATTAAGTATGGTTTTGGGTGCATTGATGCCTGCAATCTACTATTTTTTCAATCCTGCGGATGGAAAGCATGGTATTGATTTCTTCTTTTCAACAGCTTCGGGTTTATGTGTGCTGGGCGGGATGCTTCTTTGTGTTGTTGGAATTTACTTATGTGGAAAAGCTGGCGTGCTTAAAGAAAAAAGTTTATCCTCTGCTAATGTGCAAGATAAAAAAGACTACAATTTTGGGATTGGAATTATCGTAGCATTGATTTCTGGAGCATTAAGTGCCTGTTTTAATTTCGCGATAGAAGCGGGAAAACCAATGGCCGATGTAGCTAATGAGCTTTGGAAAGCGGCTAATCCTGATCAAGGTGAATTTCTTTACCAAAATAACGTAACCTATATCGTGATTCTCTGGGGAGGTTTCTTGACCAACTTTGTATGGTGCGCTTACTTATTGTTCAAAAACAAAACCCTTACAGATTATTCAAAAGCATCTGCTCCATTAACTAAGAATCTATTGTTATGTGCCTTGGCTGGTACGACTTGGTACTTACAGTTTTTCTTCTACGGAATGGGAGAAAGCCGCTTGGGTAATGGTGCAAGTTCATGGATTCTGCACATGGCATTTATCATTTTGATATCTAATGCTTGGGGAGTTTTATTAAAAGAATGGAAGGGTGTAAGCAAATCTACGCACACTGCCATTATTTCGGGTATTGTAATTATCATCCTATCTATTTGTGTAGTAGGATTCGCTAAAACGTTAGAATAAAATATTTACTAAGATTTATGCAAACAAAAACATATCAACATGTGAATTACCTTTGGGATGAGGAAATAGCTAAATCCTTTGAGGGAGATGAAGTCGCGTTATTGTTATATCGATCCAATATTTTGGGTTCGGATCTAAGGATAACCAATTATGGAGGAGGTAATACATCATGTAAAATGGTGGATAAGGATCCGCTTACAGGTGAAGAAGTGGAAGTGATGTGGATTAAAGGTTCTGGTGGTGACATAGGTACACTCAAAAAGTCTGGTTTGGCAGCCTTATATGTCGAGCGACTTCGCAATCTAGAAAAAGTCTATCGTGGTATTGAACATGAGGATGAGATGGTAGAACTTTTCAACCACTGTATTTTTGATTTGTCATCAAAAGCACCTTCTATTGACACACCATTGCATGGATTTCTTCCTTTCAAACATATTGACCACTTGCACCCTGATGCAGCTATCGCTATTGCGGCAGCTAAAGATGGTAAGCAAATCACGGCAGATTTGTTCAAAGGAACAATAGGTTGGGTAGATTGGCAAAAGCCAGGCTTTGATTTAGGTTTGCAATTGCGCGATTGTTTAGAACAAAATCCAGGAATCCGTGGCATCATGCTGGGTTCGCATGGACTTTTCACCTGGGGGGACACGGCGTATGAATGTTATTTAAATTCATTGGATGTCATTGAAACCTGTGCTGCATACTTAGAAGAAAATTACGGCAAGACAAGACCTGTTTTCGGTGGTCAGAAAGTAGAAAGTTTGGAGCAAGAAGATAGATGGGCACAAGCAGCTGCTATTGCGCCTGTTTTAAGAGGTTTTTGTTCGAGCGAGCGTCCAATGATTGGACATTTCTCTGATGATGCTAGAGTGTTAGAATTTATAAATTCTAATGATTTGGAGAAGTTAGCTCCTTTAGGGACAAGCTGTCCCGACCATTTCTTACGTACGAAGATTCAGCCTTTAATTTTGAACTTGGATAAGAACGAGGATTTATCTGATATAGAAGGCATAAAAGCAAAATTGCTTCCTTTATTTGAGGACTACAGAGCGATGTATACGGAATATTACGAAACCTGTAAACATCCAAATAGTCCAGCTATTCGTGACAGAAATCCTGTGGTAATCATCTATCCGGGAGTTGGTATGTTTGCTTTCGCAAAAGATAAGCAAACCGCACGTGTAGCGTCTGAATTTTATACCAATGCCATCAATGTAATGAAAGGAGCGGAAGCGGTGAGTGAATATACTTCACTGCCGAGACAAGAAGCTTTCAATATTGAATATTGGTTGTTGGAAGAAGCGAAATTGCAACGTATGCCTAAACCCAAAGCCCTATCTGGTAAAATTGCTTTAGTAACTGGAAGTGCTGGCGGAATTGGGAAAGCAATTGCAAAACGCTTCGCACAGGAAGGAGCCGTAGTGGTTTTGAATGACTTAAACGAAGAGCGTTTAGCAGATGCTAAAGCCGAATTCATCGGTTTATTTGGGAAAGATAATGTAACAACTGCAGTATTGGATGTAACCAATCAAGACCAAATTGAAGAAGCGTTAAAAGTTGCTGCTTTGAGTTTCGGAGGAGTAGATATTATAGTCAATAATGCGGGATTGTCGATATCCAAATCCATTGAGGATCATACCCAGAAAGATTGGGATATTTTATATGATGTATTGGTAAAAGGTCAGTTCTTGGTGACACAGGGTGCGACGAAAGTGATGAAAGCTCAAAATATCGGGGGCGACATCGTGAATATTGTAAGTAAAAATGCTTTAGTAAGTGGACCGAATAATGCAGGATATGGCTCTGCTAAAGCAGCACAATTGCACCTGAGCAGATTGAACGCTGCAGAATTGGGCGCTTCCAAAATTAGAGTAAATGTAGTAAACCCAGATGCGGTTATCTCAGATAGTAATATTTGGGCTGGAGGTTGGGCCGAAGGTAGAGCAAAAGCTTACGGTATTACGGTAGAAGAATTACCAGCTTACTATGCAAAACGAACATTGTTAAATGAAATAATCTTGCCAGATGATATAGCCAATGCTTGTTTTGCATTTGTAGGCGGTGAACTAAATAAATCTACAGGCAACGTATTGAATGTAGATGGCGGAGTAGCCATGGCATTTGTTAGGTAACATTTTTTAAACATGTAAATAGTTAGAAAGATATTTTCTATTTTTCTAACTATCTAACCATTTATACTTATGAAAATCGAGCAATCAATTATAGATCAACATAACCAACAATTATTAGCTAAACATACTAAACAAGTCGATTTCTTAAAGGAAAGTATTTCAAACTTTGAAGAAATTGTTTCGAAAGTACAAAAATTCAATATTGCAATTCCAAGCTGGGCTTTAGGGACTGGTGGTACACGTTTTGGACGTTTTAGTGGAAAAGGTGAGCCAGGTAATTTAGAGCAAAAAATAGAAGATGTAGGTTTGTTGCACGCATTAAATAAATCTAGTGGTGCAATTTCACTTCATATTCCGTGGGATATACCTCAAGATGCTGAAAAAATAAAAGCATTAGCGGCATCATATGGATTGGCGTTCGATGCAGTGAATTCAAATACTTTTCAAGATCAGCCCAATCAAGCACTTAGTTATAAGTTCGGGTCGTTGCATCATGTAGATCCTGCGGTTCGCAAACAGGCGGTTGAACATAATATTGAAGTAATTAAACACGGTATTGCTTTAGGTTCTAAAGCGTTGACAGTATGGTTAGCGGATGGTTCTTCTTTCCCAGGACAATTGAATTTCCGTGAAGCTTTTCAAAATACATTAGAAAGTTTAAAAGAAATCTATAAGCATCTACCTTCAGATTGGAAAATGTTTATTGAATACAAAGCTTTTGAGCCTAACTTCTATTCGACAACAATAGCAGATTGGGGCCAATCTTTATTACTGGCGAATAAATTGGGTGATCAAGCTTATACTTTGGTGGACTTAGGTCACCATTTACCAAATGCAAATATCGAGCAGATCGTAGCTCTATTGTTAATGGAAGGCAAACTAGCTGGTTTCCATTTTAATGATAGTAAATATGCGGATGATGATTTGACAGCTGGAGCTATCAAACCTTACCAATTGTTTTTGATTTTCAATGAATTAGTAGATGGTATGGATGCCAGAGGAATCGATCATGCTACTGGTTTGGGCTGGATGATTGATGCTTCCCACAATTTGAAGGATCCTTTAGCGGATTTATTACAATCTGTTGAGGCCATAAAAATGGCTTATGCACAGGCTTTATTAGTAGATAGACAAGCGTTGAAAAAAGCACAACAAGAAAACAATGTGGTAGCAACGCAAGAAATATTACAAGATGCTTTTCGTACGGATGTACGCGCATTAGTAGCGGAGGCTCGTTTGCGTGAAGGTGCTGCGCTTAGTCCTATAAAACTGTTTACGGACATTAATGTTAGACAACAATTAATCGATGAACGCGGGGAATCGACTGTAGCGACTGGTTTATAATATTTAGATACGGAAGGATGGGAAAAGAGCGTATACCAGTCATAGCTATTTTTGATGTTGGAAAGACAAATAAAAAGTTGTTTTTGTTCGACGAACATTACCACATTGTATTTGAACGTTCAGCGCGATTTTTGGAAACTGTCGATGAAGATGGATTCCCTTGTGAGAATTTAGAGAGTTTACGATTGTCTGTTTTCGATTCCTTACATGAGGTTTTTCGTAAGACAGAATACGATATTAAAGCGATAAATTTCACGTCATATGGAGCTAGTTTTGTGTATTTGGATCAAAACGGAAGACCACTGACGCCGCTTTACAATTACCTAAAAGATTATCCTGCAGAGATGCAGGATGAATTGCATCAAAGTTATGGTGGTGAAGATAAGTTTGCTTTGAATACAGCCTCCCCACCACTGGGAAGTTTGAATTCTGGCAAGCAAATTTATCGTTTGATGAAGGAAAAACCTTCTATTTTCGATGAGGTAAAATACGCGTTGCACTTACCACAATACTTGAGTTTCTTGGTTTCAGGACAAGTGTATTCAGACATGACCAGTATTGGTTGTCATACCGCTCTGTGGGATTTTAATACAAAAGATTACCATCAATGGGTCAAGGATTGTGATATAGATCAAAAACTAGCGCCAATTGTAAATGGTAAGGACGTATTTTCAAGTACCTTTCCTGGTAGCACCTACAAAGTAGGAACAGGCTTGCACGATAGCTCTTCGGCCCTTATTCCGTATTTAGTTAATTTTCACGAACCATTCGTGTTGATTTCTACGGGTACATGGTGCATTTCGATGAATCCTTTCAATGATGAACCATTGACTAAAGCGCAACTAGATCAAGATTGTTTGTTCTATTTGACATACAATGGTACACCTGTGAAAGCCTCTCGATTATTTGCAGGATATGAACACGAGCTTCAGTCCAAACGGATAGCAGATCATTTCAATGTGACAACGGCTCGCTTCAAGCACTTTGAAATCAATTGGAGTATCGTAGAGAATCTGCATATGGAGCAAAATATTGACGATTTTTCGCTCAATACTTTTGGAGGATTAGATCTCACTCAATTCAATAATTATGAAGAAGCTTATCACGCTTTGATTGTTTGTTTGGTCAATGCGCAAGTAAAATCAACCGAGTTGGTACTTGCAAAGCAGAATATTAAACGAATTTTTGTGGATGGCGGTTTTAGTAAAAATCATATTTACATGAATTTATTAGCAAGAAGATTTCCAACTATTGAGATCTATGCAGCTTCAATGGCGCAAGCAACAGCTATAGGTGCAGCGCTTTTGATTCATGAACATTGGAACACTTTGCCTTTCCCCAATAATATTATTGAGTTACGTTATTATAGAGCATAAATAAACCGAAATAAATTTACTGCTATTTGCTAACGCTCTATATCTAAAAAGATAAGGGCGTTTGCTTTTCTTAGCCGTAAAAACCATTAACCTATGATTTTTAAAACGCTTTTATTATTGATATTGTCGACTAATCTAGTCCTTGCTCAAAGTAGACAAGTCTTTGATTTTACCCAAAAGAAATCGAAAGAAAAAGATGTTGTTCGAATCAATGAACCCGTAAGTTTTAAGAAGGAGATAGGTTATGGTTTTGATCTGAATACAAAAGATGCTGTACAGTTTTTAAAGAATAAGAAGCATTCCACCTTATTTAGTGACAAACCTTTTTATTTTTCCACCGCTGTGGAGGAAGGAAATTATAAAGTCACTATTGAATACCGAGGAGTAGAAAATCAAACGATCTATTCCACCGTGCGGTCGGAATCCCGTCGTTGGTCGTTGGATCATATCGAAATTCCCCAACGGAAAAAAATAATTAAACAATTCAGTGTACACATCAAAAATCCAAAGATTAAAGAAGGCTTGGACGTGCGATTGAAAGCTCCACGTGAAAATGAAAAATTAGATTGGGATAATAAGCTGACTTTAGAATTTCAAGGAGAAAATAATATTGAACGCATTATCATTGAGCCTATTAAAAAAGCAACTACTTTGTTCTTGGCTGGAAATTCTACCGTTGTGAATCAAGAGCACGAGCCTTGGGCTTCCTGGGGACAGATGATTCCAAGATATTTTGATACGAGCATAATCGTGGCGAATCACGCGGAATCGGGTTTGGCTTTAAGTTCTTTTTTATCATCAAATCGATTGGAAAAGATTCTTTCTATGGCCAAGCCAGGCGATTATTTGTTTATAGAATTTGGACATAATGATCAAAAGGAAACTGGTGAAAAAGCTGGTGCATTTAATGGTTATACTGAGCGCTTACGACTATTCGTTACCAAGTTCAGAGAAATAGGAGGGCATCCCATCATTGTAACATCCACGGAGCGAAGATCTTTTGGTGAAAATGGACATCTAAATTATACTTTAGGAGATTATCCTGCTGCGGCACGCAAGGTTGCTGAAGAATTGCATGTTCCACTTATAGACTTAAATAGCATGACAAGGGAATTTTATGTGGCTCTGGGAGTAGAAAATTCCAAGAAGGCGTTGGTGCATTATCCAGCTAATTCTTTTCCCGATCAACCTAATGTTTTACAAGACAATACGCACTTCAATACCTATGGAGCAGGACAGATTGCCAAGATGATTTTGCAAGGAATCAAAGAGTTAAATCTGCCTATTTCAAAAAATATAATTGATTTTCAAAAATATTCACCTGCCAAGCCAGATGATTTTGTAGGATGGAAATGGCCTTTGAGTATTTTATCGAGTCAAATTAAACCTGATGGAAATTGATAACTGTCTGAAGAACAGTTATTTATTTTTAGATCTCTTTTGTTAGTTACTTATTGTTCGGTAGTTGATAAAATGTCTGATATCGTGTTAGTTACAGGATAGTGCAGGTTGCTGTAATTTCAGGGATACAATATATTTGATATTACATTAGATTAGCATGTAACCAATTAATCACGACCAAAACATTAAAGGAAGTGATTTACCAATTATAGAAGAAACTTTTAAAAATTTTATCAGCAAGAAGCATGAAGTAGGTATTCTCAGGAATAATCTGTAATACCTTTTTCAACAAACTATTGTCTCCAGTTTTAAAATCTTAAGAAGGCGTGGACAATAGACCTATGATCAATAGTATAAACCTACAAGACAATTGTATGAGTATTAAAAGAACTGTTTTATTTACGTGTTTATGTTTCGCGATTATCATTGTGGGATGTAGAAAGGAAGCATTTGACGCTTATTACGGAAGACCGAAAGGATTAGCTAGTCCTATTTACCAACAGCTTGATTCCATGGGTGATTTTAAGTATTTTTTGTCCTGTATTGAAAAAGCTGGATATCGAAATACTTTAGGATCTGCCTCTTCGTGGACGGTATTCGCTCCAACGGATCGCGCTTTTCAACAATTTATGACCGAAAATAGTATTTCGGATACCAGCCAAATTGACAAAAAATTAGCTGAAAAGATTGTACGTACATCGATGATCTATGACGGCGAGCGTCTAGAAAAATTGGGAGATTATTTCCATTCAAGAGGATGGATTGAAGGACTTGGTTTTAGAAGACGTACCGTATATTATGATTTCGTCGAAGATGAAGTTCAAAGTGACGGAAAAATTAGAAAAATTATATCTACAAATCGCGGAGCTGGAGCCGCTTACATAGAGGCTGAGAACAATAATAAGCATATAACCTATTTTTTCAATGCCTATATGTCATCAAATGGGTTAAGCGCAACAGACTACAAAACATTCTATCCAAACTCCAATTATACAGGTTTAAATGTTCTAGGTGCAACTATTGACCCAGCACGCAGTAATATAATTGCAGAAAATGGATATATCCATGTGGTTGACAAAGTATTGATGCCAGAACCAAGTATTGACCAATATCTACGTAGTAACTCACAATACAGTGAATTCAAAAATATGTTAGACTTCTTCGCTACTTACAATTACAATGCAACCGTAACACGTAAGAATGAAGTCTTAACAGGCAAAAGAGATTCGGTATTCGTAAAAGGATATTCAAGTATAGCATTCGCACTGAATAATGAAAATTATATCAAAGAAGATGCGAATGACGCACAAATGAATAATTATTCTGTTACTATTCCAACGAATGCTGCAGTGCGTGATTACGCTAAACGTGTACTTTTAAAATACTATCCATCAGGAACAACAATTAAAGACCTATTCTATAGCAATCCCATAGTGCTATCAGAATACATTAATTCACATTTCTACAATACACAACTTTGGCCTTCTAGGTTTACTTCGCAGCCTAATATTGGTGGGGAGGTTACTAAACTTACGCCTCAAAACATTATTGAGTCAAAAATATTAAGTAATGGTGCTTTCTACGGCGTGAACTCTTCACAGCAAGCGAATGTATTTCAATCGGTATATGGAAATGTATTATTAGACCCGAAATATAGTTTTATGCGTACGGCTTTAGAACGTATGGGGCTACATATTACTTTACGTATTCCTACCATCCGTTATATGTTAGTTTTGATTTCGGATGAAAAACTATATGATATGGGATTTGCCTATGATGCATATAATACTTCAGATCCAATACGTTTCAAGGGTGGTAATGGTACCCCTGAAATGCGCGAAATCATTATGTCGCATATTATTCCTTTAGAAGCGGATCCTATTCCTACACTTTCTGGCAAGGGAATTTTAGAAAGTTTCGGTGGAGAATATGTAAAATTTGACAATATGAAACTCATGTCAAGTGGTACACAAGACAGTGCAGTGGATAAAAGATATGTTAAAATTGACTCCATTAGTATTGGTAATAGCCAATCAGGACCTCTTAATGGGGTGGCAGTATACCTCGATGGCGCCTTAACATCATCGAATACCAATACAGGATTTTTACTTCGTAATTTAGGTGCTGATAAAGCGGATTCACCTTATAACAGATTCTACAGATACCTCATTGCGAGCAGCTTATATAATGCTACAGATGGAATTGTAAAAGGTGTAGATATTGGAGCGAATTATACATTATTAATACCAAATAATGAAGCTATAGCAGCAGCAATAGCAAATGGTGATTTGCCAGCGGCCGAAAATACAACGAATGTGGTCCTTAAAAACAAAATAACACTTTTCTTACAATATCATATTGCTCGAAACTCTTTTGCTATTGATGGTAAAAAGCAAGGCACATTCGAAACTTTATGTAAAGATGTCGAAGGAAATACACAGGTAGTAGAAGTAGTAACAAACCAAAATAATAGACTTCAAATAAGAGATAACTCAAATAATTTGGTGGAAGCAGATGTTGCAAAAAGCAATCAATTAGGACAGCGTATTGTCATTCATTCTTTATCTGGTTATTTAAGAAACGGAATCTAATTCATTTTATAATTATGACAAGACATTTAAATATTTTATTCGTTATAATCGGATTTATCTTCTGTTTTTCCTCCACAGACGCTGTTGCGCAAACAGCAGAAACTGTGATTGTAGGTAAAATTACTGATAAAGAGACTAAAGAACCTGTGGCTGGAGCTACGGTGGTCTTAAAAGACAAAGAAAATCGAACTATCGTAGGTACCACATCGGATATTGAAGGAAATTATAGTTTACGTACAAAGATTAGTGGTTTACGCCTTAGTGTAACCAGTACAGGTTATAAGCCTTCGGGCAATATTACAGTTGGTGAAAGAACAACTATCAATGTACAAATTGAATCTACGTCGCATCAAGTTGAAGAAGTCGTAATTAGTGCATCAAAACCGGTAGATGATGGTACAGGAATGGGCATCTCTAAAGCACGTTCTACTGCTTCTATCGCTACGATCAATATGGCAGAATTAGAAGAGATGCAATCTGCATCTATTGACCAAGCTTTGCAAGGTCGTCTTCCTGGTGTCGATATTGCTACAGTATCTGGTGATCCAGGTGCAGGTATGCAAATTAAGATTAGGGGTACTACTTCTTTGAATGGAGCTTCGGACCCTCTAATAGTAGTGGACGGTATGCCGTATGATATTACTATTCCTGATGATTTTGACTTTGCTACTTCGGATGATAATGCTTACGGTCAATTATTAAATATTGCCCCTTCAGATATACAGGATATTTCGGTATTAAAAGATGCTGCTGCTACTGCTGTGTGGGGATCGCGTGGTGCTAATGGTGTATTGGTCATCAATACGAAAAGGGGTACAGTGAGCAAACCAACGTTAGGTTATACGTTCAAAGGTTCTATTTCAAAACAGCCAAGTCCAATCCCATTGTTGAATGGCGATCAGTATACAACTTTATTGTTAGAGGAATTTTACAATGCTGGAAGAGTGTTTTCTACTTCAGAAAATGCACAACAATTCCAATACGATCCATACAATACATATACCTATCACAATTTTAGCAATAATAGTGATTGGGTGGATGCAATTACACAATTAGGTTATTTTCAGGATCATAATGTCCAGATTCGTGGTGGTGGTGAAAAAGCGAGATATATGGGTTCGTTAGGATATTTTAACAATGCGGGTACGACAAAGGGAACTTCTTCGGACAGGCTATCAGCACGTATCAACTTAGATTATATCGTGTCTGAGCGTATTACTTTCCAATCGGATTTGTCATATACGCACGTGAATACCAATCAAAACTATTTCAGGACAGTAAGGGATATTGCATACCGCAAAATGCCAAACCAAGCAATTTGGGAATATGATGAGTATGGAAATTTAACTGGAAATTTATTTACGCCAATAAGTACAGCTCAAGGAACATACTCGGGAACGTATAACCCATTATCAATGGCAGAAAATGCATTGAGTAATCAATTGGGTGATGTGTTGAATTCAAGATTTGCGGTTCGCTATCAGATTATTCCACAGATCGTGACCTTGACAAGTAATTTATCTTTTAACATTAATAATAATAAAACCAAAACTTTCTTGCCTCAAATTGCAACAGGTAGACCTTTCACCGAAAATTCGGTAAACGTTGCGAATGACTCGGATTACGATAAGTTCAATATGAGTACCAAGACAAGCTTATTGATTAACCCAAATTTTGGATTAGACCATTTGTTCACGGGTAATATATCTTTATTTACAAATCAAGATCGCTACACTATTCAAGGTTTGTCATCAACAAATACGGGATCGTCTTATTTGCAGGATCCATCTATTCCTTCGCGTACCCTAACGGGAAATGCTACATCAATATTGACAGAAAGTCGTTCTGTAGGTTTGTTAGGCCAAGTAAACTATACCTTCAAGAATAGATACATTTTAGTAGCTAGTATGCGTATGGATGGTAACTCAAGATTCGGTACGGCTAATAGATTTGGTTATTTCCCATCACTGTCAGGTGCTTGGCGTATGGGACAAGAGAAATTTATTAAGGATTTAGGTTTTGTTAATGATATAAAATTCAGAGCGAGCTGGGGACAAAGTGGTAACGCACCTAGAAACGACTACTCGTATATCAATATTTACAATACTTTCGATTATGCGTATTTAGGAGAGAATGGTGTGTATTCATCTAATATCGAGTTATCGGATTTGCGTTGGGAAACTATCACACAATCGAATGTGGGTATAGATATCGAATTATTCAATAACCGTTTGATATTAGGAGGTGATGTGTACAAACGCAGAACTTCCGATTTGATGATGAATGATATCCAAATCGCTAGCTACAATGGTTTCAATTCATTAAGTATGAATGTCGGCGTAATGGATAATGACGGTTGGGAAGCAAGTGTTTATTATAATCCGGTACGTAATAATAAATGGAATGTTAATTTCAATTTCAATATAGCAAACAATCGTAATGTGATTCGTGAAATATCACCATTATATCCACGAGAAAATGCGCGTTCTTCATTGAGAAATAAAGCATTCTTCACGTATCTACAAGAAGATAACCCATTTGGATCGTTCTATGGATTCCGTTACCAAGGTGTCTACAAAGACAAAGACGAAACAATAGCTAAAGACCGTGAAGGCAACCAGATCATAAGTCCTGATGGTGAAACGATCTATATGCGCTTTAATTATCCTACGGTTGATTATGTTTTCCAACCAGGTGACGCCAAATATGAAGATATCAATTTCGATGGTGTAATTGACCACAAAGATATTGTTTACTTAGGTAACAGTAATCCAAAATTAACAGGAGGATTTGGTATAAATGTAAGTTACAATAAGCAATGGTCCTTATTGACATTCTTCAACTATAGACAAGGTTCGGATATCATCAATGCAACCAAGATGAATACAACGGATATGTTGAGCTACAATAATCAAAGTACAGCCGTATTGAGACGTTGGAGAAAAGAAGGTGATGTAACCGATATTCCACGAGCATTGTATGGTACAGGTTACAACTCGTTAGGTTCAAGCCGTTATGTAGAAGATGCGAGTTTCTTACGTCTACGTACAGTAACATTAAAGTATGATTTTGCAAAAGGATTCTTAGATCGCGTGAAAATGGGGCAATTGAGCACCTATGTTACTGTGGAAAATTTATTGACATTCACAAAGTATACAGGTCAAGATCCAGATGTAGCGGTGCGCTATAAAGATGCATTCTCCGTGTTGATGGACAATTCGATGACACCTCCGTTGAAGACAATAACTTTAGGTATTAATGCAAGATTTTAATTAAGAGACGATGAGAAAAATATATATTGTTGGTCTATTAACCTTATTGGGATTTGTAGTGACCTCATGTAATAAATGGTTGGATCTACAACCTCAAGATGGTATTACAAAAGCAGAATTTTGGAAAACGAAGGAGGATGTGCGTGCAGCTTTGATGGGTATCTATTCTTCGTTGAATGCCGGACCAGTAGAGACAAGGGTATTTTTGTGGGGAGAGCTAAGAGCTGACATGGTAAATGTGTCCAGTTACGCTGCGGATGATTATAGACTTGTCAAAAATTATAATGTATTAAGTACAAATGATATTGCAAATTGGGGAGCATTATACAATGTAATCAACAATTGTAATCTCTTGATTGATTTTGCTCCTGAAGCTAAAGCTGTAGATCCTACATTTACGGAGGCTACTTACAATAGTTACGTTGGTGAAGCTTTAACTATTCGCAGTCTATTGTACTTCTATTTAATACGTACATTCAAAGAAATTCCACTTAAACTTAAAGGTTCTTACCGTGATACTGATGTTCAAAATATCGGAGCAGTATCTGCTGACAAAGTATTGAGTCAATTGGAGCAAGACCTTAAACAAGCACAGACACTTGTCCCAGATTACCATGTAACTCTAGGAAACAATTTCTCTATTAATCCTTCTAACACAGGAAGAATTACTAAACCTGCAGTACACATGTTATTGGCCGAAGTGTATATGTGGAAGGAACAATATGCCCTGGCAGAAGTAGAATTGAACAAAGTGTTATCTACACAAAGGTATCAACTTATTGGGCGAGTTGCTTCTAATTCATTTGATATCTCTAGTTCAGAAACCATTTTTGAGATTAGTCACAAAGACTCTAGAGCAAATCCATTAACTCCACTAGTTTATGTGGGACGAATTCCTTACATCGCTTTAACAGAAGTTATCAATATGGATTTCTTCCCGCCTAATATGGAAGTAGACGTCGATAAATCTGACAGCCGTGGCGAAGGTGTATTGTATCTGAGCAGTGGTATGATTAGCAAATACGGAACAGAAAATCCTAGTTACTATAATTTCCCAATCTTTCGAATCTCAGACGCTTTATTGCTAAAAGCTGAAGCTGCAGCAGAGCAAGGTAGAGGTGCAGAAGCATTACAACTTATTGCCGAACTGAGAGAGAGTAGAGGTGCGATTGAAGCAAGTAACAGACAACTTAATGAGAGTGATTTAGACGATATTATTCAATTTATTTTTGAAGAGCGCGCCCGCGAATTCGCTTTCGAAGGAAAACGTTGGTTTGATGTGCTTCGTCTAGCTAAAAAAGACAATTATTCTAACATTGGAGTACTTATCGATGTCGTAACTAAGATAGTCGATGCATCAGTACAACAGTCAGCATTGAATAAAGTACGTGACGTAAACAGTCACTATCTACCAATACATGAAGAGGAATTATTCAAAGACAACACATTGGTTCAGAATCCATTTTATCTAAAATAAAACGATATGAAAAGATTTTCAAATCAATATTGGATATACGGCGTATTGACAATATTAGTAGTATTTTTCATGAATGCCTGTCAGAAGGTCAATTACAGAGAGACTACTACAGATGAAGTTAATATCACAGGATATTTAGAAAATAACAAAGATCAGTTTTCTTTATTCATTGATATTCTTTACCGCTCTAAATCAGCAGGATTTTTAGGAGCATATGGAACCTATACTTTATTCGCTCCTACAAATGATGCGGTAAACGAATGGATAAAAAGTAACGGCAAATCGAGCATTACGGACTTTAGTGAAAATGAATTACTTGATATCGTAAAATACCATGTCGTACGTGATACTGTGGGAACTACACGATTTACGGATGGTAAGATCAAATCACCAACATTATTTGGTGAATATCTGTACACCGATGTGGCTAATCAGACTTTCCGAGTGAATAGAACAGCTAGCATTACTAAAAGTAATATTCAGACTGGAAATGGTGTGGTCCATGTCATTAACAAAATGTTGACACCTCCAGCTTTAAGTTTAGCAGAAATTATTGACAGCGATTCACGCTATAGCATATTTGCGCAAGCATTAAAAGAAACTGGATTTTACGATACCTTATATTTCAAACGTGGAAATGTGGTGCCAGTAGAAAAACGTTTTCAAACGGTCATCGTAGAATCGGATTCAGTGTTGAAAGCACAAGGAATCAATGATTATACTGCTTTCAAACAAAAATATTCGCACTTGAATAACCCTAAAAATCCTAAAGATAGCTTGTGGTTATACATGGCATACCATATCGTAAATGACGGAAAGTTCTTGGAAGATATTATTCAGTCCATGACTTTATATACGTTAGCACCAAAAGAAATTATCAGTACGAAATTTGAAAATTCGAAAGTTTTGTTGAATGAAGACGTGTTCAATGGAGTTTTAGAGCCAGGAGCAGAATTAAATCGTTCGCGTTCTGATGTGTTAGCGTCTAATGGCGTACTGCACGAAAGTAAACAGTCATTCAGAATAAAAGTCCGAGCGCAAGTACCTGTTTATTTTGATATCGCTTCCTCGCCGGAATTGGTTTCTGCTTTAGGAGGATCATACCGTAATAAACGTGTATCCTTAATTGCGAATGGTCTGCCTATAGCCAATTCATTTACATTCTATCCGCTTAATGTAAGTACGATTGGAACAAATAGCTATGGAGTATCCCTTATTGGTGATAAGAGACCATACGCAAATGGTGATTTCCTAGATTTGACATTGAGTACTACAAGTCCAAATAGACCACATAGCTTTGAAATCAAAACACCTTTCTTGGTAAAAGGTAGATACAAAGTTTGGGTTTGTTATGTACAGAATGGTAACGGTGCCGATTTACAAGTGACATTCAACCCAGGAAAACCAGACGAACAAATTTTACCAAACCTTGTAATGGTTAACCAAACTTTAAATGGCGGGTCTGGTGTAAGTACAACAGTATTACGTGATGATCCAAATTCAGATAATTTGCTATTGGCACAAGGTTACAAACGCTATTATGCTACAGTGGGAGATTATAATCCAAATGGAATTACACAAGGTTTGAGACCAAAAGATGGTGACGGAACATTGAACGTAGGACGTTTGGCAGGTACAATCAACGTGGAAACTACCGACAGACACACCTTGAGATTTTATGCTATTAGTGAACCAAGATGGCAAAGTAATGGTGTTTGGTTGGATATGATTCATTTTATCCCTGCAGACGATCCAGAGCAATATTATCCGAGATTCCACCATTATCCAGGTGAATTATTCTATAGACCACAATAAATGAGAAAGATACGCATGAAGAAAATTTTAAATTATATAGTGCCGATGCTCTGCATTTGTCTTGCTAGTTGTAATGACAAATGGGAAGAACATTTTGGTAAGGATGATGCAAATACACAGAAAAACTTGTTCGAAGTTGTTTCTTCCACAACTGAATACAGTGCTTTTGCCGAATTATTGGAAAAATCGGGTTATGCTGAATCTTTAAAAGCTTCAAAAAACTACACGGTGCTAATCCCAACGAATGAAGCGATTAATGCGGCCAAAAACCAGTATAATTTCAATGACACCTCGGTAGTGAGAAGTTTTGTAGGCTATCACCTTATCAATTCGATCTATAGTGTAAATGATAATACAGATACGGTCAAAGCATTAAACTTCAGAAACAAATACGTAGAATTTACGCGTGGTACTTTTGATGGTATACAGCCGACTGTTAAGAATTTAACTGCTAGCAATGGACTATATCATGTGATAGGTCAACCTTTGAAGCCGTTAAGCAATATTTTTACGTTAGTTAAAACTGAATTTGAGAATACCAAACAAGTAGAGGCTATTTCGTCCTTTGATACAGCTTATGTTGAAAATGGAGAGACTTTCTATAAAAGTAGTCCAGTATGGATGTCAGAGGTACGTCGCAATATGACGACTGAGAACAGAAAGTATACTTATTTCGTGATTGATGATGCAAATTTTGAAGCCGAATTGAATAAACTAACTCCTTTTTTCAAAACGAATTATGTGGAAGGAAATACGCATCGACCTGATAGTACAACCACTTTCTTCACGAAGAAATTCTTGTTAAGAGATTTTATCGTTGAAGGTGATTTGTTGGAAAACCAGCTTAATAGCGAACTGACGTCGATTAGTGGTACTAAATTTACAATTCCTTCAGGAAGTCTAATATCAAGACACAAAGCGAGTAATGGTGTCGTTTATCGCGTTCATAGTATTGATTTCCAGTTACAGAATCAGATAAAGGAAAAAATTGTATTAGGTGTAAACCCAATAGGCTATAAGCAAACAGATAAAAGAGGAAATACCTACTTCAGGGATAAGCGTGATACTTTGGGCAACTTGTATCAGGATATTCAGATACATGGCCATAATGTGACAGCATTCTATGCTAAATATAGAGTCACAGGAATGAATGTCATAAGGTATAAAGTCTATGGTCGTGCAATTATGGGATTACCTGGTGATCCACAGACAGCAACTTTTACACAATATGTTCATTTCTTGGATCCTAATTTAATTGCGCCGAATGAAGTTGATTTATATAAAAGACCAGTTGTTAACCATTTAGGTGTTAATGATACGCGTTTTGCGTTTGGTGTACAACCGCTAAACCATGGTGAAGTATATCTAGGTGAAGTGTCTCAAAATCAGTATGGTAATCTTCCACTCCTTGTGATGTCTAACGGAACTGGGCCGATTATATTGGAATATTTACGATTTGTTCCCATTATTCAATAATCAATACGCATGATAAAGTTTAATAATATTTTCAATTTTAAGATTACTACTCTTTGCCTCTTCACGAGCTTGCAAGTGGGCGTTGCGTACAGTCAGGAAGCGAAAGCTATAGTCGTGACGACGCAGCAAAAATCGAATCTTGTGAAAGGTACAGTAATAGATAGCCGTACAAATAAACCTGTAGCAGGAGCGCGTATTACATATGGGCGTGCTGTAGCCAAATTAACGGATAATAATGGCGCATTTGAGGTAGAAGTAAATAATTCATGGGCAGTTATCCATGTTTCTATGGATGGATATATCCTAAAAACTGTCCCAGCACTGTTTGATAAACCTATGCAAATAAAATTGTATCCTATTGGCTTTAGCTCTAATTATGAGACTACGCAAACTGTTTTTGGAAACAATGATGTGCTACATACAGCTGGGGCAACTCAAAAAGCTTATATCAATGCGTGGGAACAAAATTCAGAATCTATAGCAAGTTATCTGCAAGGGAAAATGTCTGGTGTTCAGGTGGTTCGTAAATCTGGAACACCTTCTATGGGAGCAAATTTGTTTGTCCGTAATATTGGCTCTTTATATACACAAAATCAACCTCTGTACATCATTGATGGAGTGGTATATAATGCGGAAATGTTAACGTCTTCGATTACTTCAGGACATGAGAATAATCCTTTGCAACATGTGGATTTGCGCGATATTCAGGATGTAACGGTACTAAAGGATGCGGTATCTACAGCGATTTATGGAGCTAGAGCAGCAAATGGGGTGGTGGTGATTAATACGACACATGCAAAAGAGTTGGCCACAAAAATTGATTTTCAGGCTACTACAAGCTATAATTTCAGACCGAAAGCTATTCCTATGATGCAGTCTTACAATTATAGAAGTTACCTCAATGATGTATTGGCGACTTCTCCTTATACTGGAGAGCAAATAGCAGCTATGCCATTCAATATTGATAATACGAATTACAATTTGTATCCTATATATCACAACGAAACAAATTGGCAAAATGAAGTCTTGAAAAATTCATTGGATCAAAACTACTTTTTGCGTGTGACAGGTGGTGATAATATTGCAAATTATGCTTTATCAGTAGGTTATAATAATGAAAAAGGAATTATAGATAATACGCAGCAAGACCGTTATTCGGCACGCTTCAATAGTAATATGCGCTTAGCACAAAAGCTTTCTGCGCAAACAAATATTTCTGTGGGGTATGGTCAGCAAGGCCTAAAGGATCAGGGTTTGTCGCCTAAAACTAATCCGCTTTTCCTTTCCATGATTAAAGCTCCATTTTTGAATACTAATGATGTGGCGGAGGATGGTACATTGTCTCCAAACTATGCTGAAGCTGATTATTTTGGCTATTCCAATCCTATGCAATTAGTTTTCAATGGTATTAATAATAAGAAAGCCTATCGTTTTCATGGGTCTATTAAATTTGATTACAAATTTGATAATGCATTCACCTTTACCAATTTGACAGCAGTAACATACGATAAGGCACAAGAAGATTTCTTTATTCCGAAGAAAGGTGTAGCAAAGGATACGGTTAATAATATGGAGGTATATAGCAGACTTGGTACACAAGTCGCTCGCTACTACGGTATCTCTAACGATGCACGCCTTACTTATGAAAAAGAATTGGACAATGAATTAAAAATCCAAGCTATGGGAGGTTTCCGTTATCATCAACACGACGCCGAACAAGATTATGCTTTAGGTTTTAATTCAGCGACAGATCAGTTGGTAAGTATTGGTAACTCAACCGCAGCTTCGCGTACCTATGGAGGATATATTGGCAAATGGGCAAATCAAACTTATTATGCACTTTCCAATTTCACTTTCAAAAACAGGTATATTCTGAATGCTGCAGTTTCTTTGGATGGCTCTTCCCGTTTTGGAAGCAAAGTTAACCAAGGAGTAGCTTTAAATGGTCATAAATACGGTGTATTCCCAGCTATAGGTGCTGCCTGGATTCTATCCAATGAAGAATTCTTAAAAGGTAGTGAATCATTGAATTTAGCTAAACTTAGAGCCAGTTACGGTATTTTAGGAAATGATGATATTGGTAATTTCAATGCTCGCGAAGGCTATGTATCCCAAAATTTCTTAGGTGTTCAGGGCTTGGTGAGAGATGGTATAGGTAATCCATTTTTACAATGGGAAAATGTAGAAAAAATTAACGCAGGTCTCGATTTATCTTTTGCACAAGAACGCTTCAACTTATCGGTTGATGTGTACAGAAACCGAACGAAAGATATGCTTTCTTACAATAGAGGGAATACCGTTTCGGGTGTGACATATTATCTTTTCAATAATGGAAGTATGGAAACCAAAGGTGTGGACATCGGCGTATTCGGAAGAATCGTGGATTCTAAAGTGAAATGGGATGCGAATTTGACAATAAGCCATACTAAACCAGAAGTAATAAGCCTTCCAGAGACAGCTTATACATCATATGCGGGCGGTACGATGATTACACGTGTGGGGGAGGCTCCTAATGCATTTTATGGACATACCTTTGAAGGTGTTTATAGTACTTCGGCTGAAGCAGCAGCAGCAGGCTTGGGTGTCTTAAATACTGCAGGAGAAAAAATCCCTTTTAAAGCGGGTGATGCTAAATTCACGGATCGCAATGGTGATAAAATTATCGATGACCAGGACAGGACGGTGATTGGAAACCCTAACCCAAATTTATATGGAGGATTGAATAATACGGTATCGTATAAAAATTGGAAATTCGGTGCTTTGATCACTTATTCATTAGGTAATGATGTATACAACTACACAAGAGCACAATTAGAATCAGGCAGTTCATTCTACAATCAAACTGAATTATTAAATAACAGATGGAAAGCAGAAGGTCAAATCACCAATGTACCTAAAGCTTCATATAATGATCCAATGGGTAATGCAAGATTTTCTGATCGTTGGATCGAAGATGGTTCTTATGTACGCTTGAGACAAGTCTCTGTGGAATACATGATTCCTGTGGATAAAGCTATATTAAAATATGTACGCTTATATGGTACAGCTAATAATCTGTTGACATTTACCAAATATCTAGGATACGATCCTGAATTTGCTCAATCTGCGGATATTTTTCATCAAGGTGTAGACGTTACTTTGGAGCCTCAATTCCGTTCATTTCAATTTGGGGTACGCTTAGGGTTATAATATTATGGATATGATAAGATTTTTGAAAAGTTTTTTAATAGGTACGATTTGTACAAGCATACTCGCCATTTCGTGTAGCAAAACCTTGGATATTCAACCCGAGGATAAATTAGATCGCACGTTGATGTACAATACATTAGCGGATGCTGATGCTGCTGTATTGGGGATTTACGGACAGTTTGCTGCCTTAGGAGATAAATACATACTTTGGAATGAGTTGAGAGCAGACTTGGTCGATGTGACACGTAATGCTAACCCTTATCTGCAACAACTTTCTAATCATGAAGTAACGCAGGACAACCCTTATGTCGATCCTACATCATTTTATAAAGTCATCTTTAGCTGTAATGATGCGTTGTATAATTTCAAAATAATGGAGAGAGAGGGCAAATTAAGCAATGAGGAATATAACCAAAGGTATTCGGATATTATGGTATTGCGTACTTGGCTTTATTTGCAGTTGGGAATTCATTTTGGCGAAATACCCTATTTGGATACCAATATCGAAGATGTCTCCCAAATTAAAGAATTGAATAATATGCCTAAAACTAAATTCGAAGCTTTAATTGACATTTTGATCAATGATGTGAAAGATCTGCCGTACACGGAATACTTTGCTTATCCTACCGGAAGTTCCTTGATTTTTACAACAGATGGATATAATACAAATAAGATTTTTGCGAATAAACCACATGTCATTGGCGAATTATATTTATGGAAAGGAAATTACCTAGAAGCGGCTCGCTGGTATAAGAAAGCACTCACAGCGGAGGATAAGAATACCAATGTCAGTATTCAGTTTAATCACAATCGTGTTGGATGGTTTGATAATGCTGATGCTAATATCCAAGTTTCATTTGCTCGTGGACAAGAAGGGGCCTCTTTAGTAAATTCATTGACAGAAGGCTGGAGAAGTTTGTTCGCACTTCCAAACACCAATAGACATTGGAATTCCGAATGGAATTGGTCTATACCATATCATAATTCTTTTGCGCCAGGGAATCCATTTATTGAATTAGCGTCCAAAGAAGGAAATTATCAAATAAAGCCTTCTCAAAAATCAATGGATTTATGGAATAGCAAAACTAATATAAATGGTATTCCATGGGATGCTCGAGGTAAATTATCTTATACTGTGGATGCTGCCGGAGATCCTGTAATTACTAAATATACCGATAACTCGACTTCAACATTGACGCTTTTAAATAAAGGGGGACAATGGAATATCGCTAGGGCTGCAGGAGCGCATCTTCGTTTTGCCGAAGCTGCTAATCGGGACGGACATGGCCGTGTGGCGTATGCCTTACTTAATAACGGTATTAAATCCACCTTTTATTACGGAGGATTTACATCAAATAATACGACGCTTGCTCCAGGTAGTTTTTTCGAATTAGAATCACAGATTTCTCATCAAGGCTTTGGCAATGATCGCGTTACTTACTCCGAATCGTCACCTTACCACTTTGACGCTCGTGATAATCAGTATATTGTGCGTGGTGTGTGGTATAGAAACGTAGGAGTGCGTGGAAGAGCTATGCTGCCCGCATTACAATTTCCTGGCATCAAGTACGGACCAGGGACTGCAAATAATTATGGTAGCGTGATGATTGAATATAATGTGCCTATAGCAGATTTGGAAGATAAAATCATTGAAGAAGCAGCTTTAGAATTAGCTTTTGAAGGGGGAAGATGGTCAGATTTAATGCGTATAGCCCGCAGAAGAAATGATCCTTCGTTTTTGGCAGAGAAAGTATACGAAAAACTTTCCAAAGCCAATAATCCTAAAGCGGCGGAAGTGCGTTCGAAATTAATGAACATGAGTAATTGGTATTTACCATTCAAAATACAATAGTTTTATAAATAGTAGTTAGTGTTAAAATCTGGACCTTATAGTCCAGATTTTTTTCTTGATAAAGAATTCTTTAATATTTATGCCGATGAAGAAATTAAAGTTACAGTTTTGTGTCCTTATACTTATTATATGTTGTAACCCCTTGCATGCAAAGGTTATTTTAAATAAAGGAAAGAATCTTAGTGTATCTATTAATGGTTATTCAGAAGAAGTCGTCTTTACAGCTTTTTCTATTTTTAAGCGAGATTTTGAAAATGTATTTCAAGCAAAAATTGTGGACTATAGGGAAGATAGTGAAGTTATAATAGGCACGTTAGGAAAATCTTCTTCTATAGAAAATTTATTAAATCCTTTAGATATTCAAACGTTAAAACAACATAAGGAAGCTTTTTTGATTCAGGTTGTCGGCAATAAACTCCTAGTGCTAGGAAGTGACAAACGTGGTACAGCTTATGGAATTTTGGAATTGTCACGAATTATTGGAGTATCTCCTTGGGAATGGTGGGCTGATTCTACTCCTAATAAATTGAATCAATATATTTTTCATGATTCCTATAAAAGGATAGATTATCCGTCAGTAGCGCATCGGGGAATCTTTTTAAATGATGAAGATTTTGCTTTACTGCCCTGGAGTTCTCTTACTCATGAGCCAGAAAGTAAGCCCGGTGAAATAGGACCTAGAACACATGAACGAATCTTTGAATTGCTGCTTAGATTACGAGCTAATACATTCTGGCCTGCTATGCATGAGTGTACAGTAGCCTTTTATCTCACGCCAGAAAACAAGAAAATCGCTGATAAATATGGGATCTACATAGGGACTTCTCATTGTGAGCCCATGATGCGTAATACAAATGCGGAGTGGAAATTAGCAGGGGTAGGGCCATACGATTATGTAAATAATAGAGAACAAGTGGTTACGTTTTGGGAACAGCGCGTACAAGAATTAGCAGGTTCAGATAATATTTATACACTAGGCATTCGTGGTGTACACGATAGTAAAATGCTGGGAGCAAATACACTTGAAGAACAGCGCGTAGCTCTCAATGACATTATCAAAGATCAGCGAAAGTTGATAGCTAAACATGTAAATCCAAAAGTAGATGAAGTATCACAGGTATTTATTCCATATAAAGAAGTATTAGATGTATATAAACTAGGTTTAGAAATTCCCGATGATGTAACATTGGTATGGTGTGATGATAATTACGGTTATATACGCCATTTTCCAACTGGATCAGAACAACAGAGACGAGGTGGAAATGGTATTTACTATCATGTATCTTATTGGGGACGACCTCACGATTATTTATGGTTATCCACTACTCATCCTGCTTTGATTTATTCGCAAATGAAGACAGCCTATGAACGTGGAGTTAAAGATATTTGGATTCTAAATGTTGGAGATATTAAACCCGCTGAATTTGCTATTGAAATGTTCTTAGATATGGCATGGAACATGAACCTCATAAAAGACAGCAGAGAAGGAATAAATCAATATATTCAAACATGGTACTCTAGAGAGTTTGGTCCAAAAATAAGTTCGGAATTAATGCAAATAGTACATGAATATTATCGTTTAGCATATATTCGAAAACCTGAATTTATGGGAAATACTCGTACAGAAGAAAAAGACCCTTATACAAAGAAAGTAAAGGACTTGCCATGGACAGAAGCTGAAATACGTACAAGGATTAAGCAATACGAATTGCTTGAAAAACGCGTGCGGAAATTAACTCAGCAGATTCCAGCCAATAAACAAAGCACTTGGTTTCAATTGGTGGAATATCCTGTGACGGCTTCGGTAGCTATGAATCACAAGCATTTGTATGCACAATTGGCAAGATATTCAAAAGCATCATGGGATCAAAGTGATGCAGCTTTCGATAAAATCGTGAATTTAACTATGCATTATGATACGATTTCAAATGGTAAATGGAAAAGAATGATGAACTATAAGCCACGTAATTTGGAAGTATTTAATCGAGTTCCACGTGAGACATTTCAGACAACAATGGCAATTGATAAGCAATATATTACAATCCTTAATGGGTTAAGCTATAAAAGATTTAGTGGTGAGAAACCGAAATCATATGGCTTGGGGTATGCAAGTCAGGCTATCCATTTATCCAAAGGTTCATCTGTGGATTATACCGTAAAAGTGTCAAAAAAAGACTCTATATATATGGATTTTGCTTTGGCTCCCAACCATCCTGTTGATGGCCAAAATATTCGATTTGTGGTGAGTATAAATGATAATCCAGAACAAATTTTTGATATTCAAACCTTCGGAAGATCAGAAGAATGGAAAGAAAATGTACTAACGAATAGGACTGTAAGAAGCTTAAGATTCACAAATCCTTCAAATAAACTTAATATTCACATTCGAGCATTGGACGAAGGTATTGTGTTAGATCAAATTCTTATTTACTAACTCATTTCTATACCAGAAGTCTCACTTTCATGTGGACTTCTGGTATACAGTTAATTGTAAATAAAATTACTTACATGTTTGTTTTGTATTCTCTCCTGCGTACTGTTCTCTAGGTACACGTTTTTTAGTACCACATTTTGTGCTGGTAACTCAGGGTTTCCATTAATTTTAGTTACAAATTTTCCTTTTTTAGCTTGGATGTTTTCAAGAAAGATATTCTCAATTAGGGTTGTTTTTTTAATGCGTGTAGAAACAAGAGTTCGCCATTGATATAATACATCAGTGTCTATACCTAATATACCATCTTGAACATCTTGCGCTATTATATTTTTGAAATAAATATTTTTCACGTAGCCGCCCATACGTTCATTTGTTTTGATAAAAAGTAGGTGCATCAACTTAGCACCAGACCCAGCCACGCAATTGTCCACTAAAATATTTTCTACACCACCAGAAAGCTCACTGCCGATCGCTAACAATTGATGTCCATCCTTCATTGTACAATTTCGGATAACAATATTTTTAGATGGAGTCTGTAATCTCCAACCTTCTGGGTTTCGACCCGATTTGATCGCTATAGCATCGTCACCTTGATCAAATACACAGTTTTCAATCAATACATTCTGACTCATCTCTGGATCAATACCATCATTATTATGACCATGTGCGTATATATCAATATTACGTACAACTATATCTTTGGAGAGGTACAGATGAACAGTCCAAAAAGGGCTATTTCTAATCTTGATATCTTCTATCAATACATTTTCACAACGATTAAATTGAATAAATTGAGGACGTAAATTGGCGGTATCATTGACCATAATTCTTTTTTCAACAGGTATTTCGTCTTGTGCCCAGTTGTATAAATTTTTGATACTTTCCATATGGGGTTTTGGTCTTGGAAACCACTTTTTCCATATATCTAATTGTGCTTTTATGGTTCCCTTTCCTGAGATTGCTACATTTTTTAAACCAAAAGCATAGATCAATGGGGAATAATTATAACATTCTAAACCTTCCCAACTACTAAATACAGCAGGTAAGTAGTCTTGGGGATCTTCAGAAAATAGTAAAGTGGCTCCCTGAGAAATGTGTAGATTGACATTGCTTTTTAAATGTATTTTTTTAGTTAACCATTCGCCTGGAGGAATAATAACAGTTCCTCCTTTAGCTGTAGCTCGATTTATTGCTTCCTCAATAGCCCTTGAATTTTTTTCTTTGTCATTAGGTTCAGCGCCGAAGTCTAGAATGTTGTATTTAGGAAGATTCCTAAAATTGGGAATAAGAATATCTGGCATTTCAAAGGGAGCATCCACCTCTATTTTATCCATTATAATGACAGATGATTTCTGAAAGGACGATTGTCCATATGTTGAAAAACATAAAATTAGAAATGTTGCAATAAGCCAATTGGATTTCATAAAATATTCTTGCGTTTATAATCACTACGAAAATATTTAAAATTTTATTGGCGAGCTAGTAATCAAAGGAAAACCTTCATAAGGATAGTGCAGGATAGTAAGCAGGTTTATATTTTCTATTTTAGAGAAATAATCAGTTGTAAATTTCTAGATACCTATGCCACGATTTTTAAATAATTTCCTTGTCCTGTTTTTAATCATCTCTAATTCGATGTGCAGTTTGGCACAGAGAAAGGAAATTCAATTTTTGTCCGGTACAGATAATACCAATACGGTTGATTGGGATTTCTGGATTTCAGGTGGTCGCAAAGCGGGAAAATGGTCCAAAATTGCTGTGCCTAGTCATTGGGAACAACAAGGATTCGGTAGTTATAATTATGGACGTGATTACGTGACGTATGGCAAAAATTTTCAATTCAACGAAGAATACGCAGTTTACCGACATCAATTCACCGTTCCAGCGAATTGGAAAGGAAAAAAAATCAGTATAGTTTTCGAAGGTTCGATGACCGACACCGAGGTTAAAATTAATGGTCAAGTAGCAGGTGCAATTCATCAAGGATCATTTTATAGATTCTCTTACGATATCACCGATAAGATCAAGTTGGGTGGGAAAAATAATTTGGAAGTTGTGGTCTGGAAAATGTCTAAAGAGAAAACAGTAAATAATGCCGAGCGATTGGCAGATTATTGGATTTTAGGAGGGATTTATCGTCCTGTGTATTTGCAAGCTGTACCTACGCAACATATTGCTTGGGCAGCAATTGATGCAAAAGCGGATGGTACTTTCAAGACTAATGTACATTTAGAAGGCATTCAATCAAACACAAAAGTTAAAGTAGATATCAAAGATAAAGCAGGAAAAATTATTGCGAGTAAAACTTCCAATATTAATCCGAAGGATACGCTTGCTGTACTAGATTTATCGGTTTCAAGCCCCAAATTATGGACAGCAGAAACACCGAATCTGTATTGTGCTGAATATTCTTTATTACAAAACAATAAGACCATTTATTCAAGTAAAGAAAACTTTGGATTTCGTACTATTGAAGTTCGTCAAGGAGACGGAATTTTTGTGAATGGAACTAAAATTAAATTTAAAGGCGTAAATCGCCATGTGTGGTGGCCAGAGACAGGACGTTCGGTAAACCGAAATGTCGATTTGATGGACGTCAAACTGATTAAACAAATGAACATGAATGCTATTCGCTGTTCACATTATCCACCAGATAAGTCATTTTTAGAAATATGTGATTCGTTAGGTTTATATGTGATGGATGAATTAGCGGGCTGGCAAAAGGCATATGGAACTGAAGTCGGTCGTAAATTGGTCAAAGAAATGGTTATTCGTGACGTGAATCATCCAAGTATTATTTTATGGGTGAACGGTAATGAGGGGGGACATAATAAAGACCTTGTCAATGAATACGGTAAATATGATTTGTCAAATAGAACGGTTATCCACGCGCATCATCGCCCGGGCAATGAGTTAAATGGTATTGACTGTAATCATTATGAGGATTATTATTCGACAAAGAAAATATTAGAAGGACCAAATATTTACATGCCGACGGAATTCTTGCATGCGCAGGATGATGGCGGTGCAGCGGCTGGATTAGCCGATATTTGGGAATTGCATTGGAAATCTAAATTGGGTGCTGGTGGTTTTATTTGGAACCTTGCAGACGAAGGTATAGTTCGTACAGATTTTAATAATCAAATCGATGTGAATGGGGTAAATGCACCGGACGGAATATTAGGTCCTCATCGTCAAAAGGAAGGAAGTTTCTTTGCGATCCGCGAGATTTATTCCCCAGTTCATATTAAAATGAAAAATTTGCCAGCTGCGTTTGATGGTAAAATTGCGGTAGAAAATAGATACCACTTTACAAACCTGAAAGATTGCAAATTCGAATATAGACTGGTGAATTATCACAAACCGTATGATAATGAATCGGGAATTGCCAAAGAAGATGTCCATTCGGTAACTAGTCCTTCGATAAATCCTACAGATAGTGGATTTGTTCAACTTCATTTACCAGCTAATTGGAAGGACTACGATGCATTATTATTTACAGCTATCGATAACCATGGAGAAGAAATTTATACTTGGTCTTGGAAAGTAAAAAATAGTGCCCAAGTGACAGCTTCCATATTACCTTTAGAAACCAAAACAGCAGTAGAGCTGACCGAAGATTCAGTGAATTTCAGCCTTAAAGCAAATGGTATCACTGCTTTCATTTCGAAGAAAACAGGTTTACTGGTCGATTTGGCCAATGATTTTAGTATGAAAATGGCTTTCAAAAATGGACCTATTTTAGTTTCTGGCAAGTCTAATTTTGTTTCCATTGAGACAAAAGAGGAGGGGGAGAATAAAATAATAGAAGCTACTTATTCAGGTGATTTAAAATTCATTCGTTGGACGATGCGTCCTGATGGTTGGTTAAAATTGGATTACAGTTACGAACTGAATGGCAATGTTCCTTTCGCAGGTGTGAGCTTTGACTTCCCAGAAAGTTATATGCTTTCCGCAAAATGGTTAGGTAATGGTCCTTATCGTGTATGGAAAAATCGTATGCAAGGTGTAACCCGCAATGCTTGGGAGAAAATGTATAACGATGCAAAACCGGGTATTGGTCCGTGGAATTTCCCAGAATTTAAAGGATACTTTTCGGATATAAATTGGATGATGTTTAACAGTGTGCAAGGTAGATTTTTAGTTGCCACAGATCAAGATGATTTGTTTGTGCGCTTATTTGAATTCTATGGTATGTCAGGTCCACAAGGTTATCCACAGTTGCCATCTGGAAATATTTCCTTCTTGGATGCGATACCTGCGATTGGTTCCAAATTAGCTTTAGGAATCAACAATAATGCAGGGGTAAATGGTCCAGCAGGTGAGTTAAATAAAATGCAGGGTACTATTTCTAGAACATTGTATTTCTATTTTGGAACACCTAAAGGTTCGAAAGACAATACGCAATTCGAAATGCCAAAGGTCAATGTCCTAACAGATTAGCAGGTTTATAGTTTATTAATAATTGTATGGTTAGAAAGCAAACTCGTAGTGGTTTGCTTTTTTTTTATGTGCGCCCGGCATGGGCGTGAACTCTAGGGTGTAAGTCCCGAACGTGCCTTGATAGTGGGAAACGTTAACTTAAGGCAAGGGTGTCCTTCGCGAGGGGGAATCTGAAGGAAGCCGGCGGTAAATCTCTGGCCTGACGCACAGAAATCGAATGAGGCCGTTGGATGTGGGTGAGTCTGCATAACAAGACAAAGCCCTAAACTATCCGAAACATTCCGCGGTAGATTCGACAGGTATATGGAGAGAAAGTTCACGTTCTTACCCGGGGAGATCTGTCACACTGTTGCCGGCTGGAGGAGCGACTCCCTAAGGAACAAAATTTTGTAGTGATACATCATTGGTTTGACAGAAGTCAGCAGACGCCATAGTACTTTTTAATTTTTTTAGGAAGGAAGGGCTGAACATTAAACGTCCGTTTAAACTACGGGAAGTAGGATTATCGTAAAGAAAGCAGAAAACTCCGAATGGAGAGCTGCCCTGTAAGGGATATGCTGGAAGCAGAAAAGTAGCAGGGAGCGCTGAGCGATATCTTGAAAGAAAATAGAAAACACGGAAACATAGAAGGACTACTATATCTTACCGATATAATAGTCCCAAAGACTGTTAATGTTTAATGAACCGCCGTATGCCGAACGGCACGTACGGTGGTGTGAGGGGTCAGGTAATCAAATAATGATTACCTTCCTACTCTATTGTAACTAATTGGATATAAATAGCCAAAAACAGGATGCTACAGGTTGGATAATCGACTTATTGTTGATAGTTTAGTTATCTATCAAAGTCCAATTATAGGACCGAATTATAAACCCTTAGATAATATTAATCAATGAAAAACAGTATAGTTTACCTTCTAGCTTATCTCTGTATGGGAGTGTTTTCAGCGAAAGCACAGCAAAAATTTCCTAATGGAGAGTTGATCAGTTCTTGGTTTTCTGATGCCAAATTAGTGGATGTAAATTCATTGGGTAAAAAATATAAGATAACAGATTATGGTGTCATTTCTGATAGTACTGTAATTCAAACTAAGAAGATTCAAGAAGTAATTGATAAAGCATATCAAGATGGTGGCGGCGTTATCGTCGTGCCTAAAGGTGTTTACTTGAGTGGGTCTTTGTTCTTCAAGCCTAAGACACATTTGCATTTAGAAGAAGGTGGCGTATTGAAAGGAAGCGACGATATTTCCAATTTCGATTTGGTGATGACGCGTATGGAAGGACAGACGCTGAAATATTTTGCTGCTTTGGTAAATGCCGATGAAGTGGATGGGTTTACGGTTACGGGAAAGGGTATGTTGGATGGAAATGGTCTACGTTATTGGAAAGCATTTTGGTTACGTAGAGCTTTTAACCCAAATTGCACGAATATGGACGAAATGCGACCTCGCTTATTGTATGTTTCCAATAGTAAAGACGTTCATATTTCTGGAATTAAGTTGCGCAATTCTCCGTTCTGGACGACACATTTTTATAAGGTAGAAAATTTAAAACTTTTAAACTTACATATTACCGCGCCAAAAGAGCCTGTGAAGGCTCCAAGCTCAGATGCGGTAGATTTAGATGTTTGCAAAAATGTGCTCATTAAGAATTGCTACCTATCTGTAAACGATGATGCGATTGCTTTAAAAGGTGGAAAAGGGCCAAAAGCAGATGTTGATCCAAATAATGGACCTAACTCGAATATTATCATTGAAAATTGTTCATTTGGATTCTGTCACAGCGCATTGACCTGCGGAAGTGAATCTATTTTGAGCTTTAATGTTATTTTTAGAAATAATACAGTGGACCAAGCCCAAAAGGTTTTACAATTAAAAATGCGTCCCGATACACCACAGGAATACAAATTCATTACGCTAGAGAATGTAAAAGGTAATGCTAAAAGTGTGCTTTTTATCAAACCATGGACACAGTTCTTTGATCTAAAAGGCGAAAAGGATATCAAAATGTCTTATGCCAAAAATATTATTTTCAAAAATGTGGATTTACAATGTGATATCTTGTTTGATGTGATCAATTCTCCGCAATACAAACTTTCTGATTTTTCATTTATCAATATGAACGTTAAAGCTTCTCGTTCGGGTGACATTAAGCAAAGCTATATCGAGAACTTCCAATTGGAAAATGTCGTGGTAGATGGTAAAAAGGTAGTTAAACAATAATATCTAATTGTCTAATAGAAGTAGCTTTATGTATGCTGTACGAATTATAGTTGTCCTTTTCTTCTCGATATTGCAAGGAATATTTTGCTACGCACAGCGAAAGATGGAATACTTGGATAGAGGTCTCATTGGTATTAAAACCAGTGAATCTTCAGTTTTTCTAAGTTGGAGATTATTAGCAACTGACGAATATTCTACTGCTTTCAATCTTTATAGACAATACGCAAAGTCGGCAAAAACTAAATTGAATGCAGAACCACTTATTGCAGGTACAAATTTTCAGGATGAGACTCTTCAAGTAGGAGTGGATGTAACTTATATTTTGACAGTCCTAAAAAATAAAAAGGAAGAAGAAGTCGCAAGATATAACTTTTCAAAAGACCAAAATAATCAACCTTACCTAAATATTCCTTTGCGAACACCTAAGGGATATACTCCAGGAGATGTATCAGTAGGTGATCTGGATGGCGATGGATCATACGAATTGATCGTGCATCAAACCGGAATAGGTCGCGATAATGCGCACAATGGACTCACTTCTGAACCTATTTTTCAAGCCTACAAATTGGATGGAACATTCCTTTGGGAAATAAATCTGGGCAAGAACATTAGAGAAGGTGCACATTATACGCAATTTATGGTGTACGACTTGGATGGCGATGGTAAGGCTGAACTAGTTTGTAAAACAGCAGATGGAACAAAAGACGGATTAGGAAAGTACATAGGAAACCCGAATGCTGATTGGCGTGATACAGTTCCTTCTTCCCGCTTTTTCGGTAGAATACTCGAAGGACCTGAGTACTTAACAGTTTTTGATGGTCTGACAGGCGCTGCCGTTCACACCGTAGATTATTTACCGGCGCGTGGCGAACTGATGTCTTGGGGAGATCGCAATGCCAATCGTGCAGACAGGTATTTAGCCTGTATAGCTTATTTGGATGGTGTCAATCCTTCAGTGGTCATGACCAGAGGTTATTATGAGAGAACCGCTTTAGTGGCTTGGGATTATAAAGATAAGAAGCTGGTGAAAAGATGGGTATTTGATACCGAAGGTCGTAATAATCCTTATTCAGGTCAGGGCTATCACAGCTTGTCTGTTGCAGATGTAGATCAAGATGGCAAAGATGAAATAATATTTGGGTCTATGGTTGTGGATGACCATGGCAAAGGATTATACAGTACAAGATTAGGTCATGGTGATGCACTGCATGTTACTGATTTGGATCCCGACAGACCAGGGTTAGAGATATTTGGAATTCACGAGTTAAAAGGAGGAAGAAAAGGTATTGGTACTTCACTCTTGGATGCAAAAACGGGTGAACTTTTATTTAAAGGTGCTATTGATGAAGATATCGGTAGGGGTGTAGCTGCTAATATAGATCCCAATTATAAAGGTGCTTACATGTGGTGGGCCGGTTCATACAATGCGTATAATATGAAAGGAGAAGCAGTAGGACGTGCTCCGCGTTCTGTAAATTTTTTGATCTGGTGGGATGATGATTTAAGCCGTGAATTGTTAAATAGCAATTATATTGAGAAGTATAATGTTGGAAGGATATTCACAGCAGATGGTGCTTTTTCGATAAATGGAAGTAAAAGTACACCGAATTTATCAGCTGATATCCTTGGAGATTGGCGTGAAGAATTGATTCTTCGTTCAGCAGACAATCAATCTTTGCGGATTTATACGACAACAATTCCTACCCCGCATCGAGTGTATACACTTATGCATGATCCGCAATATAGATTAAGTATTGCCTGGCAAAATGTGGGATATAATCAACCACCACATACAGGATATTATTTGGGAACAGGAATGGGTACACCTCCAAAACCTAACATCAAAATTGTGAAGTCCAAAAAGAAATAGTATTGAATAGCTATGAAAATATTTAAAATAGTCTCCATAGGAGTAATAGGACTGATGTTAATGTCCTATATAATAAAACCTAAACCTACAATTTATATAATTGGTGACTCAACGGTTCGTAACAGCAATAAAGAATTTTGGGGATGGGGATCGTTATTAAGTGAATTTTTAGACACTACTAAGGTGGAAATTGCAAACCACGCCATGGCAGGTCGCAGTACTCGCACATTTTTAAAGGAAGGACGTTGGGCAAAAGTGGATTCGTTGATGAAAAAAGGAGATTTCCTCTTAATCCAGTTTGGACATAATGAAGGCAGTAAGCCTGACACTTCGCGCCAAGGGTATAGAGGTGTCCTGCGAGGAATAGGACGTGATTCTGTTGTGTTGGATTGGGGTAATAACCAATTTGAAGTCGTGCATACCTACGGCGAAAATTTAAGACGATTTGTGAAAACCGCCAAGAGTAAAGGCGTGCAGCCGGTGTTACTTTCTATGATACCACGTAATCAGTGGGATGCTGAAGGAAAAGTAAGACGTGCCAATCAAGATTTTGGTCTTTGGGCGAGGCAAATTGCAGAAGAAGAAAATATTCCTTTTGTGGATTTGAATGAATTGTCTGCGAAAAAATACGATAAGTTGGGGCCTGATCTTGTAAAGTCTAAATACTTTCCTGGTGATCATACACATACGAACTACGAAGGGGCGATGGAAAATGCCGCTTCTGTAATAGAAGGTCTTACGACGTTACAACATCCTATTATAAAATATTTAAAGTCATTATAATATGTTAAGAAATATAAGATTACTGTTTTTGGGGATTTGTACATTTTTAATGCTCAATTCTTTTTTGCAACAAGAAAATAAGACTCGGTTATTCGTAATTGGCGATAGTACAGTAAAAAATGGCAGAGGTGATGGTTCCAATGGTCAATGGGGCTGGGGCAGTTTTATCGCGAATTATTTTGATCAAAATAAGATAGAAGTACGCAATCAGGCTTTAGGAGGAACAAGTACAAGAACATTTTACAACAATCCAAAATTGTGGCAACAAGTATTAGATAATATTAGACCTGGCGATTACGTAATCATGCAATTTGGACATAATGATTCAAGTCCTGTTGTGGATACTTTGCGAGCAAGAGGTACTTTAAAGGGGAATGGAGACGAGTATGAAGAAGTGATTAATCCTTTGCTTAAGCAAAACGAAATGGTGTACAGCTATGGTTTTTATCTTCGTCGTTTTGTGAAAAATATCCAGGATAAGGGTGCTACTGCAATTATCTGTTCGCCAATTCCTCGTAATTCTTGGGAAGGAGAGAAGGTCCGAAAATCCAACTACGCTGATTGGGCAAAAGAGGCAGCTATTCAAAGTGGTGCTCATTTTATTCCATTGCAGGATTTGATTATCTCAGTTTATGAGAAAGAAGGACAGCAAAAAGTAAAATCTACTTATTTCGGCGAAAAAGATGCGACGCATACCATCAAAGAAGGCGCAGAATTAAATGCCAAATTAGTAGCCAATTATTTGAAATCAAATTCCAATATCGGCTTAAAAAAGTTTTTGAAATAAACTGAAGGAGCTTTAAATAAGATTTCGCAGGACACTACAGGTTGCTGTAGAAGCTTATTTACAGTATACTCGTACTATTAATGTAACCAATACAAAGCATTCTACCGATGCTTTTAAATATTTTTTGACGTTACCAGCTAATCATTTGATATGAAAAGAAATAAGATAGCCCTTATAAGTTCAATACTATGCTCCGTGTTTTTTATAATCGGATGTGCAACCACAAGTAAAATCTCCAACACAACGAATTCATCGATTAACAAAGACGAAGTGCTCGCTGTGTTGCGCACAACCAATAATTATTTTATGAATAAATGGCCTGATACAGGGAAACCAATTTATACGAATCGTTGGCGACCAAGTAACATATGGACTCGGGGTGTATATTATGAAGGGCTAATGGCTTTGTACAAAATCGATAAAGACAAACGCTATTATGATTATGCTGTAGATTGGGGTGAGAATCACAAATGGGGATTGCGTAATGGTACAACCACTCGTAATGCGGATGATCAAGCCTGCGGCCAAACTTACTTGGATTTGTATGAAATTGACCCTAAACCTGAACGTATAAAGGACATTAAAGCAAATATTGACTACGTCATAAAATCTGGAAAATATGATGATTGGACTTGGATTGATGCTATTCAAATGGCTATGCCTGTGTTTGCGAAATTAGGTGTCATGTATAAAGATGACACGTATTTCGATTACATGTACAAAATGTATGCGCACTCTAAAAATGTAGAAGGTGGAGGGCTGTACAACAAAGCTGATAAATTGTGGTGGAGAGATAAAGATTTTGTACCTCCTTACAAAGAGCCAAATGGAGAAGATTGTTATTGGTCCAGAGGCAATGGGTGGGTGGTTGCAGCATTGGTACGTGTGTTGGATTTAATTCCTGAAACTGAAAAGCACCGTGCTGAATATTTGCAGGATTACAAAGAATTAATGGAAGGCTTGTTGGCTTGCCAACGCGAAGACGGCTTCTGGAATGTGAGTTTGCATGATCCGACAAATTTTGGCGGAAGAGAAACCTCAGGTACTGCTCTGTTCGTTTACGGCATGGCGTGGGGAATTAATAATGGTTTATTGGATGCCAAAACCTATCGTCCTTCGATGGAGCGCGCATGGAATGCCATGTTCAAGGAAGCTATCCACCCTTCAGGTTTCTTAGGTTACTTGCAGGGAACAGGTAAAGAGCCTAAAGATGGTCAACCAGTAAGCTTTGCTTCAGTTCCAGATTTTGAAGATTACGGCTTAGGTTGTTTCTTATTAGCTGGTTCAGAAGTTTATAAATTACTGGATAAAAAATTATAATGAGACATATTGGTCTTACATACTTTTTAACTGTATGCTTTAGTTTTTTTGTGTATACAATATATGCGCAGGATAGTAAAGTATATAGTCTCAATGCCGAATGGCGCCTTCATATTGGCGATATCAAAGATGCGGAGAAAGAAAGTTTTAATGACTCCATTTGGAAGCAAGTAACGCTGCCTCATGCGTGGAATGAGAATGAATCTTTTGCGAAAGCTATTCATGAGCATTCCACAAATATTGTTTGGTATCGTAAACATCTAATTCTTCCTACCAATGTGCCATTGGACAAAGTTTTTTTAGAATTTGAAGGAGCAAGGCAAGGGGCAGAAGTCTATTTGAATGGGCAATTTATTGGTCGACATGAAAATGGTGTGATGGCTTTTGGTATGGATATTTCGAAAGCCATTAAAAGAACGCAAAAGAATATTATTGCTGTACGTACAGACAACAGTTGGTCTTATCGAGAAAAAGCCACTAATAGTACTTTTCAATGGAATGATCGAAATTTCAATGCCAACTATGGTGGCCTACCTAAAAATGTTTGGATTCATTTCAAACCTAGGGTATACCAGACTTTGCCACTATTTTCTAACCTTGGAACAACAGGAGTTTATACCTATGCAAAGAACATAGACGTTAAAAAAAGAAAACTTGATCTTTTTGTAGAATCTCAGGTTAAAAATGAAAGTAATCAAGCCCAATCAGGGAAATACAGTGTAGAAGTGCGTGACGCAGATGGAAAGCTTGTAAAAGAATTTTCCCAACCCTACAGCATTGCCAGTGGTCAAACAAAAATTTTGGTAGCTAAAGCACAGCTGCAAAATGTGAATTTTTGGAATTGGGGATATGGATACTTATATACCATTACGACCAAAATAAACAATACTGCTAATACCAACGATATTGTAGAAACCAAAACAGGATTTCGAAAAACAGCTTTCAGTGGAGGCATGGTATACTTGAATGATCAAGTCCTTATGATGAAAGGATATGCACAGCGGACCAGCAACGAATGGCCTGCAGTAGGACTTTCTGTCGCACCCTGGCTGAGCGATTTCAGCAACAGGTTGATGGTGGAAAGCAATGCAAATTTAGTGCGTTGGATGCATGTTACACCTTGGAAACAAGATGTGGAATCTTGTGATAGAGTCGGACTAATGCAAATGTTACCAGCGGGGGATTCTGAAAAAGATGTAACAGGTCGTCGTTGGGAACAGCGCAAAGAAGTCATGCGTGATGCGATTATTTATTACCGTAATAATCCTAGTGTATTGCTTTACGAAAGTGGAAATGAATCTATATCTGAAGAGCACATGGACGAAATGAAAGTAATTCGAGATCAGTATGATCCGCATGGAGGACGAGCAATTGGTTCGCGTGAAATGTTGGACAGCAAGATCGCAGAATACGGGGGCGAGATGCTTTATATCAATAAGAGTGCGCGTCATCCCATGATCGCTACGGAATATATGCGTGATGAAGCACTTCGAAAATATTGGGATGAATATACTTATCCTTACCACAAAAACGGTGAAGGTCCTTTGTACAAAGGAAATGATGCAAGTGATTACAATAGAAATCAGGATTCTTTTGCTATTGAAGCGGTAAACCGGTGGTACGAGTATTACAAAGTACGTCCTGGCACTGGTGATCGCGTAAGTTCTGGAGGATTAAATATTATATTCTCAGATTCAAATACACATTTTAGAGGCAAAGAAAATTACCGCCGAAGTGGCGAAGTGGATGCCATGCGGATACCTAAGGATGCTTTTTATGCTCATCAAGTAATGTGGAACGGCTGGGTTGAACCCGATCCAAAAGGATTGCATATTGTAGGACATTGGAATTACGCTGAAGGTACTATTAAAGATGTCCATGTCATTTCGGCTGGAGAAAAGGTCGACTTGTTTATTAACGAAAAAAAAATCGGTGAAGGACAACGTTCGCTGGAATTTTTATTCAATTTCCCGAATGTAAAATTCGAAAAGGGAACGCTCAAAGCGATTTCTTATGATGCTAGCGGTACCAAATTGAATGAGAAAATCCTTCGCACGGCGAGTGAACCTTATCGCCTAAAATTAACTTATCAGCACGGCAAGAACGGATTGTATGCAGACGGTAATGATATGGTATTGGTAGAAGTCGAAGTGCTGGATAAAGAGGGTAACCGCTGTCCTACGGCTACCAACATGATTGATTTCAAATTTATTGGACCTATGGAATGGAAGGGTGGAATTGCACAAGGTTCCAATAATTTTATCTTAGCTGAATCACTACCTGTAGAAGCTGGCGTAAATAGAGTTTTATTACGAACCTTATACAATCAAACAGGAGAAGTAAAATTAACAGCACACGCTAACGGTCTGCTTTCAGATGAAGTATCTTGGAAAGTAGAGCCTATCATAATCAATAACGGTCTTTTTGAAAAGTCTTCCAAACTAAATCTTCCATCGAATTTAGATAGAGGAGAAGGATTGTCTGAATCTCCGTTAAAAGTCAAGCGTATAACCTTACCAATTAAATTCGCTACAGCGGGGGCTAATCAAGACAAAGTAGTTGCTTCTTTTGATGATAATGAATTGTCGGATTGGGTAAACGATGGAAAAATGCAAACAGCTTGGATAGAATATAATCTGTCTAAAACCGATTTCATCGACGAAATAGATGTGAAATTAAACAATTTTAGATCTAGAGCCTATCCTCTGGAAATTTATATTGATGATAAATTAGTTACTGATATCGTGACTAAAACCACCTTAGGTTATTACACAATCACATTACCTCGTACTAAAGGTCAAAAAGTAAAAATTAAATTAAAAGGAGCATCGTATACTGCTCAGGAAAATTTACATGCTGAAATTGGCGGTAAAAGATTAGACGATGGGGTATCACGTAATGACGCGAACGCAAAAGGAACATTGAGCATTATCGAAATAGATATTCATAAAAAATTATAAGCATGAAAGTAGCTTTTAAAATGAAATTAAAACCTGGCATGAAGGCTGAATATGAAAAGCGGCATGCGGAAATATGGCCTGAATTGGCAGAATTGCTTAGCAAAAGTGGTATTTCGGATTACAGTATTTTCTTGGATGAAGAAACTAACACTTTATTTGCAGTGCAACGTCTTTCGGGAAGCTCTTCGCAAGAACTGGGAAGTAATACAATAGTTCAGAAATGGTGGGAATTTATGGCGGATATCATGGAGACAAATGCTGATTCCTCGCCAGTTTCAATCCCTTTGGTACCCGTTTTTCATTTAGACTAAATTATGAGGAATAAAAACATACTAGCACTGATTTGTGCATTGGGCCTAACGACTTTTACGTCTTCAGCGCAAAATCTGTGGCCTGAGGTGACTAAAGAAATGAAACCTTGGACAAGATGGTGGTGGATGGGTTCGGCAGTTGATAAGCAAAATCTCGAGCGCGAGCTACAATTAATGAACCAAGCGGGGTTCGGTGGAGTGGAGATAACGCCTATCTATGGTGCAAAAGGATTCGAAAAACGTTATATAAACTTCCTTTCGGACAAGTGGCTGGACATGTTGAAAGTCACTACGGATCAATCAGCAAAGTTGGGCATGGGCGTGGATATGAATTTGGGTACAGGATGGCCATTTGGTGGTTCATTTGTTACCAATGAGTATGCCGCTACTAAATTCTTTTTGGATGAAATAGATTTACAAAAAGGAGCAAAACTTACTTTTCCGTTGAAAGTAAGTGATAAAAAACAAACCTATTCCCAATTACAAGCGTTACGCGCTTTCAAAGGAAATGGGGCAGAAATTAATTTGGATCAATACCTAACTTCGACTTCGGGAGAATGGATCGCCTCAGATAATGTTAAAGTGATAGCCCTATTTACAGGTCGTACGAGGCAGCAGGTCAAAAGAGCCGCTCCAGGCGGAGAAGGTATGACGGTAGATCATTTGGGTAAGGCTTCTGCAAAATTCTATTTTGATCATTTTGCCCATATTTTCAATGGAAAAAATCTAAACGTTCGCTCTTTCTTCAATGATAGTTATGAGGTATATGGCGCGAATTGGACAGATTCTTTCTTAGCTGAATTCGAACGTATAAAAGGATACAAACTTCAGGATCATTTGCTGGATTTTTCAGGCAAAGGAACAGATTTAGACCGTCAAGCACGTATAAAAACAGATTATAGAGAGGTGATCAGTTATTGTTTGCAAAATAATTTCTTAGTCCCTTTCACAAAGTTTACGAATGACCATAATGCATTATCTCGTAATCAAGCGCATGGATCTCCAGGTAATCTGATCGACTTATACGCTAGTACGGATATTGCGGAATGTGAAACTTTCGGTTCTAGTTTTTTCAATATCCCAGGACTTCGTCGTGATAAGGAAGATGTACGTAACGTGGATCCAGACCCTATGATGTTTAAATTTGCTACGTCGGCTACGCACCTTTCAGGTAAAAAATATACCACCTCAGAAACATTTACATGGTTGACGGAGCATTTCAAGACGGCATTGTCGCAAGCAAAGCCTGAAGTAGAGCAGTTGTTTTTGGCGGGTGTAAATCACGTATTTTATCATGGTACGACGTATACGCCAAATGACGTATCATTTCCAGGTTGGTTATTTTATGCTTCCACAAATTTTGTTACTAACAATTCTTTTTGGGACCATTTGCCAGGTTTAAATAGTTACGTCACACGCGTCCAATCAGTAATGCAATCTGGTGTTGCTGATAATGAAATTTTAGTGTATTGGCCTGTGTATGACGTGTGGCAAGATACCACATCAGCTTTTAAGACCTTAAGTGTGCATCATGTAGACGAATGGTTGCATCCTTCTTCATTTTATAAACAATCCGTAAGGTTGCAGCGCCAAGGATATAGCTTTGATTTTATCTCGGATGCTTTTATCGCAAAGACCAAAGTGCAGAATAAACAGTTGGTGACATCCGAAAAGGCAAATCCTTATAAAGTAATTTATGTGCCCTCCACAAAGTATTTCTCTGTACAGACATTTAAAAATTTATTGCGTTTAGCCAGTGATGGTGCAACTGTAATTTTTGAGTCTTTACCTAAAGATGTAGAAGGCTATCACAATTATGAAGCTCGAAGGAAACAATTGGCTGACCAAGTAGCTTTGCTTAAATTAAAATCTGATGTAGCACATCAATATACTAAGTATGGCAAGGGAAAGATTTATGTAACTACAGATGTTCAAACAGCTTTAGAAACAGAACAAATTTTTTCGGAGCGATTGGTACGCACAGGTATTAATTTTACCAGAAGAGTGGTTGGAAATGAGGTGTATTATTATTTGGTAAATCACAACAAACGCAATGTGGATCAAAAAGTAGCGTTAAATAATGTTCGAAAATATTATTCTTTGTTGGATCCGCAAACTGGTAAAATTTATAATCTGCCGCAACAAGAAGGTCATATAAGATTGCAGATTCCTTCGGGCTATGCTTGGATCGTGTTAGCTTCGGATGAAAAGAAAGTAGAAAAGGATTATAATTATATCGAAATATTAGAAGAAGTAAATTCTTTCAGCCAACCATGGAAACTGACCTTTATCAAAGGAGGTCCTCAATTACCTAAAGCGGAGACTTTATCCAAATTAAGTTATTGGACGGCGCTGAATAAAGCCGATATGAATAAATTTTCTGGAATTGGAGTCTATGAGACTTCAATAGATTTGACAAAAAAGGAAGGGAAATCTTACCTTTTAAAACTTGGAGCTGTGGGGGAAAGTGCACGAGTGATAATAAATGGAAAAGATGCAGGCATAGTTTGGTCACATCCTTACCACATTGAAGTGAGCGACTTTTTACAGTCTGGCAAAAATACCGTACGTATTGAGGTGGCAAATTTAATGGCAAATCGTATGCGTGATTTGGATGCCCGAAAAGTAAATTGGAAAAATTATCACGAGATCAATTTTGTAAACATAAATTACAAACCATTTGATGCTAGCCAATGGAAAATCATGGATAGTGGATTAAATGGACCAATTCAATTATTCAGTTTTTAAAATAAGTAAATGTAAAGGTAGCTTGTGAGTATAAAAAAAAAAGTATTTTCTTTATACTTACACTAACAAATAAACCTATGAGCAGTTCTTCTTTTAATAAAAGTATTCAGATAAACGACTTTTCATCTACTCCAAAATATATTCAATTAGTAGATGCTGTAATTGATGGAGTTCGAAATAATTACCTCAAACAAGGTGATATTTTGCCTTCTATCAATGAACTAAGTATTTATCTTGATATTTCAAGAGATACTGTTGAAAAAGGGTACAAACAACTAAAAAGTTTAGGGGTCATTTCTTCGACACCTGGCAAAGGTTATTTTGTAGCAAAGACCGATGTCGCGAAAAAATTAAAAATTGCTTTATTCCTCAATAAACTCAGTGCACACAAAAAAATTGTGTATGATGCTTTCGCAAAAGAATTAGGTGATGAAGCTTCCTTAGACTTATTTGTCTACAATAGCGACATTTCGCATTTGAGAAGATTATTACTCAATTTGAATAAACAGTACGATCGCTATGTCGTATTTCCACATTTCAAAGAAGGCCGTGATCAGGCTCCTGAGGTATTGTCTCTGATTCCGGAAGAAAAGTTGATGCTATTGGGCAAACACATTGATGGTATCAGCGATAATGTGGATTGCGTATATGAAAATTACGAGAAAGATATCTACGAAGCTTTAGAAAAATTCCTTGAGCCTCTTTCGCGTTACCAAATGATAAAATTAGTTTTTCCAGACCATAGCGATTACCCCAAAGCGATTATTAAAGGCTTTTACAAGTTTTGTAATCAATATGCATTCGATCATATTTTAGTAGGTAATCTTGCCAAAGAACCCATCAAAAAAGGTGAGTGTTATATCAATCTTGCTGAAGACGATCTAGAACTCATACTAGAAAAAAGCATCAAGAAAGGACTAAAAATCGGAAAAGATATTGGCGTAATCTCCTATAATGAGACTGCCCTGAAAAAATTTATTTTGAATGGTATTGCGACCATTTCCACCGATTTTGATTTAATGGGTAAATATGCGGCCCAAATAATTAAGAATCAAGAAAAAAAACAAGTAGAAGTGCCCTTCTACGCAAATTACCGACCTTCCATCTGATACAGGACATCACAGGATGCTCAAATAAATATGCATACCTATCTTTAGTTATATGGATAGGATGTAGCTTATATGCATCTACTGTGAAATTATAGACCTGATTTATTTTCTTTTAACCAGGAGAAAATAATTGTAATGTATATCAAAAGACGATGCTTAATTCATTCGTGCGTGAAGGCATTTCTTATTGATTTCAATAGGGGAATTTTTCAACCATAGGATAACCAGAACAAACTATTAGATTTTATATAATGAAAAGGAAAAAACAAACTAATCAATTTTTCCAAAAGTTTTTAAGCATAAAAGCATTTCTGCTTGTATGTTTGATGAGTATAAGTTTTATTACAGCTTTTGGTCAAAATCAAGTGACTGGTAGAGTTACGGATGATGGGGGAAGTCCACTTGAGGGCGTAACAATCTCAGTGAAAGGAACGTCAAGGTCGGTAGCTAGTAATGCTTCAGGTCAATATACTATTGATGTACCAAATAACGCAGTACTGATTTTTAGAGTTATCGGCTACACTTTGCGAGAAGAGTCTGTAGGAGGTAGATCGACTATCAATGTGCAGTTATCACAAGATAATCTGGAGGTGGATGAGGTCGTGGTAGTCGGATATAACGTCGTTCGAAAATCTGATGTTACAGGTGCTGTAGCGAGTATTGGAGAAAAAGAACTTAAAGCTATGCCTGTCAAAGATGCGTTGCAGGCTATGCAAGGAAAAACAGCCGGTGTAGATATCACATCCAACCAACGTCCTGGAACAACGGGAGGTATCACTATTCGTGGACTAAGATCACTATCTGCAACGAATAGCCCGCTTTACGTTGTTGATGGTATGCCCTTGCAAGGAAGTGGTATTGATAATATCAATCCATCGGATATTGAGTCTATCGACATCTTGAAAGACGCTTCTGCTACCGCTGTTTATGGTTCTCGAGGCGCAAATGGTGTTGTTTTGGTGACTACCAAAAAAGGTAAAAAAGGAAGAACTTCACTTACTTACGCAGGAACGGCGACTGCAGAAAAAATGTACGATGTAATGGAATACATGTCCGCTGCGGAATGGATTGACTACGCACGCTTAGCAAAAACAAAATCGACTACGCCAAATTACAGTGAGGATTTTGCTCGTTGGGGATCAGTTGCTGCTTCTTGGGCAAATATTGCAAAAGGTTGGACACAAAATAATACCGTGTGGGATCCTTCATTGGTAGGTGAATTTGATTGGGCGTCAGTAGGAAGAAAGGACGCATTATCTACAGAACACACGTTAAGCGTTTCAGGTGGTAGCGAAGTAACACAAGGATATGGTTCTTTTGGTTACTTAAAACAAGATGCCACACAACCAGGACAACTATACGAAAGATTTACTTCAAAAATTAGCTTTGAAGCATCACCTACTAAATGGTTTACTATGGGTGCTAATTTAAATCTAACGTATGGTGACCAAGATTATGGATATAGTTTTACTAAATCTACTACTGGAGCAGGTGATTATTACAATGCGCTAAGAGGAATGCTTCCTTGGACTGTTCCATATGATGCCGATGGCAACTTTATTCGTAACCCAGCAGCGGGAGATATCAATATTATCAACCCTATAAATGAGTTGGAGCATAATACAAATCAACGTCAAAGTCTTGTGGCTACCGGTAGTTTGTTTGGTCAGATTGATTTAGGAAATATCTATTCACCATTGAAAGGGTTACGTTATAAAATTCAATTTGGTCCTGAATACAGACACTATAGACTGGGAATTGCTAATGCAGCTGAAGGTATAAACGGAGATGGAAATAATGCTGTAACATATAGTCCCGATAGAACTATTGCATGGACCTTAGATAATTTAGTTTTCTACGATAGGGACTTTGGTACGGATCACAAATTAGGGTTGACCTTCTTGCAATCCGCTTCTGGATACAACTATGAAAGTGCTACGATGCGCGCAACAGATGTATATAGTGCACAAGAATTATGGTATAATATATCTTCAGGTGGATTTGTGGGGTCCTATGGCACAGGATTGAGAGAGTATCAATTAGAATCCTACTTAGCGCGATTGAATTATATCTACAAAGACCGCTATATTTTAACTGCTTTCACACGTTGGGACGGTTCATCGGTGTTAGCTCCAGGCTATCAATGGGATTCATTCCCTTCGGTGTCATTAGCATGGCGCATTGACAAAGAAAATTTCATGCAGAATTCTTCTGTAGTGAATGCATTGAAGTTGAGAGCAGGTCTTGGTGTAGTAGGTAACCAAGGTATTGGTCCTTATGCTTCCAAAGGTGGTTTAACGCAAGTATTTTATAATTGGAATACAACGACTTCGACACCTGGCTATGTTGCTTCTGATCCTTCAGCAGCAAATCCTCAAAAAATGGCTAATCCGCAATTGGGCTGGGAGCGTACTACACAATTTAACGTCGGTTTGGATTATGGTTTATTCAACAATAGAATCAATGGTGCGTTAGATGTATATAGCACAAAGACTAATGATTTGTTGATGTCTATGCTGATTCCTTCCATTTTAGGATATACTTCAACTAATGCAAATGTGGGTAAAACCAAAGGTTGGGGTATAGATTTCCAATTGAATACAGTGAATATTCAAAAAGATGATTTCCAATGGAATACTTCTTTGACATGGTCTAAGGATAAAGGTGAAATTGTGGCATTAGCAAATGGCAATCTTCAAGATGTAAACAATAGATGGTTTGTTGGAGAAGAATTAGCTGTAGCTTATGATTACGTGTACGATGGTATTTGGAAAACTTCAGAAGAAGCGGAAGCTGCTAAGTATGGTCGAAAACCAGGACAAATCCGTGTAAAAGATTTAAGTGGAGCTGATGGTGTGCCAGATGGTGCTATTGATGGTAACAACGATAGACAAATAATAGGTTCGTACCGTCCAAAATGGTCTGGTGGTATATCAAATACCTTTAATTACAAAAACTTCGAACTTTCATTTTTCATCTATTCACGGTGGGGATTTTTAGTGAATGCAGGTGCAGCTACATTAGATGGAAGGTATATGCAACGTAAATTAGATTATTTTATTCCTGGAGTGAATGAAGATGCAGAATATTATATGCCAGGTTCAAACGGAGAAGCGGCGGATACGTACAGTTCTTCGATGAATTATAGAGATGGTTCATTCATAAAATTGAGAAATGTAAGTTTTGGCTATAATTTCCCTGCTTCCAAACTACAAAGAATAGGAGCTAATAATATTAAAATCTATGGTCAGCTTATGAATCCTGCCATGCTGTATTCTAAAATCGACTTTTTGGACACAGATCTTTCCAATTATAACAATAACTCTAATCAAGTGGGATCATCGGTTACTACCAGGGGATTTGTTTTGGGTGTAAGTGTTGGTTTTTAATAAGAGCGTCGTAAAATTTATAAAGTGAAAATCATGAAAAAAATTAATTATAAACTATTAGTAGCATCGCTATTAGGTGCGACCTGTATATCTTTTATGGAGTCTTGTAGTAAGGACTTTTTGAAAGAAGAGCTTATTACTACACCGAGTACAGATTTATTTAAAACACAAGCTGGGTTGGACGATTTGTCTACTGGTGCCTATTCCAAGCTAAAATTTAAGTTTAATTACACTTGGGGTATGGCATTATTCAATCTCGGAGTTGATGAATTCACCGATGCTAACAATGCCTCGCCCAGTTTTAATAGCTATGGAACGGACTTAAATCCGCAAGAAACTACTTATGGTGGTCAAAATATTGCCCCTTTGTGGGACAATATGTATTCTGGAATTGAATCTGCAAATACGTTGATTAAAAATGTTCCTTTGTATTATGATAAGTCAAGCTCTAATTACAATGTAAGATTAGGTGAAGGCTATTTTATGCGCGGCTATTTCTATCTACAATTGGTGACTCAATTCGGTGGTGTCCCTTTAAAATTGACACCTTCTGAAGGCGTAACAACTTACTTCCAACGTAACACTGAAGAAGAATGTTTCGCTCAAATTATTGCTGATTTAGAAGAAGCTTATAAATTATTGAATCCTACAGGTTCCGAATTTGGTCGTGTGACCAAATGGGCAGCAGCACATTATTTGGCTAAAGCACATTTGACACGTGCTAGTGAACTTTACAGTGGATGGAATACAAGTTATGTAGGTGCGGATTTGGATGCCGTGATCAAGTATGGTACAGAAGTAGTGAATGCACATCCCTTGGTGAGTGATTACACTGAATTGTGGGATTACCAAAAAGCGAATAGTCCTAACGAACGCGTTTCTGAAGTAATTCTTTCCGCACAATTTTCGGATGATCAAGCTACTTGGGGACGTTATGGTAATCAAATTCATTTATATTATCCAGCTGTTTATCAAGATCTAGCAGGTACTTCTCGCGATATTTCTGGGGGGCGTGAGTTCTCTTATGCGCGCTCTACAAACTATACATTAGATGTTTTTGACCGTGTCAATGACTCGCGTTTCTGGAAATCTTTTATTACTACTTATGGCAGTAATAATACTGCGGGGGCGCCTTCTTGGACAAATGAGCAAGCGGCTATGGGCCCTCCAGGAACGGTAGCAGGTACCAAGCGTTTTAGAGGTGGCGAATTAGCCATAAAATATATTGTTAACAGTGCCGGAGATAATAGATATACCAAAGTGGGAACTGATCTAACTTCTGTAGCAAAAGGTGGAATAATGCAAAATACCCACACGTTCGTACGCTACTTTAATGGTCAATCACAAGCTTGGGTGGGAGAACATGGTAATTATGGTTATTTCTTATCCCAAGGAACAAGTACGCATTCTCGTTACGTAGCCCTCTCCAAATATAGAGATGGATATCGCGTAAATATTGCTTCTCAATTTGGTACGCGTGATGCAATTATGGCACGATCTGCTGAAGATGTGCTAATGGTAGCAGAGGCTTATGTGCGTAAAGGTGAAGGAGAATATGCTAATGCCATACAATGGATCAATAGGTTGAGAAATCGAGCAGGGTTTAAACAAGGTGAAGACCGTACAAAACATGTAGATGGTGGGCAATCGTATATAAATAATCCTTATGCTGCTGGAAAAGGTGGTGGATTCTCTGCTGATGGCGCGATCTATTGGAATAAGAATACCTACTATGAATCCAACAATGATATGCCAGTAACGACTGCTTCTACGGTTTCATCTTTAGTAATCAATTCTGTAAATGATATTTTCAACTCACCTGTGGATGTTCCTATTTACAATAAACTAGGAGCCACCACAAATGCACAAAAGATGCTGCATTTTATCTTAAATGAACGTACAAGAGAGCTGTGTGGTGAGCTATACCGTTGGGAAGATTTAGCCCGCACAAAAACACTAGAAGTAAGATGGAAAGCATTCAACGATGGTTTCGTACGAGGAAATTCAGTCTTTAATCCAAATACACATTACTATAGACCGTTACCTCAATCGTTCCTAGATGCAATCACAAATGAAAATGGAGGAGCTTTAACTCCAGCAGAAAAGCAAGCTATGCAAAACCCAGGTTATTAGTGGTTATAATTTGAGTATAAATGTCAAAGCCAACTTATTTAAGTTGGCTTTTTTATGTTTTATTCGAGAAAAATTTTATGATTATGACTCTCTTTTCATTTGTTCATCCAGCAATTGACGCTTAAGTTTTTGTTCGGTTTCCATAGCTTTCTTCTTATAAGCCTGAAAATCATTTTGAACTTCTTCTGCTGTTTTTTGATGCTCTACCGCATCTACCTTAGCTTTTCTAAAGGAGAATAGAATAATAAAAAACGCCAAACCTAATATCGCAATAATAGACCATACCAACATGTGATATGATGGTTTTGAAAAGTCTATCCCCAAAAAGGAGATGCTATCGGTTTTCTCTTGTTCCACGCGCAAGCTTTCGCTTAATGTCTGTACCGAATCTTTTAAGGATTGTACCTGCTGAACAGATGAGGAAGAATTCGCTTTCAAGGAAGCTATTTCTTTAGTGTATTTCGCTATAGAATCACTTACATTCCGTTGAATGATATCAATATTTGACTTTCGTATAATCTTAAAATCAGCATCTTGATTTCTGGATTGATTCAATAAAACCTGAAATTGAGATTGAATTGGCAGGTTAGATTGTAATTTTTGCTGTAATGTAGGTTGGGGTTGAGCAAAACTAACGATGGAGACAAAAAGAAATACGAAAGAAAGAAATGATTTATACATAGCGATTTTTGATGCGTGTTAAAGTCTTTACGTAAAGTTGTTAAAATATTTGCTTATTTACAAGAATACCACATTTAAATAAATATTTCTGTATTTCAAGTTCTTTTTGGTTAATTTTTAGGACAACTAAAAGGTCTTAACCTTAAATGTCCTTAATCTAACGCCGTAATATTCTAGCTATAAATAGATTTCTCGGCTGTAATCGTTGATCTTTCAGGATACTGCAGGATAGGAAAAGAGGCTTTTTTGAGTATATTAGAAATCGATAACCAAAGTTCAATCTACTCTATTTCAAATCTATTGCTATGTTGATAAGAATAAACTTATGTATTTTCCTGTGTTTTATGACACTTATTGTATGGGGACAAGGAAACGTGTGGACGTCTTCCAAACAACCACTTCAGGAAGTTGAAAATCTCAAAAAACTTATTAAAGCTCCCTCATTTAGAAATAAAGATTATAATATAAAGGATTTTGGTGCCATTGGTGATGGTAAACACAAAAATACGGATGCTATTCGAGAAGCTATTGAAAAATGTAATAGTGATGGTGGAGGCCGTGTTATTGTACCTAGCGGCACTTTTTTGACAGGAGCAATATATTTAAAAAGTAATGTAAATCTTCACATTAGTGAAGGAGCTACATTATTATTCAGTCGGGATAGTTCGGATTATCCTATGGTATTTACCCGTTGGGAAGGTATGGAATGCATGAATTATTCCGCTTTCATCTATGCTTATGAAGAAGAAAATATAGCCATTACAGGATCGGGATTGTTAGATGGTAATGCTGATCTGGATCATTGGTGGTATTGGTGTGGAGCGCGTCATTACGGTTGGAATGAAAGCCGTCCCGGAGAACAAAAACCTGCACGTGCGAAGTTACACCAACAGATGGCTGATGAAGTAAATCCGCGCAATCGTGTTTATGGCGATGGACACTTTTTAAGACCAAATTTTGTTCAAACTTATTTGTGTAAAAATGTATGGATAGCAGATGTGAAGCTAATTAACTCGCCTATGTGGAATTTACATCCTGTACTTTGTGAAAATGTCCTTATTGAACGTGTAAAAATTGAAACATTAGGTCCTAATAATGATGGAATAGATCCAGAGGCTTGTAAGAATGTCTGGATTAGAGACTGTTATTTTGATACAGGTGATGATTGTATTGCTATTAAATCGGGGCGGGACCAAGATGGTCGAAATATAGGCCGTCCTGCGGAAAATCATATCATAGAGAATTGCATGTTTAAAGAAGGACATGGCGGTGTAGTTATAGGTAGTGAGATAGGGGGCGGGGCGCGCAATATTTATGCGCTTAATAATACCATGGATAGTAAAGAACTAGACAGAGCTTTGCGTATCAAAACGAGTTCGAGTCGCGGTGGAATAATTGAGAATATATTTTTCTACAACACAAAAGTTGGGCAATATAAGGAAGCTGCGGTTCGCTTCAATATGTTCTATGAGAAACCCGGAAATCATATTCCTACTATTCGTAATATTTGGGTGGAAAAATTAGATGTGACGCACGGCGGAAAATATGCGGTACTTTCTGCTGCTTATGAATCCTCACCAGTGACCAATTTTACCATGATTGATTGTAATATCAATGGAGTAAAAGAACCGTATAAAGTCGACTATCTAAAAAATATAACCTTGAAAAATGTAAAAATTAATGGGAAAACGTACACCTCTTTTTACTAAAAATATAGTAAGATTCAGTGTTTTAATTGTTGTATTTCTTTCTCTTCAATCTTTTCAAAACCCTAAAATCAATAGAAAGAAAATAGTTCAGCGACACAATGTTATCAACACTGAAGTCGATATTCTCTCCTCTCTAACGGTGGGGAATGGAACTTTTGCTTATACCGTCGACGTAACTGGAATGCAATCTTTTCCAGAATTTTATAGACCAGGAGTTTCTTTAGGGACGCAGTCAGAATGGGGTTGGGATAGCTTTCCCAATCCTAACAATTATAAGTTTGAAGAAACACTAAAAGCTTATGACTTTAATAATGAAGGCAGAAATGCCTTATATAGCATTCAGCACAAAGAAGAGGGAAGACCAAAAGAAGCAACTGAATATTTTCGTGCTAATCCGCACCGTCTGCAGTTAGGTAATGTTGGTTTAGAACTCTATTTAAAGAATGGAAAAAAGGCAGAAATCACGGATATAAAAAATATTGAGCAAACTTTAGATGTATGGACGGGGTTAATAACCAGTCAATTTACCATTGATAATATTCCCGTAAAAGTTTATACCGCTTCTTATCAGCAATCGGATAGAGTAGGTGTGAAGATTGAATCCGCACTGCTTGCACAAAAACGCATTAAAGTATATATAAGATATCCTTATCCTACGGGAAGATTTTTGGATGAGGGAACAAATTATACGAATGAAGAGCAACATAGCTCTAATATTATTGCACAAAATAATACTTCTGCTGTAATTAAGCATACACTACAAGGCTCGGAATACAACACAACTTTACATTTTACCAACGCACAGGTTTCTAAATCTAACGCGCATTATTTCGTTGTAGAACCCATTTCTTCCAAACAGAACTTTGAAATTTCTTTTGCTTTTCATTCTACACAAAAGCGTATAACAAAAGGATTATTTACTGAGGCAAAAAAGGAAAGTGAAATTGCATGGACAAAATTTTGGAATTCGGGAGCGGCTGTAGATTTTGAAGGTAGCACGGACTCCCGAGCGAAGGAATTAGAAAGAAGAATTGTACTGTCTCAATATTTGACTCGTGTACAATGCTTAGGCAATAATCCTCCCCAAGAAACAGGTCTGACATTCAACAGTTGGTATGGTAAGCCTCATACTGAAATGCATTGGTGGCATGGGGTGCATTTTGCATTATGGGGAAGACCTGAGCTTTTGGAACATACGCTAGAATATTACTTTAGAACTTTTAATAAGGCAAAACAGTTAGCACAACGTCAGGGCTACAAAGGTGTTCGTTGGATCAAAATGTCTAGTAATGAGGGCGATGAAAGCCCATCTTCTGTAGCTGCATTTTTAATTTGGCAACAGCCACATCTAATTTACCTGACCGAATTATTATACCGTCACAATCAGGATGTGAAAGTATTGCATAAGTATAAAAATCTTATTCATGAAACAGCAGAATTCATGGCTCACTTTACCTCTTATAACAAAGAAAAAGATCTGTACGATTTGGGATTTGGGTTAATTCCTGCTCAAGAAGTTTTTCCAGCTGCCCAAACCAAAAATCCACCTTATGAGGTCGCCTATTGGGATTGGGCTTTGCGAACTGCTCAACAATGGAAAGAACGCTTAGGAGAAAAGCGTCAACCTAAATGGGATGAGGTTATTAATAAATTAGCTCCACTTCCAGTTAAAGATGGCGTGTATTTATCTACTGAAACGGCTCCCGATTCTTATTCCTTTGATAAGTGGATGACCGATCATCCATCTGTATTAGGTACATTAGGAATGGTTCCTGCATCCTCTAAATTAGACAAAGGAATTATGAGAAATACTTTTGATGTAGTTTGGAAGCGATGGTCATGGCCAGATACATGGGGGTGGGATTTCCCAATGACAGCAATGAATGCGGCTCGTCTTGGACTTTCAAATAAAGCCTTAGATGCTTTATTTATGGATATCCGAACTAATACTTATCTCAAAAATGGACACAATTATCAAGACGATAGATTACGGATTTACTTGCCTGGTAATGGAGGAATATTGACGGCTGTAGCAATGATGCTCGAAGGGTGGGACAACTCTGATTCAGATTCACCCGGGTTTCCAAAAGATGGCACATGGAAAATCAAAAAAGAAGGGTTTAAGAAGATGCCTTAAGGACATCTGCAAAATTTATAAAATAAAAATAGCTCCATTTAGGAGCTATTTTTTATTTGGATGTCTTCAATGGATATTGTTTCATGATACCATTTATCATTTTCGGAAGTCCATTGATAGCTTTTTCTGGGTTATCTACCTCTGTGGTGCCGCGGGCTTGCCATACTACAGATTTTGTATTACGGTCCACAGCTTCTAAAATAATATGACCATATCGTATTCTTTCTTTTCCTACAGGATAATTTGGCGAATAATATCCGTAATATCCCCATGGACGATACCAACCCCAAGGACCGCCCCAGCCCCAACCATAACCGTAAGGAGAGCCATAAACCAATCTGCTTTTGTTATTCACAATAGCAACATATCGGAAAAGTAAATCTGGATTTTCTTTGGTATAAGTTAAGCCGCGTTGTTCAATTTCTTGATTGGCAGTAGTCATGATATTGTGCTTGGCAATATCATTGCTAAAATAATCTTTAGAAAGGGAATCTACTGGCGGTAGCCATCCATAAGTTTTATATTGTCCGAAATCTAAATTCTGAACACGAGTGGTATGATATTTATTGGACGAACAAGAGGCCATTACTATAATAGCAAAAGCCGCTAACATGACACTTAAATTTTTCATAATAAAGCCTAGTTATATCTTGTATGACAGGGAAATAAATAAAAGGTTTAATTTATATTTATTTTATTTCCACTCTTCTGGAATATGGCAAACAGGAATAGGCTGAATTTTATGTTGAGCTGCTTTGTGCATACGGTCAAAAATTTTGAATACTTCCAAATCTCTTCCTGTATAGTCACTTTCCGACTTGCTGCCGTATTCTTTTTGGATTTTTTCTAATTCAGGATATGTGGCACCAATTTGTTGTTCGTCTGTTCGCTCCGCGTCCCATAATCCATCTGTTGGGATGGCATTTTTAATGCTTTCTGGCAAATCCAATGCTCTCGCTAATGCATAAACTTCCGTTTTGTATAAGTCCGCTATAGGTGAAAGATCGACCCCTCCATCTCCATATTTAGTATAAAAACCAATACCGAAGTCTTCCACTTTATTTCCTGTCCCGCACACTAATAAGGAATTTATTTGTCCATAGTAGTAAAGTGTCAACATGCGTAAGCGTGAACGTGTATTAGCTAATGCTAAATCTCTGTTTGGTATATCGGATTGTTTTGCATCAAAAATGTTAGTCAATTCATCAAATGCAGAAGTCAAATTCACACTCGTTCCTTTTACATTGGTAAACTTGTTTTTTAAATACTCAATATGTTCTAATGCACGATCGACTTGATCCGTTTTTTGGTGAATAGGCATTTCAACCGCCAATATTTCTAGGCCTGTCATTGCACAAAGCGTCGACACGACGCCCGAGTCAACGCCACCAGAGACACCTACTACAAATCCTTTCACTCTTGCTTGGGTAGCATAATCTTTGAGCCAAGTAACAATTCTATCGATGATTTTTTCTGTTTGCATAATAGGAAATTTATCAAATAAAAAGAGGTAAATACGAATTTAAAGATTGGATTCGTATTTACCTCTATTTTTATTCATTTTATTAGAATCTTTTTAGAAGAATAGACCTAAATTAAGTGCTAAGTATGAAGTTTTTGGCTTTCCTTCTTTGATTGCCCTCGTAAATCCATTATTAAAGGTTAATCCCGTCATCAATCCTAAGTTTTCACTTAATTTCCATTCTTTACCGCCTCCAATTTGAAGTCCTAAACGAAACAAATCATCACCTTCTATGGATTGATTTTTAGTTGCTCCCGCTAGTTTCTCTTTTCCAGACACTTTAAATCCAGCTGTGAAACCAAATTGACCATAGAATCTTCCTGTTTCATCTTCAACAGATTTCAATTTAATTGTCAAAGGAACTTCCACATATTGTAAACGGATTTTGTCTCTATCAATAGCTTCTCCAGGAAAATCTACTTTTGAAGCAATGGAATTGATTAATAATCCTGTAGAGAAATAATAGTTATCTGCAAAGCCTAAGTCAGCAACCAAACCATAAGAGAAGCCTGCTTTTGCTGTTGCTTCATACTCATCATCATAACGCAACCAACCAATGTTAGGATTTATAGAAAGTCCTAAACGGAAATTTTTTTCTTCTGAACTATTACGTGATCTATTATAATAGTCTTGTGCATTTACCTGCATAGCAAAGAAAAGAATCGCCAATGTAGCTAAGGTAGTAATTGTAGTTTTTGTAAAATTTAGCATACTTATAATTTTAGTTTTAAATTTATGGTTATAACTTCGTTTACTAATGAAATTAAAACCGCTACAAAAGTATTTCTTTTTTTTTATAGTTGCTATAGCATCTTGTCTCGAAACAACTACAATAAAACGACCTGACGTATCAAATATTATTGTTCAAGTACATATTGAACGTTTTGATCAAGACCTAGCCCAGATAAAACCAGAAGATATTAGTTTGAAGAACAAAGCTTGGCAAGAGCAATATAACGTATTCTACAGCAACTATATGCAGGATATTTTGCAAATAGCAAATCCAGCGGATAGCATCCGAGTGAAGGAATTTTTAACTCAAATTATTAAGCAAAAGGATTTTGTAGATTTGAACAAGGCTGTGGCAAAAGTTTATCCATCAATGGAATCATATGAAAAAGAGTTAACGCAGGTTTTTAAATATGTAAAATACTATTTTCCAGAATATAATATCCCACGATTTATTACCTATGTAAGCGGTTTTGCTTATCAAACACCTATTGGAGAAGATTATGTAGGCATAGGATTGGATATGTTTTTAGGAGCGGAATCTGAATTTTATCCTGCATTGGTGCAGTCAATCCCTCTATATATTTCAAGGCGTTTCACGCCAGAAAACATAGTTCCACGTGTAATAGAAGCGGTATTGCGCGAAGATATTTATTCAATTCCTGATCAAACCCACAATACCTTGCAACACATGATATACAATGGAAAGATAATGTATGCAATGGATATGCTACTCGAAAATGTATCGGATGAACTTAAAATAGGTTATACAAAAGAACAATTGGCTTGGGCAAACAAGTACCAAAGTGATGTATGGACATGGTTTTTACAGGAAAATCTGCTATATAGTACAGATCATTTGCGTACTCAAAAATATTTTACGGAAGCTCCTTTTACACCAGAACTGGGGGAAAAGAATGAGTCTGCTCCCAAGCTCGGATCGTTTATAGGATGGATGATGGTCCGTAAATATATGGAAAGGCATCCCGAGACTTCATTGAAGGAATTATTTGCTATAGAAGATGCGCAAAAAATTCTAGAAGGTTCTAAATATAAAGGTAAGTAAAACAAAAAAGTCAATCCATTCAGATTGACTTTTTGTTTATTGAACAACATCTTTTATGTCTATGACTTCTATTTCAAAAAATAAAGGAGAATTTGGCGGAATCTTACCCATATCTCTATTTCCATATGCATAATAAGAAGGAGTTACTATTCTTATTTTACTGCCTTTTTGTAATCCCGTAGAAGTAAGACCTCCAAATTCAGAAGAACCTATACTTTTAGGAATAAATGCAATTTGCCAAGCTGAAATTAGTCCACTCAATTTACTGGTAAAACCTGCATCAGTTTGATTAGAGTCAAAAGTTGAATTATCTGATATTAATTTACCAGTATATTTAACAGTTACAGCAGGCATTCTTAATGCTTTCACCATTTGCCCGTAATAATTTAAGGTATCTACCACTTTGTATACATAACTTCCATCAGTACCGGGATTCACCACTTCATACCACATTCCTGTTTCATCACCCGCATATACCATATTCGGGAAATTTGTATTTGCATATGATTTGATAAGTGGTTTCTCCGTTTCGAATTGGGCAATAGGGTCAAATATCTCTTCCTTAGCACAAGATAAGAAGGAGAACGAGATGATAATAAGGTATAAAATTGGTCTTAAAAAATTCATGAATCTAAATTAATAAAAAAGAGACAAAAAATTAATTTTATCTCTTTTTTATTGACATTTTATTGTATTTCCAAAACTTCAAATTCGTACACTAAAGGCGAATTAGCAGGGATATCACCTACTTTATTCGCACCAAATGCCCAAAGAGAAGGTGTTATCATTCTTATTTTACTACCTTTTTTAAGTCCATCTTTTGTTAAACCACCCATATTAAGAATTTTAACATCTATGTTGTTAAATTTTACAGCATAAGGGAAGAATGCAAAATACCAAGCATTGTTAAATGTATTGTTACTAGAGCCAGCGAAAGAGTATTGACCACCCTGAGTGTCAGACTGTACTACAGTACCATTTAATAATTTAGCTGTGAATTTAGCCTTGAAAGTAGGAGGAACTAAATTCTGGTAATTTGTTCCATTCGATTTATATTCATAAGAATTGTCTGTAGGCTGTGATAATATTTCATACCAAATACCTCTTTTAGCCGTTTTTTTGTCTATGTAGGAATATTTAATAGTAACCGTGTCTTCTATTGGATTTGTAAAATTAGCTTCTACATAATCTTCAATTTTTAGCTTCTCATCGGTTAGAAGTGAATCAATTGCTTTTTCTTGTCTCCTGTTGTAATCATCATAATCAAAATCGTCAGATTTATTACATGAGGTAAAAGTCGTAGTCAAGAATGCTACTGCAGCAAGTAAGCCAAATAATTTTTTCATAAGAATATTAAAATAGTTTATAGGTATGTAACGATCAAAATCGCATTTTGCTACAAAGAAATCAAATTTTTTCACTTATGACGAATTCTTTGTTAAAGACTTACTTATTGTCAGTATTAATTCATTGATTTGTTTATTGTTCAATATTCCATTATGTCGGAACACAGGTTTAAAATTTTCATCTAAAAGTATCCAGAATGGATAGGATAAACTTTGATTACCAGTAAAGATCGTTACGAGTTCATGTATTCCAGTGTTTATTCCCTTGGGTCTAAAGTGATATGTTTTTCCCATAAAGTCTATTGGATCTTTTCGTTCTGCATCAAATTCGATAAAGTAAAATTCGTCTTTATGGTTGTGGAAATATTCGTTTTTTTGAAGCTGGTTTTTCTGAAGGTCGCAGTACTGGCACCAATCCGTGGACAAAAGGATAAGCAAAGGTTTTGGCTTTTGCGCCATCAAACTATCTACCTGCTCAATTTTATGCGGATTAAATTGTGCAGAACTATTTAGCCCTGCACAAATTCCAATCATTATTAACAGAAACTGAATTACATATCTTGCTTCCATACTAACGGTTTTACATTAGATTATATCGTAAACCTAAAAATCCACGAGCTCCTTGATTTGGACCGTAAACATAACTAGGATCAAATGGTAATAAGTTAGGATCGTCAATTCTTTCAAAAGGGTCGTGAGCTCTGGAGATAATTTCAATGCCGCCTTTGGTAGGAGTCCAGTTTAAGAAGTTTTTAACCCCTCCAAATATTTCCAAACCGTTGTGGAATTTTTTGGTTAATTGAATATTCTGAATACTCCATGCTTTTGATTTGTCTGGACGGGTATCATTTTCCCCTAGGACAGGTAAACGCATTGGCCCAATTAGATTTCCTGTGTAATCAATGTTAACGCCCAAAGGTTTTACAGTATACCCAATCGTCCAAGTTCCCATTACCTTTTCGGTCAACATCTGCCATTCTTTTACATCGTTTTCTACACTGTACACGTCCATGACAGTAGCTCCAATCATCGCTTTCAGTCCACTGGTATGCGCCCAATCCAAATTGAGGGATAAGCCTTTCGAAACAGCGTGTCCGTCCAGATTAGAATATATAATTTTGTTTACATCTGATTCGTAGTCAGGAATAATCTTATTATCGAAATAAGTGTAGAAAGCGCTCGCGTCAATTGCAAAAACAGAACCTCCATCCATATAAAATTTCTTAATGTAGTTTACGTTACCATTCCAAGAGGTTTCTGGTTTTAAATCTTCTTCAAAAGTCACATCACGTGATCCTGTTAAGGCGGCGTGATCTTCTGTGAATACATTAGCTACACGGTACCCATTACCAATTCCTACACGTAAAACTTGGGTTTTGTCCAATGAATTCCATTTATAATTTACACGAGGAGAAACGATACTCCCATGGACAGAATTGTAATCATAACGGGCTCCAAGTAATAATTTGTGCTGCGGATGTAATGTAATTTCATCTTGCACAAAAAATCCTGGAAGGTGAGTTTTTGAAGAATTGATGGTAGCTGGAGTATTGTCATTATAATACGTAGAACGATAAGCTAAACCTGTCAACAAATCATGGTTTCCTAGTTCTTTTCGCCAGGTTAACTGTCCGAATGCAATTTTTTGATCCGCCAAATATTTTGTTTCGCCATATACGCTATTTTGATTGTGACCGTTTACGCTAAAAGTGAAAGTCAAATTTTCTGTGGTAGGTAAATCGTAAGCACCCATCAACTCCCAACGTTTGGTATAAATACTTTCGCCATAAACATCGTTTCCACCACGGTATTTCCTCGCCCAATTCATCTCACCACCCCAACGGTCTTCGTACACGTAGCGTCCAGCTAAGGTGAAGAGCTTATTGTCTTTACGGTCAAAATTCCATTTATTGAAAACAGAAAGTCTATTCTGTAGAGTTACATCGGTAAAGTTATCCCCATTATTATCAATAGGATTAGCATAATTGAAGTAATTAGCTCCGACCAGAGACTGCGCAGAACCTACCTCAAATTTGCCACCTAAGTCTAAGTTGTATTCTTGCCAAGAAGTCCCAAATGCTTCTACATTTAGTCGTGGTGCATTATTTGGACTTTTGGTAATGATATTGATTAATCCTCCTACAGCTTCACTTCCATAAAGCGTAGAGGCAGGTCCTTTTACGATTTCAACACGTTCGATTAAAGCCTGTGGAATACCATTTAAACCGTACACTGTTGATAATCCTGAGACGATTGGTAGACCATCAATCATCACCATGGTGTATGGACCTTCTAAACCATTTATATGGATATCACCTGTGTTACATACGCTACAGTTAATTTGCGGACGTACACCGTTTATGTTTTGAAGCGACTCAAAAATAGTAGGTGCAGGGTTTGCTTGGAAAAATTTGGCAGTAAAAACTTCTACTGGAATCGGGCTATCCAATTTTGATACTTGTTTCAACGTTCCAGAGACCACGACTTCTTCGAGGTTGCGGTTGTCCGAGTCCAATACAATTTCAAATCCATTTTGATATTCAGTTGCAGCAAGATCTTTTTTGGCTGTCAAAAAGCCTACAGCGCGAACAGTGATTTTTGTTTTTCCGTCAGGGATTTGAATAGAAAATTGTCCTTCAGAATTTGTTGAAATCGCCAATTTCGTGCCATCAACGAATACAGTAGCATTATCTATGGGATTCCCATGAGAATCTTTTATCGTTCCTTTAAGTAAATTTTGTGCATGAAGTACGAAAGCAAAGCTAACAAATACAGCAGTCAGCATACAGCTTTTTATAAGTTGTAACATATATAAGTTTCTTGTTAATGATTAGTTGGTATGAAATGACTACAAAGAAATTGGAAAGGACTATATATAAATACATATAGCCAGCTCCATTACATGTTGCTGTCAAATCAATTTTATTGTGTTTTTTAGAAGAAATCATTATTTCACAAGGCTAAAGCGTTGCAAAATGTTTGGGGTATCATTAAACAAGTGAGGGAGGTCCTCGTAGGTAAGAATGAAATATTGTTACAGCCTTTGTAGCACGGTTGTAAACTATATCAAAGGGAATAGAAAATTCATTGAAGACGGGAACTTCGAAAATAGTGAATTCACTTTCAATAAACGTTCCTTGATAGAGTACATCCAAAAAGCGAATCTCCGCATCGTTTTTGTGATGATGTTTTTGTTTCTTGGTAAAATCGTACGGGTGAATGTGGGTAATTATTTCACCTTTGGATGTTACCTCTTTGTGCATAAATACTATTCCACTAATCACAATTAACGTCATCCAACACGTCAATAGTGAGGCGATGAGTCTGCGATATGTAGAAATAGTATTTATCACAAAATAGTATTACATATTATTTTGTCAATCTATTGTTGTCGTCTGGAAACACTAATCTTGGTTTGTGGGCTTTCGCTTCTTCTCTGTCCATCAAAGCATAAGAAATGATAATCACAATATCACCTACTTGTACCAATCTTGCTGCAGCTCCATTAAGGCATATAGTTCCTGTGCCACGTTTTCCAGGAATGACGTAAGTTTCTAACCTTGCACCGTTATTATTATTTACGATTTGTACCTTCTCGTTCGCAATTATATCTGCTTCATCCATCAAATCTTCATCGATGGTAATACTTCCAACGTAATTCAACTCGGCTTGTGTGACACGTGCGCGGTGAATTTTGGACTTCATTACTTCAATCATCATGCTGCAAAGTTACGCTTTATATTTAAAATCTAAATGTCATTAATCGTTCAAAAGTATATTATCTATTAACCTAACGCCTTCAATCCAAGCGACTATATGAGCAATATATTGTTTGTCTGCTTCAACAGTTTCTACTCTTTCAAGCGTGCGTGTTTCACTAATAGCAAAATATTCCAGTTCTACTTCACCTTCTTCTGTAATCATTTGTTCCGCTATGTGCTGCAATTCTGGGATAGCAACGTTTTCGTTAAAGCCTTTTTTAACGGCTTGTAGGGTGTGGGAAAGGATTAAAGCTTTTTCTTTGCCCGCTTCGGAAAGCCTTGCATTTCTAGAACTCAAAGCCAATCCATTTTTACTTCGTATAATAGGACAGATAATTAATTGAATATCTAGATTTTTGATTTCAATCATGCGCTGAATAACCATCACCTGTTGGAAATCTTTTTGTCCAAAGCAAGCTACATCAGGGTTCACCAAATTGAATAATTTATACACGATTTGGGTTACCCCTTGGAAGTGACCTGGACGTTGTGCGCCTTCCCAGATTTGATCTAATCGGCCCAAATCAATGTGCCATTGTTCTTCGGTATCAGGATACATTTCTTCTACAGAGGGAATAAAAAGAATGTCACAACCCTGAGCTTCTAACAGTTTAATGTCATTTTCTATAGGGCGAGGATACTTTTCTAAATCCTTTGGATCGTTGAATTGTGTAGGGTTGACAAAGATACTACACACGACTATATCTGCGTGTTTTTTAGCTTCTGAAATAAGGGACATATGTCCTTCGTGTAATGCACCCATAGTAGGTACTAAAGCTATTTTTTGGTGCTGCGCACGTGGAGTTTCAAGGTAGGTGCGAAGCGAATTTTGGGTGTTGAAAATTTCCATATCGATATGGGTAAAATAGGGGTCAAAATTGCATAATAAATTTGTAATTAGAAAGCTATAAATCGCAAAGAATTGTAAAATTTGTTTATTATTCGTATCTTTGTACACCGATTTTACTGTTTAAATAATAAAAAAACAATTGGAGATGGCTAAAACGAAAATATTGTTTATTACCCACGAGATGTCGCCTTTCCTTGAAATAAGTAAAATTTCTGAAATAACACGCCAGTTACCTCAAGCGATGCAAGAAAAAGGATTCGAAATTAGAATTCTTATGCCACGTTTTGGTAACATTAATGAGCGCAGAAATCGTCTACACGAGGTGATAAGGTTGTCGGGAATGAATATAGTGGTGGATAATAACGATAATCCATTGATCATTAAAGTAGCATCATTGCCAGCAGCTCGTATGCAGGTGTATTTCTTAGATAATGAGGAATACTTCCAACGCAAAAAGGTGTTCAAAGATGAAAATGGAAAATTCTTTGAAGATAACAACGAACGTTCGTTGTTCTTCTGTAAAGGAGCACTAGAGACTGTTAAAAAATTAGGATGGTCTCCGGATGTAGTGCACTGTCACGGCTGGTTCACAGCTATGATTCCTTTGTACTTGAAAAAAGTATATCAAGATGATCCTACTTTCAAAGATGTTAAAGTGTTCTATTCATTATTCAATGAAGATAATGATTTCGGAGCAGATACATTGACATCAAAATATGGTGAAATGGCAGCTCAAGAAGATGTAAGTGCTGAGGATGCGGCTGTATATGGTTCAGGCAGTTATGTTGACGTATACAAAGGTGCCTTGACTTACACGGATATCGTTGTGAAAGCAGATGATAACTTGAATGCGGACGTGTTGAAATTTGTTGAAGAGCAAAATATTCGCGTGTTCACGCCAGAGTCTATAGATGATTATGAAGGATATTCAACATTGTACGAAGAGTTCGCTTCAGAAGAAGTAGAAGCTTAATATTTCTACGTATAAGACAAAAAAGGCTTTCCAATCGGAAAGCCTTTTTTGTCTTATAGCATAATGACTTTTTCTATCGTAGATACTTTTTTGTAGTAATCAATTACTTCATCCGCTGATTGCACAAAGGTTTCGACTGTTAAGGAATTATATTTTCCTGTTTTCGAGTCTTTAGAAGAAATTTTCGTACTAGGATGCTCAAATATTTTTTCTACTTGCTCTCTTTTATCCACATCAGCAGGAATAATAAATTTGAATGTATATATTGATGGAAATTGCTCAATATCCATCAATTTTTGTCTAAAGTTATTATAAAAATCAGCACCATTGTTGTCGTTGATGTCATTGATGCTGATGTTGTTGAAGTCACTCATTATTAAATCCTTTCTATAACTTGTTTCTGGATATAGTCAATTTACGTGCCGTTGCTATTCTGTCAGTAATTAAGGACGAAATGTCTTGTTTGCTCCAAACTTTTTATTGGGTGTGGCAGACATCTCAAAGATAAGTTCTCCACCCTTTAAAATATCGTTATGTGTAATGTAGCTTTTCTCATACTTCTTCCCATTTAAGGATACCTTATTAATATAGATATTCTTTGTACCGTGATTTTTCACTTGGATGTGGAAAGTTTTGCCACTTGGTAAATTAATGCTGGCTTCTTCCATCAAAGGGGAGCCAAAAACATATTTTCCATTCATTGGATTTGCTGGATATATTCCCATAGAAGAAAATACATACCACGCACTCATCTGTCCTACATCATCGTTGCCACAAAGACCAGCAGGCTCATTTGTGTAATATTTGGTCATTGCCTTGTGTACCAATGCAGCACCTTTCCATTGTTCCCCTGCATAAGCATACAAATAAGGTACGTGATGATTTGGTTCATTGCCTTGTGCATATTGTCCTATCATTCCTGAAATATCAGGAGACGCATCGTCCAATTGTTCGGGCAAAGCAATGAATTCATCCAATTTATTCAAAAAGGCTTTTTCTCCTCCAAAGAGGTTTATTAAACCGTGTACGTCTTGTGGTACGAGCCAAGTATATTGCCAAGCATTACCTTCACAATAATCATTTTCACGATGTTTCGCCATCAGTGGGTCAAATGGTCTTCTGAATTTTCCGTCAGCATGACGACCCACAAAATGTCCGACTTCTTTATCAAAATATTGCTCATAAAGTTTAAAGCGTTTGTGAAAATATTCAGCATCTTCTACTTTGCCCAAATGCTTAGCTGCTTGATATGCTCCAAAATCAGCGATAGCATATTCCAATGCCCAAGCTACAGATTCATTTTGCATATGTTCGATAGGAATATATTTAAGGTCTCGAACATATTCCAAACCGTGTCCACTGCCAATTGCTGTGGTTTTAATGGCTTCATAAGCTAGCTCAATTTCGGAAGGATCTATTATTCCTTTCAGAATAGCGTCTGCAATGATAGGAATTGCGGGAAGACCTACCATAGTATTGGTTTCGTTTGCCCAAAGATGCCATACTGGAAGTTTGCCTTGTTGTTGGTAAATTTTTAGCATCGAACTAACGAAATCTTTATTCTTTTGGCCTTCAAGGATGGTCATCAGTGGATGTAAAGCACGATACGTGTCCCACAAAGAGAATACGGTGTAGTTTTGATGATTTTTGTCGTTATATACTTGTTTATCTGTGCCCATATAATCGCCATTTACATCGCTGAAGATTGTAGGGGCGAAGTAGGAATGATACAATGCGGTGTAGAATATCGTTTTGGTGTTTTCGTCTGCTTTGAAATCAATTTTGCTTAAGACATTATTCCATTTTGCCACAGCCCATTTTCTCGCTTGTTCAAAATTCCAATACGGAATCTCTGCTTTAATATTTTCTAAAGCATTAACTGTACTTACTGGAGAAATACCCACTTTCAGTTCTACAGCTTTGGTTGGATCGATAGATATAATAGCTTTTGTAGCTGTGCTTTTTGCAATATGGTAATCAGCAGCAGGGATGCTATCGTTATAGAGTTCTACTCTTTTGAATTTTGTATTTGATTGGATAGCAAAATAAACTTTTTGGTCATTCGCCCAGCCTGTGGAGAAACGATATCCTACGATTGTAGAATCATTTACCACCTTTATATAGGTGTCCGTAGGACTATCCCAATTCATTTTAAAGCCCAAATCAATTAGAATATGGGGATTGTCTTTTTTGTTAAAAGTGTATTTGTGATAGCCTACGCGCTCAGATGCGGTCATTTCGGCAAGGATGTCATAATCTTCTAGCAGCACTTTATAATATCCTGGAGACACGGTTTCGTTGGCTTTACTTATTTTTGAACCGTAACCCTCATTCATTTTATTGAATGGTGCTTGTCTTATATGCGTTTTGCCATTAGCTGGAAGAATTAATATATCATTTAAATCCCCGATACCAGTACCGCTAAGGTGCGTATGCGTAAAACCTAAAATTTCCTCGCTCTTATAGTTGTAGCCGCTACACCAATCCCAACCATTGAATTTATCCCATGTTTGTGAGATTTGACTAGGTCCCAATTGTACGGCACCATTTGGCACATTTGCGCCCACAAAAACATGTCCATGATCAGCAGAACCAATATAAGGATTGACAAATTGGGTGTAATCTGTCTTCTGTGCAAATGAAATCGAAGTGAAAGAAATGGATACTAATACAGCTAAAGCCGTGCTAAATATCTTTCTCATAATGGGTTTTAATTTAGAGTTTACAAAATACGCTGCAAGATAAAACCTTTTAGCAAATATATCATGATTTTATTTCAGAAAATTTGTAAGAATTCATTAGATTAGAGAATCTAAATTTTCAATTATTAAAAATATGAAGAAAAGGCTTTCTATTAGTGATATAGCTAACAATCTTGGGGTTTCGGTGACAACCGTTTCTTTTATTTTAAATGGCAAGGCCAAGGAGAAGCGCATTAGTGACGCATTAGCCAAGAGAGTGTTGGATTATGTCAAGAAAGTCGATTACAAACCCAATCAACTTGCTAAAAGTCTTCGTACAGGGAAATCCAAAAGTATTGGACTTTTGGTAGAGGATATTTCGAACCCATTCTTCGCGAATATTGCAGACCGTATTGAGAAGCTGGCTTATGACCATGGTTATCATATAATATACTGTAGTATGAAAAATGATGAGCAGCGTGCCAAAGAATTGATTCAGCTGTTTTACGATCGCCAAATTGATGGTTTCATTATTGCGCCTACAGAAGGATTAAGCGATGTTATTAATAATCTTTTGAAGAGCTCGGTTCCTGTCGTGTTGTTTGATAGACCGCTCGCTGATGTGGATACGCATACAGTTATTTCTGAAAATGTGGAAGGCGCTTATCAGGGCACAATGTTTTTATTAGAGCAAAAAAATGCAAAGCGTATAGGCTTCGTGACTACTAATAGTACCCAATCACAAATGAAAGGTCGTCTGGAAGGCTATATGAAAGCGGTAGATAATGTGGGTATGGATTTATTGGTGAAGAAAATCAATCCTGCGCAAACTGAAGAAGAAGTGGTTTCACAGTTGAAAGATTTTATTTCGGATAATAAATTGGATGCAGTGCTGTTTGCGACCAACTATTTGGCTATTAATGGATTGAAGGCTATAAAACAATATCAGCTAGAGGTAGATAAGTTAATTTCATTTGATGAAAATACTACATTTGGTCTTGTGAATCCTCCTGTTTCGGCTATTTCTCAGAATATCCAAGAAATAGCACAAGAGGTTGTTCGTATTTTGGTGAATCAAATTCATGGCAAACTCGATAAGATCGAAAAAGTCGTGATTCCATGTAATCTGATCGCGCGCTAAACTATTTTTCTGCAGGAACGAATTTCATCGAGATAGAATTGACACAATGACGTGTGTTTTTAGCAGTGAATCCTTCGCCTTCAAAAACATGACCTAGGTGTGCGCCGCAGGTATTGCATAAGATCTCTACACGTCTACCGTCCGCATCTCTTTCTCTTTTTACTGCTCCAGGGATTTCATCATCGAAACTTGGCCATCCGCAGTGGGATTCAAATTTGTCTTCTGATTTATACAATGGAGCATTACATCTTCTACATATATATGTTCCTTTTTCTTTGTTATCCAATAATTCTCCTGTGAAGGGCATTTCTGTTCCTTTGTGAACGATGATGTATTCTTCTTCGGGGGTCAATTTGTTAAAATTACTCGTATCCATAGTTTCTGTTTTTGTTGATTTCACAATATGTTTCTTTTGCTGTTGACAAGATAATGCAATTAACATTACCAGACCTATTATTATAATTGAAAAAAAACGATGCATAACTGTGAAAATATGTGTATTTTACTGTATAATAAATGACAAATGAAATAAAAAAATGTTTCTCTTGATATTTCTTTATTCATGTACTAACCAAAGATGTTATAAGTAGCTGTATAATGGCTTTTAAAGTTAATTATACAAAGAAAAGCAACTTATTTAGAATGATTTTAAATTGACAATTTGAGTCATTAAATTGTCAGGGATTGCTTATAAAGTCCTACTTTTGTGCATTGTTTGATGGGTGAGGACCCTTCATGCAGTGGATAAAGTAATTTTTATATTCATAAATAAATAGTATAAAGTGCTAAATATGAGAAATATCTCATCCGTATTGGGAAGATTTGCGAAGTCAATATCAGTTAGTTTGGTATTGTTGTTTGCTGTTACGATGTCGTCGAATGCGCAGGATGCTAAGGAAGGGGCAGCGTTATTTAAGGCGAACTGTACTGCTTGTCACAAAGTGGACAGAAAAATGACAGGTCCTGCATTAGCGGGTATGTCTGAGAGACACTCTGAAGAATGGTTGGTGAAATGGATTAAGAATTCAGCAGCGTTGATCGCTTCTGGTGATCCTGTAGCTAATCAAATTTATGAAGAGTATAATAAAGTAGCGATGCCTGCTTTTACACAATTTTCTGATGATCAAATCAAAGGAATTATTGCTTACGTAAAAGAGGAAGAAGCTAAAGCAAACGATCCTAATAAAGGTGGTGCTGCTGCGGCTGGTGCTGCTGCTAGTTCAGATGCGAACAATTTAATGATCTTAGGTATTGCTGCTGTATTGGTGTTAGCAATTGGAGTGATCGTTATTTTGAGCCGTGTTATCAAAACTTTAGAAAAAGTTATTGCTAACAATGCTGCTGCTATCGAAGCTGCTAAAGCACGCAACGAAGCTTACGAAGAGTCTGGTAAAGTAAAATTTGCACAGAAATTCTTGAAAAACAAAAAGCTTGTTGGCTTCACTGCTTTGATGGTTGTAGGTTTATTGGCTGTATTAGGTTGGCAAACGATGTGGAATGTAGGTGTGCATACGGGTTACAAACCAGTTCAACCTATTAAATTCTCTCACCAAATTCACGCTGGTGTTAACCAAATCGAATGTCAATACTGTCACGGTGGTGCATTCAAATCTAAGAATGCTTCTATTCCTTCTGCTAACGTATGTATGAACTGTCACAACACGATTACTGCTGCAGATCACTATGATGGTGAGACTTCTCCAGAGATTCAAAAAATCTATCGTGCAGTGGACTGGGATCCAGAAACTCGTACGTATGGTAATAACCCTCGTCCTATTGAGTGGGTTAGAATTCACAACTTACCTGATTTCGCATATTTCAATCACTCACAACACGTTAGTGTGGCTGGTGTTGAATGTCAAACTTGTCACGGTCCTATCGAGACTATGGAAGAAGTATATCAATACTCTCCATTGACAATGAAATGGTGTGTGGAGTGTCACAAAAACACAGAAGTTAATGCTGATAACAAATATTACGATCAGTTGATCGCTGCGCACGAGAAGTTGAAAAAAGGAGAGAAGATGACTGCTGCAATGATCGGTGGATTAGAGTGTGGTAAGTGTCACTATTAATAATTAATTAGGAAAACGCAATCTTATATACAGCTTAAATGGATAGCAATAAAAAATATTGGAAAGGTTTAGAAGAGTTAAATCAAACTCCTGCTTTCGTAGAGAATAGCAAGAGTGAGTTTGCTGAGCCTATTCCTGTAGAAGATGTATTAAACGAAGCAGGCTTAAGTACAAGAACACCTCGTCGTGATTTCTTGAAGGCTTTAGGTTTTGGTTTGGGAGCTGTTACATTGGCAGCGTGTAACCGTACGCCGGTTCACAAAGCTGTTCCTTATGTAATTAAACCAGAAGAGGTTACTCCTGGTATTCCTAACTACTACGCTTCATCATTCAATGGACAAAGTATTTTAGTTAAAACTCGTGAAGGTCGTCCAATCTTCATCGAGCCTAACCCTAACGGTATCGGATTGAACCAAGGTTCGGATGCTACAACTGTAGCTTCTGTATTGGATCTATACGATATGTCTAAATTACAGAATCCTCAATTAGACGGTAAAGATGTAGAATGGTCTAAATTAGATAGCACGGTAATCGCTGCTTTAAACAAAGCTGCTCAGGCTGGTAAGCAAATCGCTATCGTTTCGACGACAGTTAATTCTCCATCAACTTTAGCTTCTATCGCGAAGTTAACAGCTAAATATCCTACTGCTACTTTAGTACAAGTAGATGCTGTTTCTTACAGTGGTATTATTGAAGCGAACAAAAATTCATTTGGCAAGGCTGTTATCCCTTCTTACAATTTCGGAAATGCTCAAGTAGTTGTTTCAGTAGCTGCGGATTTCTTAGGTTCTTGGTTGTCAGGTGAAGAGCATTCACAAGATTATATCAAAAACCGTGACTACAAATCATTGAAAAATGGTAAAATGTCACGTCATATCCAATTTGAGTCTGGTCTTTCCATGACGGGTTCAAATGCCGATGTACGTATCGCTATCAAACCTTCTGAAGAAGGAGCTGTGTTGATTTCATTGTACAATGAAATTACAGGTCAATCTTTAGCTGGTGGTACTACAAACGCAAAAGCACAAACAGCAATTAAATTAGTAGCTAAAGAATTAGTAGCTGCTAAAGGTGCTGCAGTAGTAGTAGCAGGCGCTAATGACATCAACATTCAATCATTAGTAAATGTTATCAATACACAATTAGGTGCTTACGGTGCTATCATCGATTTAGATAATTATTCAAAACAATATCAAGGTTCTGATGCTGCTTTCCAACAATTTTTAACTGCTGCTAAAGGTGGTCAAGTAGGAGTAGCATTATTCTTGAATAGCAACCCTGTTTACAATTACTTCAACGCTGAGGATGTAAAAGCGGCAATTTCTAAAGTTGACTTTACATTATCATTCGCTGATCGTGCTGATGAGACAGCTTCATTATTGAAAGCTATCGCACCAGTTCCTAATTACTTAGAATCTTGGGGTGATGCTTCAGCTAAAGAAGGATTGTTTACAATTGTTCAACCTACTATCAACCCAATTTATAACACGCGTCAAGCTGAGCAAAGTTTCTTAGTGTGGGCTGGCGATACTACGAACATCTATGATTTCGTAAAACAAAATTGGGAAGCTAATATCTTAGCTGGTACTGGTAAATCTTGGAAAGAAGTATTACAAGCTGGTTTTATATATAAAGGTACTACTGCTGGCTCAGCTTATTCAGCTAATGCTGATGTAGCTTCTGTAGCTTCAGCTATCGTTGCTGATGCGAAAAAAGTAGCTGGCGACGTAGAATTGAAATTATACGAATCTCCAGTATTGCGCGACGGTCGCTATGCGAACAACGCATACTTACAAGAGTTGCCTGATCCAGTAACTAAAGTAACTTGGGACAACTTTGCAGCTATCAACCCTAAATTTGCTGAGCAATTAGGTCTTGGTGAAAATAGTAAAGTAACTGTAGAAGCAAATGGTAAATCAATCGAATTGCCAGTTGTATTACAACCAGGTCAAGCACTAGGAACTGTTTCTGTCGCTGTAGGTTACGGTCGTACTGCAGTAGGTAAAGCGGGTAACAATGTAGGTCAAAACGCTTATCCATTAGCTTCATTAATAAACGGTACAATTCAATTCGCTGCTAAAGCGTCAGTATCTAAAGCTTCTGGATCTTACGAATTAGCACAAACACAAACACATCACACTATCGAAGGTCGTAACATCATTCGTGAAACTACTTTCGCTAAATATCAAAAAGATCCGCACTCAGAGTCAGGTCGTTTCGCAGATTCTCACAAATCATATGACTTGTGGAACAAATTCGAAAGCCCTGGTCACAAATGGGTAATGGCTATTGATTTAAATGCTTGTACTGGTTGTGGTTCATGTATTGTTGCTTGTAATGTTGAAAACAATATCCCAGTAGTAGGTCGTGACGAGGTTCGTCGTCGTCGTGAAATGCACTGGTTACGTATTGACCGTTATTACACTATCGCGGATAACGAATCAAATGCGTATACTAAAGAAAAAGAAATCGCTAAAGCTGATGCTTTAGATTTCGAAAATGTTTCAGTTGTTTACCAACCAATGTTGTGTCAACACTGTGACCACGCTCCTTGTGAAACTGTATGTCCAGTATTAGCGACAGTACACTCTTCAGAAGGTCTTAACCACATGGCTTACAACAGATGTTTCGGTACACGTTACTGTGCAAACAACTGCCCATACAAAGTACGTCGTTTCAACTGGTTCAACTACTGGAATGATTCACGCTTTGATAACTACTTAAATAACGAGTTTACACAATTAGTATTGAATCCAGATGTTACTACACGTTCGCGTGGGGTAATGGAGAAATGTTCAATGTGTATCCAACGTATTCAAGCTGGTAAATTGAAAGCAAAAATGGAAAACCGTAAGTTGGTAGATGGAGATGTGAAAATGGCTTGTCAAGCGGCATGTTCGGCAAACGCTATTATCTTCGGTGATGCAAATGATCCTAATTCTGAAGTATCTAAAGCATTACGTAACGAGCGTGTTTACTATGTGTTAGAAGAGATCAATGTTCAACCGAATATCGGTTACATGACTAAAGTTAGAAACACATTTGAAGCATAATTTTATTCTTTATTTGAAATAAAACAACTATGTCATCGCATAACGAATCAATATTAAGAGAACCATTAATGACCGGTAAGGACATCACGTATGCACAAATTACGGATGATATCTTACTACCGGTTGAAAATAAACCCAACAAAGCTTGGTGGATTGGATTTATTGTAGCCTGTGTAGGAGCTAGCTTATGGGTTATTAGCGTTGGATACACGTTCTGGACGGGTATCGGTGCTTGGGGTCTAAACAAAACAGTAGGTTGGGCATGGGATATCACCGACTTCGTATGGTGGGTAGGTATCGGTCACGCCGGTACGCTTATCTCAGCCGTATTATTATTATTCCGTCAAAACTGGCGTAACTCCATCAACCGTTCTGCGGAAGCGATGACGATTTTCGCCGTTATCTGTGCCGCAACGTACGTTGTAGCGCACATGGGACGTCCTTGGTTAGCTTATTGGATTTTCCCACTTCCAAACCAATTCGGTTCTTTGTGGGTAAACTTTAACTCACCACTTGTATGGGATGCTTTCGCGATCTCTACATACTTCACGGTATCATTAGTATTCTGGTACTGTGGTTTATTACCAGATATCGCTTCAGTACGTGACCGTGCTACTGGTTTGAGAAGAAGAATCTATTCAATCTTCTCTTTCGGATGGAATGGTTCAGTAAAAACATGGCAACGTTTTGAAATCGTGTCCTTGATTTTGGCTGGTATTTCTACTCCACTTGTACTTTCGGTACACACTATCGTATCTATGGACTTTGCTACTTCGGTAATTCCAGGATGGCACACGACAATCTTCCCTCCATATTTCGTGGCAGGTGCGATTTTCTCGGGCTTCGCGATGGTACAAACATTATTATTAATCTTACGTAAAGTATTGAATTTTGAGCACTATATCACGATGTTCCACATTGAGTCTATGAACAAAATCATCATGACTACAGGTTCTATCGTAGGTGTTGCTTATTTGACTGAGTTATTTATTGCGTGGTATTCAGGTTCTGAATATGAGATGTATGCTTTCGCAAACCGTGTTGCTGGTCCTTACGCTTGGGCTTATTGGGCGATGATGACATGTAACGTAATCTCACCTCAGTTATTCTGGTTCAAAAAGATTCGTACAAGTATTCCTATTTCATGGGTATTGTCAATCATCGTAAACATTGGTATGTGGTTCGAACGTTTCGTAATTATCGTAACTTCATTACACCGTGATTACTTACCATCATCTTGGGCAATGTTCTACCCAACATGGACTGACGTTGGTATCTTTGTAGGTTCAATTGGTTTATTCTTCGTATTATTCTTATTGTTCTTACGTTTCTTACCAGGTATCGCAATCGCAGAGGTTAAGTTATTATTGAAAAGTTCTAGCTTACAACATAAAACTAAATTGGTACAAGAAGGTGCTTTCCCTGAGGATCAAGTTGAATTCTTCAAAGGATCATTGGAAAAATACGATTCAGTTTCACAAGAGGACATTAACGCATTACGTAAAAAATAACAGCAATGAGCAATACAAAATATATACTAGGTAGTTTTGCTGATCCTGATGATTTGATGCACGGGATTGAAAAATTGCAAGCAAATAATATTAGCATATACGACTGTTTTACGCCTATGCCGATTCACGGAATCGAAGCTAAATTGGGTGTAAAGCCTTCGAGATTACCTATCGCAGCCTTCTGTTTTGGTGCTTTGGGTACTACATTAGGATTTAGCTTATTATACTATACCATGGCTTATGATTGGCCAATGAATATCGGTGGTAAGCCATCATTACCATTACCTAACTTTGTACCGGTAACATTTGAGGTGACGATCTTGTTATGTGCATTAGGTATGGTAGCGACTTTCTTCTTCCGCAATCATTTATTTCCAGGACGCGCGCCACGCGTTATGGATTTGAGAGCTACGGACGATCGTTTCATTTTGGCAGTTGATGCGCGTGAAAATACAGATCATGCTTTAGTAGATTCTTTATTAAAAGAAGCTGGAGCAGTAGAGGTTAAATACAATGAAAGAAAATATGTTAGTTATGAATAAGAAGAATTTTCTTGGCGCTGTATGTATGGCTGTAGCTTTCGCAGCAGTAACTACTGCTTGTGGAGATGGTACTACGCGTAGCACAGGTTTGGAATTTTCGCGTAATATGTACGATCCGTTAGCATACAATCCAGATCAGCCAAACAATAATTTCAAAAATAAACAAACAGCTCAAACTCCTCCTGCAGGTACATTACCTCAAGGTTTCGAAAGATTTGCTGCTGAATATTCAAATACACCAGAGGATTACCAAAGAGCGGGAGCGGAGTTAACTAACCCACTTCCTGTGAATGAGGAAAACTTAGCGCAAGGACAACACTTATACTTAGTAAACTGTGCAGTATGTCACGGTAAAGAAGGTAAAGGTGACGGTTCTATTACTAAAGATCGTTCGGTGACAGATTCGAGAGGTACTCGTCAGTTAGAGAACTTCCCTAATCCTCCAGCTTACACAAGATCAGGTGGAGCGAATTCATCAAGAGGTGGATTAATGGCAGATTTGACTGCTGGTAAAATTTATCATACTATTTACTACGGTTTGAATACAATGGGATCACATGCATCTCAATTGAATCCAGAAGAGCGTTGGAAAGTAGTTATGTATGTTCAAGAATTACAAAAGAAATAATCTAACATCAATTTAATAAATGGGAACTCACAATCATCATCACGATTATAATTTCAGCGAGCAATATACATTTGCTGGTACAGCGAAGATTGTTAGCTTGGTTGCTGTTGTATTAGGTGTTGCTACCATTGCATATGGTTTGTCCACAGGAGATACAACTCGCACATTCGCCAATCTACTATTGATGGGATATTATTTTGCTTGTGTATGTGCTGCCGGTGCTTTCTTTATCGCACTTCAGATGGTAACTCAATCTGGTTGGTCAGCAGGTATGCTTCGCATTCCTCAAGCAATGGCTAGTGTATTACCTATTGCAGCTGTAGTTTTATTAATCATCGCGGCAGGAGGTATTTATACACATACATTGTACCACCACTGGACTGCACCAGAATTATTCGATCCAAATAGCCCACATTATGACGCTTTGGTAGCTGGTAAATCTGCCTTTTTAAACATCCCTGGATTCTTTATCCGTCAGGTATTGTTTATGGGTACTTACAGCATCTTTGCTTTCATCATTGCTAAGTTATCTTATAAAGAAGATTTAGAAGGTGGTCTTAATTCATACAAGAAAAGCTTCAAATTGTCAGCTATTTTCTTAGTAATCTTTGGTTTCACTACACCTATCTGGTCATTTGATACTATCATGTCATTAGAGGCCCACTGGTTCTCTACAATGTTCGGATGGTACAATTTTGCAGCTATGTGGGTTAGTGGTATTGCTGCTATCGTAGTAATCTTAGTATTATTGAAAAAAGCTGGATATATGGCATGGGTAAATGAGAATCACTTACATGACTTAGGTAAGTTAATGTTCGGTTTCTCTATCTTCTGGACTTATGTTTGGTTTGCACAATTCATGTTGATTTGGTATTCAAACATTCCTGAAGAAACTGTTTACTTCTACAAACGTTGGGAACCTGAATACAAACCATGGTTCTGGTTAAGCATCATCATCAACTTCTTATCACCATTGTTGATATTAGTAGATAGAGACGCTAAACGTAAGCAAAACATCATGTTGTTCACTGCAATCTTATTATTGTGTGGACACTGGTTAGACTACTATATTATGATCATGCCTGGTACAGTTGAAACAGATAGAGGTTTTGGAATTATAGAAATTGGTACAGCTATCGGATTTGCAGGTTTATTTACTTTCTTAGTATTGAATAAAATCAGTAAACATCCATTAGCGGCTAAACATCATCCATTCCTTGATGAAAGTTTAAACCATCAGATTTAATATAGAATTGAAAGAAGTTACGTTCAAACGTTTATATAAGAAATGAATTTAAAAATTAATAACGGGTTTAAATCCATAGCGGGTTTACTACTTTTAATCAGCTTATTTTTTGCGGCGCCAGTATCGGCTTTGCAAAATGATTCAACAGTAGTTGACACAACAGTGGTAGCAGATGTAGCTGCTACCACTGCTGCGGCAACTGTTGATAGTACAGCAGCAGATTCATCAGCAACAGCAACTGTGGCTGCGGATGATGCCAGTACTACTACTACAGCGACAGCTAAGGCAGAAGAAGTAAAGAAAATAGATCCTCAAGTCTATAAGAACTTCTTTTACTATGTATTATTGTTTTTAGTTCTTTGTACTATCGTTGCTGTTATTGGCAAAATTCATTCAGTCTATGTATTGACTAGAAAAATGAATGGTAAGTACAACGAGTATGGTAACAATAATCTACAAGCTGTATTGTTCCTTATTTTCTTAGTTGTATTCTTAGGTTTTGTTTACTACGGATATGATGTATGGGGCAGTTGGGCTTGGAGAGATGCTGTAACTGAGCATGGTAAAGACATTGACCGCATGTTTATGATTACTTTAGTGATTATTACAGTGGTTTTAGTTTTGACTCACATTGTTTTATTAGGCTTCACATACATTTATAGAGCTAGAGCAAAACGTCAAGCTTATTACTATCCACACAATGATGCTATCGAAAGATTATGGACAATCGTTCCAGCGGTAGTATTGACTGTATTAGTATTGTTTGGTTTCTTTACTTGGAGATCAATTACTAACGTACCAGAAGAATTGCAAAAGGAAGCTATTCAAATTGAAGTATTGGCAGAGCAATTCAAATGGAATATTCGTTACCCAGGTACTGATGGTCAAATTGGTAAACGTAATTACAAATTGACTACGCCTACTAACCCTTACGGTATAGATTTCAATGACAAATCTTCTTGGGATGATTTACAACCACAAGACATTGTTATTCCTGTAAATAAATCGGTACGTTTCCACATTATTTCAAAGGATATTATTCACTCATTCTTTATTCCTGATTTCCGTGTTCAAATCAACGCAGTACCAGGTATGACAAACTACTTCCAATTCACTCCAACAGTGACTACAGAAGAGATGCGTGATAAAATGAATGATCCTAGCTACGATTACATTATGTTATGTAACAAAATCTGTGGTGAAGGTCACTATAACATGGGTAAAAAAGTTATCGTTGTTACAGAAGCTGAATATAAAGAGTGGTTAGCAAAACAAGGCAAATACTTTACAGAAGATTTGCAAAAAGAGTTTGCGAGTAACAATGTATCAGAAGGTGTGAAAACAGCTTCATTAAATTAATTATAGAAGATTTTTTATAAAGTAATATGTCAAGTACAGTTATATCACACGACGCAGCTCATCATGATGCACATGGTCATCACCATGAGACGTTCCTAACTAAATATATATTTAGTGGGGATCACAAGATGATTGCGAAGCAATTCTTGATCACGGGTATCATTATGGCAGTTTTTGCCATGACATTATCTCTATTGTTCCGTATCCAATTAGCTTGGCCGGACAAAGAGTTCCCTATCTTAGAAGTATTCTTAGGTAAATGGGCTGAAGGTGGTCGTATTAAACCAGATTTCTTTTTATCATTAGTTACTATTCACGGTACAATGATGGTATTCTTCGTATTGACTGCGGGTTTATCAGGTACATTCAGTAACTTATTAATTCCATATCAAATTGGTGCACGTGATATGGCGTCTCCATTGATGAACATGTTATCATACTGGTTCTTCTTTGTAGCGTGTGTTATCATGGTAGCTTCTTTCTTTGTTGAAAGTGGTCCTGCATCACCAGGTTGGACAATTTATCCTCCACTTTCTGCTGTTCCTACAGCGATCGCTGGTTCGGGATTAGGTATGACATTATGGTTGATCAGTATGACATTGTTCATCGCTTCTCAGGTATTGGGTGGTGTGAACTATATTTCTACTATTTTAAATATGCGTACTAAAGGTATGGATCTTTGGAAAATGCCTTTAACTATTTGGGCGTTCTTCTTAACTGCTATCGTGGGTTTGTTATCATTCCCAGTATTGGTATCAGCAGTAGTATTATTGATCTTTGACCGTTCAGTAGGTACATCATTCTATTTATCAGACTTAGTAGTTCAAGGTCAGATCTTACCTAATGAAGGTGGTTCTCCAATCTTGTTCCAACACTTATTCTGGTTCTTAGGTCACCCAGAGGTATATATCGTAGTTATGCCTGCATTAGGTTTGACTTCCGAAGTTATCTCTACTAACTCACGTAAACCAATCTTCGGTTACCACGCGATGGTTTACTCTTTAGTAGGTATTACAGTATTATCATTCATCGTATGGGGTCACCACATGTTCGTGACTGGTATGAACCCTTTCTTAGGAGGTGTTTTCATGATCACTACGTTGATTATCGCTGTACCATCTGCCGTTAAATCATTCAACTACATGGCAACATTATGGAGAGGTAATATCCGTTTCACTCCAGCGATGATGTTTGCTATCGGTATGGTTTCATTCTTCATCTCAGGTGGTTTGACAGGTTTATTCTTAGGTAACGCAGCTTTAGATATCAATTTACACGATACATATTTCGTAGTAGCTCACTTCCACTTGGTAATGGGTTCTGCATCTATCTTTGGTATGTTGTGTGGTGTTTACCACTGGTACCCAAAAATGTTCGGTAGAATGATGAACGAGAAGTTAGGTTACTTCCACTTCTGGTTGACATTCATTGGCGCTTACTTGGTATTCTTCCCAATGCACTTCATGGGTGTTGATGGTGTTCCACGTCGTTACTATGCGTTCACAGAGTTCGCTTTCATGGAAAAATGGATGTCTGTAAACTTATTAGTTACTTGGGCTGCTATTATCGCAGGTGTTGGACAAGTTGCTTTCTTAGTTAACTTCTTCGGATCTATTTTCTGGGGTAAGAAGGCTACTCAAAACCCTTGGAACTCAAATACATTAGAGTGGACTACTCCAGTAGAGCATATCCACGGTAACTGGCCAGGAGAAATCCCTACAGTATATCGTTGGCCTTATGACTACAGTAAACCAGGTCACAACGAGGATTTTATCCCTCAAACTGTACCATTCTCTGAAACAATGAGCTCGAATATGCCTCATGATTTCGAAGGAAATGAAGAAGCTATTCGTATTCAAGAGCAATGGAATAAAGAAAATAATAGAGTAGTAGAAGGTTAGGTTTATCCTACCTTCTATTCCTTACATTTTGACAGATATAAATAGTGAGTGTAATGTATCCAGCTGGTGAGAAGAGATTTATAAATGTTAATAGATTTACTATTATCGTTTTGTTTCTTGTTATTATCGCTGGTGGAGTAGTAAGAAGTACCGGTTCAGGAATGGGATGTCCAGACTGGCCTAAGTGTTTCAACCGAATTGTTCCGCCAACAAGTGTTAGTCAATTACCTGAAGGGTATGAGCAACATTATATTGAGGGACGTGTAAAGAAGAATGAGCGATTTGCGAAAATCATTGATTTCTTTGGATACTCCAAGATGGCAGATAAGATTCGTCATGATAAATCTATTTTGGAACATGAAGAATTTAATGCCGCTAAAACATGGACAGAATATATTAATAGGTTAGTTGGAGTTTTAGCTGGATTCGCATTATTATTCACAGCCGTTTATTCATTCATTTATATCAAATCAAAACCCTCCATTGTTATTTGGAGTGTTCTTAATGTGTTCTTTGTAATTTTTCAAGCATGGTTAGGGTCAATAGTAGTTTCGACGAATTTGATGCCTTGGATTATTACTACGCACATGCTGTTGGCATTATTAATAGTTGGTGTGAGTATTTACACTTTCTATTCGGCTACTACATTGCGTAATAAGACCATTTTGGTTAATTATCCTTCTACTGGACTCAAAGCAATAGCTTTATTTTCTTTAGTGATTACATTAGTACAGGTTGTATTTGGTACTGAAGTTAGAGAAACCATTGATCATTTTAATGCAGAAGGACTATTAGCTCGAGATCAATGGATTGATGCTATAGGAAGTAATTATTTTATCCATAGGATATTAGCTTATGTGACATTGTTAATTACTGTTGTGTTTTTCTTCTTAGTGAAGAATAGATTCAGTAAATCGTCAATTCAAAGTCAATATGCATGGGTAATCTTAATATTAGTACTTATACAAATGTTGTCTGGAATTATATTAGCTAGATTTGCAGTTCCAGCTTTTGCACAGACAACGCATTTAGTAATTGCGAGTTTGTTTTTCGGAGCACAGTATTATTTGATGCTTTTGATGACGAAGCTGAAAAGATAGATAATAAGGTTATTATCTAGGATGGAAAAGGAGAAAGAGTAGTCAAATGAAAACTTTTATTTCGGATTTTAACAAGCTTGTAAAATTACGACTTACGTTAACTGTTGTGTTTTCTGCATCTATATCATTTTTGATAGGAGCGAAGCAGCAGGGTGATATCATGTGGTTCAATTGGTTATTATTAACGATTGGCGGATTTTTGGTAACAGGAGCAGCGAATGGATTTAATGAAATAATTGAAAAAGACATTGACAAATTGATGAAACGTACAATGGATCGTCCCTTGCCGGCAGAAAGAATGACCACAGGTCAGGCTTTAGTGTTGAGCTTATTTATGGGAATTCTAGGGACGTTAGTGTTAGTGAAGCTAAATTTCATTGCAGGTCTTTTGTCTGTATTTTCAATTTTTTTATACGCATTCGTATACACACCATTAAAACCTAAATCTAGAATAGCGGTATTTATAGGAGCAATACCTGGAGCATTACCTCCACTTATTGGCTACTTTGCAGCGTTCGAGTCTTTGGGATTTGGTTTAGCGTATGCTTCAGTAAGCGAGTCTGCTATTATCATAACGCCTTTTATTTTATTCTTAGTTCAGTTTTTCTGGCAATATCCACATTATTGGGCTATTGCTTGGGTAGCGGACGAAGATTACAAAAGAGCTGGTATCAATTTATTACCAAGTTTGAAAAAGAATAAAGCATCTGCGATATTTATTTTTGTATCAGCCTTATTGATGATTCCTGTAGGATTTTTGCCTATGTATTTCGGATTCGGAGGTTGGATATTCACGATAGTATCTTTATTGGGCGGATTAGCTTTTACTTGGTATGGATACAAACATCTTGTAGAACTTAAAGATGAATCGGCTAAAAAGGTGATGTACATATCGTTTTTGTATTTACCGTTGACACAATTAGTATTACTTTTTGATTTTATTCCTTTTAAATAATATAAATGGGAGCTAACGAAATAAAGTTGGAAGAGCAACAAAAGCAATTTAAAGCCAAGAAATTCAATCTTTGGTTGGGTATGATTGGTATGTTTATGATGTTTGCGGCGCTTTCAAGTGGTTTTATCGTTTACACAGCAAGTGGTGTTGATAAAGGAATTAAGACCATATTACCTCAAATGTTCATTTACAGTACTATAGTAATTTTGGTAAGTAGTTTGACATTGCATTTAGCTTTTAAAGCAGCTAAAGCGGGCGAACTCGCAAAACAAAAGCTATTATTGGTAGTAACTATCGTTTTAGGTATAGTGTTCTTTATATTACAGGTACAATCTTGGGGAGTTTTGACAGAGCAGGGCGTGTATTTTATTAATAACAATGCATCTCAATCGTTCATCTATATCTTCACTGGATTACACTTAGCGCACATTATCGCTGGTATTATTGTATTGATTAGTGCATTTTTTTGTGCTAAGCCATCAATTGCCACCGAGAAGAATGTGTTTAGAATGGATCTAGCTGCAATTTTTTGGCATTTTCTAGATCTTTTATGGATTTATATATATGTTTTCTTACTTTTGAATCAATAATAGTAAACAATGAGTACAACAACTGTATCGCAATTGGATAAGGTAAAAGACGGACCATGGTCAGGTGGTAAGTCGCCTTGGAATTTAGAGTATGGAAAAATCATGATGTGGTTTTTCTTAGTATCAGATGCATTTACATTTTCAGCATTCTTAATTTATTACGGTGCTCAAAAATTTGCGCAACCTACATGGATTGATGCGGATAAAATCTTCCAATCTGTACCAGGTTTAGCAGAGTCAGGACAACCTTTAGTTTTCGTAGGTATCATGACTTTCATCTTGATTATGTCATCTGTAACTATGGTATTAGCTGTAGAGGCAGGACATAGAAATTCAAAACAAGAAGTAGTAAAATGGATGTTGTGGACTATCTTAGGTGGTTTGGCTTTCGTAGGATGTCAAGCTATTGAGTGGACTCACTTACATCACCAAGGATTCTGGTTTGGCCAAAACCCAGCAACAGGTTTGACAGATCCAGACGCTATTGCAGCAGCATTACAACCTTATTTCTCTAAAGAAATTTCGTATACAGCAGCATTGCAATTTTCTAACTTATTCTTCACTATTACTGGTTTCCACGGTTTCCACGTATCGATTGGTATTTTATTAAATATCATTGTTCTTTGTATGACATTGAATAATACGTTCGAAAACAGAGGTACTTATTTAATGGTTGAAAAAGTAGGTCTTTACTGGCACTTTGTGGATTTAGTGTGGGTATTCGTATTTACATTCTTCTACTTAATCTAATTGTTGACTAATATTTTTATAAATTGAAAATGGCACATCACGATCATATAGCTACACACGATGCTCACGAGCACGGCGAAGGCATGGACAAAAAACGTATTTGGAGTGTATTCTTTGTATTGTTAGCATTAACTGCATTAGAATTCTTAATCGCGTTAGGTTTTGTTCACCACTGGGGTATTTTACAAAAAGGCGCTTTAGTTAATACTATTTATATCGTATTGACATTAGTAAAGGCATATTATATCGTAGCATTCTTCATGCACTTAAAGTTTGAAAAATCAAGCTTTATTGTGACTTGTGGTATCGTATTTTTATTCATCATTTATTTCATCGTATTGATGTTAGTAGAAGGTGGATATTTATTGACGCACTTGCAAGAACACGCGCTTTACCCTAATAACTAGAAATGAATAATATCTCTAAAAAGAGAAATATATCGACTATCATAATCCTGGCTATAGTACTAATTGTGCCAGGATTTTTGTATATAGCACTCAATAAAATTGGTTCAAATCAGTATTTGAAATTACCAATTTATGGTGAAAAGGTATTAACTGGTAAGATGAACCGCAAAATGGGTCGTGAAATACCAGATACTTTATACCATCATGTACCTTCTCTTGCTTTAGTAAATGCTAAAGGCGATCCTACACCATTTTTAAATAGTGATACTGTTGTCACTGTAGTACATTTATTTAGTGCAAAAGATGAAGGATTGTCAAAGACTCTATTGAGCAACTTAAAACCTGTAGTGGATCGTTTTAAGAATATTCAAAAAGTTAAGTTTTATTCGATTTCGCTGAATGAGAAAGAATTAAATGTAGATTTAGCAAGTATTCAGCAATTGTATGCCAAGGATTATCCAAATACATGGTTTATCGTACGTCCAGATTCATCCATCTTTGAATATGTACAAAAGAATTTTTTAATCGATGCACATGCTAATCCTGATGATACGTATTCTTTTAGTAACAATTATTTATTAATTGATACAGAAGGTCGAATCCGTGGGTTTTATGATATTAATCAAAATAAGGAAATGGAGCGTTTGCAAGATGAAATTAAAGTTCAGCTTGTAGAAGAAGCGCGTAATAATCCATTAAAAGTAGAAAAGAAATAATATGGCGATGACTCAAGAAGAGAAAAAGTACAAAGGTATTATATGGACTTTATCTGTTGTTATTCCTTTAGCAGTAGCTGCATTGTTTGGAGTGAATTTACGTAAAATGGGTTACGATGTAGAACCATTGTCTTTTTTACCTCCGATATACGCGACTATCAATGGATTGACAGCTGTTCTGTTAGTTTGGGCTGTTTCAGCAATCAAAAAGGGTAATGCGAAGTTACATGAAACCTTGATCAAACTTTGTATGGTTTGTTCGTCGTTATTTCTACTGATGTATGTAGCCTATCATATGACTTCTGATTCCACATCTTATGGAGGAGAAGGTCTCATTCGATATGTATACTTCTTTATTCTAATTACGCATATCGTTCTTTCTGTAGTTATTATTCCTTTTGTATTGTTTACATTTATAAGAGGAATTGCGGGAGCTTACGAAAGACACAAAAAATTAGCTCGAATTACTTACCCGATGTGGTTATACGTAGCAGTTACTGGTGTTGTAGTATACCTTATGATTTCACCTTATTATAATCATTAATACGATGGCTAGAGTTTGGATTTATCAGGCAGACCGATTTTTAACCGAATCGGAAGCTAATGAAATTAAGGAGTTAGCAGAACATTTTGTGTCTTCATGGACAGCACATGGATCTGCTTTGGCAGGTAAAGTAGCTGTGTTGGATAATCTATTTCTAATATTGGAAGTAGATGAAGAAGTGGCTGATGTAACTGGATGTTCGATTGATAAGTCTGTTCATTTTATTAAAGCGTTAGGTGAGAAGTTTAGTATTGATTTCTTTGACCGAATGCGTGTTTCTTACATAAATGCTGATGGACAATTGCAATTAGCTAGTAGAGAGCAATTTCAACAATTAGTGAAAGAAGGAGTTGTTACTTCGGATACTATCGTTTATAATAACTTGATTCAAAATACGGAAGAACTTGAATCCAACTGGAAAATCCCATTTTCTCAAAGTTGGCATAGCAAAGTTTTCTAAAAGGAAAAGCTATAAATTAACAAAGGCTGTACAAATTTTGTACAGCCTTTTGTCTTTTATAATGTAATGTTAGGGGCAGCGGATAATATTTCTTCGCTCGCTTGATCTTCGTATTGTTTGAAATTGTTTACAAAGAGCTTTGCTAAAGCTAAAGCTTGTTTGTCATATGCATCAGTATCAGTCCAGGTAGTGCGAGGATTCAATACTTCTGGAGGTACGCCTGGACATGACTGCGGTTTTAGTACGCCGAAAATAGCATGAGGAACATACTCTACATTATCTAATTCCCCACGCATTGCAGCATTGACCATGGCGCGAGTGTATTTTAAGTTCATGCGTTTGCCTTCACCAAATTTTCCTCCGGTCCAGCCGGTGTTAATCAACCATACGTTTACATCAGGGTGTTGTTCTAGTTTTTTACCTAACAGTTCTGCATATTGTGTAGGATGTAGAGGTAAGAATACACGACCGAAACATGCAGAAAAAGTAGTTTGAGGTTCTGTGATGCCCACCTCAGTTCCAGCTACTTTCGCTGTATATCCAGAAATAAAATGATACATGGCTTGCGCTTTTGTCAATTTTGATATTGGAGGCAATATGCCAAAAGCATCACATGTTAAGAAGAATATATTCTTTGGAATATACCCCAGAGACGGCTGTTTCGCATTTGGAATATAGTCTATGGGATAAGCAACACGTGTATTCTCAGTTAGGTTCGTATTGCTAAAATCTACAACATTACTTTTTTCGTAAAAGGAAACGTTTTCTAATAAAGCACCCGGTTTAATTGCGCCATATATTTCAGGTTCTTTTTCTGCACTCAAATCCACTACTTTAGCATAGCAACCACCTTCAAAGTTGAATACCGAATTGTCTGCCCAACCATGTTCGTCGTCACCAATCAATGCGCGGTTAGCATCAGCAGAAAGCGTTGTTTTACCTGTACCACTTAAACCAAAGAATAAAGAAACATCTCCATCTTTACCTTCATTGGCCGAACAGTGCATAGGTAGTATATTATGTTCGTGAGGAAGTATAAAATTCAGTACAGAGAAAATACCTTTTTTCATTTCTCCAGTATAGGCTGAGCCTCCAATTAATATAATTTTCTTGGTGAAAGAAACGATAGTAAAGTTAGGAGAGCGAGTGCCATCGATTGCAGGATTAGCTTCAAAATCAGGATTTTGAAGAATTACCCATTCATGCTCGAAATTTTTTAGTTCTTCATCAGATGGAGTGATAAAAAGATTATTGCAAAATAGATTTGCCCAAGGTCTTGTATTGATAACTGTTACATTGATTTGGTATCTTGGATCCGCACCAGCATAACATTTTCTTGCCCACACTTCTTTATTAGCAAATGAATCTTTCATCTTTTGATAAAGATTCTCAAAGATTTCTTCCGAAATTGGGATATTGACATCTCCCCAATCTATAGTATTGATGGTTAAATCATCTTTAACAATGAATTTGTCTTTTGGCGACCGGCCTGTAAATTTTCCTGTCTCTACACATAATGCACCAAGATCGTTCAGTTTTCCTTGTCCAAGATCTAAAGTTTGCTGTGTAAGTTCTTGATTAGATAAATTCCAATAAACCTTTTTTGCTTGACTTTCTACTTGAAGTATATCTTCCGCTATGTGGTTTGTCCCTATTTCCATACGCTCAGTTATCATAATTTTGAATTATGGCACTAAGGTAGGTAGTTATAAAATGCAGAAATTAACTTCTATTATTTTTACGAAAATTACTATAATATCTTAGATTCGTTATGTTTTTTAGATTTTAGAAAAAATATTTTTGTTATTCACTTTTTAAAAGTCTAAAAGACTTAATAAAAATCTAATTTTCCATTCTTTTTCTAAGGGTAAAAGAATCCTTAATATGACAAAATATGTTTATTTTTATAAAACGGAGCGTAAAACCCACAGGTCTTTAGCCTGTGGGATGTAAGCGACTAACTCTGATTGAGAATATACTCACGAATAGTATCAGGAGATGCTTCACCTATTGAACAAACAAAATAACCATCAGACCAAAAAGTATGTTCTTTTCAAAAATGTTTAAATAAGAATGACCTGTGTGGTGAACGCCAAATGTAATAAGTAGATTCTTGTTTTAACTTGCGAACAATAGAAGTAATTGAAACACGAGGGATATAACGAATGAGAAAATGGATGT
>NZ_JACOIJ010000049.1 GCF_014692495.1 Sphingobacterium litopenaei | reverse complement strand
CGATGTGACTGAATGATGTTTTTCCTCAACTAATTTAACACACTTAAGTTTAAATGTTAAATCATATTTGACTTTTCGTTCCATAAAAATACCCCCAGAAAGTGTCTAACTTTTTGGGGGCAGTGCATCATTACAAGCACCTTTTTTATAGAATTTCTATAGTATTACTTAATTAGCTCTTGTAATGCTTTTTCAACTTTTTCAAAACCAAAATCAGCTTTTACTTCAGTAAACATACGTCGAATGTGATCATTGCACAGATTACCAATGCTTCCTTCGTGTGTGTGATTCACTTCTTTCGAAGGTTGGAATGTTCCTTCTTCAATAGCCAGACCAATATTTTTATAAGCTTCGCGGAATGGTATGCCTTGTAATACTTCATTGTTTACCACTTCCACAGAAAACAGATAGTCGTATTTTGGATCATCCAAAATACTATCCTTTATCTCAATATTCTCCAACATAAATGTAGCGATTTCCAAACATTCGTTCAAAGACTGAAACGCTGGGAAAAGATTTTCTTTTAACAATTGCAAATCACGGTGATATCCTACTGGAAGATTCGTAGTCATCATCGCAATTTCTGTTGGCAATGCCTGAATTTTATTACAACGTGAACGAATCAACTCAAATACATCAGGATTTTTCTTGTGTGGCATTATGCTCGATCCTGTTGTTAAATGAGCTGGGAACGAAATAAATCCAAAATTTTGGTTGATAAACAACGTTACATCCATTGCAAATTTGGCTAATGTAGCGGCAATAGAACTCATAGCTTGAGCCAATATACGTTCTGTCTTACCACGTCCCATCTGTGCGTAAACCACATTATAGTTCAAATCTTCAAATCCCAATAGTTCTGTAGTCATCGTACGATTCAATGGGAAAGAAGAACCATATCCAGCTGCCGAACCCAATGGATTCTTATTACAAACAGACCAAGCTGCTTTCAACATATGCAAATCATCGACTAAACTCTCTGCATATGCGCCAAACCACAACCCAAATGAGGATGGCATCGCAATCTGTAAATGCGTATAACCTGGCATCAACACATTTTTGTACTTTTCACTTAACTTTATAAGTTCATTGAAAAGCACTTCAGTATTATTGAAAATACTGTGAATTTCAGAGCGGAAATATAATTTTAAATCCACCAAAACTTGGTCATTACGGGAACGACCAGAATGGATTTTCTTACCAGCATCTCCAATACGTTGAGTCAACATCATTTCTACTTGAGAATGCACGTCCTCTACGCTATCCTCAATTTGAAATTGACCAGCCTGGATTTCTTTATATATATTTTTAAGTTCTTGTTGAACAGCCGCTAAATCCTCATTTGTCATCAAACCAATGCTATTCAGCATACGCGTATGAGCCAATGATCCCAATACATCAGCACTTGCCAAATGCATGTCCATCTCACGATCTTTACCAACTGTAAACGATTCAACAAAAGAATCTACATCAATGTTTTTTTGCCAAATTTTCATTCAAAAGTTATTTGAATCACAAAAATACCATAATTTTAGTTATAACTTTTATAAACTTAATCTTTTCATAAGATGAGTGAATAAGGCATCAACTAAAAAGTACTTTTGTCTGAAGTTCATATCCATCGCTTTTTATCTTTCAGGTAAAATAATCCTTATAACATATTTAATACAGTCATTAAGTAATGAGATTAAATAAATATATTTATAAAGAATTTTAACCTATCGAAATTAAATGACAAAAAAATCTATTTTGTTTTTCGCGTGTCAACTGGCATGGTTAACACCTTTTGCTCAAGAAGCTTCTAAAGTACTCTCATGGCAAGATGTCCCAAAGTGGGAATACGTTCGAATGAATGGCGCTACACCTTCTCCTGATGGAAAATGGTTAGCCTATGTCTCTGGACCAACGGAAGGCGATCTCACATTGACATTACGTCATACACAAGATACTACCAAATTCGATTACAAGATTGGCGGTGCTACTACCCCAATATTTTTCAACCAAAATGCACAATACTTCAGTTTTTTTGAAAACCAAAAATTTTCAGAAATCAAGGCGAATGAAAAATCACGCCGACCATCTAGCAAGAAACTGAAAATAGTAGCATTAAAAGATACGGCTTCAGTTACTTTCGATAAAGTACAAAGCTTTAGCTTTTCTAATCAAGACAGCAAATGGGTGGCTATACGTTTCGAAGGACAAAATCCAGGAGTATCACCCGCTATGGGGGGAGCAACTCGTCCGACAGATGTTCCAAAAGGAGCTGATTTGCTTCTTTATAATCTTATTACCAAGAAAAAATATAATCTTGGAAATGTAAGTGAATACAGTTTCAACAAAAGCGGACAATATCTAGCTTATATCATCGATGCGAATGGGAAAAATGGAAATGGTATTTTCTTGATGGATCTAAACACTGGGATTTCAAATGCGCTGCATAATGATGAAGCTAATTTTTCAAGGATTTCTTGGAATAAGGAAGGTACAGCTTTTGCTTTATTAAAATCTAAAACAGATAAAAAGTATAAAGATCCTGTTTATACCTTGTTGGGTATCAAAAATCTCAAAGCGCATAATGCAGATGTATTTACATACAGTGGATTGGATGAAAATCAAATTACAGCAGGATTTGGAATTAGTCAAAATGCCAACGCCTATTGGAGCAAGGACCTGAAAACAATATTCTTTGGGGTAGCGAAATTAGAAAAGGCGGAAGAACCAAAATCTACAGAGAAAAAAATAGATGATATCGCTAAAGCGGATGCTAAAAAAGTAGCCGAAAAAGATTCAACAGCAAAAGAAAATGCCGCAGCAATACAAAAAGATTCTACACAAATAGCGAATAATGGACCTAAAACTCCATCAACGCCTAAAAAACCAGAAGTCAACAAAAAAGACTTAGAAAAGCCGGATATGATCATCTGGAACTGGCAAGATGTTCGTCTTCAGTCTGTACAGAAAAACAGATTACAAACGGATAAAAACTACACGACCATGAGTGCATGGCATGTAGAAGAAAATAAATTTGTATCTCTTGCTGACAGTGCTGTTAAATCTATTTCTCTGGCTCCAAATCAGACCGTGGGATATGGATTTGACTTTAAACCTTATGAATACGAGTCGAATTTGAATGGTCAAACGTATGGCGATTTGTACATCGTAGATATCAAAACTGGACAAAAGAAATTGGCCTTGAAAAAACTATACTTAAATGCATCACGCAGTATACGTTTCTCGCCAAATTCAGATCTATTATTACTTCATCAGGATGGTCATTTTCATGTGCTGAATACTAAAACTTTAGCGCTAACCAATATCACGCAAAATATCCCTGCATCATTTGTGGATATGATGGAAGATCGCAATGTAGAAAAAGCTGCGACAAGTTCTTTTGGGTTTACCGCAGATAATAAATTTGTATTACTGCTTGATAATTTCGATTTGTGGAAAGTATCTGTAGATGGTAAATCTGCAAACACTTTGACAGATAATTGGAAGTCAAAAAAATTAATGACTACGGGTGTTAACTATATTTATGAAGACGATGAGTTTATTGATTTAAAGAAAGATCAATATTTTGGAATTTACAATCATGATACAAAACAAAAAGGAGTAGCTTTGCTTGCATCCAACTCAAATAAACTTCAAATTCTTAAATTAGACGACATTAATTTTGGAGGAATCCGTAAACCTAAAAACAGTACAAATCTTTTCTATACCATTGAAAAGTCGAATGTTGCTCCTGACATCTTTGTTGCCAGTGACAAAACTTTATCTCAAGAAAAACAGCTGACGAACAATAACCCAGAAAACAAGAAAGGTGTATTGTCAGCTGGCTCAAAATTGATTAGCTATGTAACTGCACATGGAGACACATTAGAAGCTACATTGTACCTTCCAGCAAATTATGAGGAAGGAAAATCTTACCCAACAATTACCTATATCTATGAGCGTTTGACGTACGAGAAAAACAATTATTCTCAACCGGCTTATCCTGGAGGTGGTTTCAATCGCGCCATGTATACCAATAATGGTTACGCGGTATTGATGCCAGATATAAAGTACAAATTGAATGATCCTGGAATGTCTGCCGTAGCTTGTGTTGTACCAGCCGTTAAAGCTGCTATTGCAACAGGAATTGTAGATGAAAAGAATGTAGCTATCCATGGTCACTCTTGGGGTGGATACCAAACATCATTCTTAATCACTCAAACTGATATCTTCAAAGCTGCAGTTGCGGGAGCGCCTTTGACAAATATGATTTCCATGTACTCTTTGATTTATTGGAACTCGGGTTCTTCTAATCAAAGTATTTTCGAATCCAGCCAAGGACGTCTTACTACAGGATATTGGGACAATTGGGATGCTTACGTCCGCAACTCGCCTATTTATCATATTAAAAAAGTCAACACACCATTAGTGATCATGCACAATGACAAAGATGGGGCTGTAGACTATACACAAGGTATAGAATACTATAACAGTTTACGTCGATTGAATAAACCTGTTGTAATGCTTACTTACAATGGCGAAAATCACGGATTGATGAAAGAGGTAAACAAAAAAGATTACGCAGTACGTATGATGGAATATTTTGATCATTATCTAAAAGGCAAGCCTGCACCAGATTGGTGGGCAAAAGGTGTCGATTATATCGACCTCCCTAAACACCTAGAAGAACGTGCTTTCTAAAAAATAAGAGCTAGTCAATTGACTAGCTCTTATTTTTTGCTTATATTAACTATTGAAAACATTAAAAATAATTTAGCTGATGGCTGGATTTTTTTTGCCTTTGAGAAGAAAAAAGTAAACTTTTCAAGTATTTTTATGTTTATAATTCAGTGTTAACATTATTTTAAGTAGATCAACTGAGGTTTGAATAAATTTACCCGTGTCGCTGTACGTATTTTCCTTTGGATAATAGGTTCAATAATAGCCCTATTATTACTGGTCGTATTTTTAATACGCTTACCTGCCGTTCAAAATTATATTGCAGGCAAAGTATCCAACTACCTAGAAACCAAGATCGGAACCCCCGTGGATATTGGCTATGTCAATATCGCTTTTCCTAAAATGCTTGTTTTAGAGAATGTTTATTTTGAAGATCAAACGCGAGACACCCTCATTGCGGGTGAAAAAATCAAAGTAGACATTGATATGTTCAAGATTTTGAAGAACACTATCGAAGTGCAAGAGATACAGCTTGCTGGCATCACTTCCAAGATAAAACGTACTGCTCCAGACGGGAATTTTAATTTTGATTATATCGTAAAGGCATTTTCATCGGAAAAAGAAAGCACAGTTGCGGATACGGACACCACTTCGGCTCTTATTTTCAAACTAGATAAAATTGGTTTAGAACGTATTCACTTCGTGTATTCGGACGATATGATAGGGACGTCCGCAGACTTACGATTAAATAAGTTTGAGACACGTGTCAAAACCTTCGATTTGGCAAACAACATGACCTTTGATTTGCCACATATCAATATTGACGGATTGTCTGCCGACATCAAACAATGGGCACCTGCTACGGAATCCAAGGATGTGAAAGCCGAAGATTTTGGTATCACAGATCCAAGCGTAACAACGACTTCTCTCCTTCCCAATTTAGGTACCGAAACAATCACTCTAAAAAATATTTTTGTCAAATACGAAGATGCTTCATCAGCCATGAAGACCAAATTTGACATCAAAAATCTTTCAGCTAATGTAGACCAGATTGATTTAAACAAAGAGGTCGTAAAACTAAAAGATATTGTTTTAGACCAATCGGACTCTTATGTTGTTTTTGATAAAAGTAGCAAACCTAAGGATAAACAAGACACTTCGACTTCTCCTGTTAATTGGGTAGTTTCCGTAGATAAAATAGCTGTTGATAAAACAAATTTTCTTTTCAGAGATAATAATCAAGCTCGAATTAAAGGTTTTGATTATGGAAATATTGGTATAAAAGACCTAGCAGGGGTGTTAAAGAACTTATATTATTCTAACGATTCTATCTCTGGTTCTGTACAAAACCTAACAGCTAAAGATCATTCGGGCTTATATCTAAAGCAACTGAAAGGTGACTTTGTATATGGTAATACTGGTGCAGTAATCGAGAATTTATTGGTTCAGACTCCGAAAACTATTATTCAGGATTACATCAAGGTAACTTATCCTTCTTTGGATGCGGTATCCAAATATCCACAATTGGTCAATATTGATGCGCGCATCAAGAAAAGCCAAATCGATATGACGGACATCAAATACTTTGCTCCGGATTTAGAGCAAATGGAGGTGATGAAACCTTTGATGACCCGCAAATTCTATATTGATGGTCGCGTGGTTGGACGTTTGGATGATCTAAATATACCTAATATAGAATTCAGAACTTTAGACAAAACGCATATCATTGCTTCCGCAAAAATCAAAGGCTTGCCAGATACAGATAAGTTAAATATTGATCTAAATCTTAAAAAACTAACTACTGGCAAAGCGGATTTGAATCGTTTAATAGCAAAATCGTTATTGCCTAAAGATATGGAATTCGAATATCCGAATTCTATATCCTTAGCAGGAACGTTCAAAGGTGGAATGAGTGGATTTGATGCCAATATGAAGTTAGTAACGGAAAAAGGAAATGCTTCAGTAGATGGCTATCTTAATATGGGAAAACGAGATACGACTTACGATGCTCAAATTTCCATTGACAATTTCAATTTAGGTCATCTTTTGAAACAAGATTCTGTATTAGGAATAATTTCAGCCAATGCACAAGTAAAAGGTACTGGCCTGAATCCTAAAACTATGGCTGCAGACGTCAAAGGAACGATCAACCGTTTTGATGCGATGGGTTATGCTTATCATGATATCAATCTGGATTTGATGGCGCAAAGTGGTGATATTGCTGGTTCGATCATCAGTACAGACCCTAATATTCGTTTTAATGCCAATCTAGCCGCTAATATGCGTGACACTTATCCAAAGGTGAAAATGAATATGATGATTGATTCTGTCAATCTTCAAAATCTTAAACTCATGGATGACAATTTCCGTTATCACGGAAAAATAGATGCAGATTTCGAAACAGCAGATCTAAATTATTTGAACGGTCGATTAAATGTCTCCCAATCTTCTATCGCGTACAACAACGAACGCTATGCATTAGATACCATATCGCTGATAGCACGTGCGGATACTTCTCGCAATATGATTATGCTTCGTTCTGAATTTTTACGTGCCCATTTGGTTGGAAAATATAAATTAACAGAACTGGGGGCTTCTATGCAGGATGTTGTTCGTGTGTATTATAACCCAAATAACGAACCTCCGAAGCAATTAAAGTATGATGCACAAAATTTTGAGTTTTCTGCTACGCTGAATTATTCTCGTTTCCTCAAAGACTTTTTCCCTGATATTACCAAAATGAGTGATATCACACTCGATGGAACTTTTGATAGTCAACAAAAGACCATTATGGCCAAATTATTGGCTCCAAGTGTGATTTATGATGGCATAGAAGTGGATAATCTAGGTATGGACATTATTACGGTAGATAGTACGCTGTATTATTCTACCCTAATTGACAAAATAAAAGTCAACCAAATTGAACTTAAGAATACTGTACTCAGTGGACAAGCTGTAGAAAATAACTTAGATTTTGGACTTTGGATTAAGGACAAAGAAGACAAAGATCGTTATCACTTAGGAGCTCGAATGGGGGTAGACAGAGGAAATTACCTATTGAGTCTTTTGGAAGATGGGTTAATGCTGAATTATGATACGTGGCAGACTTCAGCAAGCAATCAATTGAGTTTTGGAAAAGATGGTATTCGTGCACATGATTTTGTATTAAGCAATAACGGGCAGGAATTGCGTATTCAATCCCAAGATTCCACATTGAACGCCCCTATTGACATTACATTTAATAATTTCCGTATTGAAACCTTATCCGAAATTTTAGAATCTGACACTTGGAATGTTGGTGGAGGTATCAACGGAGCTGCGACAATTTCTAGATTAGATACTAAGCCTGTTTTTGTTTCTGATTTGGAAATAAACAAATTCTATTTCGGTCAAGATACTGTTGGAAACATTCTAATGAATGTGCACAATCAAAAAGAAAACACGTATTCTGCGGATATTAGAATCACCGAAAATGGCAATGATGTACAATTATTAGGCGATTATTTTGCTCCATTGAATGGTAAACCTTCTTTTAATGCTACACTAAGTCTGAAACCATTAAAAATGAAAACCATTCAAGCCTTCAGTTTAGGCTATTTACAAAATTCGGATGGAGATTTATCTGGCGATCTTTCTATAACAGGTGATTTAGATAATCCAAAAATTAATGGTGATCTGACTTTTAATAAAGCAAGATTAAACGTTGCTATGCTGAACGCTGATTTTTTAATGGACAATCAAAAAATCAGTTTTACTAATCAGGGATTACAATTCAGACAGTTTTTGTTGAAAGATGGAAAAGGCAACGAGGCGAAGCTAAATGGTACAATCTTAACAAAAAATTATACAGATTTTGATTTCAATCTGAATTTGACCACTAACAACTTTGCGGTTGTTAACTCAACACGTGAAGACAATGATCTTTTCTTCGGAAAATTATATGTGACTTCAAACATCCGTATTCGCGGAAATCTAGACAAGCCTGTAATTGATGGAAATGTTTCCGCTAATGAAAACACGGATTTCGTATTCATCGTTCCGAATGATAATCCTGGCATAGCAGAACGGGACGGGGTAGTCAAATTTGTCGATAAAAGCGATACTGTACGTACAAATGTGTTCGCAAAATTGGATTCCATGACAACCGCAACACGTCTGACTGGTATGGATTTGTCATTGAACCTAAGTACCGATCGGGATGCAAGATTCAAAATCATCATTGATGAAGGTTCGCAAGATGCCTTGAATATTCAAGGTGTGGCGGAATTAACCACTACGATCGATGCGAGTGAGAAAATCACCATGTCAGGGACTTTTACTGTCGAAGATGGTAATTACTCATTTAGTTTTGGACCTATCAAGAAAGAATTTGACTTCCAAAAAGGTAGTACCATTACATGGAATGGAGATCCTTTGGATGCCAGATTGGATATTACCGCATTGTATAAAGGGCGCTTCCCTACGCTAGATTTGGTCGCAAACCAAATTGGTACGGAGAGTTCAAATCTTTACAAACAACGTATTCCTTTCGATGTAAAATTGATTCTTACAGGAGAGCTTTTCAAACCCGAAATTGCGTTTGATATCGATTTGGACGAAAATAATGCCGTAGTTTCTCAAGATGTTGTTTCTAAGGTAAATAATGCCTTAGTAGCCTTACGGGATGATCCGGCAGAGCTAAACAAACAGGTTTTCTCCTTAATCATTATGGGTAGGTTTATGTCTGCAAATCCATTCGAAAGTTTGTCTGGAGGTGGCGGCGTTGAAGGAATTGCCCGCAGCTCAGTAAGTTCATTCCTGACGAGTCAATTGAATAATCTGGCTTCGGACTTAATCAAAGGCGTAGAATTGGATTTCAACTTACAATCAGAACAAGATTATCTTTCGGGTTCTGCTCAAAATAGAACGGATTTAAATATTGGTCTCTCAAAAATGTTATTTGACGATCGCCTTAAAATTACTATTGGCTCCAACTTTGAAGTAGAAGGGAAAACACGTCCGGGAGAAAAACCGAACAATATAGCAGGTGATATATCATTGGATTATCAATTATCCAAAGATGGACGATATTTTGCCCGGGTATACCGCAAAAATCAATATCAAGCAACATTACAAGGGCAATTTGTAGAAACTGGTATTGGTTTTATTATCAATATGAGTTATAACCGTTTCAAAGAATTATTTATGAATGAAAAGGCGTTAGCGGCTTATTTGGATCCAAATAACAGCAGCTTCCGTAAAAGATTTAATGTTGAGCGCATGGAAACGGATTCGGCTTACAGAGATAGCGTTCGCTTAGTCATACGTGATAGCATGATGAAGCATAATCCAGCTTATCGCAAGCGAATAGAAGAACAACAGAAGAAAGATGAATTAAATAAGTTAGATCAAGATAGTACAGAAAATAATAAGGATACGACACAAATCAAGTCTGTAAATGATACCGCTATACGTAATGAAGATGAGGAAAGGAGATCGAATGAAAAGTAAATACTTAAGTTTGGCTTTCGTGGCTATGCTATGTTGGTATAATATGTCATGCAGCACCACCAAACATCTTCCTGAAGGCGAAAAGCTTTACGTAGAAGGCGACGTAAAACTTGAGATGGATAGCAATGTGAATGCAGAACGTAAAGAAGCTTTTGAAGAACATCTCGAAGGGTTATTAATGCCTAAGCCCAATAAAAAAGCTTTAGGTGTGCGATGGAAGCTGATGTTTTGGAATGCTGGCGGAGGCTATGATACTACAAATAATATTGTCCGCAATTGGCTGAAAAAACGTGGTGAAGAGCCTGTGCTTTTAAGTGATGTCAACCGAGAATACAATGAGAATCTCTTACGAAACCGTATGGAAAACCTGGGATTCTTTAACGCTACTGTCAACTCTGACACAAGTATTGATGGTAAAACAGCCAAGGTAATCTATACGGGTATTCCACGCAAAATTTATCGTATTGATTCGGTAGTATTTGATATTGATTCCACAACTAATATTGGACAAGATATTATCGCCACTAGATCCGAATCCCTATTAAAAAAAGGTTCGAATTATAATTTGGATGTGATTTTGAATGAACGAGATAGAATTGATAATGACTTAAAAAACAAAGGATATTATTATTTCAATCCAGATAATATTTTAGTCGAAGTAGATAGTACAGTGGGTGATCACAAAGTGAATATGTATGTCACTATTAAACCTGAAACTTCAGAACAAGCTAAAGAACCTCAAAAAATTGGTGATATTTTTATCTATCCAAATTATACCTTGACATCTCAAGGATACACCCGTAGACCAAATACCGAGTATATGGAACTGTTTGATGATAATTATTATATCATCGACCGACAGAATACATTTAGAAGAAAAGTAATAACAAATCACATTTTCTTCGAAAAAGGTCAGGAATACAATCGTCATGATCACAATTTGACGATTAATCATTTGGTCAATCTAAATGCTTTTAAATTTGTCAAAAATAGTTTTGAACCTAATCCAGATTCCGCGAATACATTAGATGTATATTATCACCTTACACCGCTTCCAAAGAAATCTATACGTGTAGAATTGTTAGCAAAGACAGCGACCGTGTATAATGGATCGGAAGCCAATATAACTTGGACGCTCCGCAATGCGTTTAAAGGAGCTGAAACAGTATCTGTGAATATTTTTGGTGGATACGAAACTCAAACGGGCGGTAATGTCAATTTGAACTCTTCTTATTATCGTTATGGTGCTGAAATGACTATCACTTGGCCTCGTCTATTATCTCCTTACCAATGGACTCCAGGAAGGCGTTTTATTCCTAAAACCTATTTAAAATTCGGTTACGAGTTCTTAAATCGTCGTACGGCTTATACCTTAAATTCATCTAGTTTGAATTATGGTTACATGTGGAAAGAAAATGAACAAAAGCAACACGATCTGACCTTAGCTGAAATCATTTATGTACAGCCACGTAATATTTCCGAAGCGTATAAGGCTCAAATGGATACGGTACCTACGCTTCGTAGAATCGTAGAACCACAATTCTCGTTTGGTCCTAATTATACTTACACATTCACCAATACTATGCAGGAAAATCTGAAACATACCTTCTATTTCAAAGGAGGGATGAACCTTTCAGGGAATGTTTTAGGTCTTATTCAGGGAGCAAGTTATAAAAACGATAACCAAAAGGAACTTTTTGGAACAAAATATAGCCAATTCGTCAAAATAGAAGCGGATGGTCGCCACTACATGAAATTGGGAACGCATGCGCAGTTAGCTTCTCGCGTGATGTTGGGGATGAGTTATTCCTATGGAAATTCACGTTCTCTACCCTATTTAAAACAATTTTATTCAGGAGGTCCTAATGGTCTTCGTGCATTCCGAGCAAGAGCGGTAGGTCCAGGTTCGGCCTTACCAGAGAATCTAGGTGAAGAAAATTTCTTCGCAGATCAGACTGGTGATTATAAACTAGAGTTAAACACCGAATACCGTAATCGTATTGTCGATTTTGGTGTAGGTATACTCAATTGGGCTGCGTTCATTGATGCGGGTAATATTTGGCTTCAAAACACAGATGAAGGTAAATTAGGCGGTAAACTTTCAAAAGAATTTTTATCCGAGCTAGCAGTTGGTGCAGGAGCAGGTTTACGCTTCGATTTTACCTTCCTGATATTGCGAACAGATTTAGCTGTCCCCGTTCGCGTTCCCTATTATCCAAAGAACGATCGATGGGTAATTAAAGACATAGATTTTAAAAGTTCAGAGTGGAGACGAAATAATCTCGTTTTCAACTTAGCAATCGGATATCCTTTCTAACCAGAAAGGATATTTTTATTTTCACCCTATTCTTCAATAAATCATTGATAATGATTATATTTAGATAACACAAATAATCCTCCTTGAAATATGAAAATAACAGTTATTGGCGCAGGAGCTGTAGGTGCTACCACTGCAGACAACATTGCTCGAAAGAATTTTGCTGAAGAAGTCATTTTGTTGGATATCAAAGAAGGTTTTGCAGAAGGTAAAGCACAAGATATGATGCAAACATCTGCACTTTTAGGCTTTGATACAAAAATAAAAGGTGTAACCAATGATTATCTACAAACAGCAGGTTCCTCTATTGCTGTAATTACTTCTGGGATTCCTCGCAAGCCAGGAATGACACGTGAGGAATTGATTGGAACAAATGCCAATATTGTAAAAAATGTAGTCGATAATTTAGTAAAATATTCACCTGACATTATCATCATTGTGGTCTCCAACCCAATGGATACTATGACGTATTTGGCTTACAAGGCTTCGGGTTTACCGAAAAATAGAATAATTGGGATGGGAGGCGCGTTGGATTCTTCGCGTTTCAAATATCAATTAGCTAATAAATTGAATGCATCTCCGGCTGATTTAAATGCGATTGTAATCGGTGGACATGGGGATACAACCATGATTCCTTTGATTAATAAAGCAACTTGGAATAGTATTCCTGTTAAAGAGTTTTTGGACGAAGTGGAAAAAGAAGAAATTATCCAAAAGACAATGGTTGGAGGTGCTACATTGACAGCCTTGATAGGTACTTCAGCTTGGTATGCACCAGGTGCGGCTACAGCCGCAATGGTCGAAAGTATAGCATTGAATCAAAATAAACTTTTCACCGCTTCCGTTTATCTCGAAGGAGAATTGGATGAAAGTGATATTTGTATAGGGGTACCTGTTATTGTAAACAAGAATGGTTGGGACAAAATCGTTCCTCTATCCTTAGATGAAGAGGAAAAAGCTAAATTCAAAGCTAGCGCATCTGCCGTTAGAGCGATGAATGCTGTCTTGAGCGAAAACAACATTATCTAATAGGCTTAACAAACTTTCTATTATATTTGAGAGGACTTTTAAAAGTCCTCTTTTTATTTGATAACATATGGGATTGCATGTTGAACTTAATTATCTAAATATGGTTAATCTATTGTAGTGCATCTAATTTTGGATTAATTCTTTTAATTTCTGATGCATTCACTACAATCAAAACAATTCAAATAAAAAGATGACCAGCCTATGATAAGGCTTAGATTAATATTTAATTTAATGAGGAGCTAATAAATTACGATACATTTTACATGAAGATCATTCCATTCGAAATACTAACCTTGCAGCAAGACGGTTATCACATTATTTTACATATTGAATTATTAGAGAAAAAATTTAAAATGGTGTTAGACACAGGCGCCTCAAAGACTGTTTTAGATAGAACAACCTTATTGGAAGCAGGAATTGATGAGCAAAAATTGATTGAGACCAGCATTTTATCCTCAGGACTGGGTACTAACGAAATGCAGTCTGCAATTTTTATACTGCCGTATTTACGTATTGGAGATTGGGAATGTAAAAAATTTGAAGTCGCAGTTTTGGATCTTTCTACTATTAATTTTGCGTACAGCCAAATAAATGCAGATCCTGTGGTAGGCGTAATTGGCGGTGATATTCTTAACAAATATGGGGCAGTTATCAATTATAAGAAGAAAACTTTGCAACTTAATGAGAGAGCAAGCAAACAAAAATAAGAGCATCCAAATTGATGGCTCTTATTTTTGTTTGCTTTTATGCGTAATATTAATCCAGCTCTTTTATATTTTCCCAGTCATGAGTATTAATCACTTTTTCCTCATTACTTCTATATTTTCTCACAAATACATTCTTAACATTCTGTGATTTAAGAATATAACTTCCCCAGATTAATGAAAACAAAATCATTCTAAATAAATCAGCAGCAACAGTATTAAACGAAAAATGTCCAGGCAACATATAATGCGCTACTACGGTATCAATGATAACAAAAGCCAGATTGAATATAAAAGTGAATAATAAGGTCTGCGGAAAAATATCCCTTTTTTGGAAATACAGCACTAAACAATAACCAAAGGACAAAATTACCAATGCATTCCCAATTATTTCACAAACCACAACCGTATTATACAACACACTGTTGACACCTAGATAAGTAGATACTATCCAAACATTTTCATTAAGCAAAGAATCATCCGTAAAGAAACTAATCAACAACCTAATTAATGAAGCAACCAATCCGAAACCTAAAAAACTCGTCCATCCATTCATACTTTCTTCGTAACCATTATTTTCTGGGAGGACAAAATATTTTGGTTCTGTCTTGTGATAAAATTTGATGATAAATACAAATGCCACAATCAAAGTCAGCAGTAAAATACCATAGGACAATAATGAAGGAGAGCCTACAGGGCTAATTACTTCAACACCGCCATCTTCCGCCAGGAAATAACCATTGTAAAACTGATCATCTCTATTCGAGAAATCCTCATTATATAAAGCAACATCTTTCTCTTCAACAAAGGAAGAATGAATAGAAAATTGGTAATTAATTTTTAATGTATCTCCAATTGTGCTAATATGTTTACCATAACTATAGGCAGATCTTTCTTGGAAATGATTATCTGCTACCGTATCGAATGGTTTTCCATCAACATTCACTATTTTAATAGAATAGTCAAAACTCAAAGGATATTGCAGAGAAATAGGACCTACATGGTCTGGCTCAAGCTCTGGGATATATGTGGTCAACTGATTTGCATACAAGGGCAACACACGCTTGCCAACTTGGCTATCCACTGTACCAATATCTTCAATACTATACACCTCATAAACCTTAAACACATTGTTTTTAAGATCATCCTCAAAACTTATATTTTCCTTTTTCTTAGTTTTAGGATATAAACGCGTATAATAATCTAAATATGATTTTTGAACCTGATTTTTAGCAGTTGTTTTAAAATAGCTACGTATCTCATCTGCACTTCCGCCTTCATAGATGGTATTGACTGTTAACAAAGCTTTATAATTCTTATCCAATTGATAAGTTTCTACAATTTTAATACGTTTATTTGCTTCCTTTCCTACTCCAATTAGCTCATCACGTACACGCGAAGTCAATACATCACCATAATAGGGCAAATAGCGTTCTTTTATATTTCCTCCTTGATTAGTAATCGTAGGATCGATAAATTGATGTCGACCATCCACATTTATCTCTACGATCATATGATTAAAATGCAATGGCGACGGTAGACGATCACGCAAACCGTATTCGTGCGAGGTATTTGCCAATACTAAATCTGCTCCTATTCCTTTTGCTTTTAACATAGAAGCAAGCAATACTGATTTATCCTTACAATCCCCATACCGCTGTTCAAATACACGATGAGGATTATTTGCGCGATGAGAGTACTCTCCTACTTCTACCCCCATATAGCGTATTTCATTCTGAACAAAATCCGTGACTTTCGTTAAATAAGCATAAGGTTCTCCTCTCGACTCTTTCCAGGCTCGTTCGACATATTGACCCAAAGGATTATTGGGCTGTATCGTTACTATAGGGTTTATTTGGAGAATCCAATCCGAAACTTCTTTCCAATTTTTATATTCCGAACATTCGATATAATCATAACTGCTATACCACGACGGAGAATTATAATAATAAGTAGCTTTTTTAGTATCTACTAAGTCCCATGTATATACTTTATTCGTTCCTCGATTTTCAATTGTAGGTTTAGGCGCGTCTTTATATTCTTTAAAGTGGACTTGACGATCCTCAGGGACAATATAAGCTACAAAAACCTGTCCTATTGGTTCATAACTCTGTAGGTTATAATAGTCACAAAACTTATTTTGAAAAACACCATTAAACCCTTGTACTGAATAAGAACAGATTATTTTATCCTCATTTCGTAAATCATCGATGATGATATAAGCTGATTTCATTCCATTATATATAGAACGCGTCAAATCATCCTCTACAGATAATTGCTTAATCTTTTGAAGATTAAGTTTATTTATCCGGACACCATTACGAAGGACTACTAACTCATGAAATATGACTTTTTGGTATTCAGGATTATAATAGACTGAAATATTTCCAGCATTTTCTGTTCCCGCATTATCGAAGATCACTTTTGCTGTGCGATAAAATCTTGTTTTAGAGGCTAAGTCAACTTGGTATTCATAAGACTCGATATAGTATCCATCATTGATATCCTCCAAGTCTGGTTTTACGGGTTTTGAATCAGGTGCCAAAACCCAAGAAGGCACTGCAGACTGCGAAAACTGTCCCGATGCATATGGAGAAATAAAAACAAGAAAAAAGAAAAGGAGAAATTTCAGAAGATTGGCTTTCATATAATAAGTTATACACGAAAGTAATTAACTTTTATTTAAACACAAAGAATTATTATTAGTATAACTTAAAATAGAGTAGGAAGGTAATCATTATTTGATTACCTGACCCCTCACACCACCGTACGTGCCGTTCGGCATACGGCGGTTCATTAAACATTAACAGTCTTTGGGACTATTATATCGGTAAGATATAGT
>NZ_JACOIJ010000048.1 GCF_014692495.1 Sphingobacterium litopenaei | reverse complement strand
GACTCACCCACATCCAACGGCCTCATTCGATTTCTGTGCGTCAGGCCAGAGATTTACCGCCGGCTTCCTTCAGATTCCCCCTCGCGAAGGACACCCTTGCCTTAAGTTAACGTTTCCCACTATCAAGACACGTTCGGGACTTACACCCTAGAGTTCACGCACATGCCGGGCGCACATAAAAACAAGAGTAACATTTTGTAATGTTACTCTTGTTTTTAAAAAGGAATTCTTGCTAAAGGGGCAACATCTTGCCCTACGAACTCTCCTTTTAAATATTTGTGATAGCCAGCTATGGCAATCATTGCGGCATTATCGGTACAATATTCAAATTTTGGAATAAACACACGCCATTTGTACTTCTCTCCCATGGCTAACAAGGATTCACGTAATCCTGAGTTAGCAGAAACACCTCCTGCAATAGCAACATCTTTTACACCTGTCTGCTTAGCAGCCTTTTTCAATTTATTCAATAAGATAGAAACGATTCTTTCTTGGACAGAAGCACAAATGTCATTCATATTTTCTTCCAAGAAGTTAGGATTCTTTTTCAATTCGCCTTGCACCATATATAGAATAGCCGTTTTCAATCCCGAAAAAGAAAAGTTCAAATCGGGAATTTGAGGCTCCGGCAATTTAAATGCGTTAGGATTTCCAAGTTTAGCATTCTTGTCAATTAATGGACCTCCAGGATATGGAAGATTTAAGATTTTAGCCGTCTTGTCAAAGGCTTCGCCTGCGGCATCATCCAATGTCTGACCAATTAATTCCATATCGAAATAATCTTTTACCAACACAATTTGCGTATGACCACCAGAAACTGTCAAACACAGAAAAGGAAAATTGGGTTTTGGATCATCGATAAAATGCGCCAAAATATGCGCCTGCATATGATTAATGTCGATTAAAGGAATATTCCGCGCCAAAGCAAATGACTTCGCAAATGAAGTTCCAACCAATAAAGAACCTAAAAGTCCAGGACCGCGCGTAAAAGCTACGGCATCTACATCATTTTTTGTAATTTTGGCTTGCTGTAATGCTTGATCAACCGTCGGAATAATATTTTGCTGATGCGCACGTGAAGCTAGCTCTGGTACTACTCCACCATATTTGGCATGAATAGCTTGTGTAGCAATAATATTTGATTTGATTTCACCGTTTATACAGATAGACGCTGAGGTCTCATCACACGACGACTCGATCCCTAGAATAACAGCCATTTTGGAAGAATTTATTTAACGCACAAAAGTATCAAAAAAATACTAAAAATAACGCTTTGGACAGTCGCGAGTATACTCTTACTCGTGCTTGTGGCTGTAATATCATTGCAGTTTTCTTCCGTACAAACTTATCTTACGAAGCGTGTAGCTACTTTTCTCAGCGAAGAATTGGACGCCAACATTTCGCTGGACAAAATTTATTTCAAACCATTTTCTACATTATCATTACAAAATCTTGCTATTACAGAACGTAACGGTGACACCACGTTTTACGCTAAAGAAACGAATGCAAATTTAGATCTTTTGCATTTCTTTGAAAATAAGGTTACTGTAGAACGAATTAAACTCGAAGGTGCATATCTTAACTATCAAATCTATCAGGATATTACTAACCTCTCGAAATATGTCAAATATTTCTCCAGTCCCAAAGATTCCACAAAGCCGAAAAAGAAAAAATTAGAACTCGCGTTAAACCGCATCGAACTTGTCAACAACAGGTTTCGAATGGTTAATCATAAATATACATTCCCACGCAAAGGTGTCAATTTTGCTGATCTCTATGTGACAGATTTTTCTGGGGTCTTAGATAAAATTAAGTTAGACTCCATTACCTCCGCACGAATCAATAAACTCACCTTGAAAGAGAAATCTGGATTTGAGGTTAAGGAAATTTCTACAAATGCTTCATATGGCAATAAAGAAATGAGATTTGAAGATTTGCTAATCAAAACCAATAATTCTACGCTACGAGATTTTTTGGTTTTTCAATACGATGATATAAAAGATTTCAGCTCTTTTATTACAGCAGTGAATGTTGAAGCTAATTTGAAAGATTCCTATGTCGATTCAAAAGACATCGAATTTTTTGCGCCATCTATGGAGCAGGTACAATTTACGACAGCTATTAATAATGCGGACTTACATGGTACTGTTTCTGATATTATAGCGCGAAATGTAGATTTGAGCACAGGTAAGAAAACTAATTTGGTTTCCAATTTCACCATAAAAGGTTTGCCAAACATTGACAAAACTATTTTTGGCTTTGCTATCAAAGAACTCAAAACTTCGGCTGAGGATATTGAATATTTTGTGCCCAAACTGGCGGACAATAAAAAAATTAGCTTGCCAAAGCAATTACATAATCTCAAAAATCTAAATTATACGGGTTCTTTTATAGGGCTTTACAATGATTTTGATGTAAAAGGAAATTTGGCCACAGGAGCTGGTTCTGTACAGGCAGATGCACATATCGCTATCAAGAATCAATTATCCTATAATGGTCGATTAATTAGCCGAAGCTTTCAAGCAGGTGATGTGTTGAATCAAAAAAGCATTGGCCAAACAGGTTTTGATTTAAAATTGAAAGGCAAAGGCATTACTTTAGACGACTTATATTTAGTTTTTGACGGCACAGCAAAACAACTTTCCTTTAATAAATACACTTACGAAAAAGTACATATTCTTGGCACTTTTGAAGATAAAATATTAGCCATTAACGGAGATATCAACGATAAAAATCTGCAATTGCTTTATGATGCGTCTATTGATTTACAACAATCGGATCCTAGTTATCTTCTAGATGCTGCTATTTCACATGCTTCACCAAACAAATTAGGATGGCTCAATAAGGATAGCGTCATCATTCATAAGGCGCACCTCAACACGAATTTGACTGGAAGCAACTTAAATACTATGACAGGCTATCTCTATGCAGATTCTGTCCAGTTGAGTACCAGCAAGGGATTGTTTGTTATTCAAGACATCAACTTTACGGCAGAAGGAAATGAACAAAATCGTATTCTTTCCTTAAATTCAGATGTATTGGACGCACATATCACAGGAGAAATTGATTTAAATACTATTGTTCCATATTTTCAGTCGTTGGCTTTGCGCTATGCGCCAGCTATTAATCTGCCAGTAAAGAAATATAATCCGCAAAATTTCAACTTAGATTTAAACGTGAAGTCGTTTCAACCGATTTCAGCATTGCTAGATCCGACCTTATCATTGGATGATGGCGCACATTTAAACGCACAGTTCTCTTCCGAAAATTATACAGCGAAGTTTGTTGCATTTAGTCCTTCGCTTGTCTATAAAGGTATTAAACTGAGCAATCTTTCTATTCTTGAAAATGCGGATGAAAAAGCCTTTTCTCTAGATTTAACAGCAGACAGAATCAATTTTGCAGACAGTACTTATATCAATTATATTTCTATACGAAATGTCTTAGCAAATGATAGTCTTGTCTTTAATGTAGAAATGTCCGAACGCAATGCAAACAACTATTTAAATTTAAATGGAGATATTCATTTTGCACCTAATAGTCCTGCCTTCATCCACTTCAAACCTTCGTACATTGTTATCAACAAAGATTCCTGGAATATTAACAATGATGCACAACTCCATATTTCTCAAGGAAAAATTTTCGTCAAAAACTTATTCTTAAGTCAAGAAAAACAACAAATAGAGTTGAATGGCATTCTTTCCAAAGAAAACGACAAATTAAATGTTCAATTCAATAATTTTAGTTTGACTTCGCTGAATGGACTGACCAAGCCTTTAGGAATTAATCTTCAAGGTTCATTAGATGGAAAAGTTGATGTCACTTCGGTTTTCAAAAATGCGGTAGCTTCAGCCAATATTCAAACAAGTGCTATTATTTACAATGAGATTCCAGTTGGACAATTGGCGTTGAATGCAGATTTCAACCCTACTTCGGGCAATATGTTGATTGATTTAAAACTTTTAGATCAACAGAAAAGAGGAGTTATCTTGAATGGAGAATACAATTTCTATGATGAGGATGAGCCTTTGGATTTAAAAGGCACACTTCAGGAAGCTGACTTAGTAATCTTTCAACCTTTCTTAAAGAATCTCGTTTCTGACTTACGTGGAAAAGGAAATGCCACGGTAGATATTAAAGGCACATTTAAAAATCCAAAAATTACGGGTATTGGCCGCTTTAATGATGCAGAATTCACGGTTAATTATCTGAATACACATTATTATGTGGACAACCAGATAGCAATGGTTGAGAACAACGCGATTATGCTGCAAAACTTATCGGTAAGAGATATTAAAGGAAATAAAGCGCAAGCAAATGGATTAATTAACCTCCAAAAATTAGCTAATCCTTATATCGATGTCGATTTGAGTGGTAACCGCTTTATGATTTTAAATACGAATTATAAAGATAACAATCTGTATTATGGGACTGCTTTTGCTACCGGTACTTTCCGATTCAAAGGGTATACTTCATCAATCAATATAGATATTGATGCAAAATCCGAGAGCGGTACTGCCATCACCTTGCCATTCAATTCGGCAATGACCATTTCGGATAATGATTTCATTTATTTCGTCAGTCCTGATTCTTCTGAAAATGAACTGCGCGCAAGACGAAACTTATTCAATGGTCTGACAATGAATATGAATCTGAACCTTACGCCTGATGCTGAGGTGAATTTACAAACGAGTATGGGTTCATTAAAAGGCAGTGGAAATGGCACTATATCGATGAAGATTTCTAGCTTAGGTGATTTTGAGATGTTCGGAGATTATGTGGTCAGCAAAGGTAAATTCCACTTCACCGCGCAAGATTTTATCAATAAATATTTTGATATCAAAGAAGGTGGAACCATCCGTTGGACAGGTAATCCTTCAGAAGCTGTAATTAATCTAAATGCCATCTATCAACAGCGCACAGCCATTGGCCCATTGTTTAATGCTGCCGGCCACACAGGAGATAACGAAAGGGTATTAGCACAAGCGGACATGCTTATAAAAGGCACATTAGAACAGCCCGACGTGACTTTTGATTTGAACTTTCCTCAAAATCCTTATATCAAAGATCAGTTACAAAGCTATTTAAGTGACGCCAACAACGTCAATCAACAAGCATTGAGTTTGATTGTACGAAGAAGTTTTACACCAAGTTCTACGAATGAAATTGGTCGAGAGGTAAACAATACTCTCCTCTCGGCAGGAACGGAAATCGCATTTAATCAGCTGAACAACATCATTTCTCAATCTTTAAACATCAATTTTCTGGATTTAAATATCCGCTCATTCAATGATGCTTCTGCATCAATACGTTTCTGGAATGACAGATTGGTTATTTCTGGAGGGATCACGGATCGTACAAATTATGAAGCTACCGATCTGACATTTTTCCGTCAAGGAGTTACTACAGATGCAGAACTTACGTATAAACTTAAGCAAGACGGCAGTCTCTTGTTCCGAGCTTACAATCGACCTTATACACGCAATTTCTTGATACGTTCTTTGGATGCAGAATATATCAATGCTTTAGGCTTAGTCTACCGTCAAGAATTTAACTCTTTGGGTGAATTCTGGAGAAGATTATGGATTTGGAAATCCGCTAAATAACTTCTTATCTCCTCTCACTTCTGTTTAAATAGATAACATAATATCTTCCGGAGAGTAATTACCTGTAATTTATAAAGAAAATTTTACTCCCTCTGCTATCAAACCCCTAATAACGGCTACACACTTTCTTAAAAGGAATAAATATCCTTTATTTACACACCATAATTTACTATAAATACAACAGCCGCCATCAACACATATTGCTTTCTACTTATTAATTACAATTAAAAAGTTGTATAAGCAACTTTTTAATTAAAAATTATTCTTTCCAAGACAATATGTAGATTCTTAACTACACGACAATTTAAAGCCTGTAAAATATAAATAAAGCAGATTTTATACCCATAATTTTGTGTAGCAATAAAGAATAAAAGGTAGCATATAAAGAATTTGCTACAACAACTAAACAGGAAAATCATAGGACGAATGACTAGTAAATTTCCTTGTGTAATGCAGACAATCACTGTCAATATTATCGAATTAGAATACGCAATAGCTGCTGGGTCGGCAACAGTATTAGCCGACGATGGAAATTTTCAAATGTTTGAAGACTGGCAAGAAGAAGAGGATGTAAGAAGAACTATCGACTGGTAAAAAAATTATTAAAAGCACAAAATAATGACTAAAGGCAATCTATATATGTATATATGCTTTATTTTAATAGCAGGAACATTTCTTTTTTCTTCATGTGAGAAAAGTCAAAATGAAACCCTCGATACCCAAAATGAGGCTTTATTAAGCATTAATTTGGAAGGATTAGAATATGAGGCTGAAACTGAACTATACGCAAATACTTCTACTTCTCCTGAAAAGGAAATTCCAGCACATATTCAATATGTAGACAAAGATTTTCATATTGAAAGTCAATTAATTCCTGTTCAAGAAAATAACGCTAAGGAACTAACCAAAGGGCTGAAACAAAATGCCAGCGCTGTTCGTAAAGAGTTGGTTAAAAATGTGAAATATAAGCTTTTGGTGTACGGCGATGAAGGGAATCTGGTCGCTTCACGCGATTATATATACGGTAGTGAAACTCTTGAATCCGCTATCGTGTTAAATACCTATACAAATTATACATTTATCGTTGTGAGTTCCCGATCCACCAGCCTTTTACCTTCGGTACAAAATGAAAAATCCTTAAGTACAGCTACTGTTGCGGATGTGAATTCAGACTTATTATATTGGAGCAAAACAACAAAACTCAGCAAAGGACAAAACTTCCTAGCAGCAATTCTAAAACAGAAATTCAGCGAAATAACTACCACTCTACAGATGGACCAAACCATGACAGGTGCTATCACAGCCATTTCTAATGCTGTATTTAATCCTGTGGTAGAAAAAGTAAGTTTAAAGCTTTCGGATGGCTCTCTTATTTATGGCACATTGAATACCGCAGTTAAAGGAGTAACATTCCCTGCGTTAGGAACAGGACAACGAACTATTACCGCAACCCCTACAACTTTAATTCATGATAAAACTAGTACGGCAAGTTTAAAATTTGGGACATTAACGGTAGATGGTGAGACCAAATCGAACATTACTGTATCTAATTTAAGTATCAAACCAGGATATCGTTATAATCTTATTCTAACTCTAAAAACTTGTACGGAAGCTGTAAATGGCACTAATGGTTTTAATTGGGAATTTGAAGAAACTAAAAAGACCATCAATGAAGGGACTTGGTGGAATCCCAAAAATGTAACCTATACGGGAATTAATTTTGATGCAAATACCTTTAAAAAAAATGGAGAGGTTATTTCCTTCCAATACACAGAAGTAGGTGCGGATTATGGATTTGTATATGATATTTTAGAATTAGATAATGCGTTCAATCTGGAGGTAAATGATCAACCTCTTTTTGGGACAAATGTCTCTACTAATGATATTCAATTTCAAAATAATGCTACGCTAACTACTCAAAATATTGAATTTGCGGATGGTAGCCAATATCAATCCAATCAAGTAGCCGCTATTTGGAACTTAAAAGGAACAGCTGCTAAGCCACTTGTTCGAGTTGTAATAGGACGAAATGGCGACGTACTGATTTATGGTAGCAAAACTAGCGGAGGAGAATTATTGCCATTACGCTTAAAGAACAATGCTAAATTCAACAAAGTAACTTGAATGGCGGTAACGGAACGAATAAAATCAAAGCCACAACAAGAGTTGAAGGTAAAACAGTCATGAAATCTTTGGGATCAGGCAGAAGAAAAATACCTTGTAAAGATTAATAAATATTAAGAGTGCAGCTTTAAGTTGCGCTCTTATTTTATATAAAGCTTAAGCAAATAATTCCATTCCTCTTCCAGCGTTCCTTTAAATTCTGGTTGTTTAGCACGATTGTACCAATACCGAGCATTCCACAAATCACCTTCTACTCTGTGCAAATAGGCATGAATATGCGCTGAAGTTGAATCATTTAAACGATCAATCAAATCATGGGCTTTCTGCCAATCACCTTTTGCATCATACCATAAAGCTTGTAACTGCACAGATAATACTGGAGGAAAATTATCTTTTGTTAGAGATTCTTTGTATTCTTGGATAGTCATAATAGCTAATATACTAATTACAGCTATTAAATAAATCCTATATTTACATAAACACATGACCAATGGATAAGCCTTTAGATTATTTAGAAATCAATAAAAATTCCTGGAATAAAAGAACAGAATTTCACGTACACTCGGAATTTTACGACCTACACGGCTTTTTGCAAGGAAACAGTTCGTTGAATCCTATTGAATTAGAACTATTAGGCGATCTGAAAGGGAAGGCTGTATTGCATTTACAATGCCATTTTGGTCAGGATAGCATTTCATTAAGCCGTCTGGGAGCTGAAGTTGTAGGTGTAGATTTATCAGATAAAGCAATTCAGACAGCAAGAGATTTAGCTGATCAGACAAATTCTTCGGCAAAATTCGTGTGCTGTGATATTTATGATTTACCAAATCATTTGGATCAAGAATTCGACATAGTATTTACCAGCTATGGTACTATTGGTTGGCTACCTGATTTGAATAAATGGGCAAATGTAATTTCTCATTTCCTTAAGCCTAATGGAAAATTTGTCTTTGTGGAATTTCATCCTGTGGTATGGATGTTTGATGATAATTTTGAAAAAGTTGGTTACAATTACTTCAATACAGGACCAATTGTAGAAAAAGAAAAGGGAACTTATGCAGACCGCGAAACAGATATCCATCAAGAATATGTCTATTGGAATCACGATTTGGGTGAAGTTTTGAGCAGTTTAATCCAAAATGGATTACAGATTAGCTCCTTTGCGGAGTATGATTATTCACCCTACAACTGTTTTCAACATACGGTGGAATTTGGACCCAAAAAGTTTAAAATAAAACACCTGGATAATAAAATACCAATGGTTTATTCTATCGTAGCAGACAAAAGATAAACGAATTTTATAATTTAAAAACGTCATTTCGAAAAAGTGCAAAGAAATTAGAAATCTAATAACAAGCATTAGATTTCTCCTCATGACTCGTCGAAATGACGTTTAAATTAATATATCCCCTATGGATTCTATTTAAATTTTCCTGCTAAAGCCGCTAATTTGGCTGCCATATCTGTTTCAGGAGCTTTTTCTTCTCTACGTTCAGAACGTTTACGAGGTGCAGACTTTTGTTCGGTTTTCATGGTTAAAGCAATACGACTACGCTTTTCGTCAACTTCTGTTACTGTCACCATCACTTGTTGTTGCACTTTCACCACTTCATGCGGATCTGAAACAAAATGATTAGCCAATTGACTCAAATGCACTAAACCATCTTGATGCACACCGATATCCACGAAAGCTCCAAAATTGGTAATATTCGTTACGATTCCTGGCAATTTCATACCTACTTTCAAATCCGAAATAGCATTCACGCCATCTGTAAAAGAAAAGGCTTCAAACTGCTCACGAGGATCTAATCCTGGTTTAGCTAATTCGGCAATAATATCATTTAAGGTTGGCAAGCCAACTTCATCTGAAATATATTTTTTTAAATCAATCTTCTTACGAAGCTGTTCGTCTTTCATCAATTCGATTACTCCAACTCCCAAATCTTTTGCCATTTGCTCAACCAATTCATAACGTTCTGGGTGAACTGCAGAAGCATCCAAAGGATGTTTTGCATTACGAATTCGCAAGAAACCTGCTGCTTGTTCAAAGGCTTTATCACCCAAACGAGGAACTTTCTTCAATTCACGACGTGAACTAAAAGGACCATTTTCTTTACGGTAATTCACAATCTGTTGAGCTAATGCTGGTCCTAATCCCGATATATACGATAAGATTTGTTTAGAAGCAGTATTAAGCTCTACTCCAACTGCATTTACACAAGAAACAACGGTATCATCTAATGCGGATTGCAATTTATTTTGATCCACATCATGTTGATATTGTCCGACACCTATAGATTTAGGGTCAATTTTGACCAATTCAGCCAAAGGATCCATCAAGCGACGACCGATTGATACTGCACCACGAACCGTCACATCATAATCAGAAAATTCTTCACGTGCCACTTCTGAAGCCGAATAAATAGATGCACCACTTTCATTCACCATCACAATGGTTACATCTTTCAATCCCAATTTGCGAACAAAATCTTCAGTCTCACGACCTGCTGTACCATTACCAATTGCAATAGCTTCCACGTCATACTTAGAAACTAAATATTTGATCGTACGTTCTGCTTCAGCGACACCACCCGAGCCATTATGTGGGAAAATTGCTGTATTTTCTAATAAGTTACCCTGCGCATCCAACACGACAGTTTTACAACCAGTACGGAAACCTGGATCAATAGCCATCAAACGTTTTTGACCAAGAGGTGCTGCTAATAATAACTGACGTACATTATCTGCAAATACTTTGATTGCTTCTTCATCCGCACGTTGACGTGTCAAGACGCGGATTTCAGTTTCCATCGAAGGTTTCAACAAGCGTTTGTAACCATCATATAAAGCTAATTCAACTTGCTTAGCCGCTTCGTTATTCCCTTTTAAATATACCTTTTCGATTTTAGGAATAACCAATTCCTCTTCCACCTCGATATCCAAATACAGCAATTCTTCCTTTTCGCCACGGCGCATAGCTAATACACGATGTGAAGGCGCTTTATCTAAAGGTTCGGACCATTCGAAATAATCTTTGTATTTCAACGCAGCCTCTTCTTTTCCTGGCACGACACGCGAAACGAAATTTCCTTTTTCCAAGAAAACTTTACGTACCTGTGCACGCACTTCAGCATCTTCCGCTACTGTTTCGGCAATAATATCTCTTGCTCCTGCAAAAGCTTCTTCCAAACTATTAACGCCCAATTCTTCATTTAAGAATTGTTCTGCAAAAGGTTCTATATCACCAGATTTTTGCTCCATCAAATAATCCGCTAAAGGTTGTAAACCTTTTTCACGTGCGATTAAAGCTCTGGTACGGCGCTTTGGTTTATATGGTAAATAGATATCTTCTAATGATGACATCGTCTCCGCACCGCGAACCAATTCTTCCAATTCAGGTGTCAGCTTACCTTGATCTTGAATAGATTTTAAGACTGCTTCTTTACGTTTATCTAAATCGCGCAATTGCAGAATACGATCGCGAATCGCCGTAATTTGCACCTCATCCAAAGAACCAGTCATCTCCTTACGGTAACGGGAGATAAATGGTATAGTCGCGCCCTCATCCAACAATGCTAAAGTTGTACTCACTTGTTTTTGTGTAATAGACAACTCTTTTGAAATAATAATCTCGTGTGACATATCTAATGTTATAATCGTATAGTAACGAGAAAGCTGCTGAAATATGATTTCAACAGCTTTTTCTTATCAGTTTTTGCTAATAATTATGCGTTTTGTGAAGGATTTTCTTTAGTTTGTTCTGATTCTGTATTTGGTTCAGCATCTGATTCTTCTCCTTCTTTTGATTCTTCTTCAAAGTAATCATTATAACCATATTTATAGTATTCCGTCTCATCTACAGGATGCGCTCCTGGGTCATGCTGAACTGTATTTTCTGGTTGCGAAAATTGAGGAAATTTCTTCTCTTCTACAGGAGCTTCTTCTACTGCAACTACTTCGACATCTTCTGATGCTGCAGGAGTCTGAGGCTCCGCAGGTGCAGAAGTATATGTAGGTTTATCATCTACTTTTACATCCAAGTCTTTTTCAAAATTGTTAATTTGATCCGAAATTTCACGTTTGATATCCTCAGAAGCATCTTTAAATTCACGAATACCTCTACCCAAACCTCTTGCTAACTCAGGTAATTTCTTACCACCAAACAACAACAAAATCACGATCACAATAAGGATCATTTCCTGAGTACCAATATTTAAAAAAGCCAATATCATTTCTTAATCAATTTAAATTTTACTAAGATTGCTAAGGTAAGTTTAATCTGCTTTTTGACCAATAGTAATTTGTAAATATTTAGACACATTTCAAAAACCTTAGTTTGCTAGGAAACTTTCGTACCTTTGCGAGCTATTTCGACAGTATATGTTTAGTAAAAACAAAAAACTCAAGACGTATTATTTCAGTGCATTAGCCTTAGCAATTCCAATCATTATCGCACAATTGGGGCACACGCTTGTGCAGACCTCCGATACGATGATAATTGGTCATTTCTTAGGTAAAATATCCCTTGCCGCATCCTCTCTAGCGCACTCTGTGTTTATGATGGTATTGGTTTTTGGTTTGGGTATAGCTTACGGATTAACTCCACTTATAGCTCAAGCAAGTGGCAAAAACAATAAAGAGGAAATTGCAAAACTTCTTTCTAACAGTATTTGGATAAATCTTGCATGCAGTATACTTTTATTTTGTGGAGTTTACTATGGATCCATGTTTGTGATGCAACACGCAGATCAAGATCCTTTAGTCGTCGAAGAAGCTAAGCCTTACCTACTCGTTTTAAGCATTTCTATATTTCCATTAATGATTTTTAGTGCTTTTAAACAGTTTGCGGAAGGATTAGGTTTTACAAAACAAGCCATGCGCATTACCATTTGGGGCAATGTACTTAATGTCATATTAGCAATTATATTCGTAAAAGGCATGTTTGGTATTGAGCCAATGGGTATTGCTGGCGTCGGCATAGCAACATTGACTGATAGAATTTTAATGATGGTTGTAATGGTTTTATACGTATTGAAATCCAAACATTTTCAACCATATATCAGCAAATTCAATTTCTTTTCGATTCAGAAAGAACTCATTAAATCAATCTTAAAATTGGGAACACCTGTTGCCTTTCAATATTTCTTTGAAGTAAGTGCTTTCGCAGGAGCTTCTCTAATTGCTGGAAAAATTAGTGCTTTGGATCAAGCTGCCCACAATGTGGCTATTACACTTGCCTCTATGACGTATATGATAGGATTAGGAATTTCTGGAGCAACTACTATAAAGGTTGGGAATAGTTTAGGAAAGGAAAATTATCCACGGTTGAAGACATTTGCAAAAGTATCTTATCACATCATTTTAGTATACACCATATGTACAGCTATCTTTTTCGCTGTTTTTAATTATCCTTTAGCTTCCCTAATGACAAAAGATATGGATGTCGTCGCTTTAGCAGCACAATTATTAATAATTGCTGGAATTTTTCAACTCTTTGATGGCACGCAAGTAATTGGGCTTGGAATACTAAGAGGTATGGGAGATGTGAATATCCCAACACTGATCACATTATTGGCATATTGGGGCGTTGGCTTACCAAGTGGCTATTATATGGGCGTTAATTTAGGATTAGGGATTCAAGGTGTTTGGTACGGACTGACATTCGCTTTATTAACATCGTCGCTCTTATTGTACTTACGCTATCGTGTTATGATAAAAAAGAAATTAGCTATTACTTAATTATTGACAAGAAATAGCACCATCTATCTGAAGTAATGGGCTGAGGTAAGGTATATCCAAGTTCGCGCCACGCAACATAAACCATAAGCCCATTAGGATATAAAGCAGGGGCAATACTGACGAGAACTTGAATTTGAAGAGTTTCTTTGGAAGAGTTGTTAAAAGGGAAAATAAAAGCATTAAAGGCAAAGTTCCTAAGCCAAAACAAACCATAAATTGCAAACTCAACAATGAGGTTTCCGCATTCATAGCCGAAGCTACTGCCATATAAACCATGCCACATGGCAAAAATCCATTTAATATTCCAGCGATAAATGAACCATTAGGTTTGTACAACCATTTGCCCATAGCTTTGGCAAAAGGTTGAATTGTTTTGGTTTGAAAAGCAGCTAGCGCTGGAAATTTATGCATAAAAGCATAGGAAATTCCAATCAGGATTAAAATAACACCTGTAAAAATAGAAAATCCTTGTTGTGAACCTTTCAACGCTATAGAACTTCCCAAAACACCAAATAATAATCCAATAAGACCATAGGTCAATATTCGTCCAACTTGGTAAAGAATTTTATTAAGGGCGACAGAAAATGAGAACTGCTGATGTTGTTGCAGAGCAAAAAGTAATGGTCCACACATTAAGGTACAATGTATGCTACCAAACAACCCCATAAAAAAACCCAGCAGATTGTAACTCATTTTATTGAATATATAAGGGCTGATTGTGAAAATAATTTTTATCACCTTGTTTCCACACTATTTCCACCGACCAATTTCCTTTGGTGAAGGAAGATACAGGCAACTTAAATTCTTTATCTTTTGTGTAGAATGGAATTTCTTTGTCCAAAGAACCGTCCGAAGGACGTTTGAAGGTTAGCTTACCTTTATTATCAGTACTTACAAATTGAATAGTCAACGTATCATTTTGCAAAGAAAGAACAGGTTTAGCATGATCATCTAAAAGATTCTGTTTACTATCGTACACCTCATCATAAGTAAAACTATTTTCATAATAATTCTCATCGATAAGCGAATCCGAATCATGTGTGACCATATATATTCCAGACCCGACAATGAAAAGCATAAAGCTGGCCATTCCGACCACGATTTTATTTCCCCAATTCATAGTGTTTATTATTTGCTCCTGGAGGACAGATGAATGTTGTTTTTAATGTATTCATTTCCTTACCTTCAGAAAGTATCATTATAGATGTTTTCGTTTTATACGTCGAAATATTATTTTTATCCGTAATCAAGAAAAAGGACATTTTCGCTGTACCATCTTTCGCTAAAGAATCGATCTTGTTTACCAATTTCAATTCATATTTGGCTTCGCTGGCTTTTAATTCAAAAGGAATAGGATGTCCACTTTTATTTATTACTTCAATAGTATATAGATTGCTGATTCTACCATCAGGTTGTGTTTGATAGGTACTTCCTGTAGCACGCAACAATGAACCATCTATTTCTGAACGATTGAATATTAAAAATAAGAACACAACAGTCAATACAACCAATACCGAAGAATAAAGAATTTGTCGAGTATAGCTCTTTTGGAAATCTTTCTTTCCTTCCACTTCGCCTAAAGAATAAAAGCCAATAAGACGTTTAGGCTTACCGATTTTTTCCATCACAGCATCACAAGCATCGATACAGGCTGTACAATTGACACATTCTAACTGTACACCATTTCGGATATCAATTCCAGTAGGACATACGTGCACACACAGCCCACAGTCTACACAATCTCCTTTCTTAGCTTCGTCTTTCTTATTTACTTTTCCCCTTGGCTCCCCTCTTTCGACATTATAGGCCACGGACATACTTTGGTCATCCAAAAGTACCCCTTGAAACCTTCCATAAGGACAAATCGTAGTACATACAATCTCACGTACATGCGCAAAAACAGCATAAAACAAAGCGGTAAAAATAGCTATCGAAATAAACCCACCTAAATGCTGATTAATAGGTTCAGTAATGATTTTCAGCAACGCATCGACACCTATTATATAGGCTAAGAAGATATTAGAAATAAAACAGGAGATAAGAATAAATATCGTATGCTTAAGGAGCTTTTTCCATGCCCTAGCATCCGTATTCGGTCCCTCATTTAATTTCTTTTGTTGTGTCCAATCACCTTCTATTAAGTATTCGATTCGACGAAATATTAACTCCATGAAGATAGTTTGAGGACAAGTCCAACCACACCATACTCGGCCAAAAACGGCTGTAAACAGCACGATTCCGACCATAATAATCAACATTCCAAAGACGAAAATATGCAGGTCCTGAGGGAAAAACATATTTCCGAAGATGGAGAACTTACGTTCTACAATGTTGAACATCAAGAATGGATTGCCATTCAATTTGATAAAGGGAGCTAGAAATAGAAACAGCAACAAACCATAACCCACCCACTGCCTGTAATTATACAATTTACCTGATGGTTTTTTGGCATAAATCCAGTTTCTTTTTTTTCCTTTAGAAGGTAAGACGGGACCTTCGTTATTGTTCACCACTGCTTCCATTTCGCTCACTTTTGCTAACAAATAATAATTAAACTAAATTATATTTCTTATTGGGCAGCTGATTCCTCAGCACCTTCTGATTCATATTTTACTTCCACACCTTCTGCAGGTTTTTGATTACCAGGGTTAGTATCACGCAATGTCACGATATAACTTGCGACTTCTGCGATTTGACCCGGAGTCAACGTTTGTTCCCAAGGCACCATACCTTTTTCAGGTACACCATATTTAATAGTTTTGAACAAATCTTTGATTTCGCCACCATGCAACCAGAATCTATCTGTCAAGTTTGGACCAATTTGTCCTTCACCATTAGCTCCATGACAGGCAGCACAGTTTGCTGTAAAGATGGCTTTACCAGCCGGTGCTAATGCGGCATTGAATTCTACAGAATTTTCATCCACTAAATTTGCAGCTTGAGCCAAGTATTCTTGTTTTGCTTTCTCTGCTAATTCTACTTCCCGCACATATTCCTGGTCTTGATTCAATCCCCAACCAAATACGTGGTAAACCATAAGGTATACTAAGCCAAAGAATATTGTACCATAGAATAAAGCATTGAACCAAAGAGGTACGGGATTATCTAACTCTGTAATACCATCATATTCATGGTCGATTGTGATATCTTTTTCTTCCTCAATAGGACGAACACCTAATAATTTGCGCCAAGAAGCAGCGGCTTTAATTTTTCGCTCTGCAGCTAAAATACGTTTTTGCTCAGCTTCCTTTTTGACAACCTCAGGCATAGTGATATTTAGGATAGATTTCATCGCTTTATTCACCACCACTGCCGCGAAAAGCAATGCTATCATCACCACGATCAAAGTAATAACCAAAATATCACTATACAAATTGACCGTCCCTAGTTTCCATTGCGATACTTCAGCTACCACTTCAGTACCATTTATTATTTCATTCATAACTTCTAATTGCTATCGGATAAATATTTCGATTTTGGCTCTGATTCATCGAAAGGAATCTCTTTCATATATTGAATGTGATCCTTTTTCATTAAAAACAACATCAATCCAACGATGATAAAGAATATCAAGAATATCCATAGTGATGTCATTAAATAGATTTCATCACCTTGTAAGTTTGTTATTTGCTTAAACATAATACCTCTGATTAATGGTTATTATTCTGTTTTACTAGCCTTGATATCTGTTCCCAAACGTTGCAAATAAGCGATTAAAGCTACGATTTCACGATCAGATTTCACCTCTACTTGATTAGCTGCCAAATCAGCTACAATTCCTTTTGCTTGTTTGTCTACATCTTGCAGTGCATTGTTAATCTCTGCATCGGTATAAGGTACGCCCAATGATTTCATGGCTTCCATTTTCGCTTGCAAGTTGGAGTTATCCAATTCTTGCTCGATTAACCAAGGATATGCAGGCATGATACTTCCTGGAGAGGTAATCGTCGGATCCAACATGTGGTCAAAGTGCCATTTGTTTGGATATTTACCACCTATACGGTGCAAGTCAGGTCCAGTACGTTTTGATCCCCATAAGAATGGTCTATCATATACGAATTCCCCTGCTTTCGAATATTCACCATAACGAGACGTTTCCGAACGGAAAGGACGAATAGTTTGAGAGTGACAGTTTACACAACCTTCACGGATGTACAAATCACGACCTTGTAATTCTAATGCTGTATAAGGTTTTACACTAGCAATTGTAGGTACATTATTTTGAATCGTAAATGTTGGAATCATTTCTACCAAACCACCGATCAGAATAGCGATCAAAGCCAATACCATGAATAAAACTGGTTTACGTTCTAATCTACGGTGGGTAGCACGTTCATTCACTACAACTGGCTCTAATGCTGGTGCTTCAGCAGCTTCGTTAGCCAATAGTTTTCCTTTTTTCATGGTTTTCACCAAGTTGTACGTCATCATGATTACACCTGACAAATACAAGGCTCCACCAATAGCACGCATCATGTGCATAGGGATGATTTCCAAGGTAGTAGCTAGGAAGTTAGGGTATTTCAATACACCTTCCGGAGTAAATTCTTTCCACATCAAACCTTGTACTACAGCAGCCCAATACATTGGAATTGCGTAGAACAAAATACCTAATGTTCCGATCCAGAAGTGTGCATTAGCTAATTTTTTAGAATATAATTCAGTTTTGTAAATACGAGGTAACAACCAATATAAGATAGCGAATGTCATAAATCCATTCCATCCCAAAGCACCTACATGCACGTGTGCTACGATCCAATCTGTAAAGTGCGCAATAGCATTCACTTGTTTAAGTGACAACATAGGACCTTCGAAAGTCGCCATACCGTAACATGTCAATGCTACAACCATGAATTTCAACACAGGCTCTATACGAACCTTATCCCAAGCACCACGCAATGTCAACAAACCGTTGATCATACCACCCCAAGATGGAGCAATCAACATAATGGAAAATACAACACCTAAAGATTGTACCCAAGATGGCAATGAAGTATATAATAAGTGGTGAGGTCCAGCCCAGATATAAATAAATATCAATGACCAGAAGTGAAGGATACTTAATTTGTAAGAGTAAACAGGACGATTAGCCATTTTTGGCAAGAAATAATACATCATACCCAAAAATGGAGTAGTCAAAAAGAATGCAACCGCATTATGACCATACCACCATTGTACCAAGGCATCTTGTACACCTGAATACACATAGTAGCTTTTCCAAAATGTAACAGGTAACTGAATGGAGTTTACGATGTGTAATACGGCTACAGTAACAAACGTAGCTATGTAAAACCATACTGCCACATACATATGGCGCTCTCTACGTTTGATGATCGTACCAAACATATTAATACCAAAAACCACCCAGATCAAGGTAATACCTAAGTCAATAGGCCATTCCATTTCCGCATATTCGTGCGAAGAAGTAAAACCTAATGGTAGTGTAATTGCCGATGCGACGATAATCAATTGCCATCCCCAGAAATGTATTTTACTTAATACATCACTGAACATACGTGATTTTAATACCCGTTGAAGCGAATAATAGACACCCATAAAAATAGCATTACCCACAAAAGCAAAAATTACCGCATTGGTATGTACTGGACGTACGCGTCCAAATGTGGTATACTGGGTCAAAAAATTCAATTCGGGCCATATCAATTGACATGCTACCAGCAAACCGATAGACATACCTACGATACCCCAAATTATAGTCGCGATACCAAAATTGCGAACTATCTTGTTGTCGTAACTAAATTGCTCTAGATGCATTACTTTATCATTTTGTTTAACGATGTAAAAGTAATGACACTTTGATGACAGGCTAATGACCTGGCTTTGAATTAAAAGTGACTTTCATCACAATACCTAAAACAAGAAAAGGCTTGAATAATTTGAGGGCACTGAAAAAGTCCCCTTTTATATTGGGCCAAAAAAAAAGGAGTGGAAAGTGCATTTTCTACTCCTTTTTTTGTATCTTAAATTAAGCTTTAACGGATATCAGGATGCTTTCTACCCAACAAAAAATACAGTTCAGTTCTTATTCAGGATTGTAC
>NZ_JACOIJ010000047.1 GCF_014692495.1 Sphingobacterium litopenaei | reverse complement strand
GAATCTGATTTAGACCACATCCATTTTCTTATTCGTTATATCCCTCGTGTTTCAATTACTTCTATTGTTCGCAAGTTAAAACAAGAATCTACTTATTACATTTGGCGTTCACCACACAGGTCATTCTATTTAAACATTTTTGAAAAGAACATACTTTCTGCTCTGATGGTTATTTTGTTTGTTCAATAGGTGAAGCATCTCCTGATACTATTCGTGAGTATATTCTCAATCAGGGTTAGTCGCTTACATCCCACAGGCTAAAGACCTGTGGGTTTTACGCTCCGTTTTATAAATTTCAGTATTACACTTAATCTCGTGGCGGTTCTGGTGCTTAATCATAACAGAAAGTATAATTTTGCTAAGATTGTTCTATTATATTTTAATGCTTTTTCATTATCCTTATCAGGCTTTATTTATAAAAATCAATCGGAACCTTATTTATTAAGAATATTAATAGCTATAGCCCTTATATATAGAAATAAAATAACGCAGATCGTCTCATCAATCATTCTTAGTGCCATTTTTCTAGCTATAAAATTTTTCCCCTATCCATTTGAAGTAGATTTGCCAGTCACTCAAGATCGAACCATTTTAAATGTTTTAGGAGGTTTATGTTGTTTGATCTACATTATAATGCTGCAATACAATACACAAATTTCGATGAACAAGAAAATTCAACATTAACATTTGTTATTGCAAAAAAATAATGAGAATATGAAGAAGATCCTTTCCATTATCGCACACGATGTACGGGCTCCTTTAGGATCCATTCAAAATCTTTTGTTTCTATATAAAGAAAAAATTATATCCAAAGAAATTGCCACCGATACATTCGAATCTATTAATGATCGACTAGCTAATCTCGATAGCACACTCTTTGATCTCTTGAATTGGAGCTCCACTAGCCTTCCACGCTCTCAGGCCATCCCTCAAGATATCAACCTTCAGGAGGCTATACACCACTTATGCTTATACCAAAAATCCCAATTTGAGAATAAAAACCTACACATTCAGACGCATATTTCAAATGATCTACGAGTATTTGTTGATCCAGACCATTTAAATATTATTGTTCGCAACATTCTTAACAATGTCATTAAATTCTCTTTTAATGAAGGTGCAATAATCCTTTCTGCGCAAGAAGAAAAAGATCAAATCATCTTAAAAATACAAGACCACGGAATAGTATTTCGGAAGAGAAAACCAAAAACTTTTTTGAATCCGTTCAAACGCCCAACTTAGGAACGGCAGGTGAAAAAGGAACAGGATTTGGCTTAGTGCCTGTAAATGATTTAGTTCACAAAAATAATGGGCATATTTCCTAAAAAAGTAAGTTAGGTGAAGGTTCAACCTTTATAATCACACTTCCCAAAAGTAAGAAACTGCAGCAAACGGAGGTTTTAATCCCTTCTTGAATTATTGGAATTGAAATGACATATAAGCATAACGAAAAGCAATAATCTACTAATCTAGTATATTTTCATTTTTTATATTGCTTTTCCCACGTTTTGCGTATGTTTGTACTTAATAAGAATTAATCTAAAGAGTACATTGGGCGAAATTCTACTTCATATTCTTGTACCGATTGTCATTTTTGGCTTCATAGCTTTATTTACGCTTTTTGCAGTATATGCGGAGCGCAAAGTAGCAGGTTTTGTACAAGACCGTTTAGGTCCAATGGAAACAGGTAAATTCGGTTTATTACAAACCTTTGCCGACATCCTTAAACTCCTTCAGAAAGAATTAATTAACCCAGCTGCAGCAGACAAAATATTATTTGCTATTGCTCCGGTAATCATTTTTGTGGCGGTATTTATTGGCTATTCCGTTGTGCCTTGGGCTCCGGATTTTTTGCCAGCTGATACCCATACAGGATTGTTCTTTATTATGGCAGTCGTCTCTATCGATGCACTTGGCATTCTAATGGCAGGCTGGGGCTCCAATAATAAATATTCATTGTTAGGTTCTATTCGCGCTATTGCGCAAATGGTGTCGTATGAAATTCCAGTTGGCTTATCACTTATTGCTGCGGTGATGATTACGCAAACTTTGAATCTTAATGAAATTGCCATAAATCAAGGTGTTTTGAGTACAGAAAGTATTCATTTTTTAGGATTTTGGGATGTATCTGAAATTGGAGGTGTATTCGCTTGGAATATATTCCAAGCGCCACATCTAATTGTTGTTTATGTGATATTCTTTGTAGCAACCTTGGCAGAATGTAACCGTGCTCCTTTTGATATACCTGAGGCTGAATCCGAATTAATTGGTGGTTTCCATACGGAATATGGTGGTATCCGTTTTGCCTTTGTATTTTTAGCAGAATACGCCATGATGTTTTTGGTGGCTATGCTTGGCGTTGTAATTTTTTTAGGTGGTTGGAACACACCATTTCCAAATATTGGTCCTGTGCAATTAGCCGACTGGACTACAGGTCTTGTTTGGGGAATTTTTTGGACATTGTCCAAAACATTATTGATTGTAGGTGTTCAAATGTGGATTCGCTGGACTTTACCTCGTTTTAGAGCAGACCAGTTGATGAATTTATGTTGGAAAGTGATGATTCCTATTGCTTTTGCGTGCATGGCAATCTCGGGATTGTGGCGAATTTTAGTAATGAATTAAGGTGATTTTAAAAACTACCATACACGGATTTGCGACTGCGGTAAAAGGATTACTTTTGACCGTAAGTCACCTCTTTGGGGCTAAAAAATCACGTGAAATACGCGACATTCGCCAAGAAAATTATTTCGAAAAACAAGAAGGTGTTACGACGATTCAGTTTCCTCATGAAAAAATGCCTATACCTGAAATTGGCCGGTATCAATTACATGTAGAAATTGACGACTGTATCGTCTGTGATTTATGTGCGAAAGCATGTCCAGTGGATTGTATCGCCATTGAATCCATCAAATCACCTGAAGCAATTGGCAAAACTTCGGATGGTAGTGTAAAACGTTTGTATGCGGCACAGTTTGATATTGATATGGCTAAATGTATGTATTGCGGGCTTTGTACCGTGGTATGTCCTACAGAATGTATTACGATGACCAATCAATACGATCGCAGCACAACAAAATTAACCGACTTGATTTACGATTTTGGGGATATGACGGACGAAGAAATTAAGCAACGTAAGGAAGAATGGACACGTTTCCAAGCTGACAAGGAGGCAGCGAAAAAGAAATAATGAATTTAGAAGTGTTTCTTTTTTATGCTTTCGCTGTGTTAGCGATCGGTTCAGCCCTTTTAGTTGTAAGTTTGAAAAATACAGCCCGTGCTTTATTTTTATTCTTCATCACATTATTTTCCATGGCTGGGTTATTCCTGTTTGCCTTAGCAGATTTTGTGGCTATTACCCAAATAATGGTCTATGTAGGTGGTGTACTGATTTTGATGATATTTGCTTTTATGCTTTCCAACAAAGAGCTTTTGGCAGATTTACAAAATATTTCGGGTTCATTTATCAGTCTTCCGAACTGGCAATCATTGCTATTGGCTTTAGGTTTTTTTGCAGTTATTCTTTTGGGATTAAAAGAATGGAACAACGATATGCCGGATTGGATGCTCAGCAATATAAAATCTGGAGATATAATTTCCCCGAATGATAATAATATTCATCAATTGGGAATTAAGTTTATGACGCAATATGTCTTACCTTTCGAGGTAATTTCTATATTCTTATTGATGGCTTTGATTGGTGCTGCACACTTATCCCGAAAGGAGGATACACAATGATTACCTTAACTCATTTTTTGGTGGTTAGTGCATGTATTTTCTGCATTGGTTTGTATACTGTTATTGCGAAACGCAATGCTATTATGATTTTAATAGGCATTGAATTGATGATTAATGCAGCCATTTTAAATTTTGTAGCATTCAGCAAATACGATAAAATAAATTACGGAGGTCAGGTCTTTGCGTTATTCGCGATTGTATTGGCGGCGGCTTCAGTTGCTGTAGGCTTGGCAATAATCCTGAATGTATATAGACATTATAAAACAATTAATCCAGATAATATTACGGACTTAAGAGACTAATGAATTATCTACTCAACATATCACCTATCGTCGCAAGTATGCTGGTCGTACTTTTGCCTTTCTTGGCCTTTCTTATGCAGGCTTTATTAGGCAAAAAGTTTACTTCGGGTATCTTTTCGTTGGTTGCCATTGTGTTGAGCACAATTCTTTCTGGCCTGTTTGTTTTTGCAGAAGTGTGGAATGCCACTCCCCTACAGGCTGACTACAGTTGGTTTACAATTGGAGAAAAAACATTCTGTTTTGGTATTTTGTTAAATAACCTGACGGTATTGATGCAGTTTATTGTTTGCATCATTGCCTTACCAGTGCACATATATTCTAAATCCTACATGAAAGGTGATGCGGGGATACATCGCTATTGGATGTATTTAAGCTTATTTTGCTTTGCGATGTTGGGTTTGACCATTTCTAAAAATCTACTGATGATGTATATTTTTTGGGAATTGGTAGGTTTTGCTTCATACTTGTTGATAGGATTTTGGTTTACCAAAGAATCGGCAGTACAAGCGAATAAGAAAGCCTTTTTGATTAATAGGATTGGTGATTTGGGCTTCTTAATAGGTTTGGCTATTCTATTCAGCACGTTTGGCACTTTAGATTTAGTTGAAATATTAGGAAAAGATGGCTTGTTGTTCCAAGAAGTAATAGATCACAACTCGGGGTTAATCACGGGCGCAGGAATTTGTTTCTTCTTGGGTGCCATGGCAAAATCAGCTCAGTTTCCATTACATCTTTGGTTGCCTGATGCGATGGAAGGTCCTACATCTGTTTCTTCATTGATTCACGCGGCGACAATGGTTGCAGCTGGTGTATTCTTATTAAGTTCCATTTTTCCGTTATTCAATTGCACTGTTTTATTAATCATTGCTATAATCGGAACAATCACAGCGATTACGGCAGCAATCTTTGCCTTAGGACAATACGATATTAAAAAAATATTAGCCTTTTCTACCATTTCTCAATTGGGTTATATGATGGTAGCCGTAAGCATTGGCGCTTGGGATGCGGGAATGTTTCATTTGGCAACGCATGCCTTTTTTAAATGTCTTTTGTTTTTGAGTGCTGGAGCTGTGATTCACGAAATGGCACATTTAAAAGCACATACACATCAAGATTTTGACCCACAAGATTTACGCAATATGGGCGGACTTCGTCAATATATGCCAAAAACTTTTCTCTTGATGAGTTTGGCCTCATTAGCTTTGGCAGGTTTTCCGTTGACATCAGGATTCCTTTCCAAAGATGCCATTGTTATTTCTGCTTTTGAATGGGCTTTGCAACAAGGAGATCTGTATTTAGTAGTTCCAATTATTTTGGTTCTAGTTAGTATTCTGACTGCATTCTATATCGGAAGATTGATTTTCAAGGCTTTCTTCGGAACATTACGTGTAAATGCTGACCATGCTCATTTACACGATGCGCCAAAAACCATGTTGATTCCAATGGCTTTCTTAGGTATTTGTTCCTTATTCATTATATTTTCTTGGAATCCATTTTCGTATGCGAATGCTGCGATTTTAAACGTATTAGTTGTTAATTATACATTCCCTGAAATTCATTTTTTACATACGATAGTACCTGTTACTTTAACTGCTTCTGCTCTACTCAGCTGGTGGATTGGGTACAATTGGTACGTAAAAGGTAAATATCCATTGAATGCTAGTAGTAGTTGGATTCATCTGGCACAAAATCAATTTGGCATGAATGAATGGATGATGAAGACATTCGTAAGCCCAACAGTGAAGCTTGGAAAAATCAGTTTTTGGTTCGACAAATATATCGTAGATGGTTTAGTGAATGGGGCTTCATACCTCATAAAACAACTAAGTGGATTGATTACGTGGATTGATAAATATATAGTGGACGGAATTGTAAATGCTGTGGCTTATCTAGCCTACGAATTGGGCAATGCACTTCGATTTGTACAGAACGGTAGATTACAAAATTACTTAGGATTCACATTGACGATGGTTTTGATTGGAATAATTTATTTGATATTAAAATAAAATGGGATTACTCTCACTACTCATATTTTTGCCTCTGCTGGCAACAGTTTTAATTCTGTTGTTGCCAGCGACCTTGCGCCAAAGCTATAAGTACATTGCATTGGGATTTACTGTGGTGCAATTTGTTTTGTCAGGTTGGTTATATAGCCAATTTGATAACGCTGCCACGGGAATTAATCAAGCAAATGGTTTTCAATTTTTGGAACAACTTCCTTGGATTCGTTTGGACTTAGGAAGTTTGGGACAATTGGAAATTGATTACTTCGTGGGAGTCGATGGAGTTTCTCTTCCTTTATTAGTACTAAGTGCTTTTGTCATGCTAATGGCTATCGGAGCATCTTGGAATATTACTAAAAGTACAAAAGGTTATTTCTCGCTATTGATGCTGTTGAATATGGCAGTAATGGGTATTTTCTGTGCTTTGGACTTTTTCCTATTCTACATTTTCTACGAAGTAATGTTGCTTCCGTTGTATTTCCTCATCGGAATTTGGGGTGGCACCAATCGCGAATATGCTGCAATTAAATTCTTTATCTATACCTTGTTTGGTTCAGTTTTCATGCTGTTAATCATTGTAGGATTATATTTTTCTGTAGTAAATCCTGAGACAGGAGCAAATACATTCAATATGCTGCATATGATGAATCCAAACAATTATGTGGATGGTTCATTCTTCGCTTACTTGAACAATTATTACGAAGTGTTGGGAATCCCAGCACGTATGTTGGGCTTTATTGTGTTGTTTATTGCTTTTGCGATAAAAGTTCCTATCGTACCATTACATACTTGGCTACCAGATGCACACGTGGAAGCGCCTACTCCAGTATCTATTATACTTGCAGGTATTTTGTTAAAAATCGGTGGATACGGTATCATTAGAGTATGCTATAGCATATTCCCTGATGCCGCGGCAGATGCCAATTGGTGGTTAGGATTAATCGGCGCAGTATCCATTTTGTATGGTGCGTTGAATGCTTTAGCACAAAAAGATTTAAAACGTTTGATAGCTTACTCCTCTGTTTCGCACATGGGTTTTGTGCTATTGGGCGTAGCTTCCTTGACGGCTGAAGGTATATCTGGTGCATTATTCCAAATGATTTCGCACGGATTTTTATCGGCAGCCTTGTTCTTCTTAGTGGGCGTTATTTACGACCGCGTACACGACAGATATATTTACAATTTCCGCGGATTAGCGACACATATGCCAGCCTATACTGGATTTGTAGCTGTAGCTTTCTTTGCGTCTTTGGGTTTACCAGGATTCTCTGCATTCATCGGTGAAGCTTTTGTTATCATCGGAACATTTAATGCAGAATCAGTAGGCACAGGAATTCCTCGTTGGATGGCTATAGCAGGTTCGGTAGGGATATTGTTGAGTGCAGCTTATTTGTTGTGGACTTTGCAACGCATGTTCTTCGGACAAACACGTTTCAAAGGTGGAGAAGAATGGGCAACTTTATTGACAGACGTAAATACGCGCGAACGAATTATTTTGTTCCCAACATTAGCTTTAGCTTTATTATTAGGTGTTATGCCATCGTTGGTATTTGACAAAATGAATGCAACAGTTCTTAATTTAGTTTCATTGGTTTCACAGTATCTATAATGCAAGATATCAACATACAATTACCGAGCATACTAGATCAAGTCCTTCAATCCATCCCTTATTTCAAGGCGGAATTGGCATTGATCATCGCTTTCTTGGGGAGTATTCTAGCGACATTGTTTTTAGATAAAGCGTGGAAACAAAGTTCCTTTCTTATTACTATTATTGGTATCATAGTATCTTTTGTGTTATCGACACAGCAATTTGGCCAACCTCAAAGTGGTTTTTTCGGAATGTTAATCGTAGATAATTTCTCTGTGTACGCTCGTGGAATAATTCAAATCGCTTTATTAATCTGTGTAATTTTTGTACAACAACATTTCCAAAATAAAAAATTCGGCAAAAACTTAGGTGACGTCTACAGCATTTTACTTACGGCTGGATTGGGTATGAATATTTTGACGATGACCAGTAATTGGTTGTTGGCCTTTATCGCGATTGAAACTGTTTCTATAAGTTCATATATACTCGTAGGTTATTTTTCGGAGAATAAAAAACAATCCGAAGCTTCGATGAAATATGTACTCTTTGGTTCGGTATCCGCTGCAATAATGTTGTATGGTTTGTCATTACTCTATGGCTTTACCGGAAATTTAGATTTCACCTCTTTTGAACATATTCAAGGCTTAATTGAAGCGCCAAAAATTCTTTTATCTATTGCTTTATTGTTTATGTTCGTGGGTATTGGGTTCAAACTGAGTTTTGTTCCATTTCACATGTGGGCTCCTGACGTGTATGAAGGCGCACCTACTCCAATCACAACATTTCTATCCACTGTTCCTAAAATTGGAGCTTTGGTTTTATTAGCTCGTTTATTTGAAGAATGGACCTCTTCGTCCTTCTTTTTCTCAGAATTAGTATTGATTCTAGTAAGTGTGGCGTCTATAGTGACTATGCTAGCGGGAAACTTAATTGCGCTTCGTCAGACCAACATCAAACGTATGATGGCGTATTCTTCCATTGGTCATACTGGATTTTTGTTAATGGCTTTGGTAGGAAATTTAGCTTCAGAACCTCAAGTTTTGTTATTTTATATCACTGTATACACGATAATGAATTTGGCAGTATTCGGACTTATCGATACTTTAGAACAAAAAATTGGAAGTGCACAATTGGAAAATTACCAAGGATTGGGTAAGCAATTCCCGATTCTTTTTAGCGTATTTACCTTACTGGGTATTTCCTTAGTGGGCTTACCTCCTACTGCAGGTTTTATCGGGAAACTTTTTGTCTTTACTTCTATTTTTGATTTATTCCAATTCAACAATAACAGATACTATTTGATATTATTGGTTGTAGGTGCATTGACTTCCGTAATTTCACTATTCTATTACTTCAAAATTCCTTTGTTTGCTTTTCTACGTAAAGGTGAAGCTGTAAATATATTACCCACGAAATCTACGTGGATTGTCTATATTATTTCGATTATTTTAGGGTTTTCCACTTTAGTATTAGGAATTTTTCCGTCAATTTTATTATCTCTCTTCAAATAGAAACATTCGGGTTATCTTAATTCGTATATTTGTCTTATGATTAGTACTACAGCAAATTCTATCTTTCAACGTGCTATAGCAGATTATCACGTTTATGACGCCATTGATCATCCGATTTCAAATCCTTATGAGTCTAACTCACTAGAGCATTTATTGTATTTGAAATGTTGGATTGACACTGCGCAATGGCATATGGAAGATGTGGTACGTAATCCAGAAATTGATCCAAAAGACGGTTTGTATTGGAAAAGACGTATCGATAAACAGAATCAAGTACGTACTGATACAGTTGAGTATATCGATAGCTACTATTTGCAAAAATTTGCTGAAGTAAAACCTTTAGCAGCTGCTAGCATCAATACCGAAAGTCCGGCATGGGCTATTGATAGGTTGTCGATTTTGGCATTGAAAATCTATCATATGGAGCAGGAAACTCACCGTAAGGATGTGGACCAATCTCATATTGATTCATGCCAACAAAAGCTTGATATACTTTTGGAACAACGCAATGACTTATCTCAAAGTATTGACGAGTTATTGGCTGATATTGAAGCGGGCAAAAAATATATGAAAGTGTACAAACAAATGAAAATGTACAACGACCCGAACTTAAACCCAGTACTTTACAGCGCTCAAAAATAACATATATGAAGCGTATCATTGTAACTCGGTTTTCAGCAATGGGAGACGTTGCTATGGTCGCTTCGGTTCTCAAAGAATTTCAGAAACAACACGACGACACCGAAATTATTATGGTGTCCAGAAAATTATTTTCGGCATTCTTTGAGCATATACCTCGTGTCAAATTTCATGCTTTTGATCCTAAGCACAAACATAAAGGTTTAGGTGGTATTTACACCCTCTTTAAGGAATTAAAAGTTTATAAAGCAGAGTTTGTAGCTGACCTGCATAACAATATTCGAAGTCGTACTTTGGGTTTTTTATTCAAAATTGCAGGCTATAGAACCCAGATTTTGGACAAAGGAAGACAAGAGAAAAAAGAACTCACACGCGCTGAAAATAAAATTAAAAAGCAACTCAAATTGACAACTGAACGCTATGCTGATGTGTTTAGAAATTTAGGATTTGCGATTAATTTAAGCCACACTTTACAAAAAGAACACAGACTTATTCCAACAGAATTATTAGGATCATTAGCATCTGACAAGAAAAAAATTGGAATAGCCCCCTTTGCACAACATAGCTATAAAGTATTTCCTCTATCAAAAATGGAAGAGGTTATTAAGAATCTATCTGAAACTAAGCAATACGAATTTTTCATATTTGGTGGTGGCGCTTCTGAAAAGGCTATCGCGGAAAGTTGGGAACAGAAATACAAACAGGTAAAAAATACAATTGGTAATTTTACGGTTTCGCAGGAGTTGGATATCATTTCTCATTTAGATTTAATGATTAGTATGGATAGCTCGGGCATGCATATGGCTTCTTTGGTCGGCACCAGATGTCTTTCTATCTGGGGTGCTACCCATCCGTATGCCGGTTTTTTAGGTTTCGGACAGTCTTACGAAGATTGTATTCAAGTCGAACATTCCCATAGACCTTCATCCGTATATGGCAACAAACCTTGTGATTGTGATGGTGTAGAAGCTATAGATTTAGTATCTTCAGAAATAGTAATTACTCGAATTCAAGAAATATGCGCATAGGTTTTGATGCTAAAAGATATTTTCTAAATAAATCGGGATTAGGAAACTACAGTCGTGATTTGGTTCGCATTCTAGAAACTTACTATCCTGAAAACGAGTATATCAAATTCACTCCAAAAATTAAGGGACCTAGTTTAGGTGATAAAACAATAAAACTTCCTAAAAGTAGACTTCATAATTTATTTCCAAGCGTATGGAGGAATAACTGGATTGTCAATGACCTGGTAAAAGACAAAATAGATATTTTTCATGGGTTATCCGGAGAAATACCTATAGGGCTATCCAAAAAAGGTATAAAGTCTGTGGTAACTATTCACGATTTAATCTTCTTAAAATTTCCAGAACTCTACAAACCAGTAGATAGAGTAATTTACAATCGTAAATTTAAGTATGCGATATATAATGCAGATAAAGTTGTTGCTATTAGCGAACAAACTAAACGTGATATTGTAGAATTTTACAACTTTCCTGCTGAAAAAATAGATGTAATCTATCAAGGATGTCATCCTGCATTTAAACTCCAAAAATCCGCTACCGAAAAAAAAATATTTCGCAAAAAATATAATCTCCCTGAAAATTTTGTTCTGAACGTAGGATCTATAGAACCTCGTAAAAACGCCTTTCAGATTGTAAAGGCAATGGAAAGCATAGATGTACCATTAATTATTATTGGCAAGGAAACCAAGTATGCTGCAGAAATAAAAAATTACATTATCGAGAAAGGTCTCCAACATAAAATACAATTGCTTCAAGGCTTTACAATGGAAGAATTATCGACCATTTACGCTATGGCTGAAGTCTTTGTTTATCCTTCAAAATATGAAGGATTTGGAATTCCTATAATTGAAGCTTTATATAGTGGCACTCCAGTTATCACGACTAATTCAGGCGTGTTTCCAGAAGCTGGTGGTCCTTTTTCTTACTATATAGACCCAGAGAATACTGAAGAACTTCGCCACGCTATTCAATCTGTTCTTGAGAATTCAATGATGCGTCAGGAAATGATCACGAAAGGTTTAGCATTTGTCCAGCAATTCAACGATGATAAAATTGCTGCACAATGGAATCAAGTATATACCGATCTTATCGGGTAAATTTGAAATATTTATCCAAAACCATTAAAGAAATTAATTTCTCCCGCTTATTATCTTTAAACTGCTCCACATATTTATTTGCATTTTTAATGATTTCCAGAGCTTTATCGGTATGAGTAATATAGTATTTTAATTTTTCTTCGAGATCCAAATAATCATCTTTTATACAGATATAATGCACATTAGGAATTAGTGTGCCTTCCATAAACCATGTCTCAAATTTTGGTTTTGGCATGACTGCAATAGAATTGGAAGACATAATCCATTTGAGGTTAGTGGCTACGTCATTACCTTCTAACGCCAAAATAAATTTATATCCTAAATGCCCCGCGATAGATAGAAAATCTTTATCGGATTTTCGAGCCGCCTTTTTCAGATTACACAGCGCATGATCTTTATACAAATCGTAAAACCTTGCTCTATGGGCCTGTCCAAAACCACTTCTACCAACTAACATATTTTTCTTTTGTAAGAAAGAAAAATCGTCTTTTATGAAATTAAAATGTCGGGCTTTGTCCAGATTTAAAAGCACAGAATTAGCGTTTTCCCCATCAATTGGTCTGCTTTTTACTAGTGCTGGAAAACTGGGAACATGGGTAACATCACCCGGAATGATTTCAAATCTATTATTCCCATTGAAATATCTTAAATATTCTATACTGTCAAAATAATATACTCGAATTTTTTTAGGTATTTGATAATTTTTTATTTGTATGGCAGACGAAGACAGAGATCTTTCTGAACCTAACTTATTATAATAATTGACTCGTGAATGAATATAACTATCATTTGGACTATCATTCAAAAATCTATTTCTATAACTTCTGTAAACACTAGCAGGAATAAGACCACGTACCAATGCTTTTATATAATAACAAAGCTTATTATTTTTATTACCAAGAAGAATCCGTTTAAGATTGAGCATAAAAGATATTTTTACAAGTAAAAGTACGCAAAACGAAAAAAATAATCTATTTTCGCTTCTTAATAAGACTATTAACTGGATTTACTGCCATTTGTGTCTATTTCATCAGGCAAATAAAAATCATATAATGAGTAATTGATTGGCTCACATAAATGTTTACATAATAAATAAGTGTTTATAGTGAAAAATAAATTTAACCCAAAAGAAAGGTGTATAACATTTTTTAACACCATCAGTTATAAATATAAACTTTTAAAGTGTAACATTGTTGTATTTATCAACGTTATAGTTGCAGTTACGGACGAAAATATTTTGTATGACGATATCTTTACTTATTTCTACCTATAACTGGCCTGAAGCTTTAGAATTAGTTTTAGAAAGTGTAGGACTTCAAACATACATTCCTGATCAAATTATTATTGCGGACGACGGTTCGGATTTGCGTACTAAAATTCTAGTAGATTATTACTCACATATACTTCCTGTTGAACATATTTGGCAAGAAGACAAAGGTTTTAGAAAAACCTTAATTCTTAATAAAGCTATTGCAGCTTGTACTTCAGACTATGTAATTGAAGTAGATGGTGACATAATTTTAAATAAACATTTTATCCAAGATCATCTTAATGCTGCTGAAAAAGGATATTTTGTGCAGGGATGTAGAGCTATGTTAGGCGAAAAATTAAGTCAAAAAGCATTGAGCTCACGAAAAACCTATTTTAGTGCATTCACAAAAGGAATGGTTACACGCTTTAATGCAATTCGTTTTCCTGCTTTATCTTTTATTTTCAAAACAAATCCTTATTCTTCCCACAATGTGAAAGGCTGTAACCTTGCATTTTGGCGTGAAGATTATGTTCGCATCAATGGATACTTTAATGGCTTTGAAGGTTGGGGTTGGGAAGATTACGAATTTGCAGAGCGCCTTATAAACTCCGGCGTGAAAAAGAAAAGATTGAAATTTGCAGCTATTGGCTATCATATATTCCACAAATTGAGCTCACGGGCGAATTTTCGTCCCAATGAATTGATATACGAAGAAACAGTAAAAAATAAAATCTGGCATCGATCTCCTGGTTTTCAAGAAGTGGCAATGTAATCTATGGTATATTTGAAAAGAGAAATCGGAATATCCATTATTTTATGTTCATATAACGGAGAAAAAAAACTTCTGCCGACATTAAGGGCTATTTATCAACAAAATGTACCCCAAACCATCCATTGGGAAGTACTTTTTGTGGATAATAATTCCTCAGATAATACGCTCAAAATTGTTCACGAGCATCAAAGCCTTTTTTCTCAATCTGCAATTCCATTACATATCTTAAAAGAAAATAGGGCAGGGAAATTTCACGCTCTTAAGAAAGGTATTTCGGAAGCAAAATATAGCTATTTTATTATTGTAGATGATGACAATTGGTTGGCTGAAGACTACGTCGAGAAAGCTTTCCAACATATACATGCTAATCCAAACATTGGTGCAATAGGCAGTTACAGCGAAGCTGTATTTGAAAATGTACCACAGGAAATTCCTAAATGGTTTACCAAAAATAAAGAACGTTATGCTGTAGGTGAACAAGGAAAGGACGGTAACGTCACTTCTCGGAAACATATATGGGGAGCAGGTATGGTTTCCAGAACAGATCTATATGAACAATTATTCGCGCAGCATCCCTCCCTCCTGTTTGACAATGATATTGAGGATATTTACGTTGCCGAGGACACCGAATTTTGCCTGCGCTTAATTCTAAAAAAATACGAACTACACTATTACTCTGACTTAAAAATTAAACATTTTGTACCGGATGATCGTTTAAGCTATGAATATTGTCGGAATTTAAATCAAAAGATTGAAAATTCTTTCAAAATAATAGACTTATACCACGGTGTGAGTAAGTTGTTGAGTAAAAAATATCAAAATCCTTTTGAAAAGAAACGATTAAAAATAATGACCCTCCTACGTTATTTTTGTACTTTGAATAAAGCAAAGAAGCAACGTAACAAAGTTTTAATGGGCTTTTTATATCCTTCTTCAAAATTCAGGAATAAATGTATAGCGAGATTGGATGCATTTTTGAAAGATAATTCATTAGTGAATCCCAATGTGGAAGACCATTATTAATACTATGAAAATTGTTAAAATACATGCTGGGCTAGGCAACCAAATGTTTCAATATGCATTGGTACAAGCTTTGCAAAAATTTGGTCACAAGGTAAAAATAGACTTTTCGGAATTTGAAGTATATAATATCCACAATGGATATGAATTAGGACGTGCCTTTAATATTCACATGACGCATATTACGAAAATGGAGCAAAAACTATTTTATGGCCGCCGTCAACGTATTGGTTATCGTTTATTACGTTTTCTTCTTAATACCAATAATGCATTTTATATAGAAAAACCGGAGTTTAACTTCTCGGAGGATACACTCAAAAATCAAAAACACGCCTATTTAAGTGGTTATTGGCAACACCATAGTTATGTAGACCTCGTTGAAGATGAACTTCGCACTAATTTTATATTCTCCTCCACTACCGGACAACGCAACCAAGAATTGGAGGCTATATTACAAAATACACCAAACACAGTATCTATACATGTAAGACGAGGTGATTATTTGCAACATCCGACTTTGAATGGCATTTGCGACAAAGCTTTTTATGAAAGAGCAATTGCACATATAAATTCAAATATTGAAGATCCCATTTATGTGTTTTTCTCGAATGATATTCCTTGGTGCAAAGAAAATTTCAATTTTCCAAATGCGATATTCGTCGATTGGAACACTGGAGATAACAGTTTTAGAGATATGCAAATGATGTCCCTATGTCATCACCATATTATCTCTAACAGCAGTTTTAGCTGGTGGGCTGCGTGGCTAAACACCAAATCTGATAAAATGGTAATAGCTCCTACATCTTGGATCAAAGACGAGCAGGCTGATCCAAAGGCATTATTATTACCTGAATTTGTAAAACTATGAGGGAGGAGCCTTTCGATATCGTCCTCTGTGTAGGTTCCCAACATGCGGATATTGCGTATAAGACTGTATTGGGCATACTCACTTATTTTAATTATGCCAACATATGGATAATATCCAATCCAAGGACTTTGGATAAACTTAAGCTTACTCTTCCTTTCAACAAACAGCTAATTTATTTGGAAGAAGACAAAATTATTCCTGAAGTTAGTCTGGAAAAGCTTAAAGAATACTTTAAAAGAAGAGACGCTCAACCTTCGCGTGCCGGTTGGTATTATCAGCAATTTCTAAAAATGAGCATGAGTCTTCACTGCCAGTCTACACATTATTTAATATGGGATGCTGATACAATTCCTTTAAGAAACATACAATTCTTAAATAAAAATAAATCCTTGATTCAGACAAGCTCTGAATATCATCGTCCGTATTTTGATGTAATAAAATCGCTTCTTAATTTAGATAAATTAATTCCTAAATCATTTATTACGGAGCATATGATGGTTTCTAAAGCTATCATGAAAGAATTGATAGGAACTATTCAAAACACAAACCAAAAGCAACACTGGGTATTCAACATATTAAGCTTGATAGACAAAACCAATCTGTCACAATCAGGTTTTTCGGAATATGAAACATATGGTACATATGCTTTAAGCAATTACTCTTTTGCAATTCAAATTAGAGATGAAAATTTAAGAAGCTTTCGATCCGGAACACGAGTTTATACTCCAAATCCTTCTTTCAAAAATTTAGAAATATTGAAAAAATTGAATTATGATTATGTTACATTTGAAGTTTGGGATAACCACAGCAAGAAAGCCACTTCAAAAAACAAGAAATTAGCTGAGTTATACTATATAGTTTTAAAACTAAAGCTTACACCTCTAGCTAATATGATTTTGAAACATTTCGAAAAGAAAATCAAGAAAATAATTGAATAAAATAAAAATCAAAAAGTCCAATCTTTCGATTGGACTTTTCAGCTGCAGAGAGGAAGGGATTCGAACCTAATGATATCGACAGATAGCGAATGACAACAAAAGACACAATAAAATCTAATTATCAACACATTAAAGCATATCACAATCTATCTACAATTATCAGTTGTTACATATTATTTCACAAAAACAAACCCCTAAACATTCCCCCCTTTTATATTTATTTTATATATTTGATTGTATAATCAATAAGAATGGCGAAGTGTACAATCAATATAATCCTAAGAACCGATAAGCGAAACACCGATGGTAGACATCCTATAATTGTTACCGTATCTGTAGCAAATCAGCTGAAGAAGTTATCTACTGGAATATCGCTATTTCCTGAACAATGGGATGCTAATTCGAAAGAAATTAAATATTTGAATAGAAAAATGTCCAAAGAGCTGCTCCCACACTTAGATTTTGACCTTCTACCCACTTTGGAAGACACCAAAACAAGAAACACAAACCTTAAGGCAATTGTATCTAATATTGAAAAAATAGCCCAACGTTTTAATTTGGACAACATCCCTTTTTCATCAACGGAGATAATTGAAAATTACAAACGCTTATACTTAAATAAGGGAAAGAAAGAAGAATCTGAAAAACACGTATTTGATTATATTGACAGGTACATTGAAGAAAACACTTATACCAGGGCAAAAGGAAGCTTATCTGTTTATAAAGCATTAAAAAACCATCTGCAATCTTACGAAAAGAAAAAGAACACTAAGATACGTTTTGAAAGAATGACCTACGAGTTCTTTAGTTCTTTCCAAAACTTCCTAATAGAACATGTCACAGAACAGGGAAAGACTTTAAACAACATAACCATTGCCAAACAATTAAGCACGCTTAAAACGTTTTTAAACTACGCTAAACGAAGTGGAATAAAAGTTAGCGATGGATACAAGGATTTCGTAATTAAACGTCAGAAATTAGAGGTAGTAGCCCTTACAGAGGAAGAGTTTTATAAAATTGTCAATTTAGACCTATCTCATAGTAAAAGATTGGATCAAGTTAGGGATGTATTCGTCTTTGGTTGTATGGTCGGATATAGATATTCTGATTTAAAACAATTAAGTAGATATCACATAAAAGGTGACACCATTTACCTTACTACAGAGAAAACAAAAACTCCAATCATTACTCCATTAAATGATATTGCGTTAAATATCATAAACAAGTATGGTAATAGAAAAAAGCCATTACCTATTATATCAAATCAGAAATACAACAAATACTTAACAGAAGTATGCCAATTAGCATGTTTGCACGAAGAAATTGAAATTATTCGATTTAAGGGAGCTGAAAAAATTGTTAATGTCTATCCGAAATGGCAGCTAGTTACTGCTCATACATCTAGGAAATCATTTGCATCAATGTTAATCGCAAAGCAAGTTCCCTATCAAGTTATAATGGCACTTGGTGGATGGTCTGATTTTAAATCTTTTCAACGATACATCAAAATTGAAGAAGACACCTTAAAAAACTTTATAACCTCTGCATGGAAACAATAAATAAAGAATTCGAAAAATTTAAGTGTTTTAATTTTAAAAAAGTTAATTATAAGGGATTAGATTATCTAACATTAGAACCTATCACTTTTAATTATGCCATTTTTAAAAATAAGCCTATAAATAAATTTGAATTGGAAATTGCACCTTTTATCAAGCTTTATTTAAAATTATTAAACAATTTTGATAGAGATGTGAGAACAAGCTTCAAAGAAGAAAAATTCTTCTTAGATGAAAAGAATAAAAAGGTAAACGTAATTGTTAGACATTTTAAAAATATTCGAAGTAGCGCTAATAAAACAAACATTGATTTCAATTTACCTATTGAAAAAGGTTATTATTTAAGTTACTATCTAATAAGTGATTTAATATATGAAATTATACAACGTATAACTATTCTTCAAAACCTTAATTATGAAGCTAAGCCATATTTACGATCAAAAAAAACTATTTTAGAAGTAGCTAATAGTTTTGAAATATTTCAAATAACATCTAAACTTTCTGAAATCGAAAACTTAAAAATTAGCGAATGGCTAGGTATTTCTCAAAATAGAATAATTCACAATGATACTTTTTATAGTCTTAACATTTTGAATGATAATTTTTGCTTCGACAATGTTATTAAACCAAAGGCTAAAGATGATTTTGAAAATGGTATAAAACATTTTGTATTGATGATCCAGAAACAGATAAACTTGATGTTATTTTATACTTCAAATTAATGAACAAAAAGGGTTATTTTATTATAGAATTAGATATTGAACAACTTCACAAAGTCACAATAGATCGGACTAAAAGACAAATTTCTTTCAATTATTTTAAAAATAATGGGCGTAGAAAATTTGAAGATTGGCTAGATGGCAAGCCTAATGTCCCCATTTTTAAATCCAGTAATTAACAATAATGACTTTCTAAAGTTTCCAGAATCTTTAGAACTTCTTTAATTTTCTAAACCTATCCTATGTTTGCTATCGTAATCTAAAACGATATATTATGAGCAAACATTTCATTGATACACATGAGCTATTAGAAGTATTAGCCATATCTCCTGCTACATTAAATCGCTATAAAAAACGCGGATTGATTCCTTTTATTAAACTTGGAAATGTACACCGCTATGATTTAGAAAAAGTAATAAAAGCCTTAGAATATACCCCTTCTAAATTAAAATAAAACTATGCGAAAAGTAGAATATAAAATAGCAAACGTAGATCAAATCAAAACCCCTAACCACGTTTTGGAATTAATTGCATTTTTTAATACTTTATATCAACTAAAATTTTTTTTGTTACTTATAAAGTATCTACAAGATCTTTGGAACAAAGAATTTATAAATTATCAAGCGGGTTTAAAAGTAATTAATAATCAGGAAGCTCTAATAATAAATATTCCTATGTCACAAATTTGTAATCCATCTGAATACGGAGATGTAAAAGAAGCAATAATTAAGATGGCTAAAATTATTTGTGAAATTAAATACAAAGAATTTTGTGAGTATAAAGTATGGTATGGTAGTCTATTTTCTGTTAGTATTTCTGATTGATTATTCCGAACAAAGTACACCAGCTGTTCCGCTGTAAAGTACACCAGTTTTAACCAATAATTTGGACTTATTGCCACTGGATTTATAGTTCAAACTTAGTTATTTTTTTTCTTTCTTAATGATTTTCCTTTCAAAGGTAATCTGTGGGCACAAGCTGTCAATCTGTCCATTATAGCATCACTCAACGTTGGTTCATTAATGAAATCATACCATGCTTCTACCGGTAATTGAGAGGTGATTATTACGGAGCTATTTCCATATCTGTCTTCCA
>NZ_JACOIJ010000046.1 GCF_014692495.1 Sphingobacterium litopenaei | reverse complement strand
GGATTAAAAATAATATCGTCAGGAACTGGCGATTACACGGGCGGAGACTCAAATAAGACTTTGGCAACAAAGCACAAGTCTGTGAAGCCCGAAGCCCATTTGTCTTTAGCAAATGGGTAGTTCACATACTTATTCTTGAAAGTCTATTTCTTTGGACCAAAAACATTTCCTACCATCGTCATTGCACATCTAAAGCCTGTCATAGCGTTGGATTCATCTTGTTGCATATGACGTCTTGTGCCAGGATTCAACCAATATGCACGATCATTCCACGAGCCACCTTTGAATACTCTAGATTTGTCATTCACCAATGTAGTTTTGCCATAAAGTTCTTTTTGCTCTTCGTCTTTGAAACCTCGAACATCATTATTATACGTTATTTCTGTAGAATTTCCTGATTGAGCTGCTTGCAATTCTTCCCAGGTTTGTTTTCTTGGTGCTTTAGCGGCAAGTTTTACAGGTCTTCCATATTGGTCTTTTGCTAATTTACCCGTTTCAGAATCCTCGTATTGATTATCCATAAAGACATGACCACGATAAGGATTAAAATCATCAAAATCTTCAAATGAAAGTTGACGATAGACGTCACTTACCCACTCATTGACGTTTCCAGCCATATTGTACAATCCAAAATCATTAGGTTGATAACTTTTCACTGGAACGGTGATATCGCCACCATCATTTAGGTTGCCTGCTACCCCCATATTGTTACCGCTAGTGATTTTAAAGTTCGCCATCATACGACCTTGTGTACGGCGTTTGTGATCGCGAACACCTAATCCATTCCAAGGATAAGTTTTATTGGACTCTATATTTCCTTCAAACGTATTACCAATTAACCCTAATGCGGCGTATTCCCACTCCGCTTCTGTGGGCAGACGATACGCTTGTTTCAAAATCCCGTCTTCCATGCGGACAGTACGACGAGCATTTTGTTGCGCGCCAGGACGATTATCTTTAGGCATGTTATTTCCATCAATACCCTGACCTTGATATTGTCCATTTAAGTAAATATCCGAATTGAAAGGAGGATTTTGGTGTTGTTGCTGACTTACGGTACGGTAATCAGCCAATACACCTCTTTGTCTCAAAATATGTTCATTCACTCTATCCGTACGCCACTGCGCGTAAGCATTTGCTTGTTCCCAAGTCACCCCCACTACAGGGTAGTCTTGAAAAGAAGGATGGCGTAGGTAAAAATTAACATAAGGTTCGTTGTAAGATAGAGGATTTCGCCACACCAAAGTATCAGGTAAGGCGTCATAATACATTTTACGATCTTGAGGAAAATTTTGTCCAATCCAATGCAAATATTCTAACCAATCCGCGTTCGAAACTTCTGTCTCATCAATATAAAATGAAGCAACTGTTACTCGACGTTTCAAATTATCATGCGCATAGGCAATATCTTCGTTAAGGCTGCCTCCCATTACGAAAGTTCCTCCTTCAATGGCAATCAGTCCAGGACCTGGAGCTTCTTTTACTTTTCGATTTATCTGAAGTCCTCCATTATAAGGATCGTTGTATTTTACACCAGTTTTATCAGATACATTTTTTCGATTGCTTTTACAGGAATAAAAGCTAACAAGGCTAGTGGAAATGAATAGTGCAGCTATAACTATACGCAATTTATGCATAATTGGATCTAATTGGATTAATAGTAACACCCAAAAATAAAAATAATTTTATAATAGAGAGAAAACCTTGATTAGAAATTTGTTGCAATTATTTAGAATGTACAAAGATGCTCTTAGATATGTCGTTATTTACTTTTTAAAACCTTAATTTCGTCTCATTATGAAAATTAAAGTAGGATTTGGTTTTGATGTTCATCAAATGAAAGAAGGGCATCCTTTTATAGTTGGAGGTGTGCAGTTGGAACATCATTCTGGAGCGTTTGGACATTCAGATGCCGATGTTTTGGTACATGCAATATGCGATGCTATTTTAGGAGCAGCGAATTTGGAAGATATAGGCTATCATTTTCCGAATACAGACATGAAATGGAAGGGCGTAAGTAGTCTTATTTTATTAAAAGAATGTATTCGTTTGATTACGGAAAAAGGATGGACTTTAGGAAATATCGATGCGATGCTTTGTTTGGAAGCTCCTAAAATCAAACGTTATATTCCACAAATGAAAGAAAAGCTAGCAGCAGTTACTGGTTTGGATATCGATGATATTTCTATCAAGGCCACTACAAACGAGACGATGGGATTTATCGGTCGTCAAGAAGGAGTCGTAGCATACGCAGTTTGTTTGATTCAGAAATAGATTATTTCTTTCTGAAATAAAGACAAGCGATTATTAAGGTTAGAATCGCCAATACGGCAGATAAAATAAATGGTGCACCTGGAAAATACGGGTGCACATCTATTCTGGAGAAATAAGAAAACAATGTGGTCATCACTAAAGGACCAATAATAGAAGTTAAACTGATTACAGAAGTGATACCTCCTTGTATTTGGCCTTGTTCATTTTGTGGTATTTGATCCGATATATAACTCTGTAGAGCGGGGCCTGCAATACCCGCCGAAACAAAAAATATACTGATGGCATACATCATCCAACTCGCAGTTGCAAACCCAAATAGAGAATAAGCCAGGACATATAAAACCAAACCTGTAAGTATCGCCTTTTGTAGTCCCAATTTTGGAATTATCACACGCATTAATCCTGCTTGTACAATCATTAGTAATGTTCCTACGAATCCCAAAGAAAGCCCTACCATGCGTTCGTCCCAATGAAATTTTTCCATCGTATAATAAGACCACGTACTTTGCACTGCATTAGCGGCAATATTGATCAGGAAGATACAAAGCATCAGCGGAAGTATATTCGGGTAGGATTTAATGTGAATAAATGCCCCTATTGGATTCGCATTTTTCCAATTAAAAGGTCTTCTTAATTCGGGTTTTAAGGATTCGGGAATAACGAAATAACCATAAATCACATTTACCAAACATAATCCTGCTGCAGCAAAAAATGGAATTCTGGAACCGTATTGCCCTAAAACTCCTCCCAAAACTGGCCCTAAAATAAATCCGAGACCGAAAGCTGCACCCAGTAAACCAAAATTTTGTGCTTTTTTCTGTGGAGTACTTATATCAGCGATGTAAGCCGCAGCTACAGTATGACTTGCTCCCGTAATACCTGCCACCAATCTGCCTATGAAAAGCCAAAGTATGGATGGTGCTAATCCAGTTAAAATATAATTGATACAAAACCCAAAAAGAGAAAACAGAAGTACGGGTCTTCTGCCATATTTATCACTGAGATTTCCTAGTACTGATGCAAAAAAGAATTGCGCAAAAGCATACATGAATACTAGCCATCCTCCATATTTAGATGCCTGACTCAGATCCCCATGTATAAGTTCTTGAATCAATTTTGGCATGACGGGAATAATTATTCCCAATCCTATAGAGTCAATCACAACCGTGATAAATATAAAAAGTAGTCCTTTTGACGATGATGATTTCATGTTTGCGCGATAAAGGTAATAAACTAACAGCATTTATAAAGTATTTGTTCGGAAGCTATTTATATTATTCGGTTAAAGCTCTTTGATGTAGTATATTTGGTTGGAAGTTATTGATTATTAATGCGGCTAGTCGATTTGAGAATTTTACAAATTATAGTGATATATATGCTGTTGGTAGCGGTGTATGGCTGTGTTGCTCATCGACCTTCTAACCAGAATGAGAAAACCTCAAGTCCTAATTTCAAGATTCGATATAATGCACTGTATAATGTAGATAAATTGTTGCTGCAGGTGGAAAACAATTTTCACTATTCTACTTCTTCCTTATTTGGAACGCCTAATAAATCGTATTTCGCAAATATGGACGAAGTCGTTACAAGACTTCAAGAATTGCTTCCTCTCACCAATCACTCGTATTTGAAGGAAGAATTATATTTCAAATTAGGTAAAGCTTATTTTTTTAAGGCTGAATATTATAATGCCTTAGCTTATTTCGATTTGATAACAGATAAGTCCATGTCTTTAGAAACGACTTTATGGAAAGCGAAGGCTTTGTACAGTCTTTCAAAGACAAATGAATCCTTAAGAATAATAAATGATTTTCCGAAGGACGAACTTTCAAAAAAGGATAAAGCTCTCTTCTATGCCTTAAAAGCTGATAATTTTTTAGTAGCGTACCAACCGGATTCTGCAGCGATTTATTTGCAACAAGCAATACAGACTTTTTTGCCAAAAAAATATAGGCAGCATTGGCAATTGCAAATGGGAAAGCTCTATACAAATATGGGAAACGCTTTAGCTTCTAATTATTTGAGTAAAGTCGCAAAATCGAATACCGTTTCTGATGAAATAAAACTGGAAGCTGAAATTGCTTTAGCAAATATTAAATCCAATAAGCTCGAGCAACGAACAGGCATTTTGCTGAGAATTCTTAACAAAGGTTATTCAATAGGGAAAGAACAAAAAGTATTTGCTGCTATTGCGGATAATTTTGCCCTGGCTTCCAATTTAGATACAGCAGTTAATTATTATCAAAAATCTTTACAACATCAAACTGAGTCTGCATCGTTTAGAAATCTTGTACATTGGAAATTGGCAAAGATTTATCTACAACAGAATCAAGTTGAACTTGCTGGAAATAGCTTAGCAGAAATAAGTTTGGATTCACTTGATTTGGTGGGACAGAATTATGCAGGTCTTATTGAAAATTATCAAGAATGGTTAGATTTATTGATATCCATCAGGAAATCAGAAAAAGAAAACTCAATTGCTGAATCGTATCAACAATCCCTTTATGATCTCGCTAGTTTTTATCGAAAGTATAATTTAAGAGAGGAGGCTTTGAGCTTGATGAAAAAACTGGTGGAAATTTCAGATTACCAAAATATGGATTATTTGCATGAATTGGCATTACTGGATTCGGATACTATCAAATTGGCCAATCAGGCTTACGAGCAAAAACTCCTCGAACAGCGGAAATTTTATAGCAATTACGCACAACTTTATACTGCTTACGAATCGGACAAATATTCCGATGTAATAAGAAAGATCGATAGTTTCTTAGAAGAAGATAATTGGGGAATTCCCCATAAATCAAAATTTTCTTACCTCCAAGCCTTTGCATTAGGACATATACACCCTGTAGATTCCTTGATTGAAGCTTTGGAAAACGTAAGACAAAATTATATCCATACTCCTGAAGGAAATCGGGCTGATCATCACCTGGGTTTTATAGCCAATAATAAAAGCGATTTTGCCAAAAGGAAGGTTGCTTTGGAAAAATCAAGAAGGATATTTCAAATGAAAGAAATGGAGTTGAATGTGGATACATTGGCATCTAATCCTCACACGCGCGATTTACAAAATATTGGAACGTTTATTGAATATGAATTGCCAAAATTAGAACCGTATTATTTTGTAGTCATGATCGAGAATCCACGTGTCAATTTAGCACCTAGCCGATACGCCATTGGTCAATTTTTGCGTACTCGATATGCAAATGCGGGTTATGGACACAGTCTGTCCTTTCTCGGAGATACAGTACAAATGATTTCAGTAGGTATGTTTGAATCCTTAGGAGCAGCGAAGAATTTTGAATCAAATATTGTAGGTTTCCTGCCTGAAATAATAAAGGTTGGTGAAAAAAAATATACTACCTTTGTAATTCCGAAATCAATATTCGAACTGTCGAAAGAGAAGTCACACATAGACGAATATTTAGATAAATATATAAATAAGTAGCATTCTACGAATTAACATGAAGAGAGAATCGAAGAATAGTAAACTCACAGCAGAAGATATTAAACGTTATACCAAAAGGTTTTGGATTATAATTTTAGGAGGTGTTAGCTTTGTCGCACTATTTCTTTTTTTAGTCCGCATTGGTTTATTTGGGAAGTTGCCGAGTTTTGATGAGTTAGAAAATCCATCAAGTAATTTGGCTTCTGAAATTCTTACTGATGATAACCGTGTATTAGGTACATATTATAAAGAAAACCGTTCCAATGTAGAATACAAAGATTTGTCTCCTTATTTGGTTCAAGCTTTAATTTCTACTGAAGATAAACGTTTTTATGGTCACTCGGGTATCGATTATTCACGTACGATTACTACGGTTTTCCATACGTTGATGGGAAATAAGCAAGGAGGTAGTACCATTACCCAACAGTTGGCTTTAAATTTATTCTCCGAAAAGAGGGAAGAAAACACCTTGAAACGTATCATGCAAAAGTTGCAAGAGTGGATCACTGCTGTGCGTTTGGAGCGTAATTATACCAAAGAAGAAATCATCATGATGTATTTCAACACGGTAGATTTTGGTTACAAAAACACGTATGGTATCAAATCTGCCGCACGTACATTTTTCAATACTACACCAGATAAATTAAAGATAGAGGAAGCTGCGGTTTTAGTGGGGATGTTGAAAGGACCTTCTCGTTATTCTCCAGTCTGGAAAAATACACAAGAGCGTTCTAAAAGCCGTCGTAATGTGGTGATGGAAAATATGCTGAAAGAAGGCTTCATTACAGATGAAGAGTTTTTGACAGCAAAAGAAAAACCTTTGAAACTAGACTTGAATGTTTCTAGCTATGGAGAAGGTTTGGCGCCATATTTTAGAGCGGTATTAAAAGATGAAATTAAGAAAGAGTTCCAACGTCTTGGTATTACCAAAGAAGATGGCACACCATATAATTTGGATCGTGATGGTCTGAAAATTTACACGCCGATTAATTACGAAATGCAAGAGTATGCAGAAGCTGCGCAAAGGGAGTGGATGCAAAAACTGCAACGTGAGTTTAATAAGCAATGGCGCAATCGTAGTGCTTTTACGGGCGATCGTGCTAAATTGTTGCAAACAGGTATGCGTCGTTCGGACCGCTATATTCAGATGAAAAAAGACGGCGCTAGTGACGAAGAAATCAAAAAGGTTTTTAATACGAAAACTGAAATGACCATCTTCACTTGGCGTGGAAATGTAGATACCGTCATGACACCAATGGATTCTATCAAATATAACAAATTGATATTGCGTAATTCCATGATGTCTATGGAGCCAAAAACAGGTCATATCAAAGCTTGGGTAGGCGGTATCAATTTCGAGCATTATAAGTACGATCAGGTAAAAATGGGTATTCGTCAGGTGGGTTCAACAGCGAAACCGTTTACTTATGCTGTGGCAATAGATAATGATTATTCACCATGTCAACCTATTCCAAATTACCAACAAACATATGGCGATTGGACTCCGAGAGGTACAGTGCAAGGCGGTAACCCTATTACATTGAAAAATGCCTTAAAATATTCGCAAAACTACGCTACGGCTTATTTGATTAATTTGGTTGGGGCATCGAATGTTGCTGAGTTAACGCGAAAAATGGGTATTACTTCCGATGTGCCAAATTATCCTTCTATTTCATTGGGTGCATATGAAGCTTCTGTGTACGATATGGTAGGTGCTTATGCTGCATTTGTAAATCACGGTACTTGGATAAAACCAATGATGATTTTACGTGTGGAAACAAAAGATGGTACGGTGCTTTATGAAAATAGACCTGATATTAAAAAAGTCTTAAACAGCGAGTCTGCTTATATTATGGTTGATATGTTGAAAGGTGTGGTTGATGGCGGTACAGCTAGCCGTTTACGTAGACCAGAATTTGGGGGTATTACATATCCAATTGGTGGTAAGACCGGTACAACAAACGACAACTCTGATGCTTGGTTCATTGGTATTACACCAGAATTGGTGACAGGAGTATGGACGGGCGCCGAGGATAGAGGAATTAGCTTTAGCAATATGCAATATGGTCAGGGTGCAGCAGCAGCTTTGCCAGTATTTGGGCTGTATATGAAGCGTGTATATGCAGATAGCAAGCTAAAATATTCAAAAGAAGATTTTCCAGAGCCTCCTGGAGGGCTGACACGAACGATAGATTGTTCGAAGTATAGTGGCGTCTATTATGGGGGAGAACCACAAGAGCCTGAATTACAAGATGACCGTTTAGGATTTTAAAATATTTAAAATTAATAATACGCCAGATAATGAATTTTTGTAATTTGTTGTCTGGCATTTTTATTTTGCATTGATGAGTTCGTTTGATTACAAAGAAGAGTTAAAGAAGATTCCACACAAACCTGGCGTTTATCAATATTTTGATAAAGAGGACGTGTTGATCTATGTAGGGAAGGCAAAAGATTTAAAAAATCGGGTAAGCTCTTATTTTGTAAATGATAGGCAACTGAATTCAAAGACGCGTGTGCTAGTACGCAAGATTCAGCGCATAGCTTTCACGATTGTGGATACCGAGATTGATGCCTGGTTGTTGGAGAATAACCTCATCAAGAAGCATAAGCCTCGGTACAATGTTATGCTTAAAGATGACAAAACTTATCCTTGGATTGTTATCAAAAATGAACCTTTCCCGCGTGTGTTTTGGACGCGTAAATATATCAAGGATGGTTCCACATATTTTGGTCCTTATGCGTCGGTAGGTATGATGCATATTGTACTGGATACGATTCGTGAACTTTTTCCGTTGCGTACATGTAACTTAAATCTTGCTCCCGAACAGATTGCCAAAGGAAAGTATAGAGTTTGTTTGGAGTATCAGATTGGAAATTGCAAAGGGCCTTGTGAAGGAAAACAATCTTTGGAAGATTATGACCAAAATCTTTCGGATATCAAAGATATCCTGAACGGTAAAATTGCGGTCGTAAAAAATAGAATCAAAGATCAACTGAATGAAGCCGCTTCATCGTTAAATTTCGAATTAGCGCATCACCTCAAAAATAAACTGGACAAGCTCGAGAACTACCAATCTAAATCAACAGTCGTAAGTTCATCTATTACGAATGTAGATGTATTCAGTATTGCTTCGGATGACAGTTTGGCTTTTGTGAACTTTTTGAAGGTCATGAATGGCGTAGTTATTCAAACGCAAACTTTAGAAATGAAAAAGCGTCTGGATGAAACGGATGCCGAACTTCTACAGATTGCCATTCCGGAAATTCGTAATCGCTACAAATCTTTGTCTAGAGAAATTATTGTTCCTTTTGATTTGGAAATTGAAGGAATTCATGATTATGTCAAATTCATTGTTCCGAAATTGGGTGACAAACGTAAGCTTCTAGACTTATCGTTGAAAAATGTAGCTTATTTCAAAAAGGAACGTATGTTGCAATATGAAAAGCTTAATCCTGAAGTGCGTACAGAACGTTTGTTGTTGCAAATGCAGAAAGATCTTCGTCTAAATGTATTGCCTCGTCATATTGAATGTTTTGATAACTCCAATATTCAAGGAAATTATCCCGTGTCGGCTATTGTTGTTTTCAAAGATGCGAAACCTTCTAAAAAGGATTATAGGCACTTCAATGTGAAGACTGTGGAAGGTCCAAATGACTTTGCAACGATGGAAGAGGCTGTTCACCGCCGTTATCGCCGTATGTTGGATGAAGGACATGAGTTGCCACAATTAATCGTTATAGACGGAGGAAAAGGGCAATTGGGAGCTGCTTTGAAAAGCTTAAGACTTTTGGGCATTGATAAGAAAGTAACGGTAATAGGTATTGCTAAACGCTTGGAAGAGTTATTCTATCCAGGGGACCAATATCCGCTTTACTTAGATAAAAAATCTGAAACACTAAAAATTATCCAACATTTGCGTGATGAAGCGCATCGTTTTGGTATTACATTTCACCGAAATCAACGTAGTCGTAAGACTTTCGTTTCGGAATTGGAAAATATACCAGGGATTGGTAAAAATACGGTGGAAAAACTGTTAACAGAATTCAAATCTGTAAAACGAATCAAAGAACAGACTGATGAGGAACTAAAAAAAGTGCTTAATCTGAAACAGATAAAAGCACTTCGCGAATATTTTCAATAGTGGCTAATCCAGCTTAGTCCATACTTCATATAAAGCAAATTGCCCATTAACACTTTGGATTGTACCCTCAATAGTAAAGGAAGATTTATCCTCATTAAAAGTAATCTTTAATGTATTGACAGCGGTAACGGCTTGTGTATTCGATTGATTCAGTTTGACAACTGTTTCGGTATAAGTGTTGTTATGAACATCTAAACTATACTTTCCTTTGTGGGCGAAGGTTAGTCCCGTGTCACGAAGGGATAGATTTGTAAATGAATCCGTATTGTCAAAGAATTTATAAAATACAGGATGCACATTTATTAATTCGCCATTACCGTCTTTGAATTCGGATAATTTCCATACTCCGGCTAGAGAAGGATTTGTTTGGGCAAATAAACCTGTAGTAAATAATACTAAATAAATAAAGGTTAGGAAAATTCTCATAATTAATTGGTTTGAAGTTTTAACTAAATATAAATAATATGAGAATTTAAAATAAGGTTTATATATAAAAAATACCCCGTTAACAGATTGTAATGGGGGATTTTGTTGTGCGCCCGGCATGGGCGATAACTCTAGGGTGCAAGTCCCGAACACGCCATTACAGTTGGAAGTGTTAGCCGAAGGCAAGGGTGTCCACCGTGAGGTGGAATCTGAAGGAAGCCTCAGGCAAATTCTCGGTCTGACGGACAGAAACTACATATAAGGCCTAAGCTGCTGGATGAGGTTGCAACACAAACTTAAGTCCTATACTGTACAGAAGCATCAAGGTAAATGTAGCAGACACATGAGATGAAAGTTATCGTTCTTACCCGGGGAGATCTCACAGACTTGTGGAAGTTTTTTTTTCAGAAGCTAGGAGTAAAGCTAGCTGTGAGAAGTCAGCCGATTTCGTAGTACTTGCTTACGGCAAAGCAAGGAAGGAATGAACCTTAAGTTAGTGGGCAATACATGAAAATTACCTAATGAAGGACAGAATGCAGAAAATTGATAAGGTTTATCAACCTGGTCACAAAAGAATAGGGCGGAACCCGAAGTCTATGTGGGAGGGCAGACTTTTATTGGGATGATTGAAAAGAACCTCACCTATACAAACACAAAAGTAGATGGACTTTTAGAACAACTCCTTGACCGTCAGAACTTGAATACTGCCTATTTACAAGTGGTTTGTAATCGTGGTGCTTGCGGTATCGATAAGATGGGCGTCGAATCCTTAGGGGATTATCTTAGAGAGCATAAGGAGAAACTTTTAACATCCATCAAGCAGGGGAATTATTCTCCTTCTGCAGTAAGAGGTGTCGAAATTCCTAAAGACAATGGGTCAAAGCGAATGCTGGGCATCCCAACAGTAGTTTGATCGGCTCATCCAGCAGGGCATTAGTCAAATCCTGACACGAATCTACGAACCTGAATTCAGTGACCACAGCTATGGTTTTCGTCCGGGTCGCAACGCGCATCAAGCGCTTCTCAAATGCAAGTCATACATTCAACAGGGGTATAATTATTCCGTAGACATGGACTTAGAGAAGTTCTTCGATACGGTGAATCACAGTAAACTGATTGAATTATTATCACGCACGATCAAAGATGGAAGACTAATCTCACTTATCCATCGATACTTGAGAGCAGGTGTAGAAATAAACGGAAGGACTAAAGTAACTACAGAAGGTGTACCTCAAGGAGGCCCACTAAGTCCACTTTTGAGCAATATTATGCTTGATGAACTGGACAAAGAACTGGAATCTCGAGGACACAAATTTGTACGTTACGCTGATGACCTTATGATACTTTGTCGTAGTAAACGGAGTGCCTCACGGGGTATGAAATCGATCACAAAATTTGTTGAAGGTAAGCTGATGCTTAAGGTCAATAAAGAGAAAAGCGTCGTTCGTCATGTATCCAAGATTAAATTTCTAGGCTATAGTTTCTACAATTACAGAGGGGAGTGGCGCTTACGTATTCACCCTAAAAGTCTAGGGAAGATGAAAGCTAGGATTAAAGGACTAACGGGCCGCAGTCGAGGTTGGAGCGATGAACAGCGAATTCTCTACTTGAGGGAATACCTCACAGGCTGGATGCACTACTTTAAACTAGCGGACATGGGGACGAAACTGGGGCAACTGGATATGTGGTACCGTCGTAGGTTACGTATGGTCAAATGGAAACACAGCAAGTCTAAAATTAGGAACTTGGTACAACTAGGTGTAAGTAAATACAAGGCGTACGAATGGGCACATACAAGGAAAAGTTACTGGCACACAGCAAAAAGCTGGATACTGACAACAACCCTTTCCAACGACTATCTTAAACAACTGGGATACCCATCTTTACTGGCAGAATACAAGCGAGTTTGTGTTACAACTTACGGAAGCGCCGTATACCGAACGGTACGTGCGGTGCTGTGGAAGGTCGGAACGGGAATTAATCCCGTTCCTCCTATCCGATTTAATCTTCGTAACCAAATCTTTTTAAGATATTTTTCTTCGCTCTCCAGTCAGGAACGACTTTAACGAATATTTCTAAGAAGACCTTACCACCAATGAATTCTTCTATATCCTGGCGGGCATAAGTACCTACTTTTTTGATCATAGCACCAGCCTTACCGATAATAATATTTTTTTGCGAATCACGCTCCACATAGATTTCCGCAGCAATACGTGTTATGTTAGCTTCTTCTTTATAAGAAGTAACAGCCACCTCTGTACTGTAAGGGATTTCTTTATCATACAATTTGAAGATTTTTTCACGAATCATTTCGGATACAAAAAATCGCATAGATTTATCTGTCAATTCATCTTTCTCGTAGTATGGCGGATGAAAAGGTAATTTTTCTTTAATATATTCAAAAATAGGAGGGACATTATAACCCAATAAAGCTGACATTGCGAAAATCGCTTCTGGATTTAATTTCTCTTTCCAAAATTCTATTTTCTCTCTTACCTCTTCTTCTGAAGACTTATCAATTTTGTTAATTAATACAGCTACTGGTGAAGAAGTTTTTCTCAATTTTTCTAATACGTCATGTTCATCATATTTCTCATGAATATCCGTAACAAATAGGATAACATCTGCATCAATAAGTGATCCTTCTACAAAACTCATCATAGATTCTTGTAAAGAATACTTAGGTTTTATCACTCCAGGAGTGTCCGAAAAGATAATTTGGTGGTTTTCATCGTTCACGATACCCATTATACGATGACGAGTTGTTTGTGCTTTAGGAGTAATGATAGACATTTTTTCACCCACTAAAGCGTTCATTAGCGTAGACTTACCTGCGTTTGGCTTTCCAATTATACTTACGAACCCAGCTTTATGTGACATTTTTTTAAATATTTATTTGTTTTACAAAGAAACAAATAATATCTTTGTACTCCAATTAAGGGAGTAAATAATCTTTGATTTTGATATTAAGAACAAAGATTTTGACATATAAAATATAATGCGGGATGGAGCAGTGGTAGCTCGTCGGGCTCATAACCCGAAGGTCGTCAGTTCGAGTCTGGCTCCCGCTACTAAGGAAAAAGAGTCTAACGCGAGGTTAGATTTATTGAAAAATACAATGCGGGGTGGAGCAGTGGTAGCTCGTCGGGCTCATAACCCGAAGGTCATCAGTTCGAGTCTGGTCCCCGCTACTAAGAAAAAGAGTCTAACGCGAGGTCAGATTTAATGAAAAATACAATGCGGGATGGAGCAGTGGTAGCTCGTCGGGCTCATAACCCGAAGGTCGTCAGTTCGAGTCTGGCTCCCGCTACTAAGTAAAGCCTTACACTTTGGTGTGAGGCTTTTTTTTGATGTGCGCCCGGCATGGGCGATAACTCTAGGGTGCAAGTCCCGAACTCGCCATTACAGTTGGAAGTGTTAGCCCACGGCAAGGGTGTCCACCGTGAGGTGGAATCTGAAGGAATCATTGAGCGCAGCTAATGCTGGAGACCTCATTGATAAGGAAAGACAGTTAGAGCTAGCTTATCAAGCAGAGCGTAGTTTTGATGTATTTAGAAATGGTAAATCTTTAAAAAGAGAGTTTCCTGGACCAAATAGACAATTCGAGGAAATCCAACCAACAGATTTTAGGGTGATTTATTTTATTCCTCAATCTGCTATCAATTCTTATTCTGGAACATTAACACAAAATCCAACAAGTTAAAATTGTAAATAATAGTGTTAAAGGCGTCTTTCAAGGCGCCTTTTACGTTTAATACAAAAGCTCAGCATTATTGATACGCAAATATTACGCAAACGTTTTCTTGCGATTTGAACATTTATTTCTGATATAATTCAGTTATCATTGAGAATTAAAGAGATTGCTTAAGTCCCTAAACACCTTATGAAAACGTTATTTTTAATATTGAGCATTTGCTTTCCTTTTTTAGTCTCGAGTCAGACAATTTATCCTATTCCACAACTCATAGAAGCTAATGGTAGTATGGATTATGTTGGGTTAAAATCCAACTCAACGCTTCTTAAGGATTTTTCTACAAAGAATGGGCTAAAAGTTGTTGAGAAAAAACTGAAAAATTTTCATAATGAAGGATATATATTAGTTATTACTAATAAGAAGATTGAGATTCAATATTCTACTGCGAGGGGCCAATTTTATGCATACAAAACTTTAGTACAATTGCTACAACAAGCAAAGAGTAATGGGAAATTATTTCTTGTAAAAATTCATGATCATCCCGACGTGGCATTTCGTGGTACGGTAGAAGGATTTTATGGCAATCCTTGGAGCTATGAAGCACGTATTGCACAGTTACAGTTTTATGGTGACTGGAAAATGAATACCTATATTTACGGACCTAAAGATGATCCGTACCATTCTTCGCCAAAATGGAGAGAAGCTTATCCAACAGATGAAGCGGCAAAGCTGAAAGAGTTGGTGGAAATTGCGAATAAAAATCAAGTGGATTTCTACTGGGCTATCCATCCAGGTAAAGATATCAAATGGAACAATGCAGATAGTTTAGCGGTATTACACAAATTTCAATTGATGTACGATTTGGGTGTGCGCCATTTTGCTGTATTTTTTGATGATATTTCGGGGGAAGGCACAAAAGCAGAGAAACAAGCTGGACTTTTGAATTATTTGCAAAAGGAATTTATAGACAAGAAAAATGATGTAGGAGCATTGATTATGTGTCCTACAGAATATAATAAAGGTTGGTCTAATCCCAAAGAAGGAACGTATTTGGATATTTTGGGTGATCAATTGGATAAACGTATTCATGTGATGTGGACAGGTAATACGGTTATTCACGATATTACTTTGGAAGGACAACAATGGGTAAATAAACGTATCAAAAGACCTTCATTTGTGTGGTGGAATTTTCCCGTGAGTGATTATGTGCGTAATCACCTGTTGTTGGGCGAATCGTATGGTTTGGATAAAGATGCCAAATCAGAAATGTCTGGTTTTGTAACCAATCCAATGGATAAACCAGAAGCATCTAAAGTCGCGATCTATTCAGTAGCAAATTACAGCTGGAATTTGAATGGTTATGACTCAGGAAAAACGTGGAAAGATGCTATCGCAAGACTTTATCCTTCGATGAATGAGGCTTACTTGCTATTTTCTACACATAATACAGATCCAGGACCAAGTTATCACCAATACCGTAGATTAGAATCTCAAGCAATTTCTTCGGTTTTAGATGGATTGACAGAATCGTTGAAAGTAGGAAAGATAAAGTCTTTGAGCGCAGAAGAAGAGTCTATTTTGAAAAAAGAATTTCAAAAATTTGAGCCTTCGACAAAAGCAATTTTAACGAATTCAAAACATCAGAATTTGGTGGTTGAGATTAAGCCTTGGTTAGATTACTTTGCGATTCAAGGTAAAGCTGCATTATTATTGTTAGAAATGAATCGTATTACAGATAACAAAGATTTGCTGTTTAATTTTTTTCAAGAATTTCAACAACAAAGAGATCAAATGATCAAAATTGATCAAACGAATAATGGAAATCCATACCAACCTGGTATTGTGACAGCAAGTCGTCATGTGTTGCCTTGGATGGAACAATCTTATTTGTATTATCACAAATTGTTGAAAGAATCAGGCTATCCAGTGAAAGATGCAGCCAATCAACCTGCAGGTAAAGTGTATACGAATATTGAACCTTTAAAAGCATTGCCTGTACAAAACGATGTGCAAAATGGAAATAGACCTTTCCAAGTGTTAAAATTGAGTAGAATGTTAGAATATATCACTTTCCAGGCGAATGATTATGTAGGTATAAACATAACGTCAGCATCTAAGATTCGTGAAATGAAATTTAGATTTGATGAGAAATTAGAAGGTATTGAATTGCAATATAGTCATGATGGTCTCAGCTGGACGAAAGATAAAGCCGTTCAAGCTAAGTTTGTACGCTTGATAAATACAGGTTCAGAAAGCAAAACAGCAAGGTTAACACAGTTTGAAATTATATTCGAATAAGACAAAAGGCACATGAAAATGTGCCTTTTTCTTTGTATAAAATCTCTGAAAATTATACAACCAATTTTTTGTACCTTTGTAGCCGATATTTCATTTTGAAATGTAGTTGCCGAGATGGTAACGCGCGAGATAAAATTATTTTAAAATATGGCAAACATTGTTGCAATCGTAGGTCGCCCTAATGTGGGAAAATCGACTTTATTTAACCGTTTAACGGAAAGTAGAAAAGCTATTGTAGATGACTTTAGCGGGGTGACTCGTGACCGTCATTACGAAATGGCGGAGTGGATTGGTAAAAAATTCACTGTTATAGATACAGGTGGTTTTGTACATGGTTCGGATGATATCTTTGAAGAAGCTATCCGTGATCAGGTGCATATTGCTATCGAAGAAGCTTCTGTAATCATTTTCATGGTAGACGTGAAAGTGGGGATTACAGATTTGGATGATGAGATCGCAGATTTATTGCGTCGTACATCAAAACCAGTTTATGTAGTGGCTAACAAAGTAGACCACGCTAAATTACACCACGAATCCACAGAATTTTATGCTTTTGGTTTAGGAGAAGTTTATAATGTGTCTTCTGCTACAGGTTCGGGTACTGGTGAATTATTAGATGCTATTGTTTCTAATTTCCCAGATCCAGAAGAAGAGGTTGACGAAGATCCACTTCCAAAAGTAACTATCGTAGGTCGTCCGAATGTAGGTAAATCATCTTTGACAAATGCCTTATTAGGTACTGACCGTAATATCGTAACCAATATCGCAGGTACAACTCGTGATACCATCAAAATTCACTACAATCAGTTTGGTCACGAGTTCTTATTAGTAGATACGGCTGGATTGCGTCGTAAGAATAAAGTTAACGAGGATATCGAATTCTATTCAGTGATGCGTACGATCCGTGCATTAGAAGATTCGGATGTTATCGTATTGATGTTAGACGCGAATGACGGTATCGAAGCGCAGGATATTAATATTTTCCACCTAGCGGAAAAAAATAAGAAAGGACTTGTTGTCGTGGTAAACAAATGGGATACCATTGAAAAGGACCACAAAACAATGAAAGAGTTTGAAGCTCGTATCAAGGAGAAAATTGCTCCTTTTACCGATGTGCCTATCATTTTTACGTCTGTAACGGAGAAACAACGTATTTTCAAAGTAGTAGAAGCTGCGATGGAAGTGCATGCAAACAAAACGAAGAAAATCCCTACTTCAAAATTGAATGAGGTGATGTTAAACGTGATTGAGAACTATCCTCCACCTGCAGTAAAAGGTAAGTACATCAAAATCAAATATGCTACGCAATTACCAGGTAAAGCACCGATGTTTGCTTTCTTCTGTAACTTGCCACAGTATATCAAAGATCCGTACAAACGATATATTGAGAACAAATTGCGTGAGAACTTCAATTTCACAGGTGTTCCTATTCAAGTATATTTCAGACAAAAATAATTTATCAAATCAAGTTAACTAGCGTTCTATATGCAACACAATCTGGTACTTTATAATACATTAACACGTAAAAAAGAAAAGTTTGAACCTTTACATCCGAATCTAGTAGGGATGTATGTTTGTGGGCCTACTGTTTATAGTGATGTGCATTTAGGCAACTGTAGAACTTTCGTTTCCTTTGATTTAATATTCCGTTACTTACTTCATTTAGGCTATAAAGTACGCTATGTGCGCAATATTACTGACGCGGGTCACTTAGAAGGTGATAACGATGAGGGAGATGATAAATTCGCTAAAAAGGCGAAGTTAGAGCAACTAGAACCAATGGAAATCGTGCAGAAATATACGATAGGTTTCCATGATGTTTTACGTCTGTTTAATACGTTACCTCCAAGTATCGAACCTACTGCAACTGGTCATATTTCGGAGCAAATCGAAATGGTGAAACAAATCATCGAAAATGGTTATGCTTATGAAGCGAATGGAACGGTTTATTTTGATGTTGAAAAATACACCAAAGAACATAACTATACCATCTTAACCAACCGCAATCTTGAGGATTTATTAAATAATACAAGAGAATTGGGTGGTCAGGATGAGAAAAAGGGTAGATTGGATTTTGCACTTTGGATTAAAGCAAAACCAGAACATATCATGCGTTGGCCAGCGCCTTGGAGCATAGGCTTCCCAGGTTGGCATATCGAATGTTCGGCGATGAGCCGCAAATATTTGGGTGACCAATTTGATATTCACGGTGGAGGTATGGATTTAGCGGCTACGCACCATACGAATGAAATCGCTCAATCTGAAGCTTGTAATCATACTTCTCCTGCAAAATACTGGATGCATACCAATATGCTTACGGTCAATGGTGCGCGTATGTCCAAATCTGCTGGTAATGGATTTTTGCCTGGTGAATTGTTTACAGGTAATCACCCTTTGTTGAATAAAGGATATTCGCCAATGGCGGTTCGTTTCTTTATGTTGCAAGCACATTACAGAAGTACATTGGATTTCTCTAATGAAGCTTTGGATGCCGCAGAAAAAGGTTACAAACGCTTGATGAATGCAATAGGTTTATTGGATAAGATTGTTCCTTCTGCGACAGCGAAGATTGATGTTGATTTAGAAGCATTGACTGCGCGTTGTTATGCGGCTATGGACGATGATTTCAATTCTCCTGTGTTAATTGCTGAATTATTTGAGGTTGTGCGTTTAATCAATTCTATCTATGATGGCAAGCAACAAGCGGATTCTGCTACTCTTGATATGATCAAAAAATTGATGAATGATTTCGTTTTTGATATCATGGGATTGAAAGATGATCAATTGGGTGCAGACAATGAAAGTATTGATAAGTTGATGGAATTGGTGATTAGCTTGCGTAATGAAGCGAAGCAAAATAAAGATTATGCTACTTCCGATAAGATTCGTAATGAGTTAGCAGCTATTGGTATTCAGTTAAAAGATAGCAAAGAAGGAACACTTTGGAATAAGATTTGATTGAAGGATTGCAAATAATTTTAGATGAAGTATTCAACTATTCTTAAAACCGTATCTATAGCTTGCGCTTTAATTCCTTCGCACGTTTTATTTGCTCAACTTCCTGAAAAAGTTGGTGGATTAATCACAGCAGATCGCAATGCAGCTCTTATTTCTAAGGCTCAAGGGCCTCATGCTGCATTTTCATCTATTATAGATAAGACTTCCGAATTTTATGTTCCGTCCTCGGTAAATGCATTCAATTATTTAAATAATAGGCCCAATATTCCAGATGTTTTAATATGGGAGCCAAATTTTGCTTTGGTATCTAAAAGTTTAGAATTTGGGGTGACTTCTGGTAGCATGGAGTTTCAAAAGGTAGGAGCGATCAAGCGTTTCGGTCAATATCTGATTATTTGGAAAAGAGACAAAAAGGGCGTTTGGAAAGTGGATCTTCGCGCTGAGGTAGAAAACTACGGAAAACAGAAAGCGAAGGATTTAACTTATCAAGAACCAGATGATTCTTGGTATTTAAAACATCGTTCACAAGTCCGTTTAAAACAACGTGAAGATGTTGTACAATCTACAGATCAGTTGTTCTCTACGATTTCTAAATCCAATACCGAAGCGGCTTATAAAGAGTTTATGGCTGACGAAGTACGTTTCTATTACCCTTGGCAGAATGAAATCGAAGGCAAGAATAATTTAGTTAACTTCATTAAAAAACAACGTATTGATATTGTTACAGAGCCTTTGAAAGTAGGACGTGCTTACAGTGGAGAGTATGCTTATTCGCAAGGAACGGCAACTATTCATACCAAAGACAAAGCTATCAAATTTAACTATATCCGTGTTTGGCAATTAAAAGAGGATTATCAATGGAGAGTGATTTTGGAGATGATGTTTGAAAGGTAATCTTTATATGTTAAAAAAAAATAAGGCTTGAAATTTTCGAGGGCACTGAAAAAGTTTCTATTTTTTTAAGAGACTTAAAAAAATGACTGAGTATAGTATTAAGCTTACTCAGTCATTTTTGTTTTAGGGATTTCTGGAAGATTGTTTATTAGTTGTCCTTA
>NZ_JACOIJ010000045.1 GCF_014692495.1 Sphingobacterium litopenaei | reverse complement strand
TTTGACATGGTTGCTGGTCGTCTTGCAGCCTTCCCAATGATGAAGTTTTTAGTGTTTTTTTCAAAGTTCTTGCAAAACTCATCAACTATGCAGAAAATATCGGTAACTTTATCGTATGTAATCATGGCCTGGTGTATTGTTAAATATTTGAATTTCAGATACTTAAATACAAACATTTACCACCATGATTGCAATTTTAAATAGAATTGATAATCGAATTCAGGTTATAAACGTAATGAACACAAAAAAGGCTACCTTATCGATAGCCTAATCTTTATTTATTTGCAATTCTTACTTTTCATTTTCTTTCATAATGCGTATAAAATTAAGTCCCATAATCTTCGCAATATCCTTTTTCGTGTACCCTCTTTCTAATAATGCTTTGGTCAATAAAGGGAATTTTGAAACATCTTCTAAATATTGCGGAGTAGATTCAATACCGTCATAATCCGACCCCACAGCTACATGATCAATACCGACTTTGCTGACTAAATAATCAATATGATCAAGTAAAGTTTCTAACTTAGCATCCGCCTGAAATTGAAGTTCCTTTGGAAGTTTATAATATTTGCGTGAAGCCGACATATTTTCAGCAGGCTTTCCGAAATGGTTATCATACAATTGGTGAATACGAGATTCGAAAGCTGTATCCAAGAATCCTGAATAGAAATTTACACCCACTACACCCTTGTTTTTCTTTAAGGCTGCCAATTGCGCATCATCTAGATTTCTTGAATGTGGAGTCAACGTAGCAGCATTGCTATGTGAAACCAATATCGGTTTTGTAGAAACGGCTAACACATCATAAAATAACTTTTTACTACCATGCGAAAGATCAACCATCATGCCCAACTGGTTCATTTTACGGATGATTTCTTTTCCCTTTTTGGATAAGCCTTTTTGTTCATTTGTTGGCTTAGCATCCTCTACAGCAGCAGCTGTTGCCCAGGAAAGGTTATAGTTCCAAGTTAATGTCAAGTATTTGGCGCCCCGATTGTGCAAAGCTTCCAGATTCTCTACACTTTCTTCGATCATATTACCACCTTCAATACCGATTACCGCAGCAATTTTTCTTTGCTTTTGCAATTTGTAGATTTCAGCCACGGTTTTTGCTATTGCAATTTTATCTTTATTCTTCCTGATGACTTTTTCTAACGCATCAATTTGGTCATTAGCATGTTTGAAAGCATCTGTTTTCCACTTTTTATCATCTGACCATACCGCAAAAACCTGAACATCTACCCCACCTTCAATCAGACGCGGAATATCCGTATGCCCCGTGGTTAGCCTATTACTTATGTCGTGCCCATCCAAAATACTGGAAATAATCACATCGTTGTGACCATCTACCACTAATATATCCTTGTGTATTTTCTTATAATCTTCCTGCGCCTTAGCCATATATGCGAAAGAGAACATCGCTAAGAAATTAAGTATCAACGCTTTTTTCATTATTTTGCTTCGTTAATAGTTTCGTAAATAACATCTTGGATTCTACTGCGAATATTCAAATTCAGCAATTTCGTCGACACTTGCGGATGCACCCGGTTTGACAAGAAAATATAAATCAACTGATGTTTTGGATCTATCCAAATACATGTTCCCGTATAGCCGGTATGACCATACACGGATGAATTTGCTAATTTGGAAGGATATTCGTTTTTAGGGTTAGGATCAAAACGGTCAAAACCTAGACCACGACGGCTTGTTTTCGATTGGTTCGATGTAAACATATCCACCGTATTAGCTTTGAAATACCGTGAACCGCCATACTCTCCTCTATTCAACAACAACTGTCCATAAATCGCCAAATCATTTGCCGAGGCAAATAAACCAGCATGCCCCGCTACTCCTCCTGCCATTGCAGCTCCTTGATCATGCACAAAACCTTCTAACAATACCTTGCGGAATGAAGTGTCATGCTCAGTCGGAACAATACGAGATTTATCGAAACGCTTACGTGGGTTGTAACCTGCTGTTTTCATACCTATAGGTCTATATAACAATTCTTGCACATATTCTTCCATTGGCTTACTTGTGATGTGCTCTGCCACTTCTTTCATGACGTACATACTAATATCCGAATACACATAGTTACCGACAGGTTTTACCGCTGATTTCATCATCTCTGGCCACATCACCTCTTCATAGTAATTGTTTTTCAGATAAGCACTGTCCGCTAGCTGCACCTGATGTGTCGCAGAAGGAAAACGTTGTACATCTCCAGGCTTTAAGTTTTTATAAAAAGGAATAAATGGCGTAAATCCAGCCTCATGCAGCAACACCGATCTTAATTTAATATCTTTTTTGTTGGTAGATCTTACATCCCAAAGGTAATGTCCCATGGTGCTATCGAGATTAATAGCATTAGTTTCTTGCAAATGCATTACCACAGGTGTAGTTCCTGCAATCTTACTTACAGACGCTAAATCAAAAATATCCTTTACAGATGTTTTTTGTTTTGCTTCATAGGTATGGTGACCATAAGATTTCTCAAAAATCACTTGACCATTTTTGATTGCCATCACCACTAATCCCGGAGTCGCTTGCTCACCGATAGCTTCTGCTGCAATAGCATCAATTTTTTGAGTCATCTTAGCCACATTCAATCCTGAACCTTGACCATTTGTATACTGCAAACGCGTTTGAACAGTTTTCAATTTGGAATTTCCTTCTGTAATAGCAAGACCACCAAATACACTCATCGCAAGATTGCGCTGTGCTTCCTGAGAAAATTCAGGGTATATCAATTCAGATACTTTTCCACCGAATTTAGAAGTGTTCTGAATTTTACTTAAATCATTGTCTAAGAATTTACAGACAACGACATTTTTATTATTGGAAACAGCTTGATTTAATAAAGCAGCATTTGTCATGGATAATTCGGAAGCCGTACCCGCTACGATAATGGTATTGCTCAATTTTCCTTGTTCGTTCAACTGTTTTAGATCTATAACCGTAACATCCGCATAGCGCTCCAATTGTTCTATAAACGTACTGTATTTTGCTTTGCTAGGGACCGCAACGGCTATCTTAAGTTCATCCAGACGACCAAAAGGTATTGTTTTATTCTTATTGAAAAGTAATTGTGTCTTGTTGGTGATAGTCTGCTTGTACTGTGCATGGACAGCGGAAGACATCAACACTAAACATAAAAATAGGCTAGGTAGTTTGAAGTTTATTTTCATTATATAGCATGGTTTCTAACGTAAATGTACTAATAAAACGCACAAAACCGCAACTAAACTCCGTAACATATTCATTTCGTTTTATCCAGAATTTTAATTAACTTATATTTGAATTATGCCAGAAAAAGTTAATGATAAGACTATCTTTTCGCTTTTGGAAGTCACCAAAAGTATACAGCGTACTTTAGCAGATCGCTATAAAAGTCTTTATTGGATCAAAGCGGAAATGAACAAGTTAAATCATTACAAACATTCGGGACATTGCTATCCCGAATTGGTCGAGAAAAAAGATGGAAAAATAGTTGCTGAAATTCGTTCTATTCTTTGGAAATCGGACTTCGAACGTATCAACAGTTCTTTTGTTAAATTGCTCAACGAACCGCTCCGTGATGGCATCACCATTCTTTTCCAAGCAGGAATTTCTTACGATCCGCTTCATGGACTGAGTCTACGTATCGTGGATATTGATCCTACCTTTGTGTTGGGAGAATTAGAACGTGAGAAGAAAGAAAGCATTCTCAAACTCCAACAAGAAGGACTTTTTGATGCGAATAAATTAGTTCCCTTTCCATTAATTCCCAAAAGGCTGGCTATTATTTCGGTAGAGACCAGTAAAGGTTTATCTGATTTCTTCAAAATCATCAATAACAATCCGTGGGGTTACAAGATCGAAACCACGTTGTATCCTGCTCTATTGCAAGGTGATAAATCTATTCCTTCTATCATCAAACAACTAGCTGTCATTGCGGAACGAACCGAATCTTACGACGCTGTGGCTATCATTCGTGGCGGCGGTGGAGAGGTAGGGCTTTCTTCTTATAATAATTATCATTTAGCAAAAGCAATTGCGATATTCCCAATTCCTGTTTTGACGGGTATTGGGCACTCTACAAATGAAACGGTCAGTGAAATGGTAGCCCACAAAAATGCCATTACGCCCAGTGAGCTCGCTGATTTTCTGATTCAAAAGTTCCATAACTTTTCCATTCCATTGGATCAGTTGCAAGAAAGATTGATTTTTCTATCTAAAAACAAATTTGAGCAAGAAAAAGCCAGGCTTCAAGGTTTTGCACAGTCCCTTTCTTGGTCAAGCAAAAACAGGCTACAACAGGAAAAACATATTGTCCTCATTCTATCGCAACGTTTACAACTTTTTAGTAAGCATTTTTTGAAAGAGCAATACAGTTCTTTGGAAAATATTACCCGTCTAATAAAAATGGCGGATCCCGCTCAATTGTTGAAAAGAGGTTTTTCTGTTACACGAATCAACGGTAAAGCTGTACAGTCGATTGCTGATGTGCAAGAAGGGGATATAGTGGAAACGCTCTTGCTTGATGGCAAACTTCAAAGTCAAGTTATTACAAAACAAAATTAATCATGGAATCAAACTACACCTATATAGATGCATTTAATGAGCTTCAGCAAATCGTTTCTGACATTGAAGCTGGAGATGTAAACGTAGATGAATTGGCTCAAAAAATCAAACGTGCTTCCGAACTTATAGCAGTATGCACAGCCAAACTTATCGCTTCAGAAGAAGAAGTAGATCGCTTGCTTAATCAACTTACAACTGAGACAGAACAGAATATTTTTACCGAAGAGGAATAGTAGTATATAGAAGGCAACCATTCTAATAACTTATAATTTGAAATTTATTTTATTAAGTATTAATTTTTGCTTTACTTTGCAATTTAGAATTAATCTTAATAAAAGTTGAAAAACAGCATCTGCCTCTGGTTAACTCTAATACTAGTCGGCGTATTTAATATTTCTTTTGCACAGATTGTTACCCTTAAAGGGAAGATTATTGGCACAAACAATAAACCTTTAGGATATACAACGATTCGTTTGAATGATGGACAACAAGTTACTTCATCTAACGGCGACGGCGAGTTCTTGTTCAGATTATCTCCAAATTTGCAGGAGGTTACATTAACTGTGCTTCATGTCGGCAAAAAAACGCAAAAAGTTAGGATTGAAAAAAGAGATTTTTCCATTTATAGAGAGATTAAATTAGAAGATCTCAGTCTTACTTTAGATGAAGTGTCCATCACCCCATCATATCAAAACACAAAAAACAGTAATTCATCCATATTTTTTGACAAGGAAACAATAGAAGCTACACAAGCATTTAGTATTCAAGATGTACTGATGAATTTACCCGGCAAATCTACTATTGCGCCAGACCTAAACAAACTGAGCACACTAACCTTACGTGGTGGGAATTCATCCTTTGGTTCTGGCGCTGATGGGATTTTCAATCTTAATAATTCACTTGGGATTGCGATTATTATGGATGATATCACCATTAACAATGATGCTAATATGCAAAGTAGGTCTGCAAGCCGATGGGGGTTAACTAGCGCTACACTTTCGGGCGTAAATTACACCGACTCCTATCTGGGTGGCACACAGTCTGCTGGGAATTATGATGTAGCCTATCAAGGTATTGATTTAAGAGAGATTCCTGCAAATAATATAGAAAGTATAGAAGTAATACAGGGAGTAGCTTCCGCAAAATATGGAGAGATTACTGATGGAGCGATAATCATCAATAGACAAGCCGGCGAATCACCTTGGGCCCTCAATTTACAGTTGAACGGAGGCTCTGTTTCCTCTTCTCTAAACAAAGGGTTTTTACTTACAAAAAAACTTGGTGCTTTAAATATATCCACTAATTATACCTATTCAAATGCGGATCCACGAGATAAGATTAAATCATTTAACAGAATAAATCAATCGATCATCTGGACAAATCGTTATTTCAACATTTTAAAAAACACATTTTCCGCAGATTATAATTACAGAAATGACCATAGACGGTTTGATCCCGATGATGATGCGCAACAAATGTCTAAATTCTATAATAAAGGGATATCACTATCTAATCGTTCCTCTTTACAGACACAAAATAGATTCTTGAATACCATTAATCTTAATCTTAATTATTCTACTTCAGAACAATATTCATATAAACAATACATTTTAAATAGAGGCTTCCAAACTATTGCTATTAAGGATACTATAGGAATTTATGAAGGATTTTTTATCAATGGTAATTATATAGCAGAGGAAGTCATTGTGGGTAAACCTATTTCTTTCAGTGCAAAAGCTGATGCTTATGCTCAATTTAATCTAGGCAATACATATCATCACATCTCCTATGGCCTAAATTACAACTTATCTAATAATGGAGGTAAAGGAATAATTAGCGATCCGGATAGGCCTCGTTGGATAATGAATGGAGGAGGAAATGAGAGGGCATATGATTTTGAACAATTACCAAATGCACAAAATTGGGGCGCTTACATAGAAAATAGTATTACAGGCAAAATTTCGGAAAAATCCTATATGGCGAATATTGGCTTTAGAGGTGATTTACAAAATGGGTATTTTACTCTACAACCTCGTATCAACACAAGCTTACGTTGGAATCAAAAATGGACATCGTCGGCATCATTTGGTATATCTTCTAAAGCTCCTACCCTAGCACATATGTATCCAGCGCCTGTATTTATAGATATTGAGCTATTAAATATCTATGCGGGTGATTTGTCGAAAGCGCTATATTTAGTTTATACAGACAAGAAAACACTAGATAATGATCATCTGAAACCTTCTATGTCCTCACAGGCAGAAATCGGAGTACAATATCACGGAAAAATATTGAGGTCTTCTTTTTATACCTACTACAAAAATAATTGGAATGGTTTCGAAACCGTAAACCAACCACATAAATATACACTGCCTGATTACACATCAACTGTTGATCAAACCACTGGTATTATTACATACGAAGAATCTGGAAAAATGAATAACTATTTCAACTTCTATGGCTATGAAATGACTAATGGCGCAAAATCAACATCAATAGGTGCGGAATGGATGTTCAATTTTAATGCAATTAAAGCAATAAAAACAAATTTTTCATTGATAAACAATATTCAATACAACACGAATCAACGTTCGCAACCTACTAGAATTTTATTGGAAAATAACAGAATAATTTTACCTGATAAAACAAGTGTCACATACGTAGAATACTCGCCAGATCATGGGAGTTATTTACAAGTTATGTCAAAAATAAACAGTTCGACACATATACCTAAAATTGGTTTTATTGTGAATTTCAGTGCAGATGTATTTTGGAAAGAGCGTAATAAATCTACTAATTCCATCTACCCTTATGCATATTACAATTCAGAATCAAGATATTTTACGGTAAATGAAAATCTGCTTACAAATGAACAATTTTTAAGTCTAAAGCGGACTTCGACGGATTTACTAGATGAAGAATTACCTTTTGTCTACGCTATTATTAATATGTCTCTTGCAAAGGAAATTAACAAAAAATTCAGGATTAACTTAAATGCTTACAATCTATTCAATATAAGACCTGAGCATTTTAGAATATCTAATTCAGGAACAGAAATAATTAAAAAATATAATAGAAGACCAAGCTTTACAATTGGCACAAATATTAAATTCTAAAATATGAAAAATAAATTATTATTAATTGCAGCATGCTTTTTAACCATTTTTTCAGCATGTCAGAAAGATCCAGAACTAACACGCGCTGTTAAGTTTACGGTAGATATAAATGTGAAAAGTGACGAAAATTTAAATATACTCTCTGAAGGAACTGTAGTAAACATTACAAATAAGACTAATGGTTCGACTTATCAGGCTATTGTAGCAAGTAATGGACAAGCGAATTTTGAAAGTATTACCCCAGGGAATTACACGATTAACGCAACACTTGTTGTAACAGGTCAAAAGTATACGGAATTAGCAGGTTACTATGTAGAAGATGATGTCAACTTTACAATAAGTAGCGACAATGTTGAAATTTTTGAAGATAAATCAATTACCCTAGAATTGAAATCGGGAAAAACTGGAGATTGGGTTTTTAAACAAATTTATTATGTGGGTTCAAATACCTCTACTGGGGCTGTTCAAAGAGATGTATTTGTAGAAATTTATAACAACTCGAATCAAGTATTGTATGCTGATAGTCTTTACTTTGGCCAAGTTATTGGTAAAAATAACACCACAGCAGCAGACTATACTTTGCCAAACTTTCAATATGATTGGACTAAAACTGTTGGTATTACAGTAGAAAGTGGCAAAGATGCAAATGAAGATTATATATACGCTCACACCCTATTCCGTATTCCAAGTGATGGAACAGGCAAAAAATACCCGGTGCAACCAGGAGAGAGTTTTATAATTGCGGCGACTGCAGTGGATCATACGAATACATATGAATCCAATACTTCCGTACCCATTTCTGTAACAAATCCTGCATTGACAGTGAACTTAAATCAAGCCGAATTTGAGGTAAATCTGATTGAATTTTTACGACCAACTGATGGAAGTGCATATACACCCTTTCGTACAGATGTAGATAATATTAATGTACCTAATATGGTTGTGCTTCATGTATCTTCTGGAAATGATCTTGTATTAAATGCACTAGGTAGAGATGCTATTTTTATAGCCGACACGAAAGGAACAAACTTCGTTATGGAAACCGTTAAAGAATTTGCTACACCAGACAAAAAGGAAATAACAGCTACTACCGCAATGTATAAACAAATTCCGACATCTGTCATCATAGACGCCGTAGAGTTTCAGCATCCTGTTGCGTCATCACGCGTTCCAAAACGATTACCAAATGTATTGGATGCAGGACGTACATTCGTACCAGGAGGACAATACTCGAGCCAATCTCTAGTACGTAAAACATTGAAAACGGTAAACGGGCGACGTATCTTAAAAGATACAAACAACTCGGAGAATGATTTTGGGTATTTAGAAAAAGCTAATCCTTCAAAATCAGCAAGTTCATTTATTGATTAATTATATTATGAAGTTCAGCTTATCCATAGTTATTTTATTTGTAAGTCTTTCATGCTTTGGACAACAATTGAGTTCAAATGATTCTATCTTTTGGGACAAATCCTATCATAAGAAATTGACATTTCAATTTGAAAATCCTAGCCTTGTAAGATTACAACAATATGAATATAATATAGGAGAAGCTGAACTTTCTTTCAAAAAAAAGCAGGGTGATTATAAAAGAGCCAAATCGGCTTATACTCAAAGCATTATTGATTTTGAAGCGAATGGTTTATCACAAGTTGATAAATTTATTATATCAGGGAATTTCAAATTCAACAAAATATGGGAAGATAGTTTAGCCAACACCCTTCAAGGTGTAGACGATGACATCTCACCATTTTATTATTTTGTACAAAAAGCCGGCAAATACGAGCGTCAAAATTTCAAGGGTAATGTACAAGTCCGTTATGCAGGATTTAACAATTTATTCCAACCTGGAATAAATTTTGACTATGCCACGCATTGGACCACGAGATCTGTAGACCCTAGACCAAGTGTCGGGTCGGTAGCTATAAAAATTAATCCTTTTGTTACTGCGCAATTGGGGCGACATCAAGCTTCTATCGGAATACTTTATGGATATGGCGATGAAGACAGTAATATTGGGTACAAGAATAGAGATTATAACACCAGTATGCTGTATCCCGACAGAATATTTTATACAAATCAGGGATTTGGTTTTATATCTCAAAAGGATACTGCTACCATGCGCAAATATGACCAGTATATTGGGGCTAATTTTAATTACAGCATCAAAAACCAGTCATTTGAAATGTATACTTCAACCAATATTGAGCAAAAAGTTACGAATAGTACTTATGATCAAAAGTTGAGACAGCGCTACAAAAAAAGAAGCGAATTCACTCTAAAAAACTTTAATCACCAAACCTTATTGGAATTGAAAGAAAGTGAACATGTAAATCATTTACTTGATTTTACAGTTAATTATCAAAAAGGAGTAGATTTCAATTACAACCTAAATTCAGCAAATTACATTGCTGAGCATTATAAATTAGGATTGGGCTATTTCTATACTTCAAACTTATGGAATATAGGATTAGATGGTAATATAAATAGTATGGAAAAAACGGATGCAGCTGCTGATCACTACCATTCATATTCGCAAGCGAATATAAACTTACATTTTTGCAACATCTGGGATTTAGGTAAAAATAAATTGGAAACAACGTTGATTCCAAACTACACTTGGAAAATTTCCAACACATTGAATGTTCCTTCTACACAGGTGAATGTATTCACTACCTCTACGGTGTATCCTGATTATGATTATTTTAATATGAATACATTAGGTCTGCATATAAATCTGAGTTATTTCATTCCATCCAATAAGAAATTAAGAGGAATGGAGATATTTACTAAAAATCAGATTTTATCCGTTTTAGAAAACACTAATAAAAACACCCTATCTTTGCAAAAAGGTAAATATAATTTGTGGCAAAGCCAACTTGGCCTAAAATTCTATTTATAAGGTAGAACTATGAAAAAAATAACATCATTAGGTCTTATTCTGATCGTTGTATTTTGCTCAGCTTTCTTGCATGAGAAACAAGAATCGTGGAGAGAACTTTACACTCGACCAATCTCCGAATGGCCCAAACCTACCATTGACAGTGGCGTGCAATGGCAAGAATTCAAGTCATTGCCAAAAATGGATACTATTGTTCTTAAAGGCTGGGAACATCCTGTAGTTAGATTGGGAAAACTCTTATTTTTTGATCCTATACTTTCATCGTCTAATCAGATTTCTTGTAGCTCCTGTCACAATCCACAAACTTCTTGGGGAGATCATCTTACCGTGCCAATTGGACACGATCACACAGTCGGCACTCGTAATACCATATCATTGTTGAATGTTTACGCCCGTAAATCGATGTTTTGGGATGGAAGAGCTAGAACATTGGAAGAACAAGCTTTATTCCCAATTGAAGCACATCATGAGATGAATATGGAATTGACAAAGCTTATTCCTAAATTAAAAGCTATTCCAGGCTACCGCAAACTATTTGAAGAAGCTTTTGGTGATGAAGATTTTTCTATGCCAGAAGTAATGAAAGCCTTAGCAGAATTTCAACGCACCTTATGGAGTCGTCGCAGCCGTTTTGATGAGTTCTTGGATGGTAAATATACGGCTATGACGGATCAAGAAATTGAAGGAATGCATTTGTTCCGTACAAAAGCACGGTGTATGAATTGCCATAATGGCCAATTCCTTACTGATGATAGTTTTCACAATATCGGCTTGACGTATTACAAAAGAAAATACGAAGATTTAGGTCGTTATGAATTCACTAAAAATCCAGCCGACGTAGGGAAATTCCGTACGCCTTCTTTGCGTGATGTGATGAATACAGCGCCTTGGATGCACAACGGATTATTCGAAGATATAATTGGATTACTTAATTTGTACAATAGCGGCATGATAATGAATAATCCCAAAACAGCAGAACAGCATGCCGATCCAATGTTCCCAAGAACAGATCCTTTATTGAAAAAATTGGATTTGAACAAAGAAGAGATTCAAGCTATTGCAGCCTTTTTGAAAGCAACAACAGCTACAAAATATAGAATGAATAGACCTGAAGCATTGCCGCGATAAATAACATTCTCAAAAAATATCCAAAACCAGATGAACGAAGTAAGCATCTGGTTTTTTTCTTTTAATAGGAAATATATCCAATCATTTACTTTGATTTAACTTTCAACTTCTTAGAAATGATTAACTTTGTCAGTTATGCAAAAAAACAAGGATTTTAATCCCAAATCATACATCTTAATTAAAGGCGCTCGTGTCAATAACCTGAAAAACATTGACGTTGAGATTCCTAAAAATAAATTGGTCGTAATCACAGGTATGTCAGGTTCTGGAAAATCTTCCTTAGCTTTTGACACCTTGTATGCCGAAGGACAACGCCGCTATGTGGAAAGTCTTTCATCTTACGCACGACAATTTATGGGACGTATGCATAAGCCTGAAGTGGATTACATCAAAGGTATTGCACCTGCGATTGCAATCGAACAAAAGGTTATTACTTCCAATCCACGATCCACTGTCGGAACGTCCACAGAGATTTACGACTATTTAAAATTGCTTTTTGCTCGTGTAGGAAAGACCTACTCGCCTATTTCGGGAAATATTGTAACTAAAGATTCTGTATCAAGCATCGTGAGCCAAATCGTGGCTCATGAGATAGATTCAACAGTAACTATTTACAGCCCGCTGATTGCAAACAATCGCAAACTAAAAGAAGAATTGTCTTTGTTATTGCAAAAAGGATTTGTGCGCGTACAATTTGAAGACAGCATTCAAAAGGTTGAGAGTATTATTGAAGATAAATCCATTTCCAATAAGACATTTAAAACAGGTGATGTACGTATTGTAATCGATAGAATACGTTTGGATGGAGAAGATGAGACAGCTTCACGTTTGGCTGATTCCATTCAGACTGCCTATTTCGAAGGTAAAGGCGAATGCTTTGTGGATATAAATGGAGAAATTCACCATTATTCCGAAAGATTCGAATTAGATGGTATCAGCTTCGAAGAACCTTCACCAAACTTTTTCAGTTTCAACAACCCTTATGGTGCCTGTAAACGCTGTGAAGGCTACGGTAAAATCATTGGCATTGACCCGGATTTAGTAGTTCCTGACAAGAGTAAATCTGTATACGATGGAGCGATTGCTCCTTGGCGTGGAGAGAAAATGGGACAATGGCTAGATGTTCTGGTAAGTAAAGCGATTAAATTCGATTTCCCAATTCATCGTGCTTATGCAGATTTGACACCAGCTCAGCAAGAATTATTATGGACGGGAAATAAATATTTCCGCGGATTAAATGACTTTTTTACTGAGCTCGAAGAACAAACTTATAAAATTCAATACCGTGTTATGCTTTCGCGCTATCGCGGTAAGACGGACTGTCCTGAATGCAAGGGTACACGGTTGCGTAAAGATGCTGCTTATGTCAAAATAGCTGGAAAGTCTATTCTCGAATTGGTATTATTACCAATAGATCAATTAGTAGATTTTTTCAAAAATCTTGAGTTAGACACTAATGAACAGATAATTGCCAAACGTCTTCTCACAGAAATAACTAACCGTATCCAGTTTTTGTGCGATGTAGGCTTGAGTTATTTGACCTTAAATCGCTTGAGCAATACCTTATCAGGAGGGGAATCTCAACGTATCAATCTAGCGACCTCGCTTGGTAGTTCGTTAGTAGGCTCCATCTATGTCTTAGATGAGCCAAGTATCGGTCTTCACCCCAAAGATACCAACCGTCTTATTGGCGTGTTAAAATCGCTTCGTGATATCGGCAACACGGTAATCGTTGTCGAACACGAACAAGAAATGATGGAAGCTGCAGATTATTTGATAGATATTGGTCCTGAGGCAGGAATCAATGGCGGACAAATGGTATTTGCGGGAAATTATCAAGAAATTATAAAAGACAAGAATTCCCTAACAGGTCAATACCTAAGTGGGGATCTAAAAATAGATGTGCCTACTTCGCGTCGCAAATGGTCAGATAAAATAACCGTTAAAGGCGCGAGAGAGAATAACTTACGCAATATTACGGTTGACTTCCCTTTAAATGTTTTCACCGTGGTAACTGGTGTTTCAGGATCAGGAAAAACCTCTTTAGTAAAACGTGTTTTATATCCCGCTTTACAAAAAACAATGGGAAATTATTCTGGTGAACAAACAGGCCAATTTGATGCATTAGATGGTGATATTTCACAAATCGAACAAGTGGAATTGGTTGACCAAAATCCAATTGGTCGTTCTTCTCGCTCAAACCCTGTGACTTATGTCAAAGCTTGGGATGAAATTCGCACATTATATTCTGGCTTGCCCGCAGCCAAAGCAAACGGCCTAAAGCCAGCTGCTTTCTCCTTTAATGTAGAAGGAGGTCGCTGTGATGTATGTCAAGGGGATGGTGAAGTTAAAATCGAAATGCAGTTCATGGCAGATATCGTTTTGCCTTGTGAGGCCTGTGGCGGAAAGCGTTTTAAACCGCACGTTTTGGATGTGACTTACAAAGAAAAATCCGTTTCGGATATTCTGGATTTAAGTGTGGATGAAGCGCTGGAATTTTTTGTGGACCAACCTAAAATCTTGAATAAACTTAAACCATTACAAGATGTTGGGTTAGGCTATGTGAAATTAGGTCAATCTTCAAGTACTCTTTCTGGTGGTGAAGCGCAACGTATCAAATTGGCTTCTTTCTTAATAAAAGGTAACAACAGCAAAAAGACCCTTTTTATTTTTGATGAGCCGACGACAGGACTCCACTTCCACGATATCAAAAAACTTTTACGCTCTTTCAATGATTTAATTGCTTTGGGGAATAGTATTTTGGTAATCGAACATAATATGGATATGATCAAGTCTGCAGACTGGGTGATTGATATTGGTCCAGAAGGCGGACAGCGCGGAGGAAATGTGGTTTTCACGGGAGTTCCAGAGGATTTAGCAAAATGTAAGGAAAGTTTTACAGGTCAATATTTGCAAAGTCACCTCAAATAACCTTAACTTTTAAAATACAATTTTATAAGTATGAAAAATAAAATATTTGCCGTTCTTATTGCGCTCATCACTTGCTCAAATTGGACTTTTGCACAAGTAGAAAGACCAAAGCTCGTAGTCGGGCTAATGATAGACCAAATGCGTTGGGATTATCTGTATCGTTTTGCTGACCGCTATAGTGATGAAGGTTTCAAAAGAATACTAAAAGAAGGTTTTTCTTGTGAAAATACGCTGATTCCTTATATTCCTACATATACAGCAATAGGACACAGTTCGGTATATACAGGCTCCGTTCCCTCCATCCATGGTATTGCTGGTAACGATTGGATTATTCAATCTACTGGACAAGGTATGTATTGTACCCAAGATGACAATGTAGAACCAGTAGGTTCAAAAGAAAAAGAAGGCAAACAATCTCCACGCAATCTTTTGGCTTCTACTATCACTGACCAACTCAAATTGGCGACAAATTTCCAAAGTAAAGTCATAGGTGTTGCCATCAAAGACAGAGGCGGAATTCTTCCGGCTGGCCATTTCGCAGACGGGGCTTATTGGTTTGAAGCAAAATCAGGCAATTGGATTACCAGCACATTCTACATGAACAATTTGCCAGAATGGGTCAACAAATTCAATAAACAAAAACTCGCTGAAAAATATTTAAAACAAGATTGGAATACGCTTTACCCCATAGAAACTTATGCCAATAGTATTGCGGATGATAATATCTACGAAGGTAAATGGGCTGGAGAAAAATCTCCTACATTTCCGCGTAAGACATCTGAGTTGATGAAAGATGCGGGATTAGAACTGATTAAAACCACACCTCAAGGCAACACTTTTACATTAGACTTCGCGAAAGCGGCTATTGAAAGTGAAAAGCTTGGGAATAATCCTACAAATAATACGGATTTCCTTTGTGTAAGTCTTTCCGCAACGGATTATGTGGGACACCGCTATTCCCTTTCGGCAGTAGAAATCGAAGATACTTACCTGCGTTTGGATAGAGATATCGCCGATTTCTTAAAATATTTGGATAAAACAGTAGGTGAAGGAAACTATACATTCTTCTTAACCTCAGATCATGCTGCATCATACAATCCATTATATTATACAGATCAAAAAGGTAATGGAGGTTATTTATTCTTACGCCAAATTCAAAAAGAAATTGATGCGGAATTAACTGAAAAATTTGGTCACAAAAATCTTGTAAAAAGCTTAATGAACTACCAAGTTCATCTAAACAACAAATTGATTGATTCTTTAAGTTTGGATGCTGAGGCTATCAAAAAGACAATCATCAAAAATTTGAAAAAACAAGAAGGCATTGCCTACGTCGTCGATATGGAAAATGCCGATAATATGTTTATCCCTGCTCCTATCCGCGAAAAAATCATTAATGGTTATAATCGCAAAAACTCTGGTCCCATTCAGATTATTGCCGAACCACAATGGTATTCGGGTACACCACGCGGCACGGGTACGACACATGGTGTATGGTCTTCTTACGACTCACATATTCCTTTATTGTTTATGGGCTGGGGCATCAAACCTGGTGTGAGCAACAAAGAAGTATACAGTATTGATATTGCACCTACATTAGCTTCTTTATTGCATGTCATGGAACCAAATGGTTCTATTGGTAAACCAATTGTGGAAGTCTTAGGGCAATAAACAATAAAATTTTGTATTTTTGAGAGTTAAAATCCATACTTATGATTTCTAAAAAGACAAAATACGCCATTAAAGCATTAATGGTTTTGGGAAGAAACTACGGGAAAGAACCTATGCAGATCATCAAAATTGCCGAGGAAGAACGTATTCCTAAAAAGTTTCTTGAACAAATCTTATTAGAAATGAGAAACGCGGGTATTCTTTATTCTAAAAAAGGCGCTGGCGGTGGTTATAGCTTGAATAAAGCTCCCGAAGACATCTTCTTGTCGCAGATTATGCGTCTTATAGATGGACCTATTGCATTATTACCCTGCGTAAGTTTGAATTTCTACCGTTCGTGTGACGAATGTACCGAAGAACACGCGTGTGGCATTCGTGATACTTTTGTAGATGTACGAAACGCTATGTTGCAAATCTTAAACGATACAAGTATTGCCTCTCTAATCAATAAAGAAGCAGAACTAGGTTTTAGCTTAGAAAGCTAAAACTTTCATAATAAAAAAAGGACGCCCTTGCAAATTATTTTCAAGGGCGTCCTTTTTATCAGTAGTTTTTCGCTTTAAAATGCATTCTTCCACATCATACTTTCTACAGGGCGAATGGTTTTGTTATTGTATTTTGCATTGCCTTTACTATTGTATAGCGTTTCTATATCACCTTCTACTACAAAATATATCAACTGCCCGATAGGCATACCTGCATATACACGCACAGGCTGTGCAACCGAAATTTCTAATGTCCACGTATTGCAAAAACCTACGTCACCTTTTCCTGCTGTGGCATGAATATCAATACCCAAACGGCCAGTACTTGATTTACCTTCTAAAAAAGGAACATGACCGTGCGTTTCTGTATATTCAAGTGTAACACCCAAATACAATTTACCTGGCTCCAATACATATCCTTCAGCTGGAATCTCAAAATGTTGAATCTCATTATGCTTTTTCGCATCCAACACCGCATCTTTATATGTAGCTAAGTACTTGCCCAAGTGCACATCATACGAATTGGTACCTAGGCATTTTCTGTCAAACGGCTCGATGACGATGCTACCTTTATCTATTTCTTCGAGAATTCTTTTATCGGATAAAATCATACGGATTAATATTACATTGGCAATAAACCAAATAGGTTTCAAAAATACAGTATTCAACGTAGTCAACCAAATCAAAAGATTGATAGATGCGATTTTTTATGGGCAATATTTGTACATTTGGTTATGGCGCTAGTTTATCTCAGAGAATTAAACCAAGAAACCAAATTTGCTATTTGGAAAATTGAAGAATCGACCGAGGAATTGTTGAGCAAACTTCAATTAGACGATAACGAACAAGACAAACTACGCCAACTGAGTAAGGGCAAACGTACGCTGCACTGGCTTGCTACACGCGTACTCTTACGTTATCTTTTGCAAACAGACAACTATATCAATTGTCCTTCGGATACGAATGGAAAACCTTATTTGCCCGATTTTCCCTATAAAATATCGTTAACACATTCTTACGAATATGCAGGTGTAATGCTGAGCACCAAAGGCGAATGTGGAATGGATTTGGAATTAGTAATGGACAAAGTAGTACGCATCAAAGAAAAATTCCTCAAACCTGAGGAATTAGAATTTATCCAGCCAGAGCAAGATGTCCTACAGCTGTATGCGTGCTGGTGCGCCAAAGAAGCTGTTTACAAACTGCAAGGCAACAAAGGTGTTTCCTTTTTGGAAGATATGACCATCAAACCATTTAACTATAAGCCGCAAGGGGTAATGACGTTGGATTTAAGAAAAGATGGTCTTACAAATACCTATCAAGTATATTACGAAGAATTCCAAAATTATATGTTAGGCTACGCTGTAGAATAACTATTCCAAACTTTCTTCTAGCATCTGTTTTTTCAACGCGAGACGCTTGTTTGCTTTATATATCTTCACAGCAATCAGAAAATAAGACAGCAATAATGGCCCATAAACTAACCCCATCAAACCAAATAGCGGAATACCAATAACCACACCCACTACGGTTATAATCGGGTGAATATCCCCTACTTTCTTCGCTATAACCAAACGTAATACATTATCAATGTTAATAACCAACCCAAAGCCCCAAAGCAATAAGCCCACGCCTTGCCATGTCATTCCTTGAGAAATAAGAATTACCGCAGCAGGAACAAAGATTAGTGGCGGACCTAATAGCGGAATAAACGACAAGATAGCACAAATAACTCCCCAGAAAAATCCATCGCTAGCTCCAAAAATCCAAAATCCTAGAGCCAAACAGCCCCCCTGCACTATAGCGATAAACGTCTGCCCTATGATATTGGAATAGGTAATATTCTTCAACTCTTCACCAAAAGCTACCGCATTTTCTTCATCGAAAGGCATATAATGGACGAAGCTATTTTCAAAGCCTTTATAATTGATAAAAAGAAAATATAAGATAAAATACATAACGGAGACTTCCAAAAAGACATTTGCAGCTCCACCTAAAACTAAAGTCAATAGCCCTCCCAAGTAAGCTGCACTAGACTCCAATTGCTCCTTAATAACATCAGGTTTGCCTAGCAAATCACCGACAAAATTATTAATCGCATCAATGAGTCGAGTTACCCATTCTGGGTTATTTTTAAGTTCCATAGCTTTGTTTACAAGCATAGCTCCTATCCCTATAAATGGAAGAACGATAATGAATAGGGAAAGAATAATGATGAAAACCGAAGACAAGGGTCTAGGCCAGCGCCATTTTTCTATTAAGAAAATATTAAGATTACGGAATAGGGCATACATCACGAATGTACCCAGGAAAGCACCATAAATACCTTTCATGGCATACAAAAGAATACCGCCTAAAACCAGAACGATAATCAAAATAATGATATTGCGTTCTTTTTGCGAGAATACTGGGTTATTCATAGAGAAAAAGACTTTATGAATAACAACAAACGATTAAAAGTTTGGTTTGCGCTTTTCTAAAAATGCTGCGACCCCTTCTTTCATATCATCCGACTCGAAGCACTTTCCAAACAATTCAATTTCTTTTTCAAAACCTTTTTCTGGATTTTGAATCCCTACATTAACAGCCTCAATGGCTGCAGCAATTCCTGTCGCAGAACGAGAATACGTGCGTTCTAGAAGGGAAATAGCCTTGGGTAAAAGATCGGTGTGTGACTCTACTACATGATTTATCAATCCCCATTGAAGCCCATCATTAGCCTCAATCATATCTCCCGTCATAATCATTTCCAACGCTTTTCCACGTCCTACCAATTGAGTCAAACGCTGTGTACCACCATAGCCAGGAATAATTCCTAAAGAGACTTCTGGTAAACCCAATTTTGAGGAAGAAACCGCTACTCGAATATGACAAGACATCGCTACTTCTAAGCCGCCACCAAGGGCAAATCCATTGATTGCAGCAATGACAGGTTTTGAAAACGACTGAATTTTGTCCATCACCTTTTCATGCCACACACGTGACAACTCACTTGCTTGAGAGGCGTTCAGCGAAACAAATTCTTTTATATCCGCACCAGCCACAAAAGCTTTTTCACCCTTACCTGTAATGATGACTCCTCGAATACTAGATTCTTGGGATACTTCGTCTAATACTGCTGAAAGTTCCGCAAGCGTTTTGCCGTTCAAGGCATTGAGCTTTTCTTCTCTATTGATGGTTATAATAGCTGTTTTGCCTTGCTGTTCTAACAGCAAATTTTGATAAATAGACATATGCTTAAAAACTAAAGTGTAGTGAGAATCTAAATCTATCTTTTATTGGCTCTTTGATCTCATTGTACGTCATGCGTACATAATATTGAACGCGTAATACACGGAAAATATTATCCAACCCGACATAACCTTCCCAATACGGCTCTTTGCCCATCACATTGGTCATGATCTTGCCCTCATCATCCTTGTCAAAATAAACCACATCCTTACTCAAATATGGATTGTTCTTAGCGGATAAATCTCCCCAAAACATTCGAGCTCCAAATAATTCTCTCCATTTCAATTTCTTCACCAAAGGAATCTTATTGAGTAAAAATCCATTCAATTTATGATTATATGAGAATTTAAGGAATTGGTCCGCCACAAATTCCATTGAATTGACGCGTTCATACGAGATACTATGTCTATCCTTTATCTCTTGGATATTTGGCATTTCTAACAAAGGATAAGGCAATGTACCCCAAATCTTGCCTGCAGAAACTGTTACATCACCAAAGCCCAGTTGATTTAAGAATAATCTCTTGGACACCGAGAAACGTAATGCATCGTAGTTATAATCTCCTCCCAAAAATTCCTTTAGGCCTTTATTATACTGTAAAGTAAAAACTGGATATCGTTCTATAATGGTGTTTCGTGTAAGATTACGGTAATAGAATTTTTCGTTTGGTGCCCATCGCAAGGCGAATTGAAGATCACTTGTGTTGATTGTATTTAAGAATTGGGTAGAATCCGCAGAAAGTGCAAATTGCAAATTTCCAATCGGATTTCTTCGTTGCACCGTCATTTGAGATGATAAACTGATATGATTGCCAAATTCTATCAGATGACCTAATCGATATGCATCTGTATTTAAAAATTTGGTTGGACGATTCGATCTAAAACTTCTGAAAAAACTATCGCCCTTCAAAAATCCTAAGCCTTTTCCAGGCTCAAAAATATCGTGCTGTACTAATGCTTCCACATAATGCGCAGGAAATGTAGTAACGGGTTTACCATTTAAAGAAATCGCTGTTCGCAAATTATACTTAAATTCTCGATCTGCAAGACCATATGCCATATATCCTTCAAGATAAACTTTTTCGGAAAATGCTGCTGTAGTACGCCCTCCTATACGAATTCTATTACCTTCTACTTCATTTTGATGATACAGATATTCTAAAGGACCCAATTCCACTTTGCCTAATGAATAATAACCTTGAGACACCAAATAGCCCAGTGCCATTATTGTACGGACAGAAGATATATTATTTAGGCTATCCATATTCGTGTACGTGTTCTGTTCACTTGCCGACAGCTCTACAGGTCTATTGCCTTGTAAAGTAAATGTAGGAGACAACCTCTTCTCTATAGGCGCTCCAGAGAAAACATTTCCTGGAGGAATATTACTCAAATCATACTTTCTATTTACACTCGTACGACGCCCAAAGAGCGCGTCCCGTGTTTTACGACCAAATAAAACTGTAATATCAGTAGTGTCCTGTAGCATGACACCTGAAGCATCTTTATAATACGACAATCGTAATCTTAAGTCATTTACCCAACTAACATTCGCCTTTTCGTCCAATTGCAAAGTGGCTGATTTTACAGCATATCGACCATCCATTGAGATCGCTAACTCTCCCTTGAACAACAGGTCGGTAGGATTACGTGGTTCAAATTGCAGACGTACATAAATATCCTGAGCGGTACGGATGGTATCCTTCACATAGTACTTATAGTACATTTTAGCATTACTCGCAATAGGACTTAGGAATTGCTTATTGATGAAATAGACACTTTCTTCGTAAATATCAATAGGCTGAAACATATAGCCCATGAAAGATTCAATATTGGCGTTGTTGATATATCTGGAATCAAATTCTGTTTTTTCCTCAGCTTTAATAATTTTTTTTGTTCGCGCTGGATTTTGTTGCACATAATTGTCTGATATAGATTCAAACATAAAGATGCTTAATGCCTCTTTGTCATCGACAACTCCGCTATCCACATTCGAATAGAAAAACGCTAAATCTTTATCACTTTTTTTGAAAATTCTTTTTGGATCTAATAAACCAAATTTGAGCTTTTCATACTCCTCATAATACAAGCTATCTTTTTTTTCTAACTTGTTAAGACTTCTATTTTTTATAACCAATTCAATCAGTTCAGTGGCTGGATTTCGATTATTATACTTTTTCTTCCGATTTACTTCTACTGCCTCTATTTGGAAATTGGTATGTTCTAAAGCAATTTCTACATAGGCAACTCCAGAATCTATCTTAACCCGCTTATCATGGTATCCCAAAGCGGATACAAAAATTTCACTCGTTTGCTTTTGAATGAGTAGTTGAAAATTCCCTGATTTGTCAGTAGAAGCACCCGTGTTGTTTTCCTCGCATTTTATGCTAGCGGTGGTTATAGCCTCTTTGGTTGTTGCATCGACAACCTTACCTTTAATACGTATTTGACCTTGTAGATTCAGCACTGAAAATACAAAGATTAGCAAGGTATATAAGGATCGTATCAGATAATTCGGCACTCTTTCCATAAGTATTTGAGGTCAATCATAAAGATACAATTTGTGTCTAAAGTTCAAAATTAATCTAGTGAACTACCCATTTGCTAAAGACAAATGGGCTTCGGGCTTCACAGACTTGTGCTTTGTTGCCAAAGTCTTATTTGAGTCTCCGCCCGTGTAATCGCCAGTTCCTGACGATATTATTTTTAATCCTT
>NZ_JACOIJ010000044.1 GCF_014692495.1 Sphingobacterium litopenaei | reverse complement strand
TTATTTTCTAAAAGATGATTTTCTAACTCACCTTCTAACATTGATTCTAATAAATGCTTTAGCATGGGAGCAAAAACTCCATCTGTACCACCCATCTTTTTGCCTTCGTAAAGGCCTTTCATAGCTTATTCTTTGAAGCGCTCAAAATCAAATTTCTCGTTGTTCATTATACTGTGTCTAAAAATAAGTATTTATTTAATGACACAGTTTAATTTACACCCTCTGTAACTATCACTAAAGAAGCGAAAATTTATTCTAAAACTGATACAAATAGTGTCGAGACAAATTATATTCAGTCTGGAGAGTCACTATATATGATATTAGATAGTTCAAGAAAAGGTTTTCGAAAGGTTAAGTATAATAACAGAATTGGTTTCATTTATAGACCTTCTTTTAAAGCATATTCTCCCAATTTGACTGCGGTAAATGACACTGCTAAAATTAATAGAGAAAAATATCCACAAGCGTCTTCTTCGTCAGCGCCCAGTGGTACTGTTCATGTTAGAGGGTATTATAGAAAGGATGGAACTTATGTAAAGCCGCATACTAGAAGAGTACCTAAAAAGCGATAATTTCAAGAATATCGAACAATTTAAACGTGGAGGATTGCTCAATAATTAAAATAATAAAAAATTGGATATCAGATAAATAATGTTATCTTTGGGTATAATCAGGCTCTGCCTTGCTTCTCTAGAACCGAATAGTTTACTCTTCTTTTTTAGTTTTCGCTTTACATTGCTAATGTTATCATCTAATTTGATGAAGTTACTATTTGAATTTGTTCTCCTTCAAAATCATTTATTTCTTTTCACGTTTAGTTAACGAATGATTATTTAGATCTAAAAAGTCTTAAAAAGGATGGCTTTATAGCCTTAACAAATTTTTTTATTTTAATATATTACAAAATGCAAGAAGGAACAGTAAAATTCTACAACAACACAAAAGGATATGGTTTTATTACACCAAATGATGGTGGAAACGATTTATTTGTGCACATGACAGGTCTTAGAGATAATATCAGAGAGAATGACCAGGTGTCATATGAAGTAGAACAAGGACGTAACGGACTTAACGCTACTAACGTAAGAGTAGTATAAAATACTTTATATTGTATTATTAGGCTAAAGCATAGTATGTTTTAGCCTTTTTTGTTTATTAAGGTTGGTGGAGCATATCGGATTCGAACCGATCACCTCTTCGCTGCCAGCGAAGCGCTCTAGCCAAATGAGCTAATGCCCCAAAGTGGAAGATTTACTTTTCTTCCGCAATATGGATGGTGTAGCGTATTCGGTCGTTCGCCGCTACTTTAGATATAAAATCAAAATACGTTTGGTATTGATCGGCAGGATAAGTTCCATCCTTAATCTCTAATTTACGATAATATTTCACTTTTTGACCATCAGAGGCAATTTTCAATTCATATTTTCCCATGGCACATTCAATGGATTCATTGACAGGAACTAAAAATCCTTTTAATTTCTCTTCAAAAACAAATTCTGTTTCATCGATATCGGTATATCCTCGGTTAATGTACAGCGGATTTGTTCGGTTTCGAGATTCTGGAATATTACGTTGTACATTGAATACATTAGGTGTCAGAATGTAATTGTTGCCATTTTTCACTACATAACTACGGATATTAACCTCTAAATTTTCTTCTAAAATAGGCTCTTTTTCATTATTTACTTTATATTCGATTTTGTCGAATACAATATTGTTGACATCATAATATTTCTTCAATTGTTTGTTTTGGTCAGGCAAGCTGTTAAACATATTGTAGAAATGGTTTTCAAATTGCGAACCTGAAAATTGAGTTGCTATTTTACCCACTAGAGTTCCTTCTTTAGTGACTTTAAAGGTATTTTTGCGGGTTTGTAGACTTTCAGTAGCAAGATATCTCTGTGTCCGAAATACTTTTCCTCCATCTGCTGTACACGCCAATACCAAGCGGTCATCCGTAAAATCTCCTAAATAACCGAAAGGATTTTTGTTGCTCGTACATTCAAGCCAAGTGGTGTCGTTTTCAAAAGGAACACACAGAATAATATGATTTCCATCCACCGCATTAGCAAAAGATTCATCCAAACTTACTTTCTGGTTACCTGCTTCTACCACACAATACAAGGATGGTATATCTACAGCTGCTAATAAACACTGCATATAGTTTACCAAAGCTTTACAGTCGCCGTATCCTAAACGATCTACGTAGGATGCTGGGAAAGGCTCCAAACCGCCTATGCCGATTTGTACGCTGACATAGCGTGTCTTATCTTGCATATACTTATACAGTGCCTTAGCTTTATCTCTAGGATGGTCAAATTGATTAGCTATTTGTTTAGCTTTTTCTATTGTTGTGGCAGGGAGGTCATGCTTTCCTTTCAATAGTTCATCGTGTACCCATTTCCCGAAATCTTGCCAATTGGTTACTTTACCAGTTCTTTTGTAGTATTGAAAAGTCTCTGGAACGATTTTGACAATCATCTTGCTGGGATGTTCAATCGGAGAATATGGTTCTTCCTTGCGTGCCTGGAGATTGGATGCGGTCCAAGTATATGTTTTTCCTTTTTCGTTAGTGGTTACTACAGCTTCTTGTTGTAGATTTTCGGTTTTGATGCGAAGATTGAGCTCTGGTTTGCAACTAAATTGATAGGTGCTTTTTTCGACGGCGAGATCATTACTGCGATTTGGATACCAATAGGGGATGAACAAATTTTGTCCATGCTTGATTTCATAGCTATACACTATGGTGTACGGATAGATTGTTACACTAGGAGAGTAGTGTTTTACGCGTGAATCCGCATACATGCTTACACCATCAGTAGCACTGTAATCTTTAAAATCTTTCTGTCCGAATTTTCCTATTTGTTTGCCAAATTCATCGTAGACAAATCCTTTGATATCTTTTATTGTTTTGCTCTTATCATAGAATAAAGTCAGATCACTATAATCTTCTCCGGACTTGTTCAGAATCGTAATGGCGCGTGTGACTGTTTCCGTTATATTGTTATCAGCTTTCATGTCAAAACTGATGTGTTCATTTCGCAAAATTGCCGTTGCTCTGCTTTTTAATCCGTTTGGAATAGTTTCAACGGCAAATTCCTGAGCGAAAAGGGAATTAAGAGCAAAGGTCAGCGCAATTAAAAGGATGCTAGTAAATCTCATTATTTAGGCTGGTAATTAAATTCATAATCTATTTGCATATGCTGAATAATGCGAGAGAACAATTCTTTCAAACCAAAATATTCTTCACTGGTATAAATGGCTTTGTTCAGCGCTAATTGTTGGGTAACGATTAATTTATTTCCTTGTACTTCTCCCGAATAATAGTAGCGTGCCGAACTACCTGGTAAGGCTATATTCATTTTTTTAGGTCCTTGTTTGAAAGTAAATCCTTCAGGCAATTCAATTTCTATCGTATGTTTTTCTGAATCACGAGCCCCCAAATCTACATCGTATGTACGTTCATCTAAATTGAATGGATTTTGTGTTATACGCGAAATAAAAATAGGGTTAAACTGAACATGTCCTGACTGCAGCGCCCCTGTTAAATGTGTTTCGATGTCAAACTCTTCATGAAGCAACTTCGCAGGATCATCCAAACTTTGAACGGATGAATTTATAATACTCGTGTTGGTTAATTTTTCATCGAACTTTTCAGTGTATTCCTCAAAACTTGGGTAGTCTAATATTTCTTTTCGTTTGTGTACAGCGTCCAGACCAGCAGATGTAATAGATAGTTTTCCTTTTAATTTACCATCCAAATCAAGTTTACCGATAAAAGTATATTCTTTGACTGAAACAGTTTTATTGGTTAGTTCAATCCATTCGGAGGATTTACGGGAATAAATAATTCGGCCTTTGCCGTTTATACAATGTAGTGGCAATTCTCCAAATGGCACCAACGGATCTGTCGCATCGGCTAGCACGTATTCATCGTTGATCTTCACTGCCGCAATCACATAATTGAAGTCGGATAGTACTGGATGCAAGTCATGCGGCAAACCATTATTTCGGGTCGAAATGATTACAGGATAGGCTTCCAAGCCCGCAGCATTAAATGCTGTGGTTAATGCTAAATTGATATCGCCAACATTTCCGCTACGGCGTTCTAAAGCATCTTCGATGCCATGCTGACTATATTTGCCATAAAGGTTGTTTAGTTTTATGTTTTTACTTACCCATTGGTAAGCTTCCGCTGATCGAAGTTGTGGATCTACAATCTCTAATATCTTAGGGTCTAATTTTTGTTTGATAAAATCTACTTTCTTTAGCTGACCTCCGAAGCTTTTGTCCGTCATTAGCTCCATATCGACATCTTTCCAGGCTTTGGTGTATTTGTCCACAGAGCCATTTGGATTCAGCATTTCGACAAGTTCAAAATTAATAGCAGAAATATAGTTTTTGGGCGCAAGCATATAAGCTTCTTCTTTGAATGCTGGAATAGCATTCATACTGTATATGATGTTCGAGCAATCGTATCGCGCTCCCATCAACACGATACAGCCACTTTCTCTTTTGGATTTAGTGTCTTCTAACTTTAAAGGACCTTTAAGGGTAACATTATAATTGCTTATAGCGGGGATTCGCACATTATATTCGCTGCGAATTTTTGGAATATCGGATTGAAATTGCCAGCTTCTAAAATTGAAAATATCAGGCGAAACTAAATTGTATTCTATTTCAATGATGGAGCCAACTTTAATGTTGGGTAGGGTGAATTTAGTTAATTGCAGGTATTCGCTTTTATTCTCGGTGATTACACTTTTTCGTTCCAGAATGGTTTCAGTCAAGCGTCCATTTTCTAGGTTATATGTTTTACCTTCAACATTGGTTACATATTCGAAATCTTTGCCAAACTTATATAGTGGTATAGTAAAATTAGCTTTATCAAATCCTTCTTGTGAAAGAATTTTTATTCTCGCTTTGTAGGTATGAAAAATGCGTAAAGCACGGTCGCGCTCGCTGATGTCCATGTGCGTTTTAGCAGTTTCCAATAACACAACGGCATTAGCATTTGGGTCAGGATTATTATTGACAATTTGAAAATTTGCTGGAGTAATTTTCGGAAATTCGCTTACTTGAGCAATAGAATGAGTGAAAAAGAGTAATCCTAAAAATACGGCTAATACCTTCATTGGTTAGTTAAAGTAAAATTATTTCTTGAAATTTAACAATTATACTTTAAAAACCAATAATTTATTGTGATTACTCTTGAGCTTGAAGTAGTTGCTTTTCGTACAAATCAGCATACTCGCCACCTAAGGCAAGTAAAGTTTCATGATCACCTTCTTCAATTATTCTGCCATTTTCCAACACAATAATATGATCAGCATTCTTAATCGTAGATATACGATGTGCTATGAATACAGATGTTTTGTCTTTCATAATCTGACTTAGGTTATGTAGAATTTCCTCTTCTGTTTTGGTGTCTACCGCCGAAAGACAATCGTCAAAAATTAAGATTTCTGGATTTTTAATTAAAGCACGAGCAATAGAAACACGTTGTTTTTGACCACCCGAAAGCGTAATGCCACGTTCGCCAATATGTGTTTCAAAGCCTTCTTCAAAACCTTTGATATTTTCGTATACTGCGGCTTGTTTTGCTGCGGTTTCGACTTGTTCTGAAGTATATGTGTCTAATCCAAATGCAATATTATTTGCAATAGTGTCCGAAAATAAGAACACATTTTGAGGAACAAAACCTATCTGATGACGCAAATGCGCATAGTCAAAATCTTTGATGTCTATACCATCGAAACTGATCTTACCCTTGTCAGCATCGTACATACGAAGCAACAGATTGGATAATGTACTTTTTCCCGATCCTGTTTTCCCGATAATAGCTACAGTTTGGCCAGCCTTGATTTCCAGATAGATATTATCCAATGCTTTTATACCTGTTTCTGGGTAAGTGAAGCTGACGTTTTCTAATTTGATATTTCCTGTCAAATTTTTAGTAATCGTTCCATTCGGAATCTCGGAGGTGGTATTCAAAAATTCATTGATACGTTTTTGGGAAGCTGCAGCACGCTGAATCAAAGAAGTTACCCACGCTAATGCCAATGCCGGGAAGGTTAATTGATTGACGTAAATAATAAATTCTGCAATATTACCGGCCGTAATAGTTCCTTTATTCACTTCCAAACCGCCGATATAAACGGTAATGATTGTACTAAAACCAACTAAGAAAATGATTAATGGGAAGAAAATAGCTTGAACACGAACCAAATCCAAAGCCGTATTGCGGTAATGGTTACTTTCTTTCTTGAATTCTTTTATTTTGCTGACTTCTTGGGTATAGGTTTTGATAACGCGTATACCCGAAAACGTTTCTTGTACGAAAGAAGAAAGTTTGGATAGTTGGGCTTGAATACGTGTACTGCGTTGGTTAATTATTTTATTGATAAATAAAATAATCACCATAATAATGGGGATAGGTAATAAAGCGTAAGTAGCCAATGTAGGATTGACATCATACATCGCATAGATGATCATAATTGATAATGTCACCGTATTGATCGTGTACATGATTGCAGGACCAAGATAATTACGCACTTGATTGACATCTTCGGTCGCACGACTCATTAAATCACCTGTATTATTACGTCTGAAAAAAGCAAAATCCAATGCCTGGTAATGCTGATAGATTTCGTTTTTCAAATCATATTCAATATATCTAGAAATTAAAATAATGGATTGACGCATTAAGAAAAGGAAAATACCTCGTAACAATGCTAATAATAATACGAGTCCGCCAAAATAAAGTAGGCTTTTACCGAAAGCATCATAAATAGATTGCTGGTTCTCAAAACCATCGTACAACTTATACAATTCGATGTTTTCTTTCACCAAGTCAAAGGCTTCTCGGATAACTTTGGCAGGTAGTATACCAAATATATTAGAGATAATAACGAAGATAACACCTGGAATCAAGCGCCATTTGTATTTTATGAAATATTTATTTAAATAAGCTAGATCTTTCATGATTTGCTAACAAAGGTAAGGGTTTAGCTTTAATATTTTCATCGATATGGTAGTATTAAAGTCATAGTTTTATAAATGCGTGAAAAGGTGATTTTAACAAAAATTATTTATTAATTTTGTACAGCCTAAGAAAGGGCAGTTTGAATTATAATTTTGGGTATGCAAAATTCTACTATTTTCAATCTGATGTCCACTGCTGATCATCAGAATTTGTTCTTTTGTAATGATCCTGCTGTAGGACTAAAAGCTATTGTAGCGATCCATGATACGACATTAGGTCCTGCCATTGGCGGAGTACGTATGTTGCCATATGAGTCAGAAGAAGAGGCTATCGAAGATGCATTGCGTCTTTCAAAAGCAATTACTTACAAAGCATCATTAGCTGGGTTGAATTTAGGAGGAGGATGTGCTGTAATCATAGGTAACAACCGTACGGACAAAACAGAAGTTTTGATGCGTCGAGTTGGTAAATTTATCGAAGGATTAAACGGTAATTTCATAGCCTCTATAGACGTAGGTACCACACAAAAAGATTTAGAATACATCCATGCCGAGACGAATTATGTAGCGGGCCTACCCACTTCAATGAACGGAGGAGGAGATACTACAGTTTTTGCGGCACGAGGTGTATTTTATGGAATCAAAGCTGCGATCAAAGAGTTATACGGTGATGATTCCTTAGCAGGACGTAAAGTTGCTGTTCAAGGTGTGGGATCTGTAGGGGAGCATTTAGTTTCTATGCTAAGAAATGAAAATGCACGTGTGTACGTTTCGGATATGACCGAAGAGCGTAAATTGAAAGTAGCGGCTAAGTACAAAGCTGAGCCAATCCAATATAGTACAAGTTATGAATTGGATGTGGATGTATATGCACCATGTGCATTAGGCGGAACTGTCAATCCAGATACTGTGCCTAAAATGCGTTGCAAAATCATAGCGGGTTCTGCAAACAACCAAATCAAAGAAGAAGAAAAAACAATACAATTGTTGAAGGAACATAATATATTGTACACACCAGATTTCTTAATCAATTCAGGAGCTTTAATTAGTTGCTATTCTGAATTGGAAGGATATGGTAATGACCGTACAGAATCATTGATCCGCAATATATATACTGCGACACGTCACGTGCTGCAGCGTTCTAGAGAAGAAAATATTACTACTTATGAGGCAGCGAAGCAATTGGCTGAAAAACGTATTGCGGATATGTCTCTAATCAAACGATAAGTGTAATTGGTCTTCACATTTAAAAGCGTTCTTTATAAATAAATTCGTTCTTATACACTTATGTTAAACAGAAGACACCTTAGAGTTAAGGTTATGCAAACGCTTTATGCGTACAGTTTATCTGACGATAAACAGATTAAGGATTTTGAAAAGGCACTTTTCAAGAATGTAGAAGAGGTAAATGAAATGTACATCTGGACATTGAATTTACTGGATGAAGTAGCTGAATACGTAGTAGTAGATGCCGAAAGTCGTGCCGCAAAATTTTTACCTACAGAGAAGGATAAAATTTTGACAACCAAACTGAATAGCAATACGTTTATTGAGTCGCTGCGTCAAAATAGAACTTACCTTGAGCTGGTAAAAAAATATAAGGTGTCTTGGGAGTTTGACCCAGAGATTGTACGTTCGATCTTTGCGCAGCTAAAAGATTCTGAGGCTTACTTGGAATACTTACAATCGGAAGACCGTAGTATCACTGCCGAGAAAGATATTATCAAATATATCTTCAAAAAAATTATTTTGAAATCGGTAGAAATCGAACAAGTTTTCGAAGAGAAATTCATCAACTGGACAGTGGATAAAGAAGTGTTGCAGGCGATGATTGCTAAAACCTTCAAAAACTTCAGTTCAGAAGTTCCTTCACAAAATAAATTAGCTGATTTGACTCCAAATTGGTCTGAAGATGAAGAGTTTGTTTCAGAATTATTGAAAACATCTATCCGTTACGCGGATGAATATCAACAACTTATTGCTGAAAAAACTAAAAATTGGGAAGCAGATCGTATTGCTTTAATGGATACGCTTTTAATGCGTATGGCAATTAGCGAATTAATCAATTTCCCATCTATACCTGTGAAAGTTACCATCAATGAATACATCGAATTGTCAAAAACATTCAGCACATTGAAAAGTAATACATTTATAAATGGTATATTAGACAAAATTCTTGCAGATTTGACCAAGCAAGGTCGTATTCGTAAGTCAGGAAGAGGACTAAAAGACTAGATATAACTATGAACAAACTATTATTTGCTGGTTTAGCTTTATCCATGCTTGTTGCATGTAATAATTCATCTAAAAACTCAAATGAAGCCGCTGATTCTACAGTAACTGTCGAAGGCGAAGCAACAGCTGTTGGTGGTGGCAAAATTGTATTTGAAGAAAGTAAATATGATTTTGGTACAGTAAAAGAAGGCGCAGTGGTGGATCACACTTTTAAGTTCAAAAATGAAGGAACTGAGCCAGTGATATTAGGTCAAGTATCGACTTCATGTGGATGTACGACTCCTAGCTATACTACAGACCCAGTATTGCCAGGTAAAGAAGGCGAAATAAATGTGAGTTTTAATAGCGCAGGTCATCCTGGTGTTCAGCAAAAGTTAATCACAATTTCTTCCAATGCTGAAACTCCTGTAATGACAGTAGAACTTAGAGGAACAGTAGAAAAGTAAATTATAAATTTTTAAATATATTATGATATCAAATATTTTATTACAAGCAAGTGGTGGTGGTTTAATGGGAATGTTACCAATGGTGTTAATCATCATTGTGTTTTATTTCTTTATGATCAGACCACAAATGAAAAAACAAAAAGATCACAAGAAGTATATCGAAGAATTGGGAGTTAACTCTAAAATCGTGACTACTGCTGGTATTCACGGACGTATTGTAGAAGTATCTGACACTACTTTCTTAGTAGATGTAGGTTCTGGTGTTCGCATTCGCTTTGACAAATCTGCAGTTTCTTTAGATGCGTCAAAAGCTGCTAATGCTGAGCCAAAAGTATAATTTTTGAGTTAAAATATATAAATAGCCATTTGCCTCGTCGGTAAATGGCTTTTTTTATGCGGAATACATTCCCATCCGCATATTTTTTTAACTTTGTGTATATGAAGCAACGCAGGTTTACAAAAATTCATAAAAGAAAGATAAACATCTTTTTGCGTTGTCTCATTATATCGTTTGTCGCTTGGTTGTTGATCGCTGTTTCCAATCAATATACATTTACTATCAAGGCCGGTATTCAATATGTCAATATTCCCGAGAAGCGAGCTTTTCACCCCTTGCAATCTGATACCGTGAATATACGGATTAAAATGAGTGGCTGGCATGTTTTGATGTCACAATTGCGCTCGGATACCACCAATGTGCAAGTCGATTTGAGTGGACTAAATACCAAAAATTTTGTGGTTTTCTCTAATCAAATTGGCTTTATCAATAGACAGTTTTCTTCGGAAAAGAAGGTTATTGGCGTTTCACCGGATACCTTGTATTTCGATTTTTCGCGTCAGACTCAGCGTAAAGTCCCTATAAAAGTTCCAACCAGTATTACCTTCAAAAAGCAATTTGGATTTGTAGGTGACACCAAAATGAATCCTTCTATGGTTACGATTACAGGACCGACCGAAGATGTGACCAATATTGAATATCTGGAAACAGATACGATTAAAGGGGATATGGTATTTACCGATATTCGTACGGTTGCCAATATCAATAAGCACAACAAAACGAATATTACCATTTATCCGCGCATGACTGAAGTGGTCATCCCTGTAGGAGAATTGACCGAAAAAATTATCGAGGTTCCGATTAAAATTACAAATGGTACGCGTTATACATCAGTGCGTACGGTTCCAAGTAAAGTGTCTTTAACAGTTATGGTTCCATTAAAAGATTATGTGAAATGGACAGCCAGCGATTTTGAAGCTATTGTAGATTTAGAAAATTGGGACGAAAGACATGTCAAAAGTTTGCCTGTTCGTATCACTAAGCTGCCTGATTTTGTGCAATTAATAAAGTTGGAACCCCAAAACGTAGATTTCTTCGTTCGTAAATAATAATCCTATGAAATCAATTAAAGTAGGAATCACGGGAGGTATAGGCTCCGGAAAAAGTTTTGTAGCTAAAATCTTCAAGACAATGGGTATTCCTTTTTATGATGCAGATAAGGAAGCTAAATTAATAATGACACGAAGTGTTATTATTCGTGAAGGATTGATTCAAGCTTTTGGGGAGGAAGTGTATTTTGAAGATGGAAGTCTGAATCGAAAATGGTTGTCTGCACAAGTATTTAATAATCCCGAAAAATTGGAACTGCTAAATACTATCGTTCATCCCGTGGTCATTCAAGATGCGGTAGATTGGGCTAATACGCAAACTTCATGTTACAGCCTGAAAGAGGCAGCACTTTTGTTTGAATCAGGCTCTTATAAGACCTTAGATTATACTATTCTGGTCGTGGCCCCAGAAGAATTGAGAATAGAGCGTGTAATGAATCGTGATGGGGTGAGCCGAGAAGAAGTCCTCAATAGAATCAACAAGCAAATGCCCGAGGAGGAAAAAAGAAAATTGGCTGATTTTATCATTGTCAATAATGGCATTCAACCTTTAATTCCTCAACTATATGAAATACATAAACAGCTAATACGTATATGCTAAAAACAGATATTTTAGAAGATTTTTTAATAGAGAATGAGTTAGGTTATTATTGTGTGTATGGTGATTTCTATATCGATCCAAAATATCCTGTTTCAAAAGCCGTGATTTCGCATGCGCATGGTGACCATGCCGTTCCAGGACATCATACGATTTTTGCTACTTCAAATACGATTGCTTTTATGCAGCATCGTTTCACTAAGCAACCTTTAAATTCTTATTTTCCAAAGGAATATAAACAGGATTTTAAAATAGGGGAGGTACAAATATCATTTATTCCTGCTGGACATATTTTAGGTTCTGCGCAGATTCTAATGGAATATAAAGGCGTTCGTTATCTTTATACGGGTGATTACAAATTGCAAGAAGATAGTACTTGTGAGGCTTTAGAATATGTCAAAGCGGATGTGTTGATAACAGAAACTACGTTCGCAGATCCAGCAGTTATCCATCCCAATCCGATTGAAGAAATCAAAAAGCTAAATTCAACAAAATTGAATATAATGTTGGGTTGTTATGCGTTAGGAAAGGCACAACGTATTACAAATTTAATCAACACCTACTGTCCCCAAAAGATTGTTTACACACATCATAATATAGCGCCTATTCATCGTATTTATGATGAAAAAGGTTTTGTCAAACTTAGCTATGAAATTTATAATAGAAAGGCTTTAAAGGACGGTCAAGATAAGATATATCTTGTTCCCCCAATGACCTTTCATAATTATTTCCGTGCAAAGAATGTGGTACGTGTGTTTGCTTCAGGTTGGAAGCGATTGCAGAATTATAACGATATGACGTTGTTTATTTCGGATCATATTGATTGGAATGATTTGAACCATTTTATTACGGAAGTCCAACCAACTGAAATTTGGACTGTACATGGTGAAGGTATTCACCTTAAACATCATTATGAGGGAAAAATAAAAGTCAGAAATATATTGAAATAGCTGTCTGGCTATTTCAATATATTATCTTCTTCACTACTGCTTTCTTCTCCTCGCATCGAAAAATACGAACTGATTTTCTCTCTTCTCTTCAGCATAAGATAGCCAAGTATAATCAATAAGATATTCCCTAATTGAAAATTTATACCAAAAGAATAGGCACTAGTAAGGCCTGAACCGTTAGAATTAAAATTAAGATCTAAAAAGTTCAGTAATCCCCAAATAATACTTAAAAAACCAATAGTCACCACTAATAAATGAATAAATTCAGGTTTAGTAGTTTGGATCTTGTCGTCATAACCAGAAAGTAACCAATTCGCAAGCCAATCAGTCTTTACTAAGAAAATGTAAGCAAAGACGATGGGAATAATGAAAGTTGTGATTTGATTGCTATTGGCTGTTGATGGAAGAGCGTTAAAAACTGAATTTAAAAATCCGAAAATTCCTATTCCGATCAAGTATAGAAAATAGACTCCGAAAGCTTTTATTATGATTTTAAGCAAGTTTGAAATTAACATAGGTAAAAAGTTTTAATTGGAGGTTTATTAAAAATAGTTATATCTCTACACATATACAATTGCCACAAAACATTTTGAAGCATTCTGGGTTTATATAGTTGTGTCACATTAATAAATACTACTAACATGAACAAATTCTTTAGAGCATTGATAGCAGGCTGGGGTGCCAAGAAAATGGGACTTGGGTGCTTCGGGACGATAATCGTTTTTATAATTATCTACTATTTATTGGGATATTTAGGATAAAATACGAAAAAAAAAGCTTCACATTTGTGAAGCTTTTTTTGTGGTGCCAGCTGGATTCGAACCAGCGACACAAGGATTTTCAGTCCTTTGCTCTACCAACTGAGCTATGGCACCTTAAGTTTTTGTTTAGAAACTGTTACTTTCAGTTTTTGCGGTGGTGCCAGCTGGATTTGCTGACAACGTTACAAAGGTAAAAAAAGAATGTTTATAAGCAAATGAATTCCGCGAATTTACTGATAAGTGTCAGTAAATGATTGAAATAATTTTCTCTGTATACGTTTAAAGATGATTTTTTATCAATTTTTTAAATGTTATGTATATAGAAGTAAGAGCCATCAATGGCAAAGATTTAGAGAAAAGAGGAATGATATCATTCTATTTTGAGGGGAAAAGATATCGTTTTTACAATGGAAAACATCTAGGGTTAGATATCAATCCAAATAGACAGGTGACTCATAAGCTAAAAAGTGCGTCACTTGAACAATTAAAGTTCAAAACAATTGAAGCACTGAACGATGGTTGGAATCCTGAAAATGGCGTCTATAATAAGTTCAGAAAAGTAATAACCAAAGGTGATACAGTTGAAAAGGTTATTGAATCAATTTTAGAGAATAAGTTAAATTCACCTATATCAGCATCATACAAGAATGATTTGCGATATCTAGTTAGAAACCTTTTCAGCTATTTAACAAGAGCGGAGAAGGAAGCTAAAATAACAAATCTTAGTGCTGATCGGTTGATTAGCTTTCTATATACTTACAATACCTCTGCATCTAATTACAATAACAAGAGGAGGATGTTAAGTGTGATTTTTAACGAAGTTGTGGATAGAGGGTATTTATTAAAAAGTCCCTTAAAAAATACTAGGAAACAAAAGCAAAAGGTGACTCTTCATGTCATCTATAATGATGATGAATTCACTAAACTATTAGAGTATCTAAAAGGTTATAATGATGATTTATACTTAATGGCACTTATAATGTATGGCTGTTTGTTACGACCGCACACGGAAATCTTATCTCTGTGTAAAAGGCATTTTAATGATGAATATTCTAAAATAATTTTATCCGGTAAAGAGAATAAGGGAGGCGGAATCAGAGTCGTAAATGTACCTAAATATGTGCAGGAAGCATTAGAAAATAGAATTGAGTACTTAAGTCATGATGATACAAATTTGTTCTCTTTATCACTGAAAAAGAATAATGTTGGATATTTTAATACGCTATGGGATAGAGCTAAAAAGGATATGCTGAGTAAGGGCATACTAAAAAGTAATCAGACCATATATTCAATTCGACATACATCCGCGGTGAGAATTTATCAGAAATGCAAAGATGTTAGCATAGTTCAAAAGATGATGGGGCATAGTAATATGTCTGTAACTCTGACTTATTTGCGATCATTAGGGCAAATGGATGTTGAAAACCTTATCGACTATATTCCCGAAATATAATTAAGGGTTACAATTTTTCTCTATATATCCCCCCTCTAAAAAATGTAACCCGAAAGAGCCTTGATCTTTGGATAGGTCAGGCTTTTTTTGTTGTTTTACAGAAACCAATTAGATTATGACCAATCAAGATTCACCATTTAAGTATACAATAAAAATAAGTGCTGATAAATTATCTTATTATGAGGAAGAGTTTGTCTACTTTGTTATAGCTAATTATAAACTTGTCAATAACGAATATTCTTACACTATTGAATTTCCTGCTGAAAAGAATGGAGTTAAAGGAACACCTAATAGTGGGAATTTGAGAGATTCTTTCTCCCAATATATCTTTGAAACTACCTATGAGGAAGTAAAGGAACATTCCCAATCAGCCGAATCAGAGAGGGTGTATATAGGCTATATCGATGATATCATAGGTAATGCACTTTTCGAAGCACATTATATGGCTGATTATCAAACAAGCAATGTACAGCACTTATCGTTAAAACGAACGAGTAAACAGTTAGTGCAACGTAATGAAATTGGGTTGAAGAAGCTTCAGGAGTATATTGATCTTTTGTCCTTAGACAACTTTGATAATTATACTATTAGCTTAAACCATTCTAAATTTAGCAATAGCGATTATACTTTTGACATTAGAGGAAATGAAAACTTACAGCGTCATATTAGAAGTTTCATTAAGCAAGATATAAAGGATTTTCTAGCTTCTTTTTCAAATGAAGATGAAAGGAGCTACATAGGTATAGCTATGGATATTTTGAGACAAGGTAATAATGAGCCAGTACCAACAAGTAAGTATTTGCAATCATTATACGGTTTCGCTAAAGTGTTGAAGCCAAATACGCAGTCTTCCAATTGGAATAGACTATTTATTTTGCTAATTAACAAGCTCGATGAACTGTTTAATTATGCATTCACTGCGTACCATAAACAGTCAGAGAGTAATCTTAGAAATAGCAAGTTCCATAGGCATCTTTGTGTATTACACACATTAAGTTTATTTGACTTAATTCCAACTGAGGATAGGATATATAATATACTCTACAGTGAAGATACCACAAGGAATGAAGTCAAGGATGCTGTAAAAGACTTCATGCGTAATAAGCTCTATAAATAAGGGGGATTTCTAAAAAGAAATCCCTTTTTTGTTCCCCCCTTAATCCGTTCGGATCCTCCTCATCTTTGTTTCAACAAATCAGCAATGTCGCTGATTTAAAAACAAATACAAGATGAACAATTCATTCACAGAAGAAAATTTCTTTACAAATTTCAATCACCAACATGCAATCATGTCAGTAGAAGAGTTTAACCAATTAAGAAAAAGATGTTATGGATCTGAGCTTTCAAAGCTAGCTAGACTTTTAGATTCTTTATCAAAGCTAGAATCTTATGAGTTAATTAGTTCGGTACAAGTAAATATTATTTTTCCAAACTATAATAAAGCATATCCGTATGAGCCTCCTTATTTTTCCCAACTGCCTAAGGTAATGGAGTTAACTGATTTGTACAGACACGTCAGTCTAAACATTGATAAATTAATAAGAATAGCTGATGAGGTAACTACTTTGAATAATAATGCAACAGAGACTTATTCAACAGACCTATTAGAGTTCAATGAATATTTAATCGATAGTTCTGAGCCTGATGAGGAAATTAATTATGTTTCTGATGATCAAATTAAGAATCTACAATCTAAGATGGCTTCAGGTGATAGATTAAATAGAGCATTGCAAATGTTAAATAACTTATAATTATTACGAGCGATGAATATTAAGAATATACAGTTTAATAACGTTCAAGGTAACTATCTAAACAATGTATTAGAAGGAGGAATCATTCCTTCTAATACAATAATATCAAAAAACATTACTGGTATTGGAGCTACAACTACGGAACTTAATTCTAAAAGACATTCAATTATCATAGTGGAATCACGAGAAATCATTGATAATAAGAAAAAAAATAATCCCTCAATTCTAGCAGTAAGGGAAGGAATAGGAGTTGGCCAAGTAAAGGAGTATTTATGTTCAGGTATTGCGTTTTATAAAATTATGATTACTCCAGAGTCATTCTTCAAGTTAGTCAAAGCATGTGAAATTATGTCAATTGATCTATATAATACATTCTTTATTCTTATTGATGAATGTGATAGAATAATCAAAAGTGCTGATTTTAGACAATCATTCTCTTCTATTATGGATACGTTCTTCATGTTTAAACATAAGGCTATGGTGACTGCTACATTCATTGAACCTTCTGATCCAAGATTTGATGAGTTTACGGTATTAAATATTATTCCAATTAATCATGTCCCGAAGAAAGTAAACCTATGTGTAACAAATAATTCTATTCTAATGTTGGACAAGGTGTTGAAAGCTAATAATGATAAAAAATGGTTAATATTCGCTAATTCAAACAAAATTATAAGGTTATGTATAGATATTCACGGATATCATAAAGAATATTCAGTATTCTGTGGCAAAGATTACGTTGATACATACAAGGGGTATAAGTTAAAACATATAGAAACGAGTATTAGTGTTGACAAATTCTGTGATATTAATTTTTTTACAGGGAGATACTTTGCAGGTCTAGATATTAATATAACAGAAGAATATAATATTATCATAATCAGTGATCCCGTTATAACATTACATTCGATATTAGATCCATTAACAGATGTCGTTCAAATTATTGGAAGAGTAAGAGATACTACTTTGGTAAAATCCATTAACATAATTACTACCCCAAAAGAAGGAATAGAATTTCTAACCAAGGATGAATTGTTTGATCATTATGAATCGAGCGAACAAGATTATTTAGATACTGTTTCGAAGCGAGATAAAGCTGTTAGTATAAATTCTAAAAATAGATACACAACTATAATTAATTCGATGCCTTTTGCTGATTTTGTCGACTTAAATGGGAAGAAGAGTAATTTTTTGCTGGATTGCTCTACATATTATAATAATGTTTCTTCATATTATGACAATAATAATAGTATTTGTAAAGCGTTTAGAGAATGTTCATTGTATAAATCCAGTCTTAAACACTTTGAAGTTAATATTATTTATAAGGAATTTAATATAAGCTCAGATCAGCTTTATCATAACCCTAATAAGGCTTTCAGAGAAAAGCTAATCAGTATAGTTGAAATAATAGAAGCTTTAGAAGAAGGTAAACTTGATCTAACTGTTGAGTTTATAAGGAAGTACATTCTTATTTTTGATAAAGTTGTTGAATTGTATAATCTGAAGGGACGTGAATTTCTTTTAACAGAATGCACATCGTTAAAAGATGTTGATGATCATATACTAGAGTATCATTTGAATGAAAAACTCTACAATAAATCATTCGCGGATGATATTAAATCAGAATTTACTTTAGATGAGTTTTACTCAGCTTCTGATATTAAAGAGAAATATAAAGGTTTACTTGAAAAGCACGATATAACTGAAATTAAAGCTACACCAAAGAATTATAGTTGTCATATAATTTTGGATCAGGAGGTGAAAAAAATTGATGGAAAAACTGTCCGAGGTTATGTTGTAACGGGGTACAGTAAAAAGTTACAAAATTGATCTATATATACCCCTATGAAAAAATGTAACCTTTCACAAACCATTTTCCCCTTTAAAAGAAGGCGATGGATTTGCGGACGAAGCCCCAAAAACTGCTATTGCCCTATCTTTAAACGGGATATAACTAATCTATGTTTTAATGATTTCCGACAGTTTTTTCGGGGGCTTAGACCCCTTAAAAAATTGTCGGTTTTTGCTTTTGGCGCATAGAGCTAGGCTTAATTAGTCTTTTCTGCTGAAACTGTAAGCGACTGGTGAGAAAAGGATAATATAGTTGGATTCTTAGTCTGAACTTTTTATTGATGCAAGCCGTTGATTAATAGTTTGTTCTGATCTTAATGTGAGTTAAAATGATGCTAATCAACTGATTTACAGCAAGATTAAGAGCTTGGTCTGTGCTCTGGAAAATAGCCCCCTCCGCTTAATATTATGTCTAGGACAACCCCCATGCCTTCAGATCATAGGGGTATTCGGGCCATAGAAGGTATATTATAAGCACGCCCCACATGCTGTATTGAAAAAAACTAAGTACTAATTAAACAATTACAGCATGAAAAATCTACTAAATGTATCAGAGATCAAAGTCGAATTTAAACCTAAATTCAAGCTTTCTGAATGTCCTCAAATTACTAACTCGAAGGATGCTTACGGAATATTAATACAAGTCTGGGACAAAGGATTAATGAGCTTCCTAGAAGAGTTCAAAGTTATTTTACTGAACAATGCTAATCGAGTATTAGGTATAGTTGATATTGCAATGGGAGGGAAAGACTCTGTATTGGTTGACATGCGAGTAATATTCTCAATTGCATTAAAAGCTTCTGCATCTAAGATTATACTTGCTCACAATCATCCATCAGGAAAACTAATTCCTAGTTCCCTAGATAAGGCTATTACCGAAAAGGCTAAAGACGCAGGTAAAGTATTAGATATCGAGGTTTGCGATCATTTGATCGTTGTGGCTGAGGGGTATTATAGTTTGAATGACGAAGGATACTTCTAATTTTAAAGACCTCGTTTATGTATCACGAGGTCTTAATTAAAATTTCTTAATGGGTTTTTGATAAAGAAATACTAATAAATATGATACTCCATATTATAAATAATAAAAATTACTAACGAATGTGTTTTTCACTATATTTGCTTGAAAGTGACTCTACATCAAGATTATGATTAACTAAGAATTCTTGAACCTTTTCGCTTGTGATTGTTCTCAAATCATAATCTTTAAACTCTTTTACAAATCCTTTAATTGAAAGCTTTAAATTTTTTAGTTTCCCTTTCCTTAAAATTTCAACATCATGTGTAAAGTTTGCCGCATTAGATAACTTTTTAGTTGGGATAATCATAAAATATTTAACTTTTACATCTTTTCCGTATTCTTCTTCAAACCATCCACAATGATTATTCATCTGACCACTCTCTGTTTTAACAATTTCTGCTCTATCCAAATCAACTTCAGACTTGCATTCAAATACTAAATATTCGTTTACAGAAACACACCATAGATTATCAGGTCCTTTTTTAATCTCTTTGTCAGGTCTTTCAGAAAGAAAACCTAACAATTCACCAGTTTTTTGGAGCGCTCGTTCAAATTTGTCATGACTAATTCCAAAATCTAAATTAGATAGAATTTCCTCTACTTCTAAAGAAAATTCTGAATAATCCTTGAATTTAAGTATGAAGTTTTTAATTCTTTGTATTCTATCCTCATTAATATAGCTAAGCTTTTTATAAGTTATCCCTTCTTTGGGTTTTAATAATTCATAATTTTGACTAAATGCACTTTTCTGCAATATATTCGCTTCGATTTTACTTTCTTTATATAAAAACCTTGCTTTCAACTGTAAATACCATCCTTTTTCTAAATCATCTTCTAAATATGAATCGATTATTTCTTGAATATAATCTCCTGCTTTAGAATATTCGCCCATATAATAATGTTTACTTGATTTTTTCTCAAGCTCATATATTTTATGATTATACGTTACATCTTGGTTATCATCAATCGAATCCATTTCATCTGTATAATAATCTTTCCACCCCTCATCCCTATTTAAACTCTGTTTTATAAGATCAATTAATTGATTAATGCGATTGTCTTTGTATTTTTCATCATCATCATTTGCCATGTTGGCTATCTCTAAACCAATATCTATTTGCTTTCTAGTTTGTGCAGAAAAGTATTTATTTGTTTGTGAGCTTTTAATAAATTTTACAAGATCAGCTCCTATAATTAATATTGCACTAAAATCTTTTTCACCACGCACACTTCTACCTAAACCCTGTTCAATTTTTTGTGCTAATTTTATATTAGTATAATCACTATTTGCTCTAGATTGCTCTTCATATTTATCAGAAAGAGACGTGAAATTCGGTTTTCCATCGATTATTAGGACTCTACAACTCTCATCGGGTAAATCGATCCCATCATATCTATTAGCTAAGACTAAGCAATTGCTAAAATTTCCAGATTTAAGTTTTTTGATTTCATTGTATAGATTTGATGTATTGGGAGTTATTGCTCCTTGATTATAATATATTTGTGATTTTACAAATGAAGAAACTAATGATACCACCCCAAAACTTCTACTTTTATTTGGGGGTGAAAATAATGTAATTACTCTATCTCTAGTAAGATCATCATGTATTAGTGAAGGTAATAATATCATTTTTTCCCCAGACCATTTTTTGTGAAGATCTCGTAATGGTGTTTTAATTGCATCAATAGATAGATCTAATCCTTTTATAAAGAAAGAATCATCTTGAGTTGTTGCAGACATTAAAATTCTATTTTTAGCATTTGCAAAAAATGAAAACTTCTCTATAGGAAGATGGATTGAGGTTATCTCAATATAATTCCCTGAAATAAATGCTTGGCATTTATTAATATTATCTTTTAATAAAGGCCATGTGAACTTTATAAAATTTTCTTCTTTAAAAACCGATAATATACTAATAACTTCATCAGCCTTATCTTCCCATTCCCAATATGGTATAGGAAGGAATGAGTCATTTGATTTTGTATATAATTCTAAATACGAACCCATACCTTGTTCTTGGAGAGCTGTATCAAATAAATTAAATATTTTTTTATAGCATTCTTTTGACTCATCTGCATCGCGATCAATAGCTATTGTAAATGACGATTTAATTGAATCAACGCAAGCGTGTGCATCATCTAAAACGATAGTTCCGATGTTTACGCCCTTATTACCAATCCCAAATATCGATTTTCCATTAAAAATCTTTTGAACATGCGTTATCAAAATTTTTTTTCCATTTAAAAATTCGTCAGGTAATAAGTTGTCTTTCTCAATTGTACAAATAGGTATTCCAAATTTATTAGCATCTTCAATTACTTGGTTAACCAAATATATATTGGGACATACAAAAACACAAGGTCCATCATTAGAATTAATTTTTGATTGAAGAATTAATAGACCAATCAGTGTTTTGCCCTCACCTGTATGAAGTTTAATAATAAGATCTTTATCTTCTTTTCTTTCCGTAAACCACTCGTTTAGAATAGTGTTTTGAATAGGTCTTAGTGGTCCTGTAACACTCCTTCTATCTAAAGTATCGTATATATCTACAGGATTGAGTTTTTTAGTTATAATTGTCTTATTTAACTTCTTTTTGAAATCTACCATAATTGATTGAATTTGTTGGTTATAAGGCATTCCAGTCACCATTATAGGGGAATAAGATTCGCCAAACCAAGATATAAAAGTTATCCTGCAAAAGCAAGATACCTTTTATATTGCTTCGCAGTTTGTCATACTTATTCCTTCTATTAATGGTTCGTTTCATAAAAGCTCCTTTGTCTTTTGAATAAGTACTACGTACACATTCAAAATTCAACAGCTTTTAGAGTTTGGCTCGCCTGCTTGTCGCTCAGGCTACGATGTTGTCACTATTTTTGATATTCCTTACACACAATCCATTTTTCAAAAATACCGCCAACAATCTCCGTGTACTTCGTACATATCGTTGAATCATGCTTCGCATTTCTCTTCAACGACCTTCGCTCAACTCGCAGGACGGCGAGCGAATAGGAGAGGTTACAAAATTTGGTGGGGGTATATATAGGAATAAAATGTAACCGAAAAATTTGGATATTGGTCTTAAAATAAAAAGTGCGTCACCTAAGTGCGTCAGTAAATTGTCGTTTTGTAATAAATTAATTTAGTTCCTTATAGTTAGAATAATTGGAGAGGTGGGAGGGGGGAATATAATTTTTAAAGGTAAAATCATATAAAAGTGCGTCACCTCAGTGCGTCAGTTCTTGCTTTACCAATGGATATGTTCACGATCTTAGATAGGTATTCGAAAGGAAATGTTTTTATTAGAAGAGGGGTGTTTTAATTCGCTTAAACATTAAGTGCGTCAACAATGAGACAATTTATTTTAAATAAAGGTATAAAAGAAGTACTTTTGAATAGTATTAGGAGAAGATATGTGGTTTTCAGTCCTTTGCTCTACCAACTGAGCTATGGCACCTTTTAAGTTTTTGATTTGAAACTGTTACTTTCAGTTTTAGTGGTGGTGCCAGCTGGATTCGAACCAGCGACACAAGGATTTTCAGTCCT
>NZ_JACOIJ010000043.1 GCF_014692495.1 Sphingobacterium litopenaei | reverse complement strand
TAATCAGGTTGAGAATGCGGGCATTACTTCCTTTGAGAGCGTAGCACGATCTATTGCAGCGCATCATCAATACATCCTACACTACTTCGACAACAGAAGCACCAATGCTTCCGCAGAATCTTTCAATGCAAAACTCAAAGCTTTCAGGAGTGTCTTTCGTGGCGTAAGGGATACAACATTCTTCCTATACAGAGTGATGAAATTGTATGCTTAAAAATCTTTACCCCCCAAACTTTCCGTATGATCCGACATCAACATCTTATTAAAAAAGAATGAAACAGGTGTAATTTATTCTACAGATACGGACAATAATGGAAAAGTAGTTTTTAATGATCTGGATAAAGGAAGTTATACTATTTCGATCCAACGAGAGGAATTGTATAATGACTTCGCTTCTGATATCAATGTCGATGCGGATATAACAAAGAGTTTTACTATAGAAAAAAGAAGTAATCCTTTTTTTGATATGATTTTAATGGGAGCGGTAAATTATAGATTTCCTAATCTTCCCAATCCTTTAGAGGATTACACCTATTCCTGAAAATTTATGAAAGTAAAAAACCTTCTCGATTGGAGAAGGTTTTTCGTACCCAGCGCCGGAGTCGAACCGGCACATCCGAAGATATTGGTGTTTGAGACCAACGCGTCTACCAATTCCGCCAGCTGGGCAAGCTGTTTTGTTGTTTGACAGTGCAAATATAGTGTTTCTACTTACATTGCCAAAGGAAAAATAACAGTTGGTGTTAAACTGCTTGATAATGAGTTTGAAAAATTATTAAGCGATTTATAATATAACAAAAGCCAGCTCAACAAGCTGGCTTTTGTGGTTTGGAAACCCTATTACAGTTAATGTGCACTTAACTGCTTTTTCTTTTCTTCATCAAATGAAGCTTCTAGTTCCGCTAATTTTTTCTTACCATAAGCTACACGTGTTATGACAACGAACAGCACAGGAACGATAAAAATAGCTAAGAATGTTGCTGCTGTCATACCACCGAATACTGTCCAACCAATAGTTTGGCGAGAAACGGCACCAGCGCCCGTAGACAACATCAACGGAATAATACCCAAGATGAAGGCTAAGGAAGTCATGACAATTGGACGAAGACGTAATTTAACAGCGTCAATAGTTGCATCCAATAATGGCATACCGATATCTACACGTTCTTTAGCAAACTCAACAATCAAAATCGCATTTTTAGCTGCAAGACCGATAATCGTGACTAAACCAATCTGCGCAAAAATGTTGTTATCCAATGTAGGGATAAACATCAAGGTCAAAATCGCACCGAAAATACCTAGAGGTACTGAAAGAAGGATGGAGAATGGTACTGACCAGCTTTCGTATAAGGCTGCCAATAACAAGAACACAAAAAGGATACACAATGCAAAGATTTGGATTGTTTTTGAACCTGATTGCTTTTCTTGTAAGGAAAGTCCAGAGAATTGATAATCGTAGCCATCTGTTAGGGTTTCTGCCGCTACTTCTTCCAAGGCTTTGATAACGTCACCAGAACTGTATCCTGGAGCAGCACTACCTGATAAATCAATACTTCTGAAGATATTGTAGTGATTCAGAATCGAAGGCATGGTTGTCAATTCGTACGATACCAAAGCACCCATTGGTACTGGATTACCTTGAGCATTCTTCACGTACAATTTGTTGATGTCTTCGATATTCATACGGTATTCGGTATCCGCTTGCGTTACCACGCGGAAGTTACGACCGTATTTCGTAAAGTCATTGACATAGCTACTTCCTAAGTAAGAAGAGATAGTAGAGTAGATGTTCGAAATTGGAACACCCATTCTTTTTGCTTGCTCACGATTGACTTCCAATTTATAGTTTGGAGAGTTCGAGCTGAAAAGGGTATAAGCCATACCAATTTCTGGACGTTGATTTGCCGCAGCTAAGAATTTACCTACTTGAGCTTCGAATTGTTTGATATCTACGGTTTGTAAATCCTGAATTTGCATCGAGAAACCACCAGTAGATCCCAAACCTGGGATGGCTGGAGGAGTTACCGCCAAGATACGCGCTTGTGAAAAAGCCGCGTATTTTGCCATAATAGCTCCAGTGATTTCACTAGCTGTACGTGTACGTTCTTTCCAAGGTTTTAATGAAACGAATAATGAACCACCATTCGATTTAAATGATCTATTTAAGATATTGATACCAGAGATAGATGTTACGTATTTGATTTCAGGGAAATCCTTACGCAAATCTAGTTGTAATTCTTCTAATAGAGCTTCTGTACGTGCCGAAGAAGAACCTTCTGGCAAGGTAACGCCCGCGAAGAACATACCGCCATCTTCTGTAGGAATAAATCCTGTAGGTTTTGTTTGGAACATCCAACCTGTACCAATGAAAATACAAAGCAATAGAATCAACATTAAAGGAGCTGCTTTAATTGCTTTTTGAACTCCTTTCGAATATCTGTAGGTTACTTTTTCGAACCATTGGTTGAATTTGTAGAAGAACTTGTTTAATCCTCTTGATTCTTTGTTAACTGCTGATGGTTTTAATAATAACGAACACAATGCAGGCGTCAATGTCAAGGCGATGAATGCTGATAACATTACGGATACCGCAATAGTAATCGCAAATTGTTGATACAATTTACCCACCATACCTGGAATAAATCCTACTGGCACGAATACAGCTGCCAAGATTAGGGCAATCGCGATAACTGGTGCAGTGATATCTTTCATCGCACGCATAGTCGCTTCTTTTGCCGACATTTTATAATGGTCGATATAATGCTGTACCGCTTCCACCACCACAATGGCGTCATCCACCACAATACCAATCGCCAATACAAAGGCAAGCATCGTCAGATTGTTGATGGAGAATCCAAACATTGTGAAGAAGATAAATGTTCCTACGATTGAAACAGGAATCGCTAACACAGGAATCAATGTCGCTCTCCAACTTTGTAAGAAGAAGAATACAACTATTGTAACCAAAATTAAGGCTTCCACTAACGTATGAATTACGGACTCAATAGATGCATTTACTACGGAAACTGTTTCGTAACCAATGACATAATCTACATCCTCAGGAAAAGATTGTTTTAGCTTATCCAAAGTCTGCATAATTCCTTCGGCAGTTTCTACAGCGTTACCTCCTGGAGTTTGATTTATCATCATACCTGTAGATCGCATACCGTTTACTTTGGTAGTCGTACCGTAGTTGAATTGACCCAATTCTACACGTGCAACATCTTTTAATAAGACAATTGAGCCGTCTGTATTCGTTTTGACAACGATATTTTCAAAATCTTCCACTTCTGATAAGTCCGAATTGGTAATAACAGGATATTCAAATACCGTAGAAGATTCTTGAGGACGACCACCAACAGAACCTCCCGGGATACGGATATTTTGTTCATTAATAGCAGTAGAGACATCAGCGGGAGTCATGTTTAGATTTGCCAATTTATTAGCATCTAACCATATACGCATAGAGAAAGGTTGACCGAAGGCAGTAACATCACCCACTCCATTTACACGCATCAACGCATCTTTTACATATAAGTTTGCGTAGTTAGACAAAAACTTGTCATCACGCGTTCCTTTTGGAGAGACCAATGAAACCAACATCAAAATGTCAGAATTGGCTTTACGTGTAGTTACACCTAGACGACGAACAGCTTCTGGAAGGGAAGGTTCAGCAATACCTACACGGTTTTGCACGTCGAGAGTCGCAATATCGATATCTGTACCCACCTCAAATGTCACGGTGATTTGGGATTGGCCATTGGACATACTATTTGAAGACATGTAAATCATGCCCGGAGTACCATTGATTTGACTTTCTATAGGAGTAGTCACGGTCTGCTCTACTGTCTGTGCATCGGCACCTGTGTAGTTCGCAGTCACCGTAACTGTTGGAGGCGCAATAGAAGGATACTGACTGATAGGTAAGGCCGTAATACAAATGGTTCCTATAATGGTAATCAATATAGAAATAACCATTGCGGTTACTGGCCTTTTAATAAATACTTCTGAAATCATTTTTATTTATTTAAAGTTTTGGCAAAATATTATTGATTGTTTGTTACGGGAGCTTCAACTACTTTCGTACCTGGACGTAATGCAGCAGCGCCATCCAATACGATTTTTTGTCCTGCTTCAAGACCTGAGGTAATCACTACTTTGTCTTCGATTTTATTTCCTAAAGTCACTTGTTTCAATTCTACTTTGCTACTATCATTAACGGTGTACACATTGAACACACCTAATTGTTCGAATACAGCTTTGTATGGAATTACAGTTTCTTCAGTAGCCGAAGTGCTCGCAACATTCAATGTCGTATTCATACCCGAGCGAAGAGTATTCGCATTATTGGCAAATGAAGCGCGTACTTTTAATGTTCCTGTTTGGCTGTCTACAGCACGGTCAATGGTAGCAATACGTCCAGCTTCAGTATAACGCGTTCCGTCAGGTAAAGTCACATAAATCTCTGTACCACCAGTATTTGCTTGTAGCTTTGTGAATTCAGCGATATCACGCTCGTTGATTTGGAATTCAACAGCAATAGGATTTGTAGATGAAAGTGTATTTAACAATGTTGTTCCTGCGCTTACTAATGCGCCGTTTCTAACTTGAGAAATACCTACAGTTCCCGAGAAAGGAGCAACGATAACCGAACGATGCAAGTTTGTTTGAGCCGTAGTCAAAGCAGCTTCAGCAGCTTGTACTTGTGCTTTTTGATTATTAACATCCGTGAAAGCGTAATCCAAGGTTTGTTTAGCTATCGCATCTTTTTCTGCTAACGTTTGGTAACGTTGCAAATCTTTTTGCACACGTTCTAAATTAGCTTTAGCGATAGCTAGATTAGCTTTTGCTTGATCTACTGCAGCTTGATAACGTGTACGGTCAATTTCGTACAAACGTTGTCCCTTAGATACGAAAGCACCATCTGCTACGTAAATATTGGTGATATATCCAGATACTTCAGCACGAATTTCTGTTTCTTGCAAAGCCACTACATTCGCAGGATAGCTTTTTACACCAGTCACAATTTCTTTGCCCACTACAGCCATGCTCACGGGAGTAGCTGCATCAGCTTGTTGTGCTTGTGCGGCTTGTTTGCCATCTTTAGAATTACATGATTGTGCCAACAATCCTGAAATCAATAATGCTGAAAATAATTGCGTTTTATTCATGGTATTTATATTGTCTAAGTAGGTTGTTTCTAATTATTTGATGTGACGGTTCCCAATGCTTTTTGAATATCTAGTTTGCTAACTAATACTGCATATAAAGCATTCAAATAGTTTAATTGTGAGGTTTTTAAGTCTGTTTCAGCAGTCATCAATTCTAAGTAAGTTTTGACACCAGCATCGTATTGCAATTTGATGGTGTTATAGACTTCTTCCGAAAGTTCCATATTGCCTTTTGCGTTACGCCATTCGTTCATATTGGCACGATAAGAAGCCATTGCCGCCGAGTATTGCGCGCTGATTTGATTTTCTAGATTTTGTAAATCCAATTCCAAACGTTGTTCTTGCAATTCTGATTTACGGATTTCGTGTAATCGTTTACCACCTTGGAAAATCGGGACCGATAAGCTAAGTCCAATATTGGAAGAAGGAATATTATTGCTGTACAAATCCGAAAATTCATTGTTTCTATAGTTCAAACCATAGTTAGCATACGCGTTCAATTTTGGTAAGAAATTCCATTTTTGGTATTGCGTATTCAATTTTTGGATTTCTTGCAAATTTTGAATTTGCTTAAATTCTACACGATTTGCTATTTGTAAGATTTCTGCAGTATCCAATAAGATGTTGCTCTCCATATTTTGATTAGCAAAGGATAGCGAAACAGATTCTTGCGTCGGAATATTTAATAAAGATTTTAAGAAATCGTATTTGTACTGGCGATTCTCTAAAGCCGATTTCAAACTTGCTTTTGCATTATTCAAGGAGATCTGTGCTCTTTTGAAATCCGTTTTATCCACCAAACCTACTTCATAACGCGAAGTGGCTTCCGTTAATTGTCTTTCCAGACGTGTAATATTTTCATTGATGATTTTGATTTGTTCTTCACTCGTCAAAATATCATAATATGCTTTACTTACATCAACAATCGTATTGATTTTCGTGCTTTCTACATTCAAATCATTTCGTTCTCGGATGAATCTTGATGCTTTTGAAGCCTGAAATAATTGTGGACTGATAATGGATTGTTCTGCCTGGAAGGTTAGAGCACTTGTGTTTTTCTGTGCCATTTGAACTTCACTGCCTCCGATATTTACGGTAGGAACCTGAATAGCATGTCCCAGACTACCTGTAGCATTGATTTGTGGAAACCATCCAGATAGGGCTGAAGCAATTTCCTTTTCGCCAATTTCTTTGTCGAGCTGGGCTTGTTTTAGGTCGATCTTGTTATGCAAAGCGTATGTTATCAAATCATCAAGCGAAGCATTAGGTCCCAACTCAGAATTCGTCTGAGCAAGAGATGTTCCGGTTACGGCACATAATAATAGGGGAAGGAGATATTTAAATCTATATTTCATATTTATTCGTTGATTTTAATTCCAGTCCAGATGATGTCAATCAAATCTGTTAAATGTTGTTCGTTAAAAGGTATTTTACCATGTACAATTGTTTTTGCATAAGAAACGGCAGCTCCTATGTAAGCTGCGCAAATCACTTTTTCATCAAGCTCTTTAATCTCCTGCTCATTGATTCCACGCTGAATAAATTTCATAAAAGCATTTTGTGCGTATGGCCCTTCTTCCGATTCTTTTGTACGTACGGTTTCATTGTAGGGAGAATTGTAGAACTGTTCGAAAAAGCAGGAGTATTCGCGTTTTTCGATATGAAACAAGCAAAAGCTTTTGAAAACATTATAAAACTGTTCCTTATAGGACATGTCTTGGTTTACGTTTTGAAAAATATACGCATACAGCTGTTTTCTGCAATATTGAAAAAGCTCTAATATCAAGTTATCCTTGGAGGGAAAGTAATGGTAAATAGTGCCAATAGCTACATCGGCATGCTTGGCTATCTGACTCATTGGTGTGCCATGAAAGCCGTTATCTTTGATAAGTAGCAAGGTACTTTTGAAGATACTGTCTATTTTGTCTGTAAATTGAACGTTCATTCGGTAGGCAAATGTAGCAATTCTTTAGACCTAAATATGTCAAAATCTTGTTATAAAAATAAGGGGATGAAATTCCAATGTTAAATAATTGTTAAAACAACAAAATTACTTGCATAGTGTATATATTACACTTATCTTTGTGCTATCATAATTTAGGTTTATAATTGGTTAGTAAAGGTTTTCATTCTCCCCGTTTGAAAACCTTTTTTTTTATATTTATGTAACTAAATTTTGAGTCGATTGAAATTTTTGTAACCTAATAATATAGTTTTCGAATGTGATAATTTGGTTTTGAGGTATGTCTGACTTTGTGATTTTATACTTATTGGCTTTATCAGTTATAAATATATAATCACCAGCTTTATAATCTGCCGTTATATTTTCAATATTGTAGGTAAACTTTTTATTTGGGAATACATAGAAGGTAATCGTATTATCAGATAATTTTACTAATGGTGTTTTCCAATTGTAAATTGCAACAATGAAATCATAAATGGCAATAAATAAGAAGATTACATAATAAAATTTAAATCATCCGTTTGGTTCAAATATAGCGATAGAAATAAGAGCTAAAAGAGCTATTCCAATTAGAATATTGGTGTAGATGGAAGAATTTTTTCTTTCTATAATCATAATACAATTTTAGGATTACCTAAAATACATAGAATAAAACGATATTAAGAGCATGTTTTAGATTCTTCCTAACATCAGAATGATGGTTAGAAAGCGTGGCTATTACAAATATTAGGAATAGATATTTCTCGATCTGCTCGCAAGTATGATAATGAGATCGCTGTGTGTTTCATAAAGACGTTCTTTATTTCGTCATTTCTAACGAAACAATGTGGAGTGAGAAAATTACAGATTGGTACTGATATCGGGATGACAGATAAGTTTATGACCAATAAACCTATTTACAATCTTTAAGGCTTTGAGCTACTTCATCTTGGCTAAAAGTAGAGTCTGCATCTCCGAAATGCGTAGTGACATACGTTAATATATAGGCAATATCAACGTCATTAAGCGTACTTAACGCAGGCATATTTTGATTGAACGTTTCTCCGTTAATTACAATTTCACCCTTCAATCCATTTTTAATTATACAGGCAAGTTGATTTCTATTTTTGGAAAGAAAATTTTTGTCAGTCAGCGGGGGATATAGTTTTCCTAAGCCTTCACCTTTAGCACCATGGCAGTTTTGGCAATGAATTTTATATAGTTTTTGCCCATTCACAGCGTATTGCGCTGTTTGGATATTCAAATTATTATTATGGCATGATGATAATTGGGCAAAACCAATTATCATCAGACCAAAAATTAGCAGTGTACAAACGAGTTTCATATTATTTATATTCTGCTAATAAAATATCGATATCACTTAATAATTTTTCAGTTTCTTCTTCGCTAGTACCATCATAAACGCCACGAATATGTTTCTCATGATCGATAAGAACTAAATAACCTGAATGATCATATCCTCCAGCTACATTTTCGTCTTCTTTGGTAAAAACTAAATATTTATCCGAGATACCGTAAATATCTGCTTTTGATCCTGTCACAAATTGCCATTGATCATTATCCACACCTAATTTAGAAGCGTAAGACTTTAATACATGAGGTTGATCATGCTTAAAATCAATACTATGTGATAGGAAAGCTACACCCGAATTTCCTTTGAATTTTTCATATGCCTTAAGCAAATTGCGTTGCATGGTAGGGCAGATGCTTGGACAATGCGTAAAGAAAAAGTTTGCTACATAAATTTTGTTCTCAAAATTTTTATCCGAAATTAAAACACTATCCTGATTTAAAAACTCAAAATTTGGAATAGCAGGATAAATAGTGTCTATCACAGTTTTTCCATCAACCACTTTTTCTACAACTTCTCTATCGCCTATGATAGGTAATTTCTTGCTGTTTGGTTGGCAGGCTAAAAATGCTAGAGAAACAGTTGCTACGGCTAAAATATTTTTAATCATGGCTGTTAAAATTTACCTAACTTTGTATTGCTTTCTAATGAAACATCCTCAAATTGCTTTTTCATAGCTTTTACTTTTTCGATTTCAGCTTTTTGATACGCTACGTCCGTGCTGTCTGGAGCATAATCTTTCATCCACGACATCATATTGTCTGTAGCATTTTCCAGATTCGCTTTCAAAGTTTCTAAATCTGCTTTCACAGTTGCAGTATCTACGGATTTATCTTTCTGTACGATGCTGCCCAAGTTTTCTAAAATAGAATCAATTTTTAGCGTAGCACGATCAAAATGCGAAATTTGAGGCATGATTTCGTCATGTACTTTAATAGCCTCTTCCGCATATTGTTGTACTTGAGTAGCGTCTTTAGGTGATTTTTGTTGACAACTGCTCATCGTCCCCATAGCGACACATGCAGCTAGAATAATTTTTTTCATATGATTACAGTTTATGCTGTTTTAACTTTATCTCTTTGTATATGTTTTAGTTTACTAAAGTCAAAAGTCAAATCTCGTATATAAATTTCATTTTGGCAAACGGCACATTTTACGCCATTTTTATCAAATACTTCTGTAGTAAAGGTTTTTATCACTTTGCCGTTTTCTTTTATGATGCTGAAAGCTTCATTTATCTCATCTTCATTAAGTTGAATACGGTAAGTTAAATCAGTTGTTCCGGGTTTTAAGTAGTCAATTTTGGCAGATTTCAACCAGGCTATGGTCTTTTTTAAACCCTTTTGTTTGAATAATTGATCCAGCAAAATGGAATGCATAGGATCTAATGCCGAGAAAATCGTTCCTCCAAAAACTGTTTTATTGGAATTGATATTTAAAAAGCTTTTGTAAATCTTAACCTCAGCACCTCTAAAATTGTCGTATATCTTCTTCACCCAAATTCGTTGAAACAAAAATGGAGGATAAGTACGCAAAACCCACTTAAGACTTGATGGCGATAATTTCATGCGGCAAAAATACAATTAATTGCATGGACAATCGTCAAATGTGCGCAATTTGTTGTTTAAAATAATTTTCTGTGCTATCTTTCGCGCTTAATCAATCTAAATCATGGAAAAGAAAAGCAACATTTTTCTGTTGGTGACCGTCGCGGCTTTAGGCTATTTCGTGGATATATATGACCTGATCATTTTTTCTATCGTTCGTATCAAGTCCTTTCAGGAAATAGGTGTGCCCGAAGAGCTGATGCGCAGTAAGGGTGAATTTGTACTCAATATGCAAATGGGTGGACTGTTGCTCGGAGGTTTGATATGGGGTGTGATAGCTGATAAATATGGTCGTATCAAAGTGTTATTTGGCTCGATATTAATGTATTCTTTAGCTAATATCTATAATGGTTTTGTTCAAGATGTGACCACATACGGAATTATTCGTTTCGTTGCTGGTATAGGATTAGCTGGAGAATTAGGTGCAGGTATTACTTTGGTAAGTGAAAGTATGCCAAAAAACAAACGTGGCTATGGCACGATGATCGTAGCGGGAGTAGGGGTTTTGGGCGCTATTCTTGCTTATTTCGTATCCGAATGGTTTGATTGGCGTACAGCTTATTTTGTTGGTGGAGGAATGGGAGTTCTATTGTTACTCATGCGCGTCGGAACATTTGAATCAGGTTTATTTTCTCACACAGCTGCTCAAGAACATATCCAAAAAGGAAGTTTAAAACTATTATTTACGAGTAAGGAACGTATCGTACGTTATATCTATTGTCTCTGTATCGGTTTACCGATTTGGTTTGTGGTAGGGGTGTTGGTCACTCAATCTCCTGAAATTGGTAAAGCTTTAGGAGCACCAGTTTTATTGAGTGCGGGTAAAGGTGTCATGTTTACCTACTTGGGTATTTCTGTTGGGGATTTCTTTGCAGGCTTACTTGCTCAATGGCTTAAATCCCGCCGTAAAGTCGTTTTTATTTGCCAGATTCTAATTTTATTGACTTCTATTTGGTATTTAACTAGTCAAGGAATTAGCGAAGAGAAATTTATGCTGTTGGCTTTTCTTATGGGATTAGGGGTAGGCTACTGGGCTACTTTTGTAACCATCGCAGCCGAACAGTTTGGTACAAACTTACGTGCAACTGTAGCGACTACAGCACCCAACTTTGTACGCGGCGCATTGATTCCCTCTACCATGCTTTATGGTTTTCTAGTCAATCAATATGGCATAATCTGGGCAGCGGGAATAACTTTAGTCTTGCTTAGTGGTATAGCTATCTTCGCATTATCTCAACTAAAAGAAAGTTTTGATAAGGATTTAAATTATAATGAGGAGTAGACCTTGTTCTAAATAGTTTCATTGATGGGATTTTTGAATTATAGACAGATTGAAAAGGAATTCTTAGATTATCGGAATAAGGATTTGTGGATTTTCCTAAGCAGTAAGTATGAAATAGGAGTTAATGATGATTATAGATTTTATAAACTAGATTATCTAGATGATTTAAATCCTGTTTATATTTTAACAGATAAATTTTATAACAAATCCCTATTTACACATGAACTACTACATTTAGAATTAAGAAGCCTAGAATTTGATGCTTCGAAATCATTACCAAAGAGTATTCTATTGATGAGTAATGAGGTAGAAAGGATAAGAAGCCAAATTTCATATAATTTAGTTAATAATGCAGAACACATTATATTCATCGATAGATATTTGGAGTTGGGTTTTGCATTACAAGATTTTGTTGCAGATTATCATACATCTAATTATCCAGAAAGTTTTTTTGAACAATTCAATTTTCTAAAATACAATCCGCAATTAGAAAATTTATATAGCTTATTTTTCTTATCGTCTTACGTAACAATGTTTTCTGAATCCAAGAATCAGTTAAATAGACAAAATGAAATGAGCAAACTTTTTGAAGTTAATTCAGACCTATACTATAAATGTGAAAGTATTGGAAGTTTAATTGAGAATTTAAATCCATATGAAAATAGACAAGCTCAAGTCCAATTAAATAATGCTTTTAAAAAGTATTTAAAAGATTAATCAAACCCTACCTATCTGGACACTTTTTACAACGCTTTCCCTTCTTATATTTTTTACAGCATTTCTTTAGGGCACAACATGAAAAATCAGCAAAGGGATTAAATCCTTTTGCTGATTCTTTTATATCTAAAATAAGATTATTGTCTTGATTCAACTCACTTTGCATGCTCATGCTACAAAGATAACTATTTAGAATGAGTTTAAATTAAAATAATTCTAATTTTTCTCTAACTTCTTGAGAGATTAGTTCTGTAGCAGAGTTGATTACTGCAGGCTCATCGGTGTTATTAATAATAACTTTGTCCGAAGTCTCTCTGTATGGTAAGAGATAAGTATTATACGATGGTACAACATGGTTTACCCATTTGTACATTACATCATCATGGTCGTACCCGCGCTCTAACAAATCTCTTTTCAAACGACGTTCTAAAGCAACATCCTCATTGGCATCCAAGAAAATCTTATAATCCAATAAATCATTTACTTCTGTATAGTGAAAGATAAATAAACCTTCAACAATCAAAATAGGAGCAGGCTTGATTTCAAGCATTTTCGGTTTAATATTTGGATTATTAAATGTGTACTCTTCTTTGTAAATTGTTTTGCCGTCAAATAAATCTTTGATGTCTTTGTAAAATGCGTCACGATCTATTGCTGTTGGCAAATCAAAATTATATAGTCTGTTTTCCTCTTGCGTTTTTGTGTTTGCAGGGATATAATAATCATCCTGCGAGATTAACGTAATATCCGATTCCGCAAAATGATTTAAAAAACTTTTAAGAAAAAATGTCTTACCAGATCCACTACTTCCAGCTATACCAATTACGTATGGTTTGTCCATTTGATGTATTTAATGAATAATTCTTAATTCAAGGGTACACCATAAGTGATTTCGACTTGAAATCTTTTATCCAAGATCCCAATCGATGATGCTACAGATTTTGATAGAATAACTATTGCCCCTTGTGTGTCATGATTGTCGTTAAATTTTCCGACAACTTTTGCAAAGGTAACACTTCTATTCATAGGATTTGTAATTTTTAATATTGTTCCTATCGGAGCTGACTTATGGAGCGCCAAACTGGTATGATCATCGCTTTCCAAATCATTCAACCAGACGCCTACACCTTTCTCTTTTGTCTCACGGATGCCGTATCGATTAGGTTTGAATGCCGAATCATCAATAGGGTTGTTTTCTTCTATTTCGTCTTGTATAGGTTGTATTTGTACCACTTCCGGAACTTCAACAGGTAAAGCGTGATTCGGAATTTTTAAGATTTGACCTTCTCGAAGACTGTCTGATGTCAAATTATTCATGCGTTTGATATCAGGAACAGAAATTCCAAAGCGTCTTGAAATAGCAAATAAAGTTTCACTTTTCCCTACCTTATACTCTGTAATATCATTTGGATTAATCAATACAGGCGCGTTATTTTTCTTAGTAGAAGTTGTATTATTCGAGCTTGATGTCGGAAGTGTAGGACGAGTTTCTATTGCTGCACCCCGAGGTATGCGTACCAAATCTCCTATACGTAAACTCTTCTTGTTGTTGGCTTCCATAATCTCATTAACCGGAACACCATAGATACGGCTTAGTTGGTAATAAGTTTCTTTCGCGGCTAATTTGTGAATAACATATCTTTTGCCATTAATATTTTCTGTTCCAACAGAATCCAAACGAATTTCTAAAGTTGTATTTACCGTCAAATCCATAGATTTCGCATTTCCTAATGCTGGAATGGATAATCCGAAAACAAATAAAAAGGTTAATTTATGATACGTTTTAATAGTCTTTCTCTGATTCATATCTTACAATTATACTAAATACGAGGAAATTTTCATTTTATTACTTGATAAAAAGAAAATATGCTCTTTGACTATAAAATAAGGTTGAGGGATTAATTTATCTAGATCTTCAAGTATTATTTTACTGTCATATAATTCATGTTTAGACGATAATGAAAGGTTAAGATTGTATTTGTCAGCTATTTGTGTGTGGTAAGACCACAAAAATAAATCACGATAAGGCTGTAGCCAAATCTGACCAATAATAGTTAGATTCTTGATAAAGGAAGGTAAAGTGCCTTGATAAGGCAAGGGATAATGTATTTCACGTAACGGAAATTCATTATTCAAATCTTTTTGGTTTGATATTTCTCCTGTAGCTATGTCGATGTAAAAAATTAGTCCAGCAGGGATCGATCTATGAAAGGCGTGGATGGTATTGTGGTACACATCTTTGATTACATATTCCATATATGTATACAACGAGCTTTTTGACGGAATATGAATAATTTGAATACCTGCCTGAATAGGCGAATAATCTCCGTACCGTTTCAGAATCAAATAATCCCCTTGAATATCTTCCAAAGTCCACTCTCTGGCATCTACTTCAAATTCTTCTAAACGAACACTGCCATCAAAATTCAATACAGTAAAATGTGGAAGCGTACTATCAGGATTACGGCTTTCTATAGCTAATTGAGCATGGGCGCAGTCGACTTCGATCTTCCATATTGGGTAGGGAAAATTTCTTTCAAATGCTTTATTTATCGTATATTTAATCATACCAATGCTCGGAAAATATGCTACACAAATTTACTAAAACTATTCTTTTATTTGCGTTTTTAATTCTAGGTTTCGTGTCGCACGCACAATCTGTTTTCAAAACAGAACTAAAAGAAGATGTGGGACCTAATGCTTGGCGAATTATCAAAAAATCTCATGAACAAGCACTTAGCGAGCAAGCTGATTACTTTTTGATCGAAATGAATACGTTTGGTGGCGCAGTGAATTTTGCCGATTCCATTCGGACATTGTTGCTTAATTCAAAGCTTAAGACTATAGTTTATATCAATAATAATGCTGCTTCCGCAGGTACATTAATATCCTTAGCCTCCGATTATATCTATATGCAATCTGGTTCATCGATGGGTGCAGCCAGTGTTGTCAATCCACAAGGGGAGGTGATGCCTGAAAAATACCAGTCATATATGCGAGGCTTGATGCGTGCTACAGCAGAGGCTAAAGGTAGGGATCCAAAAATAGCAGAAGCTTTTGTCGATCCATCAATATCCTTACCTGAATGGAAAGAAGATGGACAGGTAATAACTTTCACCGCTTCCGAAGCTGTGAAAGCTAATATGGCTAATGCGGAAGTGAAAAATGAGCAACAGGTATACCAGCAACTTGCTTTGACAGCACCTAAAGTATCGGCGTATCAAAAAACTGTAGTAGATCACATTATTGGTTTTTTAGTGAATCCTCTGGTAAGCGGTATCTTGATTATGGGAATTTTTGCAGGAATATACTTTGAGCTCCAAACTCCAGGAATTGGAATGGCTTTGGTCGTTGCAGTGATTTGTTCAGCGCTTTTCTTTGCACCTTTGTATTTGCAAGGATTAGCGGATAATTGGGAGATTGCTATTTTTGTTTTAGGAGTAATACTGCTGGCTTTAGAGGTTTTTGTTATACCAGGTTTTGGTGTGGCAGGTATTTTAGGAATTATTTTAGTACTTTGTGGTTTAACATTTTCCATGTTGGCAAATGATTTTTTGGATTTTAAAATTACTCAACCAGGTCTCTTAATGAATTCATTTATAATTGTCATTGGTTCCATGATATTGTCGGTAGTGTTGATGGTCATTTTTGGTAAAAATTTGATGCAATCTTCGGCTTTCAAAAGATTAGTATTACAAGATGAGCAGCGTGCTGAAACTGGCTATACCTCTTCTGTTCCCAAAGTAAGTCTCCTGAATAAGAATGGTACTGCGCGTACAGTATTGCGTCCTTCAGGCAAAATTGAAATAGAAGGCGTGTGGTATGATGCTGTCGCTTTAGATGGTTTTATTGATGCAGGTGAAGAAGTTTATGTAGAGAAGCATGAAAACTATAATTTGTTTGTACGAAAGTTGGCAGATAAGCCAATTTCTTCATAAAATAAGTAAGGGCTTGAAATTTTCAAGCCCTTTAATAAATAGTATGTAGTGGATCTTAAGTGTTACCTTTCGCAATTTGCGGACCAAGTTTTCCCGTCTTTGGTATAATTAATGTCTAATTCAGAAGCAGAAATAGATATTGAGCCTAATGCCCCATCATTGAATATAATCACGTTGCCCTGTCCTTTTTCCATTTTAATACCATTCAATGATGGAATAGCATCAGAAAAATTGAAATTATACGTATCACCTATTTTTGACACAGTAACCGAGCCATTCGCATTTGTCTTAATTTCATCCAGCCCTTCGCTATATCGAACCGTACCATTATATTTTCCTACAAAAAGACTGTTATCTGTTGGATCGTCGTCTTTGCTACATGATGAAAAGGCAAATAAAGTGATGAATAACAAGCTTAAAATTTTGATAGTGTTTTTCATAAATGTTTTAATTAGTGTGTAACAAAAATTTTATTAAATCATTTGATGAAAGGCAACCACTATGCCACAGGCTAAAATTTCAATGGGTTTTAACGGAATTTTAACAGTTTGTTATTGTTTTAAAATAATTAGAATAAGGATAATTGCGTATCTCGATAATGTAGTCGATCTATTTTTGCATATTCAAAAGGCTCGAGATTTAGTTTGTTTTTGAGGCAATGTAGTTTAAAAACGTTACGAATTATCTCAGCAATATTACCCGTACCTTTCATTCGTTCGCCGAAATTTGAATTGTTGACTTGGCCATGGTGACAGCTTAAAATAGAATTCCAAATCTTATCACAGCGATCGGGATAAGCAACTTGGAGCCAATCTTTAAATATTTCGCCTATTTGTCCATTAAGTCTTACGATTATATAATTCGCCCATTTAGCTCCGGCATCGCTTGACGCTTTCAATATTTGTGGAATTTCGGTGTCCGTCAGACCTGGAATAACAGGTGCCACGTTGACTCCTATGGGGATATTGCAATTAGCGAGTTCTTCTACCACGCGAAGGCGTTGTTTTGCAGTTACAGTACGTGGTTCAATCTTTTGACGGGTATCTTCATTTAATGAGGTAATTGAAACAAATACTTTCAGAAGACCAAGTTTTGCCAATTCTGAAAGAATATCTTTATCCCGAAGGATCAGCGCATTTTTGGTAATAATACTAATAGGTTGTTTATAATGAAGAGCTGTTTGTAGAATATCCCTTGTAAGTTTCTTCTCGCGCTCAATCGGTTGGTAACAATCGGTATTACCAGATAGGTGGATAGGTGTGAAGTTCCAATTTTTTCTAGTGATGAATTTTTCGAAAAGTTCGACAGCATTCGTTTTAACAATAATTTTGCGTTCAAAATCCAAACCTGATCCCATATCCCAATACTGATGCGAATTGCGGGCGTAACAATAGATACAACCATGTTCACATCCTTGGTAAGGGTTAGCTGAGAAAGCCATTCCTACATCTGGGCTATCGACTTTGTGTACTAAAGATTTGCCCTCTGAAGGAATGAAAATGGTTTTATTAGATTCTTCTTCAAAAGAATCTATGGCTTCAATATGGAACTTTCCATATACATCCTGCACAAATTTATTATGGGGATTGTATTGTGCACCTCTACCTTTTAAGTAATCTTTACCTTCCATATAAAAGTAAAATTACTAAAATTTTTAGTAAAAATAAATGTTATTGACTTTTTAGGTAGTGGTATATTTCGGTTTGTGATCGTACACTTTCTTTATCTAATGTGTTGACATAATCGTTATTCATTAGATTGTTCAGCACTCGCGCTTTGACATTATCATTCAATTGTATTTGCAAGATATCGTAAAGCTGTTTAGCTAGCGTAGGGTCTGTAATACGAACAGCAGCTTCTATTCTGTAATCCAAATTTCTGGTCATCCAATCCGCGGAGGAAATGTACGTATGTTCTTTTCCGCCGTGATAGAAATAAAAGACACGGGCATGTTCTAAATATTCATCGACAATACTAATGGCGTGCAAAGGTTCTTTGAAAGCTTTTTGGTTCTTGGCACAATAAATTCCGCGTACTATTAAATTAATTTTAACGCCTGCATGTGCCGCTGCATAGATTTTCTTGATGAGCATTTTGTCGCTGAGCGCATTCAACTTTATAATAATATGAGCCTTCTTATTAGATTTTGCTTCCGAAATTTCATAATCGATATACTCCATTAGCATATTGCGCATGCTGATTGGACTAAATAATAAACCTTTTCCGGCATGTAGATTCTCCTCCATACTTTTGGGTTCACGCAAGGTGTCAAAGACTTTATTAATGTCCTCCATAATGATTGTATTGCTTGTCAATAAGCAATAGTCTCCATAGAGTTTGGCAGTCTTTTCGTTGATATTTCCCGTGCTGACGAACCCATATTGAATGATCTCACCGTTTACACGTTTTTTTATCACACAGAGCTTAGCATGAACCTTCTTATCTGGAATGCCCACTAAAACATTAATACCTTCAGTTTCGAATCTTTCTTTCCACATGAGGTTATTGAGTTCATCAAAACGGGCACGTAATTCCAGCATGACTGTTACTTCCTTGCCATTACGATGAGCATTTACTAAGGCGTTGCCAATTTTAGAATTGCTGGCTAAGCGATAGGCCGTAATCTGTATAGATATAACATCGGGATCAATAGCAGCTTCGCGCAACAAATCAATAATGTGATCAAAATTATGATAAGGAAAAGCTAAAAGAACGTCTTTTTGCGTAATCACATCGACCATACGATGTTGATTAACCAACTCGGGATGATGAAAAGAAGTTCTTTCTTCGGGTTGGTTGTTTTTCCTGAAGACGTTAGGAAAATCCATGAAATCTTTAAAATTATGGATTTTCTGTCCTGGAATTATAGAGTCAATTTTTGAAATATTCAGTTTTTTGAGAAGAAATTCAACCAAATCCTGGTTCATGTTTTGGTCAAATACAAAACGCGTAGGCTTGCCTTTTCTACGGCTTTTGAGTGCTTTGGCAATCTTTTCCGCAATATTGGTATTGATATCATTATCGAGATCAAATTCGGCATCGCGCGTAATTTTGAAAGCGTGCGCATTAAATTCATCAAATCCAAAAAACGAAAAAATATAAGGCAAATTTAATTTGATAATATCTTCCAAAAGAAGGACGTGCACTTCCTTTTTGGATGAAGGCAATATCGTAAAACGATTGATTTGTCCTGTTGGAATCTCAATAAGTGCAAATTGAGGATGATGATCATCCTCTTTTTTCTTCATCGCAATTCCAAGATACAAGGATTTATCACGAAGGTAGGGCATGGGTCTATTGTCATCCAGTAGGAGAGGAATCACGTTTGATTCAACCTCATTTAGGTAAAACTCTTTTACGAAATCTTCCTGTTCGGGTGATAAATCTTCACAAGTTTTGACAAATACACCTTCTTTGGCCATCTCATGTTGAACGTCCAGCCATACCTTATCAAATTTTTTCTGTTGCTTGATAAGCTTTTTGTTTAATTCATCGAGTATGAGTTCTGGTTTCTCGAAAAAGATATGTTTAGCTTCTTTCTCGTCAATCAGCAGTGCACGTTTCAAACCAGCTACGCGCACACGGAAAAATTCGTCCAGATTATTGGAGAAAATACCTAAAAATTTAATTCTGGAAAGTAGAGGTACGGACTTGTCCGCCGCTTCTTGCAAGACACGTCCGTTGAAACTTAGCCAGCTAATATCTCTTGGTATATATTTTCTTCCCATAAATCTGTTAATCAAATATACTACTTCAATGTTAAGGTTTTATAAACTTGACATGAAGTAATTAATTAGATCCTCGACGTTTTAAAATATGGATTGCTTCATATTTTGTGGTATCATAATAGGGAGGTTCTAATGAAAGAGTAGTAGGATAAGGCTTGTTTTTATCAAAAAAGAAAATCCGAGTAACACTATTAAAATCATTAGTAGGAAACAGTTCGGCACAGGCTTCGAATTTGGCATTAGGAATGTCGCCGACAGAAACAGCATAAATGCGTTCTATGCCTCCTTTATTTTGCTCATTGCGAACAAAAGCAACTTCTTCAAAATTTCCTGGAATATCTTCTATACTGGGTTGGCTATATGCATCCCAAATCATATACCCTAATATCAAAATAAGAGGTATGGCTAAAAGCCATACCTTTTTGGATTTCTTCATCTTAAATGTTATAAGCTAATTTGAATATTCAATAATTTGTAGAATTCTTTTAAGATTTCTTGGTGTCCAGGCCATGCTGGTGATGTCACCAAGTTTCCATCTACTACGGCTTGATCAGCAGGAATATTTTTCCAAGTTCCACCCGCCAATTCAATATCTGGACCTACAGCTACATAAGCTGTTAATGTTCTGCCCTGTAAAACTTTCGCTGTAGTCAACACCTGAATACCATGGCAAATCGCTGCTACCGGTTTATTCGCTTCAAAAAAATGTTGTACGATTTCAATTACACGTTTGTTCAGACGGATATATTCAGCTGAACGCCCGCCTGCAATATACAATCCATCATAATCTGCCGGATTAACCGAGTCGAAGTCTTTGTTAATAGCAAAATTGTGACCTCTTAATTCTTTATATGTTTGATCTCCCGTGAAATCGTGTACTGCTGTAGGTACAACATCTCCTTTTTTACGATCTGGTGCAATGGCATCTACTTCAATTCCAACAGCGCCCATCGCTTGAAAAGGTACCATCGCTTCATAGTCCTCTACATAATCGCCTACTAGTAATAATACTTTCTTTGCCATTTTATTTTAGTTTTTAAAGGTTATAGATTTATTAATAAAACACAATTAATTATTTTCTGTTTTTCCTTCGAATAACTCTTTCAACGTTCTTTTCGTTTTACGAACTTTAGCTTCTAGTTGACTACGCAAAAGCATATTTGTCACACCCTTACCTTCTTCGAAATTGTTGTTAAATTCGGGAAGAGAAAAAGTGTCCAATACTTTTGCTCCATCAAAAGGTAAACGTGCTTCCGCAATGCTCAAAACTGATTGACCTCCACGAGCACCTGGACTTGTTGCTAATAAGAACACAGGTTTACCGTTAAAGATTTTACGTCCTTTAATACGCGATACCCAGTCAATTATATTTTTGTAATACGCATTATAATTTCCATTGTTCTCCGCGAAAGAAATCAAAATAAAATCAGCCCAATCAATCTTAGCTGCAAAATCTAATGCTTGTTGGGGAATGCCGATTTCTGCTTCTAAATCAACAGAGAAGACAGGCATAGCGTAATTATTTAGGTCAATGATTTCTTTGACATCATCGAATTCCTTGTAATATTTAGAAACACTAGTGACGAATTTTTTATTGATGGATTTGGAGCTGTTACTTGCTCCGAAAGCTAATATTTTCATAAACCAAATTTACTGCATGTGATTGTTGTATGTATAATTCTAAAGTCAGAATTACGTACATGAAGTTATAAAAAAAGGGTTGATAATTTATCAACCCTTCTCATTATTTATAGGATATTTTGTCTTATACGTTAAATCTGAAGTGCATGATATCACCATCTTCTACGATGTAAGTTTTACCTTCTACCGATAGTTTTCCAGCTTCTTTAACCGCATTTTCAGAACCGTATTGTACGAAGTCCGCATATTTAATTACTTCCGCACGGATAAAACCCTTTTCAAAGTCAGTGTGAATTACACCAGCTGCTTGTGGAGCAGTAAATCCTTTTTCAATAGTCCAGGCACGAACTTCTTGGACACCAGCCGTAAAGTAAGTCGCTAGGTTTAATAATGAATAAGCCGCACGGATTAATTTGTGTACACCTGATTCTTCTAAGCCTAAATCTTCTAAGAACATTTTACGCTCTTCGTAGCTTTCCAATTGTGCAATTTCAGACTCGATTTGAGCAGAGATAATCAATACTTGCGCATTCTCATCTTTTACAGCCTCTTTGACACGCTCTACGTATGCATTTCCAGTAGTAACAGAACCTTCATCTACGTTACATACGTATAATACAGGTTTCACTGTCAACAATGTCAAATCTGCAATATATTCAAAATCTTCTTCGCTAATAGGAGCAGTACGAGCAGATTTACCTGCCTCCAAATGCTCTTTTACTACAGAAAGAATTTCAAAAGTTTTCTTCGCATCTTTATCGCCACCAGTCTTCGCCATTTTCTCCACTTTTTGAATACGTTTTACAACTGTATCCAAATCTTTCAACTGAAGCTCTGTGTCGATAATTTCTTTATCACGAATCGGATCTACAGAACCATCAACGTGGATTACGTTACCATCATCAAAACAACGCAATACGTGTATGATTGCGTTTGTAGTACGGATATTACCTAAAAATTGGTTACCAAGGCCTTCACCTTTGGAAGCACCTTTTACCAATCCAGCGATATCCACAATTTCGATCGTATTCGGAACGATACGTTGTGGATTTACTAATTCAGCTAATTTATTAAGACGTTCATCAGGTACAGTGATGACACCCACATTTGGTTCAATTGTACAGAATGGAAAGTTTGCCGCTTGCGCTTTAGCATTAGACAAACAGTTGAATAATGTTGATTTACCTACGTTTGGTAGGCCTACGATACCACATTGTAAAGCCATAAATTCTTTATGCTGTAAGATTTTTAAATTTGAGCAAAGATAGTAAAATAGAATGAGAAGCGAATTGGTATTTTAAGGTAAATAATATATGTCGTTTGTTAGGATAAAACATAATTCTATTTTAAAGATAATTAGCTTATCCCTTCAATTTATCACAAAGGTTGCCTAATAATTTTAGCTTCATTGAGCATAGACTGCAACTGCCAGTTTGCTTCCTTTTAAGATGAGAAAATGGAGTGCTGCTCGCGGCACGAACGATGCTACAGAAACTTTAAGAAGTTCTTCAATCCAGCATCTAATCATATATGGATTTAATTTTGATTACTTTTTAACTCCTTTAAAATGAGTACTTCCGAATCATTTTACAAATTTTAACATTTTATGGATTAATCTTTTCTTACTAGTTGGCAGTCATAAAAGCAAAATAACAAATATATTAACGAGGAGGTTACCATGAAAAAGCTACTTTACTTTACATTATTAATGGGTGGGTTATTTATAACTCAAACTTCAAAAGCACAGATAAGTGTTAATATAAATATCGGTTCACAACCCTTATGGGGACCAGTAGGATATGATTATGCACGATTCTATTATATACCAGAAATCGATGTGTATTATAATGTAGCCTCACGTAAGTATACTTATTATCACGGCAATAGATGGGTGACTAAATCTAAATTGCCTAGCCGTTACCGTCATGTGAATCTATTCAGTACTTACAAAGTAGTTATTAATGATAACAATCCTTGGAGATACCATAGAGACCATAGAAATAGTTATGCACGCTATGCTTCACATCGTCACCAACCCGTGTTGAGAGATGCACGTCATGATAGACCAAGACATGTAGTAGAGCGTAGAGCTCCATCTAGAGATATCAAACATTATAAAAAAATGGAGAAAGAGCGTAATAAACATAACAAGCACCACAAAAACGATAGAAGAAGATAAGATTGCATATTTATTAGAATAAAAGTTTGTTTACTAGATTAGATTTAAACCGATTTTCATATTGAAAATCGGTTTTTTTATGGTTGTAGATTTATGTTTACTTTACTTAAAAATTTATTAATATATAAATGATATTGTCTTGTATTTTTCTCTTAATTTTGGAGAAAATAATACATTCTGAAATGTTCAAATTAAGGGGGGAGTTATTCGGATTTGGTGCTGTAACTCTCATAACTTTGGGGTTTTTTTCTTGCAACAACTTTTCTAACGCTGTATTTGGTTCACACAAAGTTGATTCTTTAGTTAATAAGATTGAAGAATTAATAGAAGATAAACCAACACTACACAGCAAATGGGATTCACTACGACACAATAAGATTGTCTTTCGAGTAGATAGCTTGAATCCTGTCGATATCAAGACACAAAAGAAAAACCTGCGTGATTCTTTGCGTAGAGAATTCGACAAACATCCTAAGCATGTGTACCTGACTTTTGATGATGGACCATTAGTGGGTAGTCGGGCTATTGATTCCATTGCTAGAGCAAAAAACATCAAGGTCAATACCTTTGTGGTAGGAAGGCATTCTACGATTGGCAAGTATCGTTTACGCGATTTGAATCTTTATATTGAGAATCCTTTGGTCGCTGTATACAATCATAGTTATACGCATGGATATAATCGATTAGGTACTTTTTACGCGGATAGTATCAAAGCTTTTGAAGATTTTAAGAAAAATGAATCTAATATTAAGATGAACAGTAAGGTTGCCCGTCTTCCTGGTCGGAATATTTGGATTTATGACAATGAACGCAGAATAGATATTCCTAATGCGGCGCCTACAGCAGATTTATTGCACAAAGATGGGTACAAAGTATTCGGTTGGGATGTAGAATGGCGTTTAAACAGCTACTCAGGTGAACCTAATATTCCTTTTGAAACTGTTTATAATCGTATAGTAAACTATATGAACAATAAGTCTTCTAAGGAACCTAATAATGTGGTTTTTTTGATGCACGATGATATGTTTCAAACGAAGAAAGGGCAGAAGCTTCTGTCAGATCTTATTGACAAACTATTAGCTAAAGGCTATAAGTTCGAGTTTATGGAAGATTATCCTATAAAATATTAACAATGAAAAGGCACTGTAATAGGTGCCTTTTTTAATTGGTCCATTATTACATCCTTTATTAAAGAAATAGTTTTTACCTTTGTGCTATGGCTAAAATGTTTAATAATATCGAGGATTTGTTGGATGATATGGTTTTATGCTTCTCCGAGCATGCTATGTTTGATGTATTAGAAGAGCGCGATGTTATTTCTATTCTTCCTATAGAAGACGAAGCGAAAGCAAAAGATTTTTTAGCTAAAACAAATCGGGTATTAGCTGATCATTTTGAAATATATGACGAAGATTGCTATGGACCTGATAGCCTTTGGGATAAAGAGGAAAATCCTATTCTCTTTTGGAAAGATTACTTAAACTGCTTTTTTGATTTTGAATTGGTAGATGATGACGCGGTTAATTCTAAATATGTAGGTACAGCATTTGGCATTTACCAGATTACTGGAATTGCTTTCCGTGATGAAGTAAATAAACGAATCAAACGCCGTCGTCTGAATGGAATCCGTTTGGAATACAAAGTCAAAGAGACACCTATGGATCGTAATAATCATTGGAAACGTACTTACGATAAAGAGTTTTAATATTTTTAATCTTATTATAGCCTCGCTAAAGCCTTCAAAGTTATTTAATCTCGCTCAAGCCGCGAGGGGCTCATAGTTTCCTTCGGAGATTGCTTCGCAATTTCTTCCTTGATGACGAAAGTATGCAAAGCAATCAAGGCTTGGATATTTTGGGGGTAGTTGCTAAATAAGATTTCCAATACAAATACAATCCTTACAATTACTTAAATATCGCCTTAGCGGATCGGCAATAGCAGGAAGTGTGAGGCGTTGTGCCGATACGGTACAGCGATGATTTTTTGTTTCTTTTTATAAAACCACGAAGTGCTCATTCATACAAATGATATTGATACTAATGAATAAAAAGAAAGAGCCTGTCTGGCGGTGAAGACAAAGCAACATATTTTTAGATTTCTCTTATTGTCGAAATGAACTGTGTTTAAATCCAAATAAAAATTTAAAATTCACTAAAATAATATTCTGTATATTTTAGCCATAGCCAAATTGAGCTTTATAGGGTTCACCTGATTTAGCTATTGCAAATACTTGTTTAATAAGCTTATTTACCGCCTCTATTAGAGCTACGCGATGAGGTTTTCCTTTAGCCCTGAGTCTTTCGTACAGATCTTTACATCCTTTGTTGCATTTTATTGCAGAAGTGGCTGCCATATACAATACTTTTCTTATCTGTCCCATTCCCATTTTACAGATATGCCTTTTTCCTTTCACGCTTGTACCCGACTCATATATCCTTGGAGCCAATCCGAAATAGGATATTACCTGCTTATAGTTTTCAAACATCCCAAATCCATCTGTAGCAATAATCAACATAGAAACACTTCGTGGACCTATACCTGGCACACTCCTGATATTACCAGCCATTTTTGCGTAGTGCTGCTTTATCAAACCTT
>NZ_JACOIJ010000042.1 GCF_014692495.1 Sphingobacterium litopenaei | reverse complement strand
ATGGTTATTTTGTTTGTTCAATAGGTGAAGCATCTCCTGATACTATTCGTGAGTATATTCTCAATCAGGGTTAGTCGCTTACATCCCACAGGCTAAAGACCTGTGGGTTTTACGCTCCGTTTTATAATCACTATTGGTAAAACTTAGATCAAAGTGAAGAGAGAATAATTAATGATTATTAAGTCAAGTCTATTAGTTTTAACTGTAAAGTTAATTTTATCATTCGCGAAATGGTCAATTTTGAAAATTATCCAGGATGGAGCAGGAAATACATAAAACTATCCTGGATGATTTCAAAGAATAAGCAAACAAGCTAGTTTTCAAACACATAATTGATTAAACAAATGTAGAGGAAAGACTGCAAAATCAAAGGAATGCCTAATCCGATATGCTTGGCAGGAACAATAATCAGCACTATCATGTTACCAAATACAATACATTACGATTGAAAAAAGTTATGATCTACCTTAAAAGTAATGTATTTAAATTTGAAACAACAAGTATCCGAATAAGGAACTACCCAAAACTACAAAAGCACTATTTATTTTCCTGTAGCCAAAAGTTATTGCAATGCTGGAAAAAGCAATTAACAACGTCCTCCAATCAGTAATGATTTCTTTACCCATTTCCAAGCACACGACCATCATTACAGCTACAGATGCTACATTTACAGCATCTAAAAAGGCAGAAAATCCTTTAGAATTTCGAAGCTTTTTCATTAAGAGATTAAGCATTGCTACAAAAACAAATGAGGGAAGAAAAATAGCTATTGTCGAAATAAAAGCACCTGAAAGTCCATTGATTTGAAATCCGATGAAAGTTACCGACGAAAAAACGGGACCAGGCGTGAACTGACCTACTGCAATAGCATCCATCAATTGTTGCCTTGTGAGTAAACCTTTTGTAACCAATTCTGTATCGATAAAGGCAAATAATACATATCCGCTTCCATAAAGTATGGAGCCAATTTTAAGGAATGTCCAAAATAGCTGTGCATTGGTCGCTGTCCAAAAAGTTGTCTGAATGATTTGAAGAAAAAAAGCAAACGGAACGATACTTTGTAAAGTATCATTTTGTCTGTTCTGAATAGTGTGCAATCCAAATGCTAACAAACCTGCACCGAGCATTAAATATATTTCATTAACTCCAATCACCGCAGCTAACAATACGGTAATACCGATAAGACCTAAATTTAAAGATTTTACGGATTGTTTTGCTAAAGGATAAATAGCAGCGAGAATGATAGCAATTATAGCAGGTTTGATACCATAAATAAAAGGCTGTAGCTCGGGCAACTGACCATATCGAATATACAAATACGCTAGAATACTTGTTAAAAAAACGGCGGGTAAAATAAAACACATACCGGCTGTTACTAAGCCTCTCCACCCACCTTTATCAAAGCCAATATGAATAGCCATTTCCGTGCTGTTAGGGCCTGGAATAAGATTGGTAGCTCCCAGCAGATCCAAAAAATACTGTTCACTCATCCACTTCCGCTTGACCACTACTTCATCCCGCATCATAGCAATATGTGCTGCTGGACCACCAAATCCAATAAAACCTATTTTACTAAAAACTTTTGCTATTTCTTTTAGCTCTATTTTATTCTCCATTTGTTTTCAAAATTTTCATCTACTGACCATTTACCTCCACCTTTTATCAATAGAAAGATACTGTCCAAAAGCATCGTCCAATCGGTGCGGCTGCTGTGCATCATTTCCCAAAATCCTTTTTCTATTAAAATCTCTGATTTAGTTGTTGCAATAGCCACAACAAAATAACAATAAGAGGGAGACTTGCAAGCCGTGTGAACAGCCCGATTAGAAGAAGAAATCCACAAATAACTTCAAATGTTCCAACGAAACTGCCCAAAAATTCAGGATAAGGCAGACCAATTTTTTCAAATCGTCCGGCTCCACGGGTATCGGCAAATAAAAATACCGCTCCTACCATCAATCGAATTAATATAGTGGTTTTTGATACGTCTGTCTTAGTTATTGTTTGCAACTTCATGATTAGTTTTATGAATTTTGGATTGCACTTTTTTATATAGATGGGCTAAAATAAATGCAATTGGCAAACTTAAAATAACAGAGAGGCCAGTTTCAACCATCCTATATCAAATGCACAGAATTGATTTTTCTATAGTTTATTCTGCTCATCCCCTTTTATTTATTGGCCCTGAGCCATTCCTTGTTTTTTTACAACCACAAATAAATGGAAGTATAAACAAATATCAAACATCTCATAACCCGCGCCTTACACTACACAAATTTCGTGTAATACGAACTATCAGATATTGTATATTTGAAAATAGAAAGGTGTATTTTAAGTATTACGGAAGGTTTGAGGTGTAAGACCAGTGTAACGCTTGAAATACTTTACAAAATGGGAAGTGTCCTTAAAATTCAATTTAAAAGCAATTTCAGAAACACTACTTATGGTATACATCAATTGTCTTTTTGCCTCACTAATTATATGCTCAGCTATTACCTCAGCCGCTGATTGGTCTAGTGCCTTACGACAAATAACATTAAGATTTTGGGGTGTCATATGAAGTTTTTCTGCATAATAATTAACATTGTTTTGCAGGTCATTTGTCTGGTTGAGCAGTTCTCGAAATATAGTAATGGCACCATCTGATTTACGTGATTTAATTATCGAAGGTTTCCCCGCAATCAAAATTTTAGCAAATAGTGCTTTTAATAATCCTTCAGTAACAGTAAAATCTTTTTCTATAGTGAGCATTTGGAACAAGGTGTCTATACTTTCTGTTTCTTTCAGATGAATGCAGCTTAATCCACTCAGTTTAGATAAAAGACTTTTAAGTTCCCTGTCCAACGAATGGTCGACAAAACCCTTTTTTAAAAGCAATACATAACCATCCGGAGTATCTGTCATATCCCAATGATGCACCTGCTCTTTTCGGACAAAAAAAACCGTAGGTGGCATTATCGAAAATGAAGTATGATCGATGGTGTGCAATCCGCTTCCTTCCCTTAAATAAATTATTTCTAAATAGCTGTTATGTTTGTGAGGCTCGGTCTTGCGAATTTCTTTACGGAATGGGGCAACTTTTAGTAATGTTGACGCTTCAATTTTGTTTTTTATGGAGATAGAGTTTTTCAATTTATCTAACATATGCAGTTTATCCCTATAAAATTAGCTATAATACTTTTTCTTTAACCATAAACTCGCCTTTACCAGCAATATTAATACCGGCACTTCTACCAATGGTCCAATCACACCTACAAATGCCTGCGGCGAATGAATACCGAAAACTGATATTGCAACAGCGATTGCCAATTCAAAATTGTTTCCTGTAGCAGTAAATGCGATAGAAGCGTTTTTATCGTAAGGTACTTTCAAAGATTTATTGATAAAGAAGCTTACAAAAAACATTAGCACGAAATAGATGATTAATGGTATGGCCACTTTCACTGCATCCATTGGTAATTCTACTATTTTGTCGCCCTTCAAACTGAACATTAATACGATGGTAAACAGTAAAGCATACAATGTAATGGGTGATATTTTTGGCACAAATATTCTGTTATACCATTCTATACCTTTAGATTTTACCAATATATAACGACTTAAAAAGCCTGCCAGAAAAGGAATACCCAAGTATATCAATACGCTTTCTGTTACCGCACTCATCGACACGCTTACATTGAAATTGGCTAAGCCAAATTTTGCAGGTAGTATGTTGATGAATAACCAGACTAAAAAGCTGTAAGAAATTATCTGAAAGATGCTATTCAATGCCACTAACATAGCGGTATATTCCCGGTTGGCTTTGGCTAGGTCACTCCACACGATGACCATTGCTATACACCTGGCCAGGCCTATCAATATCAATCCTGTCATATAATCAGGTTCGTTCCGTAAAAACAGAACAGCTAATCCGAACATCAATACTGTACCGATAATCCAATTCAGCATTAACGATATGCCGATTACTTTTTTATCCTTAAACGCTTTGGGCAGAAGTGAATAGTCCACTTTTGCTAATGGAGGATACATCATCAGTATTAAACCAATTGCTATTGGAATATTGGTTGTGCCTACGGATAAGCTACTAGTTAAAGTAGAGATATTGGGAAAGAAAAAACCCAACCCCACCCCTAAAGCCATGGCAAGGAATATCCATAAGGTGAGGTAACGGTCAAGGAATTTTAATTTTACTTGCATCTTATAATTGTTTATAGTGTTAGCGTTTTGTTCTGCTTTTAGTAAGCTCACAATTTCTAGTTTGTTTTCTATTTTTACCAACCGACCATTTTCAAATGGTTTTCTGTTTACCCATGTTGGATCTTTTAAAATTAGTCTATTGGTTTCTATCACTTTACCCGACATAGGTAGAAATAAATCACTAACGGTTTTAACAGCTTCAATGGAACCAAACATTTTCGTCCTGCTTAAAATAATAGCCAATATTCGACACATCCGCATACACGATTTCACCTATATTACTTTGGGCAAACTCTGTAATATCAATCGTTCCAATGTTATTTTCTATAGGCAGCCAAGTATGCTCTTCGGAAAAGTATAAATCCTTTGGAATTTTCATTTCCTTTTTTTTTATTGATTAGTAACCACGTCTTAAATTTTCTGCATATTCGTTGGGTAGCGGACTATCTTCAACTGCTCTTGCAGCTTTTTCAATATCGTATTCAAATCGAATAAATTCAACTTTTACACTGTCTCTATCCAACACAGAGCTGTTCTCATTAATGGTAAGCACTACATAACAACCTCTTACATCACTGTCTTTTGGTTTGCCTACCGAACCAATATTGATGGCGTGTCTGAAATGATTTTGTCCATCAATTCCCGAATTCAATACTCTGTGATATGGTTTGTGTGTATGTCCAAAACACAGAATGTCTGCATCTGCTTGTTCCATAATACGAAGCATACTTTTCTCCTCTCGGTCTTCAAATAAATATTCGTTTATTTTTCTCGGACTTCCGTGAACCAGTAGCAAATTCAATTTATCTTTATTTAGTTGAAACTCTACTTTTATATGTGCTGGTAGTGTTCGCAAATACGCTCTTTCTTCATCGTTCATTAAAGAATTTGTGAATGAAATAGAAATGTTTCCGTTGTCTTTTTCGCTGTCCGTTTTGTATGCACAACCGCATTCGCTGCTCATTCTTCCAATTCCAAAATCGTAATTTCCTGCAATTGTTGGGATTTTTCTTTTACGGATTTCGTTAACCACTTCGTTTGGCCAAATATTATAGCCCACCAAATCACCCAAACAATAGATACTGTCAGGATTTCTTTTTTCAACATCTGCAAAAAATGCTTCTAATGCAGGTAAATTAGCATGAATGTCGCTGAATAATACCATTTTCATTTTGATAAATTTTAAAATTAGCAACAACCTCCACCTGGCGTGCAAGTATTGGTTTGATTTACCTGCAATCCTATTAAATTTTTCTTTTGTTTTTCTGATGGAATACCACAAGCATCTTCTGCCAAACAAGCTGTGGTTTTGTATTTCAAGACAAAAGTTTTTCCATTAAATTCTAAATCATATTTTCCAATGGTGTCACTTTGATATTCCACTTCAATTTCCACATCTTCAATACCTAACTTTTCTTCCGAGAGATTAATGATGTTTAAAAGTTTAGTGGGTTTTAAGCGATGTTCAAAATCATTAGCATTCCATAATTGAAAATTGACAACTTTTTCGCTCCGAATTATACCACCGCAGTCAATAAAATGTGTAGTTATTTGCCCCACTTCCGTAACGTGAAAATGTTCGGGTACAAAAGTTCCATTTTCCAATTGAAATTCAACATTATCCAAAGTCTTAAGAATTTCTTTAATTTCTGATAGTTTCATATTTTTTCTATTATTATGATTAATTGTATATTGCAATGTAGCGATATATTAAAGTAAAAAAATGCATTAGCAGCATTTTTCAATAGCTATATCAGCTACAAAGAAAGTATCAAGTTCTTTTTTAATTTGTTGCCAAACTGTCTCATTGATACAGTAACATACACTTGTTCCCTCTATATTTCCTTTAATGATGCCAATGTTCTTTAATTCTTTTAAATGTTGTGAAATGGTAGCCTGCGCCAATCCCAATTCTTCTACCAAATCATTACAAATACAGGCATTCTGTTTGATGATATACTGTAAAATGGCTATTCGCGCAGGATGTGCCAGAGCTTTCAAATTAATGGCTAAATGATTCTGTTCTTCCGTAAATATTTCACTTTTGGTAACACCCATGTATTCTTGATTAATATTGCAATATTACGATAATACAGGGAAAACAACAATAATTTTATAAAAAAATTATTGTTAAGTTCGAAGAATAGTTGTCAATCGTATCTAGCCAGAGAAATCAGCTAAAAGATATGCTTTTATCGTTTGCTACCGAATTCGTATCCTATCCCAATAGAAGTAACTCTATTTAAATATTTCATTCCACTCTGGTTTGAAATATTAACCAACCCGGCCGAGCTAGAAAGTCTTGTTGTGAACCCTCCATTAAATCTATATCCAAAAATTAGACCTATCCCTGCATCGAATGGTCTAAGCTGATTGATTTCATTTCCCCACTCTAAATGTAGTGCATTTCTACCTGATGTCACTCTTGCATCAACCCCATATGCAAAATATGGACCTCCTCCAAAAAAGAACTCTCCAGATTTCGTTGGTGTCCATGAAATAAAATTTATAGGAACCTCTAAATACATTAACTTATCTGTAAGTGATTCACCATCTATTTCAGACTTACCACCTTTGCCTTCTAGGGAAAGTCCTGGCTGAATAGAAAAACGCGGAGACACAGCAATATCATAGTATGCAGAAAGATGGTAAAGGGGAGCTATTTTGGTTGTTGAGGACTGATTATCCATGCGCAAGTACTCACTTGCAAGATTCAATCCTGCTTTGAATCCAAATCTATTCTGTGCTGATAATCCTGTTACGGTACCGATCAATAAGAACGCTAATAGGTAGTTTTTTTTCATATTGGTTTGTTTATAAAATCTCATATTTAGACCTTAACCCAAGGCTAATATGAAAATTATGTAAATATAGTTAGATTAATAATGCATATTACTAATAATAATTGAAACAATTATTTGTAACAATTTATATATAATATTAAGGATAATTCAATTTTTCATGCTATACTCTATTATATAATAAGCATTTTCTTTCCTCTTACGATAATCTTGGCAATACGTAATCTTGGTTTTCCTTTGGCCCAATCGTAAACCATATGCTCATAAGCGTTCCTCAATACCCTGTAACAACTTATAACTTTCTTGTGGTGTTTTGTGGTACTAAGTTATAAGAACCTTTTGCTCTGGGAATTAGTCCTGAAATTATCGGAGTCATTATCTACCCAATAAGGTATGGCTAGCATTGATTCTATGCATCATTACTCAGTATTTTATAACAATTATAGAGACAAAATATCATAAGCAGGGAGCTAAATCGAATGACTTAAATAAGTTAAATATTTAAAATTTTGAAGAGATTTACTATTTTATAGTTAAATTGTAAATGGCCAAAAAGACAACAAATGAATACCTATCCTATACCTTTAAACGAAGATGATCGATTAACGCATCTAAAAAGATTCAACTTACTAAACCTTAGTAAGGATTCTGATTTTGATGTTATTTCTAAAAGCGCGGCTAATTTTACCCATTGCCCTATCGCTTTAGTTAGCATAATGGAAAGAGATGTTCAACGCATACAAAGCTGCATCGGAATGGAGGTTGACTCTGTAGATCGAAAACAAACAATTTGTCAATATACGTTAATGAGCACGGATGCTCTTGTAATTGAAGATACACTACTAGATGAGAGAACCGCCGACAATCCAATCGTTAATCAGGCCAAAATAAGATTTTATGCAGGTGTTCCCATTATTGATGAAGATGGATTTGCTCTGGGCACGCTTTGTGTAATTGATTTTGTTCCTAAAAAAATAGATCAAAGTCAAATTGATTTCCTCTATGCGCTTGCGAAAAATGTGAGCCAGCTTTATACCTATAAAAAATTAAAAGTTGAGTCGGGATATTATACAGATATAATAAAGGTAACCCAAAATTTAATTGGAGTAATAGATAGTGATTTAAACATAAAAGAAGTTAATCAATCATTCAAACAGATCTTAAATCAAGATAATAAAGAAATAATAAGTAAACCTTTTTTAGACTTATTTACTGCAGATACAAATGATGAATTAAAAGCAGCATTTAAGGATACCTTAGCTGGTAAAGAAGTTTCACTTACAACCTACACACTTTCTAATAGCAATCGTCTTATAACCATCCAATGGCACATTAAGTACGAGGAGAAGTACAACGAATTTTTCGCTATTGGACGTGATATAAGCCATGAAAACCAAGAGCGTTTAAAATTATTAAACTCTGAGCGAAGATTTAGAAATTATTTCGAAAACTCCTTGGGGCTTATGAGTATGCATGATTTAGATGGAAATATCTTACGTGTTAACGAAAAAGGAAGAGAGCTTTTGGGGTACAAAGAAAGCGAGGTAGAAGGTCTTAAATTAATTGATTTAATACCGCTGGAAAACAAACGACTCTATGATCAGTACATGACAGAACTGATTGAGCATGGGCAAATGCGAGGGATGATGACCCTGTTGAAGAAGTCTGGAGAAAAAGTATTTTTCTTATACCATAATGTATTAGAGAAGGATTTGGATGGAAATCCTTATGTCAGCAGCATCGCACTTGATATTAGCGATAGAAGAAAGCTTGAACTAAATCTTTTACATACGCAGCAAATTCTTGAACAAACAAATGCAGTAGCTCAAGTTGGTGGCTGGGAGGTTAGCATGAATGATGGTAGAGTATACTTATCTCCACAAGCGAAACAAATAATGGAAATGCAAGAAGTTGAAAATCTAGATCTCGAGACAGCTTTTGGAAATTTTCATACGAGTTCATCAATACTACTTCAAGAAGCTTTTTACACTGCAGTTAACCAAGGAATACCATATGATTTAGAGATAGAAATGCAACCTATCAGTCAAAACAGACAATGGGTGCGTGTAAAGGGTATACCAGAATTCTCCGAGGGGGTGTGCAAACGGATATTTGGAATTATACAGAATATACATAGTAGCAAGACCATGCATTTGGAGGTTGAACGAAAAGAATCTATGTTGCGCACTTTTATCGAATACGTGCCAGCAGCAGTAGCTATGTTTGACCAGAATCTAAACTACCTCTATGTAAGCAATCAGTGGTTAGATGAATTTAATTTTGTAAAGGAACATGTTGAACACAGGAATATTAGTGACCTTTCTACCGATATACCCGATTACCGAATAGAAATATATAAAAATGCTTTAAAAGGTATTTCTTATAAAAACACACATGAGGTAATGTATATTGGTAAGGATAAAGAAGAAAAACATTTTAACTGGGAGGTTAGACCGTGGTATATTTCCGCACAGAAAATAGGAGGTATAATTATTTTTGTACAAAATATTTCAGAAGAAGTAAAGAAAAACGAAGAATTATTAATAGCTCAAAAATCTGCTGAGGCAGCAAATAAAGCAAAATCTGAATTCTTGGCAAATATGAGTCACGAGATACGTACCCCTCTAAATGGTGTAATCGGCTTCTCCGACCTACTTCTTCAAACACCACTTAATGAACTTCAACAGCAGTACCTTAAATATATTAATGAATCAGGAAATAGTCTGCTTAGTATTATTAACGATATATTAGATTTTTCAAAAATAGAATCCGGTAAACTTGAATTATATATAGGCAAATACAATCTATATGATTTATGTAGTCAAGTTGTAGATGTGATATTGTTTCAGGCGCAAAGTAAAGGTTTAGAATTGTTACTTAATGTGCCTGAAGAGTTAGATTTAAATATTTGGGTCGATGATTCGCGACTAAAGCAAGTTTTAATAAACTTAATGGGCAATGCCGTAAAGTTCACTGAAGAAGGCGAGGTTGAACTTAAAGTCCAACAAATAAGCCAAATGGGTTCAACAACAAAACTTCGTTTTTCTGTAAGAGATACTGGTATCGGAATTGCAAAAGAGAAGCAGGATAAAATATTTCAAGCATTTACCCAAGAAGACAGTTCAATTAGCAAAAGGTATGGAGGGACAGGATTAGGTCTTACTATTTCCAACAACTTACTAAAATATATGCACAGTAATTTGCAGCTTTTAAGTGAGCCAGAAAATGGAACTACTTTCTTTTTCGATTTGGAAGTTGAGTATGAAAAAACAATTACTAACCCTAATAATAAAATAGAAATACCTATTAAGCGTGCTTTGATTGTAGATGATAATACTAACAATAGAATTATAATGGATCATATGCTTAAGTATAAGAATATTGATACAACCTTAGCAAAAAATGGAGTAGAAGCTTTGCAGTTATTAGCCCAAGGAGAAGAATTTAACCTTATTCTTGTGGACTATCATATGCCAGTTCTCTCTGGTGTAGAAACTATTGCCAAGATGAAAGAAATAATGGCTAGTAAAAATATGGAAATACCGTTAATAATTTTGCATACTTCCTACGAGAAACAAGAATTGTTATCACATTTAAGTGACGATAATGAAATTGTTAGTTTAATGAAGCCTATCAAAACAGATAAATTATACTTGGCAATTAACCAATCAATACACAAACACCAACAAGATAAAGAAGATAAAGATCTAATTAAAAATAGTATTGCGACAGAAAATTTGCTAGACAAAAACGAATCTATAGCTGCTATATTAGTAGCCGATGACAATGCAGTAAACATGCAACTAAATCTCCGCATGCTAGCTGGTTTATTACCGAAATCCGAAATAATTTCTGTTAATGATGGAGAAAAAGCATATCAGGCGTGTACAGAAAAACAATTCGATATTATTTTAATGGACGTTCAAATGCCAATTATGGATGGTATAGAAGCAACCAAAAAAATAAGACAATTGGATAATTACAAAAACACACCCATCATTGCCATAACTGCAGGAAATACTTTGAGCGAAAAACAAAACTGCATTCAAGCCGGCATGACACAGTTTCTTGCTAAACCAATACGTATTGCTGATTTAAAAAGTGTAATTATGGAAGTTCTTGCTAACATTCCTGGTGATACGACTGCAAAGCATGCTAATTTAGACTTTGATTTTGATAGATCAATTTTAGAAAGTAATTATAGTGACGATGACGAGTTTAAAAGATATTTTCTTGACCTTGTAATTCAAGAATTAAACAACACAATAATAATATTAAAGCAAGCTATAGAATACAAAGATATATCTTCGCTTAAATCGATTCTTCATAAACTAAAAGGCACAGCGTCTCACGTAGGATTAATCAAATTAAATCAAGTTACAAAAGATTTAGAAGATAAAGTTATAAATCACGAGCCTTTTCGTTGGAACGAAATATTAAACATTGTAAAAGATATAGAGAACGGTCTTATGTATATAAAAGAGTTGAAAGATGATGACACACAGAGCACAGCAAATAATTAACATAAACTGAAAATAATAGTGTGCTTAATTTTTTATGGACATACACATTATTTCTTTAAAGGTCTTACAGAAAAGGTTGTGAACTACCCATTTGCTAAAGACAAATGGGCTTCGGGCTTCACAGACTTGTGCTTTGTTGTCAAAGTCTTATTTGAGTCTCCGCCCGTGTAATCGCCAGTTCCTGACGATATTATTTTTAATCCTTCTTTCAGAATGTTTTTTGCAGCGTTTAAATCACGGTCTAAAACGTGTCCATTTTTGCAAGTCCATTCTCTTATTGAAAGATTTAAGTCTTGATTTATCCAACCGCACTCACAGCAGGTTTTACTTGATGGATAGAAGCGATTGATTTTTACAATCTCTTTATCGTTCCAATCAGCCTTGTATTCAAGCAACCTAACGAAAGTTCCCCAACTTGCATCAGAAATATGTTTTGAAAGTTTATGGTTTTTGACCATACCTTTCACATTCAAATCTTCTAATGCAATTATATCGTAGTTAGAAACTAATTGGTGGGATACCTTATGTAAGGTATCCATTCGTGAGTTGGTTATCTTCTGGTGAAGTCTTGCTGTTTTTCGTCTTTGTCTTTCAAACGAATTACTGCCTTTTGTCTTACGAGAAAGATGTTTTTGTGCTTTCGCTAATTCTTTTTCATATTGTTTGGTGTATTTGTTGTTCTTGAATTTGACACCATCAGAAGTAATAGCAAAGTCTTTTAAACCTAAATCTATTCCACAAAAAGCACCAGTCTTTTCTTTTACTTGATATTCTTCTTCTGATAGTATTGATACAAAATATTTTCCTGTTGGTGTTATAACTAATTTATGTAGTAAATCTTAGGCATATCTAGGAAGCGGAGTTACCTGCATATTTCTTTTAAAGAATACTTTTTTGTTTTTATCCTCCATTAGAAAACCGGAAATAACAATTTGACAATTTTCAATTTCCTGTGGTTTTAATTTTCCACTTTTTCTTACTTCCATTGAAAGTAATACGCCATCTTGAGGAATAGGTAATTTCGTAGAAATATTTCTGTAATGCCTCAAACGGACTTTGGAATTTTTTATTTTAACATCATTAATATACAAAGCTCTGAAATTTTCATTAACACTTTTAATATGGAATAGCAACAAGTGTTTAGATGCTTTGGAGGTGCTACTTTCCTGGAAATCAAAAGAAAGAGAAAGATTTACATTATCATCAAATACTCTTTTCTTTAAGTAATCTAAATAATAAAATACGGCAAAAATCAAAATGATTGCGCCGATTAAAATTAAGTATATGATCATTTGGTTTGGTATTTATATTTCAAATATACAATTTTTTATTGTATATCAATATAACACTCATAAACATTACTGTAAATTTAAATAAAATCAATAAAAATCCCATTATTCTATAATTTTATTAAAAGAACAAGTAAAACAATAGCGATTTATTATTTTACACGCTGTGCAAAAACAATCTACTCAAAAATTAAACTTGAATTTAATATATACCATAAATTACAATTAATAAAACACAATATGACATTGAACCGACTACAATAAGAGATATCAAAAAATACACGAGTATGTTTTCAATAAAATTATTTATGCTATATTAATTATTAGGATCATGGACAAATAAAAATACCTTAAGTCTTTCTATAGTAAAATCCTTAATACCAAACGAGTGAATTCAATTTAAGACAATATAAGCATGTAATAAACATATATCAATGGATATTATTTGCACCTACAAAACGGCTGTTCCCCAATTTTAGAACACTTCAGTTTGTATAACCAGAGGTTTCTTGTTTTGTGAAGTTGAGATAGGCCTTCCTGCAATTAAAAAAATCCATTACCTGTAGATATCGGATAAGTTGCATTCCAATAAGAAAGGCCAGAGCGCCGAAAAAATATGTGGAGAAATTTTATTTTTTTTGTAAAAAAGATTAATTAAGCGCAAAGTGGCTTATAAACAGCAGTTTACAAGAACCGAAAATGCCATCGGTAGCGATTTAGTAATGGTGCTTACTGCACTCTCTTTCATTTAATTACCTTGTAAATAATTACTGCAAATGTAATAAAATAATGGGTAAATTACGCGTCCTTTATCCATTATTCGTTTTCGCTTTTCAGCGTATAATCAAAATAAAATGTTACAGAAAGAAAGTAATATGATGCATTTTATGGCAATAAACGATTTCGCAACAAATGGAAATGATGGTGAAGCAATGCTTCAAAATGCAAGATGGAGTTTGGGAACAAAATGGAGATTGGGTTACAACGACCATCACGGTTACGAAGTAGAAACGCATTTGGGTAGATACATCGGAAAGATGCAATGGTTAATGCCGTTCATCGGTTTTGATTGGCGATATCGAAAAATGTGAGACGATGAACATGAAACCAATTTGTTTGGACAAAGAAACAAGAAAGACAGACGCAGAGCCTTTAGTTTGGGAGTTATGTACACCTTGCCCATGCTCATAAATTTTCAGGCAGAAGTCTATCACGATGGCATTGTACGTCTGTCGTTGATGCGTGAAGATATGAGGTTGAAAGTCCTGCTAATGAAGAAAAACAACCTATGAATATAGAGGTTTTAAAAACTGGATCACAAATTAAACAATAAATGTTACCTAAACAAAATACACACAACAATCAACATAAAGCGGCGTAAAATTTAATCGATTAAAGTAAGATAATATAAGGAAAAAATGAAATTCACATTATATAGAGAACAGCAATTAAATTGTGATATTGATACAGCCTGGCAATTTTTCTCTTCCCCTATGAACCTATCGAAGATTACCCCAAAAGAAATGGGATTTACAATAGTGTCAAATTTTGAAAATGAAGAAATTCATGAAAATATGATGATTGATTACATCGTTACTCCAATTCTAAATATTCCTTTGAAATGGAGAACGATAATTACTACCGTAGAAAAAAATAAAAACTTTACGGACTTTCAATCATCCGGTCCATATAAATATTGGAACCATAGGCATGATTTTATAGAAAATGACAAGGGAGTATTAATGAAAGACACTGTTATTTATGAATTGCCTTTAGGTATTTTAGGAATTTTGGCACACAAACTTTTTGTCAAAAACAAACTAATTGAAATCTTCGACTTTCGCTTCCAAATTTTAGAGAAACTATTCAACGAGAGCCCTAAAGAATAAAACACTATGTTATATAAGAACCTTATTTTAAAGTGTGATTTATTATAAGCGACTAAATTCATAATAAAGACGTTTTCGAAACACAAGTAATATTAAATGGAATTAGCAAGTTTCCCTTATATTATTATTTCGCAAAACTATAAGCATATGGACTGACAGCGACTTTTGACTAATAAAAGATTATTGAAAAGTTTAATCACCCTGTAAAGCATTTTGGCGACAAGCAAGCTCGATGGTAAGTTAGAGATTGAAAGATCTACCATAGGTGTTGCAGACTCGCAATCGCGCGAAAGAAGATAATTTCTTAACCCCACAGCAACCGAAAGAACCTTAAGTATATTTACTGACCAGAAGATCCATAGAAAAATTTTTCTTAATCGAAAGCACACCCTTTAGGTGATAATTGAAAATTTTTATGATATTTGATTTAAGTAATTACCTATGGATTCATTGAACTACAATCAAGCAAAACAAACTTGGCAAGAAATTGCAAAATATGCGCCCGAAGCTAATTTACCTTATACATTTCAGCTCGAAATTTATGAGAAACTTTTAGATAGACTTCACCCCGAGGCATATTACTATTATATCTTTAATGTTGGCAATATAGAAATAGAATTTGTGAGTGAGAGCTTAAAGAATGTATTAGGATGGTCTTTAAGCAACTTTAATCCTGAAAACATTATGAATAACATACATCCCGATGATAAATCCCGTTTTGTAATGTATGAGCAAGAAGTAACAAATTTTTTTTCGAAACTCAAGCCTGATAAGGTATTGAAATACAAGGTGAATTACGATTATCGCTTACGCTGTGCAGATGGCTCATACAAATGGATATTGCAACAAGTAAGCACCATTCAAACCAATGAGGATGGAGCTGTGGTAAGAGTACTAGGGGTTCACACCGATATAACTCAACTTAAAACAGAAGAAAAGGCAATCAACCTTTCTTTCTTAGGATTAGATGGTGAACCTTCATACTATAATGTATTAACTCCTTATGGCCAACAAAAAACACCTGAAGCTTCTTTATTTACCAGAAGAGAAAAAGAACTAATCCAATTGGTTCTGTTAGGCAGAACCACACTCGAAATCGCTTCAGCACTATACATATCCCCATATACAGTGAGTGTTCATCGTAAAAATATCCTCCGAAAATCAAACTGTAAATCCTTTGTCGAATTAGGCTCGAAAGCCTTACGCGAAGGATGGATATAATCCATCTACCACAAAATTGGAAAATCATTAAATTACATACATCATAGAAAAATCAACTTAAATTAAAAGCGCATTTAGTTTAAGAGAGAAATTTACTTAGTTAACAACTTCTGCTGTAATATTTCTACCGCTCTTGATTAAATCAATCATTCATCCCCGCCAAGGCCAATATTAGCCTGAAGAACCTTTAACATATCCTTTGATGTAAATGGTTTGGACAAAAAATCGTTCATTCCCGCCCTAACGCATCGTTCCATTTCGCCAGAGACATTTCCTGCACTTACCGCTATAATTGGTATATTTTGATATCCTGGCAATAAACGGATATGCCTCGTAGCATCATAGCCATCCATAATAGGCATTTGTACGTCCATTAAAATGAGTTGGAATATCTCCTTCTCACATGCTTCAACAGCTTGTTTTCCATCACTCACTTGCAGAAGTCTCGCACCAGGAACTAACATCTGTAGCATCTTGTGATTCAAAGCCCTATTAACCGGATTATCATCAGCCAATAAGACATTTATAGGTTGTTCAAAAATTGACAGATTCCTGTTTATCGAAAAATCTTCTTCTCTTTTAGTTTTAACGCTCTGAGAAGTTTTAGCAAGTATTCTATATAATTCATCAGATTTAATTGGCTTGAGTAAACAATGCGAATTTTCATTCTTTCTGAACGCTGATATAACATCATGTTCTTCCGAGGAAGTATGTAATACCACAAGAGGCACAGTTCTATTATTATGTTTAAAAATTTCTTTTATCTTATCTATAGTTTCGAGCCCTGAAAGTATTGGCATATGGTAATCCATTAAGATAGTATCGAAAAACTCTCCATTAAGTAGAAGCTGAATAGCTTCTATACCATTAGCTGCCGTAACACAAGTGATATTTTTATACTCTAACATATGTTTAAGAATGGTCCTATTGTTCTGGTTGTCATCAACAATTAAAACCCGACCAACATTCAGTTCCTCTTCTACTTCTATCGAATTTTGCTCATATCGTACTTCAATATCAAAATAAAAAATAGACCCTTTATCTAATTCACTCTCAAGCTTTAGATTACTACCCATATATTTTAATAGATTATTAGATATGGTTAGACCTAATCCTGTTCCTCCGTATTTTTTGCTTACCGAACTATCTTCTTGAGTAAAAGCATCAAAGATTCGTTGCTGCTTTTCCAAAGGAATACCAATTCCCGTATCGCGAACAGAAAAACGCAAAATAATGGTTTCTTCATTCATTTGGATTTTCTTTACAGAAAGCTCAACCTCACCCTCTGGAGTGAACTTAACAGCATTTCCAAGCATATTTACTAACACTTGCTTTAAACGCGCCTCATCAATCCAGATATCCTGAGGCAAACCTTGTTCTACGTTTAATAACAACTCTAAATTTTTATGTTGCGCTTGGTAAAGAATAATATTTACAATCTGGTTAATAACTTCATAAACGTTATAACGATCGATAAAAAGTTCCAATTTTCCTGATTCTATTTTAGAAAAATCAAGAATATCGTTTATCACACTAAGAAGTATATTTCCAGAATCTCTAATATAGTTTAGGTATTGATATTGTGTGTCATTTAATTCTGTTTTAAGCAACAGATCTGCAAACCCAATCACACCGTTAAGTGGAGTACGGATTTCATGACTCATGTTAGCTAAAAATTCTGATTTTGCTTTGTTTTGGAGATCGGAAATTTTTCTTTTTTGTTCTAATTCTTCAGATAGCGCTTGTAATTGGATTTGCGCCAAATACTGAAATGTGAAGTCTGTGAACACCCACATACGTCCTTTTACGTTTTGAGAAACGGCAGGAACACAAGTGACATTAAGCACTAAACTTACTGGATCACCAAAAATCCACTTCCAATCGTCAATTTTTTGACCAGAGGAACTAAATAATCGCAACCCACCCTGATTAATTTCTTCTTTGTTTACAGCAGTACTTTTTAGTTTTTGCATTGCTTGAGCAATAGCAATAGGACTGTTTTTTCCTTTTGGGATTTCTAAAATTTCAGAGGCCTTTCTATTCACCCATCCATTCTTACCACCATCATCAACAAAAACAATTCCTTGAGGAATAGTTTCAAGAATAGTATTGAAACGCGTGCTGAACTCTTCAATTACTAAATGTTTCTGAATAGTGAAACACGTATCTTTAAGTCCTTGGTGCAAAGAATTTAAAAAACTCTTATACGATATGTCTAAAGAAAGAGACTGCTCCACCGTTAGCAGAAATCCCCCTCTAAGCCCCTTTTCCTGTAAAGGTAAAAAAACAACGACTTCAGATTGTTCCTTTTGATTCAAAAAATCAACATTCAAGACAATATCCTCATGCTCAAGAAAGTCAAGAATTAGCTGAACATCAAACAAATTGTTTAGAAGTTCTTTTGAGGTACTATATTCTATACGTGCAGTTATATTGTCTTCAATTCTTACAAATGAAACTATCCTAGCCTGGGAATGCATTTTAAGCAGATTCGTAGATTCACATAAAACATCTTTATAATCTGTTTTTTTCTTAATTGGGTACAAACCAGTTAAAAAACTAACCGCTTCATAATTCCAATCTATATCGCTCAGCTTATTCAAAATATTAAATAAATAGTTTAATCTCCTTAATGATTTCTTCTGGAGCACTCATATGTGGAAAATGTCCAAAAGCATTTACGACTTTCAATTTGCTATTTGGAATATTATCGTTCATATATTCTGCAACACGCAAAGGCACAGCAATGTCTTCTTGTGCCTGTATAATTAATGTGGGCTTATCCAATTTTGGTAATTCTCTACGGTAATCCGACTGAAATATAACCCGCGCTACAGATTGTGCAATATCAGGTCTAATCGCTTTAAGTGTTGATGCGAAATTTTCTGCCAATTCAGGATTTTGTGGGTTAGCCATTGCAGCTACAGAAAAACCACTTACCCAAGCGAAATAATTATTTGACATAGTCTCAAATATTAGATTCAACTCCTCCTGATCAAATCCACCTTGATAATTAAAATCATTTAGATATCTTGGAGAAGCACCTATCAGTACTAATTTGGAGAAAAGATTTGGTCTTTTTAGCGTGGCAAGTATACCTATCATTCCACTCACAGAATGTGCTATGAGTATGGCATTTCTAACTTTATACGTTTCGCAAATGGCAATAAGATCTTCAGCATAAGGGCTAAGATTATTGTATTTATTTGGACTATATGCCTGGGGATCAGAGTTACCACTTCCCACATTATCAAAAAGGATAAGCCTGTATTTAGACAGAAATGCCTGTTTAACGCCGTCCCATGCGCTTTGATCTGTCCCGAATCCATGAGCAAATACAATAGTAGGTCCACCTAAGTTACCTATTTCTACAACGTTGTTTTTATTCATTAGGTTTTATTTTATCATACCACCATTTTAATTAACGGGCTACCGAACACAACCTGCAAAAACACAAAATCCACTAAGTTGTATAAAGTAAACTTAAATTAAAGGCTGCATAAATATAATAATTTCATCCAGATGTTTTTTATTAATAATTTCGATACCCAGAACTCCAGATTTAAAATTGATATCATGTCAATTACAGCACCTAGCCTAAACCCGATATTATATATTAAGTCAAATAATGCTATCTTCTAGCGCAATCTTAAATTTAGAATGAGCAAAGGGTAAAATAATCTACCTTCCATTTCAAAACAAAGATAATAAACGTGAATGTTAAGGAAATTTGAAGGTAGAAAATTAGACTTTTGCTAAAAAAGGTACTACTTCCAGAGCATTATATAAATAATATATTTATTGCTTTTCTTTAAAATTTAATGAACGAATAGCATTAATAGCAATGGTATTATCGTTTTCACCACCCCCAGCACCCGATACACCAAGGCTCCCAATTAATGATCCATCCTTAAAAATTGGCACGCCGCCACCCAATAAAAGCAATTCAGGTAAAGTATTTAAATTTTTGCAGTCCGGACTTTATTCTGCTTTTTTCATTAATTCTAAACTTGAAGTTTTAGTAGAAAGTGACGTATATGCTTTACGTTGAGATGCCAATGTGTTATGGGGACCTACACCATCGCCTTTGAGCAGCAACAAAACATTACCTGATGCGTCTAAAACCGCAATGGAAGCATTTTTACCAATTTTTCTAGCTTCCAAATTTACTTTTCCCGCAATCTCAAGAGCACCAAATTGATTTAAACTAGTAAAACCTGTAGTTAGATTCTGGGCACTTAGCATAAACATAGGAAACATAAAACTAAAAACTAAAAATCACTGTAATTTATTTTTTTTCATAGAGTTAGATAATTTTTACAAAAATTAATGTTTTTTTCAACCAACTTAAATTATTGATACCCCGAAATTAAGGGAAAGAAATCTATCAATGACCCAGTAAGCAAATAATGACAATTTATTTACTCTGCTATAAAGCTATTGTTTAGCCATTTGAGCTCGTTATAAGAGTGCATAAATTTCAACCTTAAATCTAAAATTTTTGATTGAGCATCAATCAATTTATTCTCTCGGCTATTAATTACAAATAAAGAACTCTCTCCATTTGCAAATCGCAATTCCTCTGCTTGCAACAACTTTTGATAATTCTCTATATTCCTTTCGGCAATCCTAATTTGAGAATGATAATTTGTAAGGTTATTTATATAATTAGTTACTTTGTTTTCTATTTCTTTAGCCTTATATTGAATTTCTAAAGAGTTTTGATATAACTTATGCTTTGCTATTTTATAATCTCCTTTTGCTTGTCGTAGAAAAATAGGCAGCTCAAGTTTCAATCCATACTGAAAATTGTCCTCAAACATGGGGAAAACTTCGGATCTACGGTTCTGCTTATTTAAGTAATTATAAGTGAAATTAACTTTTGGTAACAAGCTTTGAAATTTTAAAGCCTTCTCACTGATCAGATAATTCTGCTTTCCTAAATAATAGCGTAAAGAGCCGTGGTCAAAAGTGGATTTTTCTCTAACATTTCTAATCAATACAGGGTATTCTTTATACACATCAATACTGCTTAAAGGCCTCTCAGGAATTAAACCGTCCAGAATATCGTAAGGCTGATTATTTTCTTTCCACAAAAACAGCGTTAATTCCTGGGTAGCTTTTAAAAAACGTAAATAAGCATCCTGCTCATCTAACTGAAAACTTTGAAGCTGCGATATAGCTTCGGTCGTATCAATTGCAGCACGTTCTCCGTATTCTAGTGTTTTAAGAGTAAGGGAAACCCGCTTACGATTTACTTCTACAACTTCACTTTGCAGTTTAAGTAATTCATACTCTTTAACCCAGTTCCAATAAGTATTATCAGCTTCCAATAGCACTTCGTTTATTCGGATAATTTGTTCTGCTTTAGCCATGTTCAACCCCTCTTTAGCCTGATCAAGTATTGCCCTACGCTTATCATAAAGCAGATTCTGAAGCAAAGGCAACGTAACACCTACTTGATAAAGCTCACCTGGGGTTTCACTATTATTTAACTTATCTCCATCGATATAACTATACTTCCCCCTAATTTCTACACCATACCATACTGGAATACCTAAACTCGCATTACGCTCATTATAATAATTTACACCATCAATGGTTTTACTACCCATCTTCCCCTCAAGCACGGGATCAAATCCCCCTCTTGCACGCTGAAGATCAGCCTCAGCAATTTGATTTTCAATCTTATAATTAACCACTAGCGGATGATAACTTTTAACAGCGGCTATAAACTCCGTATAACTCAATTTAAGCCCCTGAACGGACTGTCCTTTAAGTCTGAATTTAACGGAAAAAATTAACAGAAATATAATCGCAAATCTGCAAAGGATAATCATGTTCTAATTTTTTTTACTTTCTGTATTAACGACATAATAATCTGGTGGAAAACCATTTATATTTCGCCATAATTCATACCACACAGGAACGTCATTTAAGATAATTATTCCTTGAGCACCACCACCTACCCTTATTTGCGGAGGCCAAGTACGCTCAGAACTATCTTGGACTACTACAGCCCTAAATAACCCATTTACACTTATTGTATTCTCAATAGATATTAACTTCCCCTTAAAAATACCGTAACTCGTATTTGGCCAACCAGAGAACACGATAGCCGGAAAGCCATCAAATACACACATAACCCGCTGTCCCACTCGCAGTAGAGGCAAGTCAACGGGTTTCACATACATTTCCACTGCATAATCTACCCGCTGAGGAACAATAGTACCAATACTTTCAGTTTCTTTTAAAATTTCACCAATACCCGCCTTATTGAGTTGTACAACTTGACCATCTTGAGAGGCTAGTACATAGTATAATCCTTGTCTAATTTGATAATTAGAAATCTGATTTTCTAACTTCGCAATTTCCCCTATGCTTCCCTGTATTTGTCCTAGACTTTGGAACCTCTCACCTTGTATTTTGCTCAGCTTGTCTGTAAAATCCTGTATAATTGCATTTTCTTCCATAACCGTGGCCTCAATTTCCTGACGACTTTGCGCTAACTTATTTTCAATACCAGTTTTCTTTGCTAAAACATTTTGATAAGAAACATTACGCTGCTGAAATTGAGTCAACGACACGAGCCCTTCATCATACATTTTTTTTTGCCTTAAATATTGATCTTCAACCACCTTAATTTCATTATTCACGGCCATGAGTTCAGCATTTTCAGCTTCCAGCTTCATGTTTAGCTGACGGAGCTTTATCTTAAGTTGGGAAATTTTAAGATCTTTTGCCACTTGCAAAGCATTCAGTTGATTTTCCGCAGTCCCCACTTTAGCACGATAATAATCTCTAACACCTTTTTTTGCATCTACTTGTTCTTTAGATCGATAAATTAGATTAGGATCTAAATATTCGTCTTTGACCTCTGCTAGTTTCAAAATAGTATCGCCTTTTTGAACGAAATCACCATTTTTAACGAACCATTTTTCAATTTTTCCTGGAATAGGTGAATTTAGCTGTTGAGGACGTTGATCCTGATATAAAGTTGTTACAGTTCCATTTACTTTAACGTTTTGAGTCCAAGGCAGAAAAAGAATAATCACACCTACAACTAGAAAAACAAAAAACCACCTCATTACGCGTGAGTCTCGGTTTATATGATAAATTGTATTAAAAGATTTCAATTCCATAAATAGTGCTTCTATGATTCCTGATTTATCATTACTTGTCCTTGGTCTATTATTAATTTCTGGTCTGCTATTTCTAGCATTTTGGTTTTATTTGAAACAATAATAACAGTTGAATTATCCTTGATTCTATTAATGTATGCAAGGATTTTGCCACCGAATTCTGCATCCATTCCTGATAAAGGATCTTCTAAAACAAGTAATCGACGCTTGCCAAGAAGGGCCCTAATTAACAATATCTTCTTTTTAGCACTAAAAGAAAGCTGTGTATCAGTCTCGCTGAGATGTGTAGAAAACCCCTCAGAGAATTGAGTAGATAAATTTTCAATTCCGATTTCCTCACATAAGTTCACAATATCATTTGTATTAATTTGAGTATTACCCAGTAAAATATTATCCTTCAATGTCCCTTTAATAATTTTCATATCCTCCATGAAGATTCCAATTTGATTACGCAGGCTTACCTTATCTAGGTTTTTTAAAGGCACTTTATCAAATAGGATAGAGCCTGAAAAAGGTTCATAAAATCCCGTAATAATATTTAACAACAAAGACTTTCCAGCACCCAATTTACCTGAAACAGTTGTCAATGTGTTGGGAGCAATATGAAAGTTCACATTTGAGAGCATAACTTTATTATCACTAAAAGCGAAATTTACATCCTTAAAAACAATATCTAAACCGATACTATCATTATTTAAATCAATATCTCCCCCTTGCTCTGTTACTAAACTTGTCACCTTATTTAATTTCACCAAGGAAGCAATTACATCGTAATAACTCTCCAAGCTCTTAATTAATTTTTCTACTGCTGTCATCATGCTTATTACTACAATTTCCGTAGCGATAAATGCTCCAATATTCAATTGCTGATTTACAAGCAAATAAGTACCTATTGTAAGCATCACAAGTGTCATAATTACCTTAAAAGCTATAATAGCTTTATACTGAAACTCAAGAACTTTGAAATGTGTGGTTCGAATTTTTAAATAATCGACAACTCTTTCATCCGTACCAATTAAATGAAGTTTGGATTTTGAATTACCCTTAAACGTTTTAATATCTCCAGCAATATCTTCCAACCAAGAGGCAACCTCATATTTACGATCACTTTCCTCTATACTTGATTTAATACCTGAGTTCATCGTAAAGCGAAAAATAATGATCACAATAATAATCACCAGAGCTCCGAACACTAAAAACCACGTATTATAAAAGGATAATAAGAGTATCCCAAAAAGAATTTGTATTAATGCAGTGGGTATCTCTAATAATATTTTAGATATTCCCTTTTGTAAATGAGGAGCTTCGAAAAATCTATTAACCAATTCAGGCAAATAATATTTTTTATTTGCCGATAAGTTAATATTGGGCAACCTTTCAGTGAAAGCAACAGCATATTCAACAAATATTTTTTGTTGAATTTTTTCAATTATTTGCATTACACGTACGCGGAAAAGGCCAGCAAGAAATGTTCCTAGAACCACGAAAGAAATAAGTAAATATAAAGAGGTAATCATCGTGGCCCCCATAACAAAGCTAACTATAGCCTGTATACCTAAGGGTATGCTTAGTTGCACCAATCCACTAAGAATTGCATATATATAAATTGCAGTAACATCACGTTTTTCCTTAGTTATATATCTAAATAATGCTCTGCTTGAGTTCGAATAATCTTCGTGCTGTGTCATTTTATTTTATTACTGAGAATGCCAAAGAATTAAGATAGGCCAAAACATATTCTTTATGTAATTCTTTATTTTTATTATCCGTGAGACTTGGTAAATGTGCACTAAAGAATTGCTGTTGATGAGCAGTTTCAATCAACGTACTGGCAAGCGATTTAGGATAATCAAATTTTGGATTAATTTCCAGAATCACTTCTGAAATAAAGCTACATAAACTCTTCAAAGGACTAAAGACAAGTTCTTCATTTATATCATCTACATCTTTGACTAAATAAGATTTACTACTTTCAGAAATTACGATTTCATGCAATCTTTGCATATTATATCCTTTAATTTCTAACCCATAGGGATAATTATATGTAACTATTTCAAGAATAAGTTTCAGTTTATTCTTACTATCCGACTCTCGTTGTAATTGGAACTTGCACACAAGTTCTAAATAATTCCAATACCAACTCAAAATGTATATCAGCAATTTATGTTTTGAAGAAAAATAACGATAAATTGTAGTCTCAGTCGTCTTTATATGTAATGCTAACTTTCGAAAGGTAAACTTTTCAAATCCTATTTCGTAAATCAAATTTATAGATTCACGCACAATAGATCTACCGATATCACTTAGCTCAGGATCACGTAAGTAAAGATGATCATTAAGCTTAAATTGGATTAAAAATTCCATAAAATAAATAATATTTAAAGCAATATAATAAAAATGATAGTGTTACTATCAAAAAGAATTGCATTATTGCTATTTTGTATAACACACTTTACATTTATGACATTTTTATAACAAAAATTATGTGTTTTAAGCATGCAGTAGTAGATCTAAACCTATCAATAGTAGATAAAAATCAATAATATAATTATCATGAGTTTCTAAAGCATAACGAGAACGGTGTAAGAAGTATTCACCAACAACAGCTAATTCACACAAAGAAAAGATTCTCCATACTTAGAGGGCTATAAGAACATGCTAAATCACCTCATACATCCCCAATGAGAAATCAAAGTCCCCTTCTTAAAGGTTGGTTGTTGGAAATAGTTTTCTTCAGCTATGAAATTAATGCAATTGGAATGCGGAAACTAAGCTACTTTAAAGGATAAAAGAACAATTAAAAGCGTAATTTCCCCAGACAATACTCGCGCTTTGGAATTACTAAAAATATTATAAAAACAGGAGTGAAATTTTTTAAATAAATGTCTGACTTTTTAAAACAACGCTCAAAAGTTTTTAATACTCCGACCAAAGACTGTCTGACAACACCAGACAACCCCAAAATATTGCAACTTAGCAAATGTTTAATTATTTTTTTAAAAAAATAATTAATTAAAAAATAAAATTTATAAATAAAATAAACTATATCTGTATACCATCAGGCTCTGCCTTGCAAAGCCTAAGAAAGATAATTAACTTATCGTTATTAGTCTTCGCTTTCCAGTTCTAATGTTATGATTTATTTATAAGTTAATATTTGAATTTAATCTTCTCTTAGAGAAGAGAATTCCTATTCACTTGATTTAAAACACATTTATTTAAGACCTTATGGTCTAAAAAAAGGCAATAATGCCCTAACATTTTTTTATAAAACGAAGCGTAAAACCCACAGGTGTTTAGCCTGTGGGTGTAAGCGACTAACCCTGATTGAGAATATACTCACGAATAGTATCAGGAGATGCTTCACCTATTGAACAAACAAAATAACCATCAGACCAGAAAGTATGTTTTTTCGAAAAATGTTTAAATAAGAATGACCTGTGTGGTGAACGCGAAATGTAATAAGTAGATTCTTGTTTTAACTTGCGAACAATATAATTAATTGAATTGCTCCAAATCAAGTTCAACGACCCACGTGTAACCTAAGTTCAGATAATCTTGCGCTTTACTGACGGCCTGATGAGCATTACGATTCGGACGGAAGCCGTAGCTGTTATCGTGAAAATCACCCTCATACTTTAACCCAAGCCATTGGGAAATGCTTTGCTGAATAACACTGTCGATGACCGTTGGGATACCCAGCATACGCTTGCCGCCACTTGCTTTGGGAATCTCTACTTTCCGAACAGCTTGTGGGCGGTAAGTGCCAGAGAGAATATCCGACCGAAGAGGGTGCCAGTACGTGTTAAGGTAGTCACGAAGATTATCGATCTGCATACCATCAACTCCGCTAGCACCTCCATTAGAGATGACACGATCAACTGCGTGTTTGACATTTCGGATGTGTAATATCTCTTCCAACATAGTATTACTGAAAAAAAAAACCTCAGGCATTGTGTCCACTTCGTTGCACGACTCAGCTAAGCTCCTCTTGCATTTCACTATCAGTTTCCGACCTATCCTCATGTAAGCAGTTCTCTTAAGTGGTTCGGCTTTTAGCGCTTCGCCATAAACTTCTTGGTTCCTTTGCCATTATAACTTTCAGACCTTCCCCTGTATAAAGTAGAGAAACAGGGTACTAGTCGAGTAGATAAGGACATTTCAGTCCAAACCTCTCACAGAACCGTGCGTAAAGATCTCCCTTTACACGGCTCTTATTATCCAACCGACAACTTTATCCCTATATACCAGTGTTCAAACAGA